>NZ_JBVHJJ010000018.1:0-1371 GCF_055560115.1 Streptomyces sp. NPDC023527
TTGTCGTGGTGGGTGTTGGCCGTGTGCTTGTTGGTGTGGAGGGGTGGGTGTGGCCCCCCTTGTCTGGGTGGCGGCTGTGTCTGCCCGCCGCCGGGCCCCCTTTTTTTTGTGGGTCACCGGATCAGGTTCGGTCTCTGCCTTGCTGTGGGTGGGGGTGGGTCCTGCCGGGTTGGTGTCTGTGTCGCTCTGCTGGGGGTTCTGGTCGGTGTGGTGGGTGTGGGTTGTGTTGTCTGGTGGGTGACATGTCCGCCGAGGTTGATCAGGCCGTTGGGGTGGGGGTGGGTGTGGAGGTGGGAGCTGGTGCCCTGGTGGATGTTGAGGGGGCGGCCGAGTTGGTGGGTGAGTGCGATCGCGGCGGCTCCGGTGGCTTCGTCTTCGGTGATGTGGTCGCCGCGGCGGGGGAAGCCGCGTGCCCGGACTGTTCCTGCTTCCTTGTCTTGCCATGCCCAGGCGTAGAGCCAGCCTTGGCCTGGTGGTGGGGCGGGTAGTGCGTCGATCTCGGCGGGTGTGGCGTATTGGTGGGTGTGCCGTCCGGTCGCCCATGCGGGGTGGGCGCGTATCCAGGTCAGTTCTCCTTCGCGCCATGCCGGCACTTCGCCGGCGGGTGGGCGCAGGAGGGGTGTGTTGAGGAGGTGGGCGGCGCCGATGAGGGGGTGGCCGGCGAAGGGCAGGCGGGTGGTGGGGGTGTAGATGTCGAGGGTGGCGTGTGTGGTGTCGTCGATGAAGAGGGTTTCGCTGTAGCCGAGGGCGGCGGCCAGGCGTTGGCGCCGCTTGCGGCCGGGTATGGCCGTGCCGTCGCGGATGACGGCCAGGAGGTTGCCGCCCTGCTCGTCGTGCTGGCTGTGTTTGTTGGGCTGGGTGGGTGTGCCGAAGACGCGCAGTACCTCCACCTCCACCTCCACGTCTACCTCCACGTCCTCCTCGACCTCCGTGTCCGTGTCCGCGTGGACGTGGGCGTGGAGGTCGGTGTTGGTGTTGGTGTCGTGGTGGTTGGGGGGTGTTGTGGGGTTTGGGTTGGGGGTGTTGGGGGTGTTGGGGTTCATGGGGGTATTGAATCTCACCTGTTCCCAGGCCTGGTGTGGCGGTCGGCGGTCGGCGGTCGGCGGCCGGCGGGCGGGGGTGTGGGGGAGTGCTGGTGCGGGAACAGCCGCATCCGCATCCACATCCGAATCCGTAGTTGTGCCGGGTGGTTTTGCCTGTGCCCGGTGCCGCCGCCCCCGGTGGGGGAGTGCTGGTGCGGGACCACCCACATTCGTAGCTGTATCAGGCGGTCTTGTCCGCGTCCGGTGCCGCTGTCCCCTCTCCCCGGGGGGCGTTGGCTGTAGCCGTAGCCGTAGCCGTAGCCGTAGCTGTAGCTGTAGCTGTAGCCGT
>NZ_JBVHJJ010000018.1:1467-165168 GCF_055560115.1 Streptomyces sp. NPDC023527
TTGTCCGCGTCCGGTGCCGCTGTCCCCTCTCCCCGGGGGGCGTTGGCTGTAGCCGTAGCCGTAGCCGTAGCCGTAGCTGTAGCTGTAGCTGTAGCTGTAGCCGTAGCCGTAGCCGTAGTCGCAGTCGCACTCGCATCCGTGGTCGTAGTCGTGGCTGTATCGCTGCCGTGTCTGGTGTTGCTGTTCCCTCTTCCTTCCTTTCCTCCTTGGGGGTGTGTTGGTTTTCAGCTGGTTTCGGGGTTGGTGGTGGGGGTGGTCGTGCTGGTGGGCGCTGTGCTCGTGGGGGTGGTGGTGTGGCGGTGTAGGAGTCGTAGGAGTCGGGTGAGGGGGCCGGGTTGGTGGTGGGTGGTGGCTGGGGCCGGGGCCGGGGCCGGGGCCGGGGTGTGGGTGGGGTCGGTGGCGGTGGTGGTGGTGGGGCTGGTGTCTGGGTGGGTGGGGTTGGTGGTGGTGGTGTTCGGGTGTGCGGTGTCGGCTGTGCCGGGTGGTGGTGGTGGTGTGTTGGGGTGGTAGGTCTGGGCGCGGAGGTAGGCGTCCAGGGCGCGCGCGGGGTCGAGCGGCATGAGGGCTCTCTTCGCTGTCGTGGCTGCTGCGTGGGTGCGGTAGCCCCCCGGGGGCCTGCGGTCGGATGGGCAGGGGTGGGGTGGGGGGCTGGGTGTTGTCAGCAGCGCAGGACGGTGGTGCGCGTGTGGAGGCCCGGGGCCGGTGGTGTGCCGGGACCGCCCAGGGGCCGCTGGGCGGCGGTCGGGTGGGCTGTGGGGGGCAGGGGGCGGGGGTGCCTGCCGGGTCTGCCGGTTGTGTGGGGGCGGCGGTTTCCGCGGGTGGTGCGGGTGGTGAGGGGGTCGGTGTCGGGGGCGTATGCGTCGGGGGAGGTGTATTCCAGGGCGGGGGAGGTGCGTTCCGCCTCGGCGCCGTATACGGCTGCTGCTGGTTCTCCGCCTGCCAGGAGCAGCAGCAGGGTGATCAGGATGGCGGTCGCGGCGCGCGGGAGGGCCCGCGTCGGCGTACCGCCCCGCGCACGGCCATGACCCCACTCAGACATGGACCAAGCGTAATATTGCAATTACTTTGCGTGCATTCCCGCGATCGGGTGAAATTTCCCCTCCCTACCGCCGCCCTGCCGCCGCCTCACCGCCCCCCGGTGGGCCTGTGTGGGTGTTCTTGTGGGCCTCTTGTGGTGCCGCCCCGCGCACCCGGCACCCCCGTGACGCCTGCCGGGCCCCGCACCCTCGCGGGACCGGTGCCGGCACGCCCGGACCCGCCCGGGTTCTGGCCCGGGGCTGCCCGGGATACGGGCTGCCGGCGTCCGGGCCGCCGGGTACCGGGCGGTCGGCTTCCGGAGCTGCCGGGTACCGGGCTGTTGGGTACGGGCTGCCGGGCACGCCCCTGCCAGGTACGGGCCATCAGGTAGAAGCCGTCGGCTTCGGGGGTGCCGGGTACCGGACTTCGACTCCGGGCTGCCGGGTACCGGGCCGCCGGGTACGGGCTTGCTGGCTTCCGGGCCGTCGGCTTCAGGGTTGTTGGGTACGGGCCGTCGGTTTCCGGGGTGCCGGGTATCGGGCGGTCGGCTTCTGGAGCTGCCGACTCCCGGGCTGCCGGGCACCGGACTCCCGGGTACCGGGCTGTCGGGCACGGAGCCGCCACGGTACGGGCGGTCGGCTTCCAGGCCGCCGGTTACCGGGTTGTTGGGTACGGGCTGCTGGCTTCCGGGCCGCCGGTTACCGGGCGGTCGGCTTCCGGGCGGTCGTTACCGGGTTGTTGGTACGGGCGGTCGGTTTCCGGGTCGCTGGGTATCGGGCGGTCGGCTTCCGGAGCTGCCGACTTCCGGGCTGCCGGTACCGGACTCCCGGGTACGGGGCTGTCGGGCACGGAGCCGCCACGGTACGGGCGGTCGGTTTCCGGGTTGTTGGGTACGGGCGGTCGGTTTCCGGGCCGCCGGTTGCGGAGCTGCCGGGTACCGGGCTCTCGGGTACGGGATGCCGGTACGCCCTGCCAGGTACGGGCCGTCAGGTAGAAGCCGTCGGCTTCCGGGCTGCCGGGTACGGGGCTGCCGGGTGACCGGGCTGCCGGCTGCGGGGGCTGTCGGGGTGTGGGTTGCTGGGTGGGTTTGTGGGGGTGGGTTTGTGGGTCAGGGATGCGTGGGGGTGGTGGTGGGCGGAGGATAGCGGTGTAAGGGGGTCTGCGGTCGGTGGTGTGGGCTGGGGCTCCGGGAAGCAGCTGGTGGTTGGCGGAGGTGGAGGGCGATGGCCACGTTCATGGATGTCCATCACGGGATGGAAGGCATTACCGCTGAGCAGCTTTCGGCGGCGCACCGGGCGGACCAGGCCATCGAGGGTGAGGAGGGTGTGCGTTTCGAGCGGGCCTGGGCGGATCCGGACTCGGGCACTGTTTACTGCTTGTCCCAGGCGCCCTCACCGGAGGCGGTCATGCGGGTTCACGCCCGCGCCGGCCATCCGGTGAGCGAGGTGCATGCCGTGCCGTTGTCCGTCTCCTGAAAGGAAACGGCGGACGCCCGCCCGGCACGGATACCTCCACGCTGGCTTCCGCGCCCCTGTGTGGCCCGTGCGGCCCGTGCGTCCTCGTGGCGGTGCTGTGTGCCCCGGTCCCTGCATCCCGTACGGTCCTCGCGTCCCGTGCGGCCGTCCCGTGCGCCCCTGCGGCCCTCATAGTCCCCGCCCCTGCGTGCTGCGCGCCCCGATCCTCGCTCCCCGTGCGGCCCTCGCGCCCTCTTGGCCCCCGCGTGCTGAGCGCCCTGAAAGGAAATGGCGGATGCCCGCCGGGCGGGGTCCCGCACACTGGCTCCCGCGCCCTGTGCGGTCCCCGCCTCCTGTGTGGCCGGCCTCCGCGTGCTGTGTGCCCCGGTCTCTGCACCCTTCGCGCCCTGGCCTCTGCGTCCCGTGCGGCCCTGCGGCCTCGTAGTCCCCGCGTGCTGCGCGCCCTGGTCTCTGTGCCCTTCGCGCCCTGGCCCCTGGCGTTCCATGCGGCCGTCCCGTGCGCCCCTGGCCTCGTGGCTCCCATGCCCTCGCGCGGCTCCGGCCGGCCGGTCTGTGTGGCCGGCCCCCGCTCCGCGCGTGCACCGGCCCCTTGCGCCTGGTGTGGGCCGGCCTCCGCGTCCGGTGCGGACCGCCCTCCCGGCCTGGCTGTCCAGGTCCGCGCCTCGTGTGGACCGGTCTTCGGTCTGGGCTTCCGGTCTGGTCCCTTGGGCCTGGTCCCTTCGGTCTGGGGGGGGCTGGTGTGGGGGGTTATGTGTTGTGTGGTTTCTGCGTGGTCCAGTGGGTGGGGCGGGTGAGTGCCGGGGGGAGTTGGGTGTGGTGGTCTCCGCGGGCGGCGTTGAGCTGGGGCTGGGTGAGGAAGATGGCGCCGCGCAGGTCGGCGCCTGCCAGGTTGGCGTCGCGCAGGTCCGCGCCGATCAGGTCCGCCAGCCGCAGGTCCGCCCCCTGCAGGTCGGCTGCGATCAGGTAGGCGCCGCGCAGGCTCGCGCCCCGCAGGTCGGCTCCGCGCAGTGCGGCCCCGATCAGGTCCGCTCCCCGGCGGTCTTTCTTCTTTCCCTTCACCTGCGCGCGGACCAGCTCGCTGGTGCGCAGCAGCAGTGTGTTGACCTCGCCGCGCTGTGCGGCCACGTCTACTTTTTCCAGTGCCCCGGCCTCGAGCAGGGTCAGGGCCTGGGTCTGGTCGTGTGCCTGGCGCAGCTCGGCGCGCAGCGGGCGGGCCGGCTCCAGTGTCAGTGCCTGGTCCAGGTACCACAGCAACTCGTGCAGCTGCCGCACCAGCGGGAATACCGTGAACATCTGCTGTGCGCTGTGGGGGTCCTGGCGCCAGCTGCGTCCGCCGAAGGTGACCTGGGAGACCTTCTGTCCGGCGCCGAAGCAGTCATAGACGGTGCAGCCGGAGAAACCTTCGGGGCGCAGGCGGGTATGGATGCCGCAGTTGAAGTCCTTGCGCAGGTTGCCGCACGGGGTGCCGGCGTCCTTGTTCACCGCGAAGCCGGCCGACGCCGCGAAGGGCAGTGCCACACAGCACAGCCCGAAGCAGCTGGCGCAGTCCCCCCGCAGGGCGGTGGCAGGGTCCGGCCCGGCGTCGGGGTGTATGTCGGTCACGGTGAAGTGGTTCCTCTGAAAAAGGGGGGGCGGGTGGTCAAGCACGCCCGGTCCGGCGTGCTTTGTGGTCCAAGGTCGCGGCCGGTGCGCGGGCGGCCGGCCGGTCCGCCCCAGTTTAGGCGCCCCCGGGCCCCCCTTGTGTGCCGGGGGCCCGGGCCGGTAAGTCCTGTAAGTCCTGCCCCCGGCCCGGTGTTGTCGCGTGCCCGCGCCCTGGGTGATCATGTGTCATGCACAGTGACCTCTTCGCACACGAGAACATGGCCACGCCCGCCACCGCGCCCGGCATGAGCGTCCACAACGCCAAGTCCATCCGCTACGCCGTCGACGGTGAGTGTTACGCCCGCCAGGGGGCGATGGTCGCCTACCGCGGTGATCTGCGGTTCGAGAAACTGGGCCAGGGTGTGGGTACGTTCCTCAAGCGCGCGGTGACCGGTGAGGGGCTGGCGCTGATGGCGGTCCGTGGCCGGGGCGAGGTGTGGTTCGCGCATGAGGCCGCCAACTGTTTCGTCGTCGAGATCACCGCCGGTGACGCGCTGAGCGTCAACGGCCGTAACGTCTTGTGCTTCGATCCGTCCCTCAGTTACGAGATCAAGGTCGTCAAGGGTGCGGGCATCACCGGCGGTGGCCTGTTCAACAGCGTCTTCACCGGCCAGGGCAAGCTCGCGGTGATATGCGAGGGCAACCCCATCGTCATTCCCGTCTCCCCGCAGGAGCCCGTCTTCGCCGATACCGACGCCGTCGTGGGCTGGTCCGCTTCCCTGCACACCTCCCTGCACCGTTCGCAGAGCGTGGGCTCGATGCTGCGCGGCGGCTCCGGCGAGGCGGTCCAGCTCAAGCTGGAGGGGCAGGGTTTTGTGATCGTACGGCCCAGCGAGGCCAAGCCGCAGCCGGCCGCCTGAGCCGCCCTCTGCCTGCCGCCCGGCTCCCGGGGCGCCCGGCCCTGCGGGCCGCCGGCTCCGGGCCGCCGGCCCGTCCAGCCTTCCGTCCCTGGCCCCGGGCTTGGCCCTCCGGGTTCCCGCGGCTCGCCTCCCGACCGGGCGCCCTGACCGGGCCGGCGCCCGGTCCCTTCGCCCCGACCCGACCCCTGCGGGCCGGCCCGCGGCTGCCCAGCCTCCCGGCCCTGGCCCCCCCTCCCCCCGGGGGGCTGCGGCCCGGGTTCCCGCGGCCCGGCTCCCGGCTGCCCGGCGCCCGGCCTCTTCGCCCTGGCCCCTTGCGGGCCGGCCCGGCTGCCCAGCGGCCCTGGCCCCGGCCTTGGGCCCGGCCTTGGCCCTCTGGGTCCCCGTCGGCCCGGCCCCTGGGGCCCGGCCCCGGCCGCCCGGCTTCCCGCCCCGGCCACCCCGCCGCCCGGCTCCCGCGCCCCGTCCCCGGGTCTTTCCGCCCCGGGTCCCCGCGGCCCGGCCCTTGGGGTCCGGCCCTCAGCCACCCGGCCTCCCGTCCCGGTCGCCGCGGTCCGGCTTGCGGCCCCTGTGCGGCTTTCCGGCCGCCCAGCCGCCCCCGGCCCCCGCGGCCCGGTTCCAGGGGTCCGGTCCCAGGGGCCGGTCCCCGCCGCCCGGCCTCGCGCCCCGGTCGCCGCAGTCGGCTTCCGGTCTCTGCAAAGTCCGGCTTCCGGCCGCCAGCCGCCCGCCCCCCCCGGGTCTCCGCCCCCGCCCACGTCTTCTCGCCCCTGTTCCTTTGAGCCGCCCGTCCGCCCGCCCGGCGTCTGCCCGTCCGCCCGCCCGGCGTCCGCCCGCCCGGCGTCTGCCCGTCCGCCCGTCCGCCCGGCGTCTGCCCGTCTGCCCGTCCGCCCGCTCGGCGGCCGCCCGCCTGTGTCCGCCGTCCACGTCCGCCCGGCGTCCGCCCGCCCACGTCTGCCCGCCCGTCTGCCTGCCTGCCCGTCCGCTCACGTCCGCCTGCCCGTGTGCCTGTGCGCCTGTGCGCCCCCACGGCCCGGCACGATCGGCCGCGTGCCGGTCGTCGGGCGGGGCCGGGCGGGGCAGCATGGGCTGGTACGGCCTGTATCCCGACCGAGGAGGGCCGCCCCGTGCCGGTTTCGATCCCGCACCCGACCGTGACCGTGCTGCTCGCCGCGTCCCTGGCAGCGGGCGGGGCAGTGAGCGCCCCGCAGGCGGTGGGCGTCCCGCAGGCGGGGGGTGCCTGGCACGGCGCCCGGGACGGGACGGTGATGGTGGCCGCGCTCTTCCGTCCGGCCGGGGGCGGGGCGCAGCCGGCGCTGACGTATGACAAGGCGGTGCCCGCCGGCGGGCGGGTGCGTGTCACCGCGCACCGCGGTGATCACGGCACCTGGTTCGAGCTGCGGCTGCACGGCGTCCAGGCCGGGCGGGCGTTCGGCGCCCACGTGCACCAAAAGGCGTGCGGGAGGGACCCTGACAGCTCCGGTGGGCACTACCAGGACGTCAGGGACCCGGTGCAGCCCTCCCTCGACCCCGCCTATGCCAACCCCCGTAACGAGGCGTGGCTGGACCTGATCACCGACGCCCGCGGCGAGGGGCGTTCCCACACGGTCGTGGCCTGGCAGGTCCGCGCCGGCCAGGCCCGCTCCGTGGTGGTCCACGAACACGCCACCGCTACCGGGCCCGGCCACGCGGGAATGGCCGGAGCGCGCCTGGCCTGCGTCACCGTGCCCTTCGGCTGACGGGCCGGCGGGAGAACACTGGAAAAAGGGGGCGGAAAGAGGGCGGGGCAGGCGACCGGGGGGATACAGGAAAGGGGCGAGTGATGTCGATCCGCGGCAGGATCAAGAACGCGCTCACCGGCCATCACGGCCGCGACAGCGCCGGACCCGGCGCCCGTCAGGCCGGCGCCCGGACGCGGGAGGCGGGCCCGGCGCGCCGGGCGGAGGTGGACGGGCGCGCCCAGGAGGTACGGCGCAAGGCCGACCAGGACGTCGACCCCCGCGAGGGATGGCCCGACCAGGACGGCCCCCTCCCGCCCGGACCCTGACCCGCCACCAGCACCCGCCGCTGCGGGCGGCCTCGGGCGGCCCGGCGGGGGACGGACGGACCGGGCCAGGACCGGCCCCTCCCACCGGGCCCTGACGTGCCACCCGCCGCGCTGCTGCGGGCGGGCTCAGCCGGCTCCGGGGTGGGAGATGCCCCGGCCAGGATTGGCCGCTCCAGCCGGGCGACTGACCCGCCGCCCGGCATCCGCCGCCGGCTGCCGCCGCTGCGGGCGGGCTCAGCCGGCCCCGGCAGGGGATGGTCCGGCCAGGATTGGCCCCTCCCGCCGGGCCCCTGCCCCGCCGCCGGCTGCCGCCGCTGCGGGCAGGCTCAGCAGGCCCGGCGAGGGATGGCCCGGTCAGGACGGTGCCCTCTCCCGCCGGGGCCCCCGACCCGCCATCCGTCACCTGCCGCCGGCCCCGCCCCGCCACCCGCCACTCGCCACCCGCCACCCGCGCCGGCTGCCGCCGGCATGGGGCGGTTTCAGCCGGCCCGTACGGGAAGGTGGCGCGGGCCGCGTACGAGCAGGCCGGGACGGTAGGGGAGGGTGTTGTGTGCTGTTGCCAGGCGCAGTGGGGGCAGGGTTGTGAACAGGCGGGGCAGGGCGATCGCCGCTTCCAGGCGGGCCAGGCGTGAGCCGAGGCAGAAGTGCGGGCCGTGGCCGAACGCCAGGTGGGCGGGGGGCCGTTGGGTGCCGGGGGCGGGCAGGTGGCGGCCGGGGAGGAAGGTGTCGGGGTCGGTGAAGAGCGCCGGGTCGCGGCCGGCGGCCGCCAGGACCACCAGGACCGAGGAGCCGGCCGGTATGACCGTGCCCCCGCCCAGGTCCACCGCCTCGCTCGTGCGCCGCCAGGTGGTGCCCTCCAGCGGGCTGGCGTGGCGCAGCACCTCCTCCGTCACCGCCTCCCACCGCCGCGCCCCGCCCCGGTGGGCGGCGGCGAGCTCGCGGGGGTGGGTCAGCAGCAGCAGGCAGGCGGAGGCGAGCAGGTTCATGGTCGTCTCGTAGCCGGCGAACAGCAGCAGGAAGGCCATGGCGAGCAGTTCCCCGTCGTCCAGGCCCCCTTCGCCGCTCTCGCGGACCAGGGTGCTGAAGAGGTCCGCGCCGGGCGCGCGCCGCTTGGCGGCGATCAGCGCGGTGAAGTAGCCGTGCAGCGCCGTCCATGCCTCCTGCACCGCCTCCACCCCCTGGGCGCCGGCCGGTGAGCCCACCCGGTAGGTCCACTCCCGCAGGTCCGCCCGGTCGGCCTCCGGCACGCCCAGTACCTCGCCGATGACCAGGACGGGCAGCGGGAAGGCGAAGGCGTCCACCAGGTCCACGCTGCCCTCCCGCTCGAGGCGCCCGGCCACCTGCTCCGCCAGGTGTCCGGTCAGCTCCTCGATCCGCGGCCGCAGCGCGTCCACGGCGCGCGGGGTGAACGCCGCCGTGGCCAGGCGCCGCAGCCGGGTGTGGTCGGGGGCGTCGGAGTTGAGCATGTGCCGGGCCAGGCACTGGCGGGCGCGCTCGGCCGGGGAGGCGGGCCGGGGGCGGCCCGCGGCGGGCGCGGGCACGTTGGAGAACCGCGGGTCGGCCAGCACCTGGCGGGCCTGGCGGTATCCGGTGACCAGCCAGGCGTGGGTGCCGTTGGCCAGCGCCACCCGCGTCGCGGGAGCGGTGGCGCGCAGTCGCGCGTAGTAGGGGTAGGGGTCGCGCGCGAAGTCGGGGTCCGCGGGATCAAGGAGTTCGGGCACCCGCTCATCCTCACAGCCGCCCCGCCCTTCCATGCCGGGGCCCCGCACCAGCACCACCGCCACCGCCGCTGTGCGGTCCCTACAAACCCCACTCCCGGCCCCACTCCCGGCCCCACCCCCGGCATCTCGCCGCCCCCGCGCCGCCGGACCCGCATCCGGGCACCGCCCGCACCCCCGGCCGCCGCCCCCGCGCCCCGCACCCCGGCCGCCGCCCCGCGCACCCCGCCCGCCGCCCGTGTCCGCCACCGGGCCCCGCGCACCCTGCCCGCCGCCGGACCCCGCCGCCCCCCGCCTCCGCCCCGGCCGCGGACCAGCCGCCCCCCGCCGTTGCGGAAGCCCCCCGCCCGGTGTGAAAAAAGAGGGCGGGGGAGGGGCGGTGTTACCCCCGGCATCGCAAGATCACTTCCATGTGTCCTTCGCCACATCTGTCACGACCATGGCTCCCCGACACTCCTGAGCCCGGGGGCCCGCGAGGGTCGGCGAATCCCTCCCCCGCGCGGCAAATCCCCGCCTCAACGCTCCTGACCAGCGCAGACGTAGCGCGAGTGCGGGGGAAAATCAAATCTCTGTGAACTCTTGACGACGCCATCACACGCCTCACACCATTCACCGCATGGACTTGTCAGACAGCCGGTGCGCCGCCGCGGCGCGCGCACCGCACGCCGGCGGCGCCCGGCCACGCCCCGGGGCACCGCTCCCGCACGGCGTGCCGGCCCGCCGCCCGGCAGACGCCGCCCGCCCGGGCCGGCGGGGGCGCTTATCGCCCCGCTGAGCGGCCCGCCCCCGGGCCCGGCTCACACCAAGCCCCCCCTTGCCAGACCCCCTGCGATTCCCCTTTCGCAGACCCCGGCCGCGCCAGGACACCCGTCCCGCGTGCGGCGCCCGCCCCGCAGCGGGCACCCCCACGCCCCTCGCCTCCCCGCGAGGAGCGAGACGGACGGCCAAGGAAGCCGGACCGGCCCACCCCCACCGGCGGGTGGCGCTACGGCCCTTCCCGTGTCCGCCCCACCGAACCCGCCCGGCACCCCCGGGCGTACGGGACACCCCGGCCCCCACCCGCCACGGCGGCGGGAGCCAGGTGTCCCACGGCCCACCAGCGGCCACCCCTGGTGAAAGACCCCGGGAGATACGGCATCGCCAGCCGGATCCCGAGCACCGGGCCACCCCCCCTGGCATCACCCGGCCCGGTCCTGCCCCCTCCAAAGAAGGCGAAGACCCACATGAGTGACCGCACCCTCACTGCGGCCGACACCCAGCCCGACGTCACCACCCCGGCCACGGCATCCACGCATGTCGACGCCGGCGACGCGGGCTACAGCAAGGACCTCAAGTCCCGCCACGTCAACATGATCGCGATCGGCGGAGCGATCGGCACCGGCCTCTTCCTCGGCGCCGGCGGCCGCCTCGCCAACGCCGGCCCCTCCCTGTTCATCGCCTACGCGGTCTGCGGCCTCTTCGCCTTCTTCGTGGTCCGGGCGCTCGGCGAGCTCGTGCTCTACCGCCCCTCCTCCGGCGCCTTCGTCTCCTACGCCCGTGAGTTCATGGGCGAGAAGGGCGCCTACGCGGCCGGCTGGCTGTACTTCCTGAACTGGGCCACCACCGGCATCGCCGACATCACGGCCGTGGCCACCTACACCCACTACTGGGGCATGTTCAGCGACATCCCGCAGTGGATCCTCGCCCTGATCGCCCTCGCGGTCGTGCTCACCGTGAACCTGATCTCGGTGAAGTACTTCGGCGAGATGGAGTTCTGGTTCGCGATCATCAAGGTCGTCGCGATCAGCACCTTCATGGTCGTCGGTATCTTCCTGCTCTCCAGCAGCCACAAGGTCGGCGACACCACCCCGGGTCTGTCCAACATCCTCGACCACGGCGGCATCTTCCCCACCGGCGTGATGCCGATGCTGATGGTCATCCAGGGCGTCGTCTTCGCCTACGCCTCCGTCGAGCTGTGCGGCGTCGCCGCGGGCGAGACGAAGAACCCCGAGAAGATCATGCCGAAGGCGATCAACTCGATCATGTGGCGTGTCGGCCTCTTCTACGTGGGCTCGGTCATCCTCCTCGCGGTGCTGCTCCCGTACACCGCCTACCACGCGGGCGAGTCCCCCTTCGTCACCGTCCTGGGCAAGATCGGTGTTCCCTACGCCGCCGGCGTGATGAACCTCGTCGTCCTCACCGCGGCGCTCTCCAGCCTGAACTCGGGCCTGTACTCCACCGGCCGCATCCTGCGCTCGATGGCCATGTCGGGCTCCGCGCCGAAGTTCACCGGCCTGATGAACAAGGGCCAGGTCCCCTACGGCGGCATCCTGCTCACCGCGTTCTTCTGCGTGCTGGGCGTCGGCCTGAACTTCGTCGTCCCGGCGGACGCCTTCGAGATCGTGCTGAACTTCGCCGCGATCGGCATCATCGGCACCTGGGGCATGATCATGGTCTGCTCCCTGCTCTTCTGGAAGCGCTCCAAGGACGGCCGGGTCACCCGCCCCGGCTACCGGCTGCCCTGGGCCCCCTACACCCAGATCCTCACGCTGGTCTTCCTCGCCGGTGTGCTGGGCATCATGGCCTCCGACGAGGGCGCCAGCCGCACCACCGTCCTGTGCCTGCCGCTGATCGCGGCGGCGCTGGTCGGCGGCTGGTTCCTCGTCCGCGGCCGGGTCGCCCGCATCCAGCGGGAGAACGAACTGCGCCAGGCCCCGGCCGACCAGTCCTGACCCCCCACCGGAGCCCCGCTCCGGGCAGATGAACGAAGGCGCCCACCCGGCACAGGCCGGGCGGGCGCCTTCGGCATACCCCCTCGTACTCCGCTTTCCGGGCGGGCGTCTTCGGCGCAACCCCTTCCTACCCCGCCCCCCTTTGGGCGGCCGTGTCATGGCCGGGCCCTCGCGACGCCGGCGGCCGCCGGGCGCGGCGCGCGGGGCGCGGCCACGCACCGGGGGAGGGCTGGTTCCCGCCGAGCCCGCCACCGGGCCGCCCCGGGCCGCCCGGCGGGCCCCGCAAGGGTGCCCGCCAGGGCGCCCGACCGGGCGGTCCGGGCTACGGGCGGTCCGGGCTACGGGCGGTCCGGGCCCACAGTGGGAGCCCCCCGCCGGGCCGGCCGTGGCGGGGCCGCGCCGTCGCCGCCCGCGTGGCGTGCGGCCGGAGGCGCGGGTGTTCAGCCGCCGGAGCGGCGCGGGGCGCGTCCCGGGGCCGGCGGCTGCTCCGGCGCGGTGCCCTCCGCAGCGCTCTCGTCGGCTGCCGGCTGCTCAGTATCGCGCCATTCCTGGGTCCGGGTCGGCCGCCCCGAGCGGGTCAGGTCCCGTACTTCCTTCTTCAGCTCGTCGTCCCGCTGGGCTCCGTGCTTGCTGCTTCCCCGGTCCATACGCATCCTCCTGATCACCGCGCGCCCCCTCGTGACACCCGGCGGGCCGCCGGGGGAGGGCCAGGCCATCGGGTGCCCGACCTTTTCCCACCCAAACCAGCCCGTTTGCCGCCCCCGCCCGCCCGGCCGCGCACACGCCGGGCACCGCCGCCGCAGGCGCCACGGGCCCGTCCGCGTACGGCGAGGAGGGCCAGGCGGCGGTGCGGTGCACCGCCCGCCGGCCCGGCTGCGCACGCCGCAGGCACCGCCGCCGCAGGCGCCGCCCCCGCCCGCGTACGGGCAGAGGGAACCCCCGGGGAAGGGGGGCCCGGCGGACCCAGGGTGCGCGTCAAGGAACCCTCCCCGCCCGCGTGCCCGGCAAGGGGTCAGGCGGCGGTGCCCAGCTGCGCCGGTCCGGCCGGGGCGGGCCGGGCCGTGGCCGGTTCCGGTACGAGCGCCGCGGGGGCGGTGCGGCGGCGGTGCCACAGCGCGCCCGCTCCGATGGCCCCGGCGACGATCAGGCCGCCGGCGGCCAGGGTGCCGCGCGCGCCGGCCAGCTCCATCAGCAGGCCCAGCAGTGGCGGGCCGGCCAGCCCCCAGGTGGTGCTGGCGCTGCGCCACACCCCCAGGACCCGGCCGCGCATGTGGGGCGGGGGGTCGGTCTGCAGCACGGTGGTGCCCGCGGTGTCGGAGACGGACTCCACCACCGCCATCGGCACAACCATCAGCAGCAGCACGCTCAGCGAGGGGGAGAAGCCGGCCACCGCCTGCAGCAGGCCGCCGGCGGCGGCCAGGGCGCCGACCAGGCGCACCGAGGGGCTGCGCAGCCGGGCGGCGAGGACGGCGCCGGCCATGCCGCCGACGGCCAGCACGGTGGAGACCGTGCCGAAGGCGCCGGCGCCGGCGTGCAGCGGGCCGGTGACCAGGACGGCGAGCGTCAGCCCGTAGTTGCGGCCGAAGACCGCGCTCAGGCCGGTGATGCCGGCCAGGGCCACCAGGCGCGGCCGGCGCAGGAAGAACGCCAGGCCCTCACGGGCCGTACCGCTCCCGCCCCGGCTCTTCCCTCCGGCCGCCACCTGCACCTGCACCGGGACGGGGGCGGGGGTGTGGGGGGCCGGGCCGGCGGGGCGCAGGAAGGGGATGACGGCGGCGACGAAGAGGAAGGACAGGCCGTTGGCCACGTAGGCGGAGGCGGTGCCCAAGAACGCCACCGCCACCGCCGCGAGCGCGGTGCCCGCGAGCCGGCCGACGCTGTGGACGAGCGAGCCGACCGCGATGGCGGAGGGCACGTCCGGGGCGGGGACCAGGTCGTTGCCCAGCAGCGCGCAGGCCGGCCCGTCGATGGTGGCGATCAGGCCGGTGACGGCGGCCAGGCCCAGCAGGATGCCGACGTCGAGCTGGCCGAAGGCCACCAGGGCGGCGGTGGCGAAGGCGACCAGGCCCAGTGCGGCCTGGCTGACGGCGGCGGTCGTCTTGCGGGGCCAGCGGTCCACGGCGGCGCCGCCGAGCAGGCCCATGAGCAGGCCCGGGGCGGCCTGCACGGACAGCGACAGGCCGGTGGCGGCCGCCGAGCCGGTGATCTGCAGCACCAGCAGGTTCTGCACGGTCAGCTGCATCCAGGTGCCGGCGTTGGAGACCAGGTTGGCGGCCGACCACCAGCGCATGGAGCGGTGGCGCAGGGAACGCCAGGGGGCATGGTCACCCCCGGTGCCCCTGCCGCGGCGCGGCAGGCGGGGGAGCGGCGGCAGGGCGAGCCGGCGGGGGGCCGGCGCGGGGGCAGGGGCGGGGGCAGGGGCGCAAGAAGGCACGGCGGGGAGGACTTCGTGAAGAGCCCATCAGGCTCGGACAGCGGATGCGGGCCACGCGAAGGGCACCGGCGCGACACGCGCGGTACCCGTGCGGAAAATCTGTACGCCCGCGGGCACAGGCCCCCCGTGCGAGAAGGACTCGGGGGGAGGGGCGGGGTGTTCCCCGGGCGACGTCCCATCGTCACAGACGGCGCACCCCCCGCGCGGCCCCCGTCCCGGCGGAGTACCCCGGGCGGGGGACCGGGCCCCTTGCGGGGCACGGGATCGGGCCCCGTGGGTGGGGTTCCTCACACACCGGGCCCCCGCCTGGCGCACCATGGGGGCCGGAGCGCTTCACCGGCCGCCCGCACGCCCGGGCCAGGAGGACAGCCATGCACCCGCACCCCCCACGCGTCGCGGTCATCACCGGCGCCGACTCCGGCATCGGCCGCGCCACCGCCGTACGCCTGGCCGCCGACGGCTTCGACATCGGCATCACCTGGCACCGCGACCACGTGGGCGCCCAGTCCACCGCCGCCGAGGTCCGCGCCCAGGGCGCGCGCGCCGCGCTCGCGCCGATGGACCTCACCCGCCTGCCCGCGGCCGCCGACGCCATCGACACCCTCGCCCGCGAACTCGGCCGCCTGGACGTCCTGGTCAACAACGCCGGCACCTCCGCCGCCACCCCCTTCCTCGACCTCACCCTCGATACCGTCCGCCAGGTCATCGACGTCGACCTCATCGGCCCGCTGCTGTGCTCCCAGCGCGCCGCCCGCCACATGCGCGACCAGGGCGCCGGCGGCGCGATCGTCAACGTCACCAGCGTCCACGAGCACGCCCCGCGCGTGGGCGCCGCGCCCTACTGCGCGGCCAAGGGCGGCCTCGGCCTGCTCACCCAGGTCATGGCCCTGGAACTGGCCGAACACGGCATCCGCGTCAACGCCGTCGCCCCCGGCGAGATCGCCACCGCGATGACCGGCCAAGAGGACACCGACGTCCGCACCGCACACCGGCCCGGCATCCCGCTGGGCCGCCCGGGCGACGCCCGGGAAGCGGCCGCGGTCATCGCCTTCCTCTGCGGACCGGACGCCGGCTACGTCACCGGCGCCTCATGGACGGTGGACGGCGGCATGCTCCGCATGGGCCCCCAGGCCGGCTCCCACCTCCCCGACACCACCTGGCGCCACCCCTGACCCCACAGCGGGGAACCACCCCGGGCACGGGCACGGGCCCGCGTACGGCCTGCCGGGTACAGACCTCCGCATACGGGTCTCCGCGTACGGACCGCCGGGCACGGACCCCCGGGCACGGGGTACGAGCCTCTGGGTACGAGCCTCTGGGTACGGGCCTCCGCGTACGAGCCCTGGAGCACGGCCGCCGAGCACGGCCCCCGAAGCACGGGGCCCCGAAGCACAGGCCGGGCCGCCCCCCGGTCCCGGACGCCCGCACCACCCCCGCACCCCCGCGTCACTGCCCCCCCTGAGCCGCCGCCACCCCCGCGCCGCCCCCCGCCCCCCGCGCCCCCGGGCCCGTCTCCGCCCGGTATCAGTCCGTGCTCTCCTCGCCGCTCATCACGTGCATAGCCGCCTCCTCGGCGGAGGCGGCGCCGCCGTCGATGCCGATGTCGCGGGCGACGACGTCGTTGGCGCGGCGGGGGAAGCCGTCGTCCATCCCCACCACCCGGCCGGCCCGTGCGTCGCCCACTTCCTCGTCCACCGGTTCGCCGTCGGCGTCCACCTGGTCGCCGATGCCGTCGCCCTCGGGCGGGGCGATGTCCGGCTCCTCCTCGGCCAGGCGCTGCTCCAGGCTCTCGCCCTCGTGCTGCTCGCGGGCCGTGGTGCCGTGGTGCTCCACCGCCAGGGGCTTTTCCGGCGGGGAGTAGCCCGCGTCGAGGATTTCGTCGAGCCCGTCGCCTTCCAGGGCGTTCTCCAGGTCGAGGCTGTCGGAGTTGTCCTGGGGGTCGGGGCCGACCGGCTGGTAGACCTCGTCGCCCATCGCCTCATCGGACATGGGGCGCTCCCTTCCTCGCCTTCCGGCCCCCTCCTCCGGCGCCGGCCGCGGGCCGGCCGAGCGGTCACCTGGCGGTCTCGCTCTTCCGTACGACTTCCCGCAGGCATTCCGGACGAAACAGCCCAAGCCTCCGGGCGCGCCCGGGGAGGGGGCGCCTCCTCGCCGCGTACCCCCGTGCCCGTACCGCACGCGACACCCGGCACGCGATGTGCGGTGCGGCGCGGTGCTATGTCGCGGTGACCAGGGTCAGGCCGGCGGCGCCCGGCCGGGGGGTGAGCGGGCGGGGCAGGGGGCCGGCCGGGTCGTGGGCGCGGACGGTGAACCAGACGACCTTCCCCCCGGGGGCGGGCCGGGTGCCCCAGCTGTCGCTGAGCGCCGCGATCATCGCCAGGCCCCGCCCCGGCGCCGCGCACGGCACCGCCCCGCACAGGGGCGGCAGGCGGGGGTCGTGGTCGGCCAGGGAGACCGTCAACTGGCGGCCGGACCAGGCCAGTTCCAGGGTGCACGCCTTGTCGGCGCCGGCGTGGAGGTGGACGTTGGTGAGCAGTTCGGCCACCCCCAGCCCCACCGGGCGCAGCAGCGGCTCCAGTTGCCAGTAGCGCAGGTGCGCGGCGACGATGCGCCGTACCTGGGGCATCCGCGCCGGGCGGGCCTCGGTGTGCAGGACGTAGCGGTGGCCGGCTTGGGCGTTCATGGCCGCGACACTCCCTCCTCGCCGGGAGGAGACCGCCTGCGCGGATCGCTCCTCGCGTCGACCGCCAGTGACGCGTCCCGTGCACACCAACCCTCACGTCAGCGCACTCGCTGGATACCCCAGGGTCGCCCGCCCGCCGTGATCCCGCAACGCCGCACCCCCCTTTCCGCCCGCCCCGCCCGGCCGCGGGGGCGGGCGGAACACGGCGACCGGGCGGCCCGGGCGGGGCCACCGCGAAAGGAAGTCCGAATGATGCGGGTTTGCAGGGGTACTGGGAGGTTCTGCCCCCGGCCACGCGCCGACGGCGCCCACCGGCCCCCGGGGCGCGGCCGTGCCCGCACCGAACCCGCAGGAAGGAGCCCCCTCATGGCCACCGCACCCGCTCCCCGCTGGGAGCACGCCCTGGTCACCGGCGGGGCCGGCTTCGTCGGCTCCCACCTGTGCACCGCGCTCGTCGAACAGGGAACCGCCGTCACGTGCGTGGACGACCTGTGCACCGGTTCGGCCCGCAACGTCGCCCACCTCCAGGGCCGGCCCGGCTTCACCCTGCTGGAGGCCGACGTCACCGAGCCCCTCACCCTCGCCCGCCGCGCCGACCTCGTCCTGCACTTCGCCTCACCCGCCTCCCCGGCCGACTACCTGCGGCTGCCCCTGCACACCCTGGAGACCGGCAGCCTGGGCACCCGCAACGTCCTGGCCCTCGCCCGCCGCCACGAGGCCCGCTTCCTGCTCGCCTCCACCTCCGAGGTCTACGGCGACCCCCAGCGCCACCCGCAGAGCGAGGACTACTGGGGCAACGTCAACCCGGTGGGCCCGCGCAGCGTCTACGACGAGGCCAAACGCTTCGCCGAGGCGCTGACCACCGCCGAGGCGGCCGGACACGGCACCAACACCGCCATCGTGCGGCTGTTCAACACCTACGGGCCGCGCATGCGCGGCCACGACGGCCGGGCGGTGCCCACCTTCATCCGCCAGGCGCTGGCGGGCCAGGCGCTGACGGTCACCGGCGACGGCCGCCAGACCCGCTCGCTGGCCTACGTCGACGACACCGTGGCCGGCATCCTGGCCATGGCCGCCTCCGACCTGCGCGGCCCGGTCAACCTCGGCAACCCCACCGAGATCACCATGCTCGAACTGGCCCGCACCATCATCGAACTGGCCCGTTCCTCCTCCACCATCCGCTTCATCGACCGCCCCACCGACGATCCGGCCGTGCGCTGCCCCGACATCACCCTGGCCCGCGGCAAGCTCCAGTGGGAGCCGCGCATCCCCGCCCGCGAGGGACTCGCCCGCGCCATCCACTGGTTCCGCACCCACCCCACCACCTGAGGCCCCCCTCCCGCGACCTCATCCTTCTTCCGCCCGAGCGCCGTTCGGCGCCATCCCCCCTTTTGACGGCCGGCCAGGAAAGGCACCCCTGAAGACCATGCGCATCCTCGGAATCAACGCCCTCTTCCACGACCCCGCCGCCGCCCTGGTCATCGACGGGCGCACGGTCGCCGCCGCCGAAGAGGAACGCTTCTCCCGCCGCAAACACGGCAAACGGCCCCTGCCCTTCTCCGCCTGGGAACTCCCCGGCCAGGCCGCCGCCTGGTGCCTGAGCCAGGCCGGCCTGCGCCCGGCGGACCTCGACGCCGTCGCCTACTCCTTCGACCCCCGCCTCGCCCGCCCCGCCGACACCATGGGCCTTGACGACCCCTGGGACCACCTGCGCCTGACCTACGCCGAGCAGGCCCCCGCCTTCCTGCGCGAGGCCCTGCCCGGCCTGGACGCCTCCCTCGTCCGCTTCGTCCCCCACCACCTGGCCCACGCCGCCTCCAGCGCCTACGCCGCCCCCCACGCCCAGAACTGCTCCGTCCTGGTCCTCGACGGCCGCGGCGAGGCCACCTCCCACCTCGCCGCCCGCCGCACAGGCGGCCACCTCGAACCACTCCACGGCCAGCAACTGCCGCACTCCCTGGGCCTGGTCTACGAAGAACTCACCGCACACCTGGGCTTCCTGCGCTCCAGCGACGAATACAAAGTGATGGCGCTCGCCTCCTACGGCCGCCCCCGCATGCTGGGCGAACTGCGCCGCCATGTGCACCCCACCGGCGACGGCGGCTTCCACGCCACCGGCGTGCCCTGGGACCAGCTGTGCACCGCCCGCAGACCCGGGGAGGCCTGGACCCAGGTCCACGCCGACCTCGCCGCCTCCACCCAGGCCTGCCTGGAGGAAACCCTGCTGGACCTGGCCCGCTGGCTGCACGGCCGCACCGGCGACCGCCTGCTGACCCTGGCCGGCGGCGTCGCCCTGAACTGCGTGGCCAACTCCCGCCTCGCCCGCGAGGGCCCCTTCGACCACCTGTGGGTCCAGCCCGCCGCCGGCGACGCCGGCACCGCCCTGGGCGGCGCCCTGCTGCTCTCGGCCGACGCCGGCCACCTCCCCCTCCCACCACCCGGTGCCGACCTGGGCCGCGGCTGGTCGGACGCCGAACTGGAAGCCTGGCTCAAATCGGCCCAGGTGCCCTACGAACGGCCCCCCGACATCGCCGAAACAGTGGCCCGGGCCCTGGCCGACGACGCGATCGTGGCCTGGTTCCAGGGCCGCGCCGAATTCGGCCCCCGCGCCCTGGGCCACCGCTCCCTGCTCGCCCACCCCGGCCACCTGGGCAACCTCGAACGCCTCAACGACGTCAAGGGCCGCGAACAGTTCCGCCCCGTGGCCCCCATGGTCCTGGCCGACCGCGCCGGGGAGATCTTCGACGGCGTCCTGCCCAGCCCCTACATGCTCTTCGTCCACGACGTCGCCCCCGCCTGGCGCGAGCGCATCCCGGCCGTGGTCCACGTGGACGGCACCGCCCGCATCCAGACCGTCGACGCCGCCGCCGAACCCCTCGTCGCCCGCATGCTCACCGCCTTCGAACGCTTCACCGGCCTGCCCGTGGTCGTCAACACCAGCCTCAACACCGCCGGCCGCCCCATGGTCGACGACCCGCGCGACGCCCTGGAATGCTTCGGCTCCGCCCCCGTCGACCTCCTGGCCATGGGCCCCTTCACGGTCCGCCGCGGCCAGTTCTTCGCCGCCCACGACGACTCGGCCACCACCGCCACCACCACCGGCCCGCCGGAGGGGGGAGGCGTCCGGTGACCCCCACCCCTCCGGTGACCCCCACCCCCTACGCCGTCGTCATCCCCACCCTGGGCCGCCCCAGCCTGAACGCCTGCCTGAACGCCCTGGCCACCGCCCAGGGCCCCCCGCCCGGCCACCTCGTCCTCGTCGACGACCGGCCCCTGGCCGACTGCACCCCCCTGCCCGTCACCATCCCCGACCCCCTGCGCCCCCTGACCCAGGTCGTCCCCGGCTGCGCCGCCGGCCCCGCCGCCGCCCGCAACACCGGCTGGCACGCCACCGACCAGAGGTGGATCGCCTTCCTCGACGACGACGTCCTGCCCGGCCCCACCTGGGCCGCCGACCTCGCCGCCGACCTCGCCGCCGCCACGGAGACCACCGCCGCCGTCCAGGGCCGCATCACCGTCCCCCCACCCCACGGCCGCCGCCCCACCGACTGGGAACGCACCACCGCAGGCCTGGCCACCGCCCGCTGGATCACCGCCGACATCGCCTACCGGCGCACCGCCCTCGAAGCGGTCGGCGGCTTCGACGAACGCTTCCCCCGCGCCTTCCGCGAAGACGCCGACCTGGCCCTGCGCGTCATCGACGCCGGCTGGACCATCACCCGCGGCACCCGCACCACCACCCACCCCGTACGCCCCGCCGACCGCTGGATCTCCCTGCGCACCCAGGCCGGCAACGCCGACGACGTCCTGATGAACCGCCTGCACGGACCCACCTGGTGGCAGCGGGCCGGCGCCCCCCGCGGCCGCCTGCCCCGCCACCTGGCCCTCACCGCCGCCGCGGCCGCCGCCCTCACCGCCACCGCGCTGCGCCGGCCCACCGCGGCCGCCACCTGCGCCGCACTCTGGCTGGCGGGCACGGCCGAATTCGCCTGGACCCGCATCGCCCCCGGCCCCCGCACCGGACACGAGATGGCCACCATGGCCGCCACCAGCGCCCTCATCCCACCCACCGCCACCGCCCACTGGCTACGCGCCCAGCTCCGCCACCACCGCGCCGCCCCCCACCCCACACCCCCACCCACCCCCGCACCCGCACCCCGGGGGCAACAGCCGGCCACCTCCTGACAGCCCCGCTTCCGGGCGCCGCTCCCGAGCCCCGGCCCGGCCGGGCGGCGCTCTTGAGCACTGGTCGGCCGGGCACCGCTCTTGAGCACCGGCCCGAGCCCCGGTGGCCGGGCACCAGCCCGCCGGCGCCCGGACCCGCCGCGCCCCGGCCGAGCCCCGCCCGAGCGGCCGGGGCCGCACCCCCGGCCCGCCGCCCCGGCTCGCCGAGCCCCGGCCCGGTGGCACCCGGCCCGGCCGAGCCCCGCCCGAGCACCGGGGCCGGGCGCCGGTCCGCCGAGCGCCAGTCCACGGCATCCCAGGCCGCCTTGGCCCGCCGAGCACCCCGGCCCGGTGGCACCCGGCCCGGCCGGGCACCGGGGCCGCACTCCGGCCCCGCCGCACTCCGGCCCGCAGGTACCCAGGTCCGCCGCCCCGGCCCGCCAAGCGCCTTGGCCTGGCGGTACCCCAGGCCGGCCGAGCACCGGCCCCGCTGAGCGCCAGCCAGGGACACCCCGGGCCGCCGCCGCCCAGGCCCGCCGAGCACCGGCCCGGTGGCCCCCTGGCCCGGCCCGGCCGAGCCCCGCTCCTGAGCCCCGCCCGGGCACCGGCCCGCCGGCACCCCGGTCCGGCCGAGCCCCGCCCCGCCCTGCCCCGGCGGCAGCCGCCCGCACTGCCGCCCGCGGCGCATCGCACCCTGTAAGCAATTTGCGTGGTTTTAGTAGCCATTGAGATGGTTACTCGGGGTGGGTGCTCAACACTCCGGCCTCACGTGCCACCCCCGCCCCGGCTGACGGTCCCTGGCTGTTCCCCCCGGACAGCCCGCCCGCCGGTGCCCTCACCCTGCCCCGGCCCCCCGGCCTGCCCCAGGCGGTCCTCTTCGACCGGGACGGCACGCTCATCGAGGACGTCCCCTACAACGGCGACCCCCGCCACGTACGCCTGCGCCCGCACGCCCGCAAGGCCGTCGACACCGTCCGCTCCTGGGGCGTGCCCGTCGGCGTGGTCAGCAACCAGTCCGGCGTCGCCCGCGGCCTGCTCACCCACCGCCAGGTCCGCGCCGTACAAGAACGCGTGGAAGCACTCCTGGGCCCCTTCGCGGTCTGGGCCGTCTGCCCCCACGGCCCCGACGACGGCTGCGCCTGCCGCAAACCCGCCCCCGGCCTGATCGAAGCCGCCTGCCAACGGCTGCGCACCGACCCGTGCCGCACCGCCGTCATCGGCGACATCGGCTCCGACATGGCCGCGGCGAAGGCCGCCGGCGCCCGCGGCGTCCTGGTCCCCACCGCCCTCACCCTCCCCCAGGAGAGCGCCACCGCCCCGGAGACGGCCCCCGACCTGCTCAGCGCGGTACGCCGCCTGCTGCCGGGCAGGGAAGGAACCGGATGACGGCGCCCCCGCGCACCCTGGTGGTACGGCTCGACAGCGCCGGCGACGTGCTCCTGGCCGGGCCGGCGGTCCGCGCCACCGCCGCATCCTCCGCCCACACCGCACTCCTGTGCGGACCGCAGGGCGAAGCCGCCGCCCGCCTGCTGCCCGGCGTCGACGAGATCCTCCGCTACGACGCCCCCTGGGTCGGATTCGACCCACCACCCCTGCGCCGGGCGGACCTCGACACCCTCACCGACACCCTCGCCGCCCGCCGCTTCGACCGCGCCCTGATCCTCACCTCCTTCCACCAGAGCCCCCTGCCGGCCGCCCTGCTCCTCAAAGCCGCCGGCATCCCCTGGATCGCCGCCGACAGCGAGCACTACCCCGGCTCCCTGCTCGACCTGCGCCACCACCGCACCCCCCACCGGCACGAGGCCCGCGCCATGCTCGACCTCGCCGAGGCCGCCGGCCTGCGCCTGCCCCCCGGCGACGACGGCGCCCTGCGCGTCACCGCCCCGCCCGCCGCCACCCACCTGACCGGAGAAGGCCCCTACCTCGTCCTGCACCCCGGCGCCGCCGTGCCCGCCCGGGCCTGGAGCGCCGCCCGCGCCGCCCGCGCGGCCGCCGCCCTGAGCGCGGCCGGCCACCGCGTCGTGGTCACCGGCACCGCCGCCGAACGCCCCCTGACCGCCGCCGTCGCCGGCCACCACGCCCTCGACCTCGGCGGCCGCACCCGCCTGCCCGAACTCGCCGCGGTCATCGCCGGAGCCCGCGCCCTCATCGCCGGCAACACCGGCCCCGCCCACCTGGCCGCCGCCCTCGCCACCCCCGTCGTCTGCCTCTTCGCCCCCGTCGTACCCGCCCACCGCTGGGCCCCCTACCGCGTCCCCCACGTCCTGCTGGGCCGCCAGGACGAACGCTGCGCCGGCAGCCGCGCCCGCACCTGCCCGGTACCCGGCCACCCCTGCCTGGACTCGGTGACCGACACCGAACTCCTGGCCGCTGTCGACCGGCTGCTCACCGGCGACCACGGCCACAACGGCGGTGACGGCGGCCACACCGGCGACGACGGCGGTGACGGCGACGGCCGCAGCGGTGCCAACAGCCGCGTACACGACGGCGACCAGGACCGCGACCGCGACCAGGACCGCGACCGCGACCAGGACCGCGGCCAGGACCAGGACCGCGGCCAGGACCGCGAGCAGGGCCACGGCCGCGGCGGCGCCCCCGACCGCCCGCGCGCCCGCGGAAACGGCCCCGGCCAGGAGGTCAGCGCATGAACATCCTGCTGTGGCACGTACACGGCTCCTGGACCACCGCGTTCGTCCAGGGCCCGCACACCTACCTCGTGCCCGTCACCCCCGGCCGCGGCCCCGACGGACTGGGCCGGGCCCGCACCTTCACCTGGCCCGCATCCGTGATCGAGACCACCCCCGCCCAACTGCGCGACGCCGACATCGACCTGATCATCCTGCAGCGCCCGCACGAGGAGGAACTGGCCCGCCGCTGGCTGGGCGGACGCCGCCCCGGCCGCGACATCCCGGCCGTCTACCTCGAACACAACGCCCCCCACGGCGACGTCCCCGCCACCCGCCACCCCTGCGCCGGCCGCCCGGACCTGACCCTGGTCCACGTCACCCACTTCAACCAGCTCTTCTGGGACAACACCGGCACCCCCAGCCGTGTCATCGAACACGGCGTCGTCGACCCCGGCCACCTCTACACCGGCCACCTGCCCCGCGCCGCCGTCGTCGTCAACGAACCCCTGCGCCGCGGCCGCACCACCGGCACCGACCTGCTGCCCGCCCTCGCCCGCGCCGCCCCCCTGGACGTCTTCGGCATGCGCACCGAAGGACTCGCCCGGCACCTGGGACTGCCCCCCGAGCGCTGCCGCACCGCCGACCTGCCCCAGAGCGAACTGCACACCGCCCTCGCCGCCCGCCGCCTCTACCTGCACCCCGTGCGCTGGACCTCACTGGGGCTGTCCCTGCTGGAGGCCATGCACCTGGGCATGCCCGTCGTCGCCCTGGCCACCACCGAAGCCGTCGAAGCCGTGCCCCCCGGCGCCGGCACCCTCTCCACCCGCCCCGAGGTCCTGGCCGCCGCCGCCCGCACCTACCTGGCCGATGCGCAGGCCGCCGCCGAGGACGGCGCCCGCGCCCGCACCGCGGCCCTGAACCGCTACGGACTCAAACGCTTCCTGCACGAGTGGCACGAGCTGATCGAGGAGGTGACCGGCCGATGACCTGCCCCGACACCGACCGCGCCCACACCATCGCCCTGATCTCCGAACACGCCAGCCCCCTGGCCGTCCTGGGCGGCGTCGACGCCGGCGGCCAGAACGTCCACGTCGCCCACCTCGCCGAAGCCCTCGCCGACCGCGGCCACCACATCACCGTCTACACCCGCCGCGACGCCCCCGACCTGCCCCCACGCACCACCGTCCGGCCCGGCGTCGAGGTCCACCACGTCCCCGCCGGCCCGCCCCGCCACGTACCCAAGGACCAGCTCCTGCCCCACATGGAGGAGTTCGGCCACTACCTGGCCGCCCAGTGGCGCCACCAGCGGCCCGACCTCGTCCACTCCCACTACTGGATGTCCGCCGTCGCCGCCCTCGGTGCCACCCGCGACCTCACCCTGCCCCTGGTGCACACCTACCACGCCCTGGGCACCGTCAAAAGACGCCACCAGCAACACGAGGACACCAGCCCCCCCGACCGCATCGCCCTGGAGAGGGCGATCGGTGGGGCATGCGACCGCATCATCGCCACCTGCCGCGACGAGGTACGCGAACTGGCCGCCATGGGCGTCGCCCCCCAACGCGCCGTCATCGTCCCCTGCGGCGTCGACGCCTCCCACTTCAGCCCCTACGGCCCCATCGCCACCCGCCGCCGGCGCCACCACCGCCTCCTGCAGATCGGACGCCTGGTCAAACGCAAAGGCGCCGCCCTGTCCATCACCGCCCTCGCCGCCCTGCCCACCGCCGAACTCCTCATCGCCGGCGGCCCCCCGCAACACCGCCTCCACCAGGACCCCGAAGTACGCCGGCTGCGCGCCCTGGCCCGCCGCGCCGGCGTCGCCGACCGTGTCCGCTTCACCGGCGGCATACCGCGCGAGAGCGTCCCCACCCTGCTGCGCAGCGCCGATGTGGTCCTGTGCCCCGCGGACTACGAACCCTTCGGCATCGTCCCCCTCGAAGCCATGGGCTGCGGCACCCCGGTGGTGGCCACCGCCGTCGGCGGCCAGCTCGACACCGTCGCCGACCCCGCCACCGGCCGCCTCGTCGCCCCCGGCGATCCCACAGCCCTGGCCGAAGCCGTCGCCGGCCTGCTCGCCGACCCCGCCCGCCGCGCCGCCTGCGGCATCGCCGGCCGCCGCCGCGTGCTGACCCGCTACGGCTGGGACCGCGTCGCGGCCGCCACCGAGGACGTCTACCGCGACGTCCTGGCCCGCCACCCGGCCGCGGTGACGGGAGTGAGCTGACCCCCGGGGGGGGACCGAGCACCGACCCCGCACAGGCAAGGAGGCACGAGCCACCCCCGGGCACCCAGGGCCGGGCGGCTCCACCACACCATGAGCGAACCCCTGCACGCCGCCCACGCGCACTGCCAGTCCCTGCTGGACGCCCTGGCGCACTTCCGCCGCCAGGGGCTGGGACAGGTCGCCGCCTGGGGCGAACACCTCGCCGCCGTCCTGCGCGTCGGCGGCCGCCTGCTGGCCGCCGGCAACGGCGGCAGCGCCGCCCAGGCCCAGCACCTGACCGCCGAACTCGTCGGCCGCTACCGCACCGAACGCCCCGCCTACTCCGCCATCGCCCTGCACGCGGAGACCTCCAGCCTCACCGCCATCGGCAACGACTACGGCTTCGAGGAGCTCTACGCACGCCAGGTCGCCGCCCACGGCCGCCCCGGCGACGTCCTGCTGCTGATGTCGACCTCCGGACGCAGCCCCAACCTGCTGGCCGCCGCCGACACCGGCCGCGCCGCCGGCCTGCGCGTGTGGGCCATGACCGGGCCCCGGCCCAACCCGCTGGCCGCCCGCGCGGACGAGGCCCTGCACATCGAGACCGACAGCACCGCCACCGTCCAGGAAGCCCACCTGGTCGCCCTCCACCTGCTGTGCGAGTCCTTCGACGCCGCCCAGACCCCCACCACCCCCCACGCCACCCCGGGCACCACGGACACCTCCGGCGCTCCCGGCGCGCTGAGCACCCCCACCCCCACCTGACACCAGGCCCCCGAAGCGAGAAGCCCCCCGAAGCCGGCACCGCTTCAGGAACCGGAAGGACCACAGGAACCGGAAGGACCGCAAGAACCGGACGGACCGCAGCGGCCGCAAGGACCGCAGGAACCGGAAGGGTGCAAGGACCGGAAGACACAAGGAAGCTGACGGCCCGTAAGGAATCTGACGGGTCACAAGGACCGCAAGGACCGCAAGGAGCCAGAAGGAACGCAAGGAGCCGGAAGGGCCGCAAGGATCCGCAAGGACAGCGAGAGCCACAACGCCCCTGACGCCCCTGTAAGAACCCTGACGGACCGCAAGGACCGGTAAGGCACCAGAAGGAAGAGGCAGGCGCCATGAAGACCCCCCAGCCCCTCGTCGTCGTCGGCGACACCCTCCTGGACCAGGACATCGACGGCGACGCCACCCGCCTGGCCCCCGACGCCCCCGCGCCCGTCGTCGACGTCCGCCACCACCGCAGCCACCCCGGCGGCGCCGGCCTCGCCGCCGCCCTCGCCGCCCGCGACGGACGCCCCGTCACCCTCGTCACCGCCCTGGGCGAGGACCACGCCAGCGACACCGTCCGAGCGGCCCTCGCCTCCCGCGTCCGCCTCGTCGAACTGCCCCTGGACGGCACCCTGCCCGTCAAGACCCGCGTGCGCGCGGGAGACCGCCCCCTGGTCCGTATCGACGACGGCGGCGGCACCCCCGGCGAGCCCGGCGACGCGGTCCGGGCGGCCTTCGAGGACGCCGCGGCCGTCCTGGTCGCCGACTACGGCCGCGGCACCGCCGGCGCCGTACGCACCCACCTGACCGCCCTCGCCCGCCGCGCACCGGTGGTATGGGACCCCCACCCCAAAGGCGACGCGCCCGTCCCCGACGTCCGCCTGGCCACCCCCAACGCCGCCGAGGCCCGCGCCCTCGCCCCCCGCACCGCCCCCGCCCCCGACGACGACTCCCTGCACGCCCACGCCCGGCGCGGCGCCCTGCTGGCCCGCCACTGGAGCGCCGCGGCCCTCGCCGTCACCCTCGGCGAACGCGGCGCCCTCCTCACCCGCGGCGCCGGCGACAGCCCCATGCTCGCCCCCGCGCCGCACCTCGCCACCGGCGACCCCTGCGGCGCCGGCGACTGCTTCGCCGCCGTGTGCGCCGCCGCCCTCGCCGACGGCGCCCTGCCCGAAGAGGCCGTCCAGCGGGCAGTCGCCGAGGCCGCCGCGTTCGTGGCCGCCGGCGGCGCCGGCAACCACCACCTGTGGGACCCCCACAGCCCCACCGCCCCCGCCCCCCACCACCCCGGCGACCCCTACGCCCTCGCCGCCTCCGTCCGCGCCCGCGGCGGCACCGTCGTGGCCACCGGCGGCTGCTTCGACCTCCTGCACGCCGGCCACGTCGGCCTCCTGGAAAGCGCCCGCCGCATCGGCGACTGCCTCATCGTCTGCCTCAACTCCGACGACTCCATCCGCCGCCTCAAAGGCCCCACCCGCCCCCTGACCCCCGAGGCCGACCGCATCCGCGTCCTGTCCGGCCTCGGCTGCGTCGACGCCGTCGCCGTCTTCGCCGACGACACCCCCGAACCCCTCCTGCGCCGCCTGCGCCCCCACGTGTGGGCCAAGGGCGGCGACTACACCGCCGCCACCCTCCCCGAAGCCGCGGCCCTGGGCGAATGGGGCGGCCAGGCCGTCGTCCTGCCCTACCTCGCCGGCCGCTCCACCACCGAACTGGCCCGCCGCGCCGCGAAGTCCCACCCCGGCACCCGCCCATGACACCCGCCCCCCACCCCCCACCCGAGCCGGCCGGCCCGCGCCCACCGGGGGAGCACCCCGCCCGCCCCCGCCTGCTCGTCCTGCGCGCCCTGGGCCTGGGCGACCTCCTCACCGCCGTCCCCGCCCTGCGGGCCCTGCGCCGCGCCCACCCCGGCCACACCCTCGTCCTGGCCGCCCCCGCCCCCCTGGCCCAGGCCGCCGCGGCCACCGGCGCCGTCGACCACCTGCTGCCCGCCCACGCACCCGGCCGCGCCGTCCCCGGCCCCCTGCCGTGGCACGGCCCGCCCCCCGACCTCGCCGTCGACCTGCACGGCAACGGCCCGCCCAGCCACCTGCTGCTGCACACCCTGCGCCCCGCCCGCCTCTACGCCTACGCCCACCCCGCCACCCCCCACCTGCCCGGCCCCGCCTGGCGCGAGGACGAACACGAACGCCTGCGCTGGTGCCGCCTGGTGCGCTGGTACGGACACCCCGCAGACCCCGCCGACCTGCGCATCACCCCACCCGCCGCCCCCTCACCCGCCCCCGGCGCGACGGTCATCCACCCCGGCGCGGACGCCGCCGCCCGCCGCTGGCCCGCCGAACGCTTCGCCGCCGTCGCCCGCGCCCTGCACCACCGAGGGCACCGCGTCGTACTGACCGCCGGCGCCGGCGAGGGCCCCCTGGCCCACGCGATCGCCCACCAGGCCGGCCTGCCCGCCACCACCGTCCTGGGCGGCACCACCGACCTGCCCTTCCCCCAACTCGCCGCCCTCATCGCCCACGCCCGCGCCCTCATCGTCGGCGACACCGGCCTCGCCCACCTCGCCACCGCCCTGGGCACCCCCTCCGTGGTCCTCTTCGGCCCCGTCGCCCCCCGCCTGTGGGGCCCACCGCCCAGCCCCCGCCACCGCGTCCTGTGGCACCCCGGCCCCACCGACGCCGCCCGCCCCGGCGACGCCCACGGCCACCACCCCGACCCCCGGCTGCTGCGCATCACCGCCGCCGAGGTCCTTACCGCCGTCGCCCGCCTGCCCCACCCCACCGCGAAGAGCGCCCCATGACCACCACCACCGCCCGCGTCGGCGTCGTCGTCATCACCCGCAACCGCCGCGAACGCCTGCTGCACACCCTCGACCAGCTGACCGCCCTGCCCGAACAGCCCCCCGTCACCGTCGTCGACAACGCCTCCGGCGACCACACCGCCCAGGCCGTCCGCACCCACCACCCCCACATCACCGTCCTGACCCCCGGCCGCAACCTCGGCGCCGCCGGCCGCAACCTCGGCGCCGCCGCCCTGAACACCCCCTACATCGCCTTCGCCGACGACGACTCCTGGTGGCAGGCCGGCTCCCTGGCCCGCGCCGCCGACCTCCTCGACGCCCACCCCCGCCTCGCCCTGATCGCCGCCGCCACCCGCATCGGCCCCGACGGCCACCCCGACCCCCTCAACCACCTCCTGGCCACCTCACCCCTCGGCCACGCCCCCGACCTGCCCGGCCCCTCTGTCCTGGGCTTCCTCGCCTGCGCCGCCGTCGTACGCCGCCAGGCCTTCCTGGCCGTCGGCGGCTTCGACACCCTCCTGCACTTCGGCGGCGAGGAAACCCTCCTCGCCCTCGAACTCGCCGCCCACGGCTGGGGCCTGGCCCACTGCCCCCAGGTCATCGCCTGGCACCACCCCGACCCCACCCCCCGCCCCGGCCGCCCCGCCCGGATCCTGCGCAACGAACTGCTCACCACCTGGCTGCGCCGCCCCCTGCCGCACGCCCTGGCCCGCACCTGGGCCCTGGCCCGCACCTGCCCCGCCGACCCCCAGGCCCGCACCGCCCTGGCCGACGCCCTGCGCCGCCTGCCCGCCGTCCTTGCCCGCCGCCGCCCCCTGCCCCCCACCGTCGAACACGCCCTGCGCACCCTCGAACGCACCACCCGCCCCGCCCCACCCCCCACGCCCCCCGCCCCGCCCCCGTAACCCCCAGGGAGGACAGCCGTGAGCGAGACCCGCACCACCGTCGTCGTCATCACCCACAACCGCCGCGACGAACTCCTGCACACCCTCGGCCAACTGGCCGCCCTGCCCGAACAGCCCCCCGTCACCGTCGTCGACAACGCCTCCGGCGACCACACCGCCCAGGCCGTCCGCACCCACCACCCCGGCGTCACCCTCCTGACCCCCGGCCGCAACCTCGGCGCCGCCGGCCGCAACCTCGCCGCCCGCCTGGCCACCACCGACTACCTCGCCTTCTGCGACGACGACTCCTGGTGGGAAGCCGGCTCCCTCACCGGCGCCGCCGACCTCCTCGACGCCCACCCCCGCCTGGCCGCCGTCACCGCCCGCATCCTCGTCCACCCCCACCCCCACGACGGCCACCCCGGGCCGGCACCCCGGGACGAGCCGCACGAGGACCCCATCGTCACCGAACTGCGCAACTCCCCCCTGCCCCGCCCCGCCTGGCTGCCCGGCCCCGCCCTGGGCTCCTTCCTCGCCGCCGCGACCGTCCTGCGCACCGACGCCTTCCGCACCGCCGGCGGCTTCTGCCCCCGCCTGTGGCTCGGCGGCGAAGAAGAACTCCTGGCCGCCGACCTCGCCGCCGCCGGCTGGTGGCTCACCTACGCCGACCACCTCACCGTCCACCACCGCCCCTCACCCCACCGCGACCCCCGCCTGCGCCGCCGCCACGGCATCCGCAACACCCTGTGGTACACCTGGCTGCGCCGCTCCGCCCCCCAGGCGCTGCGCCGCACCGCCCACCTCGCCCGCACCGTCCCGCGCGACACCACCTCCCTGCGCGCCTTCGCCGAAGCCGCCGCCGGCGCCGGCTGGGTCCTGCGCGAACGCCGCCCCCTGCCGCGTACCGTGGAGGACCGGCTGCGCCTGCTGGACACCCCCCAGAAGACCTCCGCCGCCCGCCGCTATGTCGGCTGACCCCCCACCCCCCACCAGGCCCGGCCGCACCCTGCTCACCGGCTGGTTCAGCTTCCTGCACGGCGAGGTCACCGCCGGCGACATGCTCGCCGCCCACGCCGTCCAGCACGCCCTGCGCCAGGCCCGCCTGGCCCACGACACCGCCTGGTCACCCGTCTTCCGCCCCCGCGCCCTGCACCTGGAGGCGGCCGACCCCGCCCGCTACACCCACCTGGTCTTCGCCTGCGGCCCCCTCCACTCACGCCCCGCCCCCGACGGCACCAGCCCCCTGCTCCAGCTGCACGCCCGCTTCGCCCACTGCCACCGCATCGCCGTCGGCGTCTCCGTACCCGACCCCGCCGACCCGGCCGCCACCCTCTTCCACACCCTCCTGCACCGCGACACCGCACCCACCGGCCCCGCCAGCACCCCCGGCCCCGCCCCCACCGCCGACCTCAGCCTCCACGCCCCGCCGCCCGCCCCCACCCCCCTGCTGGGCGTCATCCTCACCCACGGCCAGCACGAATACGGGCCCCTGCGCCGCCATGCGGCCGTCACCCACGCCCTGGAGGACTGGCTGGCCACCGTCCACGCCGCCCGCCTGCCCCTGGACACCCGCCTCGACCATCGCGACTGGCGCCTGCCGGCCACCCCCGACGAACTCCACACCGTCCTGGCACGCCTCGACGCCGTTGTCACCACCCGCCTCCACGGCCTGGTCCTCGCCCTGCGCGCCGGCGTCCCCGCCCTGGCCGTCGACCCCGTGGCGGGCGGCGCGAAAGTCACCGCCCAGGCCACGGCCCTGGGCTGGCCCGCCGTCCTGCCCAGCCACCAGGCAACACCCCAGCACCTGAGCGCCCTCCTCACCTGGTGCCTCTCACCCCAGGGCCGCCACCACGCCGCACACCACACCACCCGCCCCACCACCCCCCACACCCTCAACACCCTCGTGCACCACCTGCACACCACCACCCCACCCGCTCCCGCACCACCGATTTCTGGCCACCGCCGTTGCACACCTGGCCACCGGCAGTCGCTATAAGGGGCAGAGGAGGCACCAGGGCTCCTCCGGGGTGCGGGGGACCGCCTCTCGAACCTTGCGGGAGGGACTTCCGACTCCGTGATTCCAGACCACCACAACGGCGTGTCCGGCCGCGCACGCGACCGCGGCCAGGGAGCGGCCCGGCGGCAGGGAGGCAAAGGGTGACGCGCTCCCGCCGCAAGCCGGCGGACACGCTGCCGATGCGCGAACTCCCCGAACTGCCCCCCGACTTCCGCGCCTTCCACCAGCTCTACCGCGGCCCCTACGTGCACTGGGCCGAGCTCTACCTCAGCAACCGCGCCGACGCCGAGGAAGCCGTCGACCACGCCTTCGAGCAGCTGTACTTCGGCTGGTCCGACGTCCTGGAACAGGAGAACCCCAACGCGTTCGCCTGGGTCGTGGTCAAGAACCGCACCATCGACCACGCCCGCGCCCGCGGCCGGCGCCCCGTCGTCATCGACACCGCCGCCTTCGAGACCACGGCCCTGCACGACGCCGTCGACCCGATCGGGCAACTGGAGGAGAACCTGGCGATCTACGGGGCCATCCGCGCCCTCCCCGAACGCCAGCACGACGTGATCGTCCTCCAGTACTGCCTCGGCTACACCACCCGCGAGACCGCCGACATCCTGGGCATCACCCAGGCCGGGGTGCGCTCCAACATCCGCTACGCCAAGCACCGGCTGAAGGAAGCCCTCGGGCTGGAAGAAGGCGACGAGAAGATGAGGGCCGATGACCGAGCCCATTGACCACGCGCTGGCCAGGGCCCGCCTTCGGAGCCTCCCCTGCGCCGTCACCGAACACAGCGAAGCCCGCCTGTCCGCCCGGATCGCCGAACGCATGTGGTGGGGGGCCCTGCGCTTCGACGACCAGATGGAACCGGCCCGCACCGCCGCCGTGCGGGCGGTGCGGCGCAACTCGCTGCCCCACCGCGCCTTCCACCGCCACCTGCGGATCCTGTGCGAGACCGTCATCTCCCAGGACCTGTACAAACTCGGCGACTTCCTGGCCCGCCGGATCCTGGAACCCGACGGCGCCCTCGTCCTGGGCTGCGTCCTGCAACTGGCCGACCGCGAGGACTCCGCCCGCTTCTGGTGGCAGTTCGCCGCCGGCGCCGGCGACAACGGCGCCGCCTGCTGCCTCTACCTGCACCACATGGCCCTGGGGGAGCGGCGCGAGGCCGACCTGTGGCACCGCCACGCCGGCCTTGAGGACCACATCCCCAAAGTCCCCGAATCCCTCACCCGCAACGACCTCGACACCGCCCTGCGGATCCTGGACAACCTGCGCGAGGGGGCCAGCGCGATCTCCCCCGCCGCCACCGCCGTCATCGCCTACGTCCCCGACGCCGTCGGCTACGTCGAGGAAGTCGACCTGCCCCTGCCCGCCCCCGACTTCGCCCGGCGCATCGAAGAACTCACCGCCACCTCCTGACCCCCGGCGGGCGGGCGGCGGCCTGTCACCTCCGCCCGCCCGCCCCGCCCGGGGCTAGGGTGCCGGCATGCGGCTGCTCCTGACCTCCGACACCCACCTGCCCACCCGGGCCAGGGCGCTGCCCGCCGAGCTCCTGACCGCCATCGGCCACGCCGACGCCGTCCTGCACGCCGGCGACTGGACCACCCTCGCCGCCTGGGAGATCTTCACCGCCCGCGCCCGGCACCTCATCGGCGTCTGCGGCAACAACGACGGCCCCGAGCTGCGCGAGCGCCTGCCCGAGGTCGCCCACGCCCACCTCGGCGGCCTGCGCTTCACCCTCGTCCACGACACCGGCCCGGCACGCGGCCGCGAGCAACGCTGCGCCGAGCGCTTCCCCGACACCGACGTGCTGGTCTTCGGCCACAGCCACATCCCCTGGGACACCACCGCCCCCGGCGGCCTGCGCCTGCTCAACCCCGGCTCGCCCACCGACCGCCGCCGCCAGCCGCACCACACCTACATGACCGCCCGGGCCCGCGGCGGCCGCCTGGAGCAGGTGACGCTGCACCGCATCACCTGACCACCGGGGAATCACCCGGTCCGCATGCCCGGCCGGTGAGCGGGTACCCGACGCACCCCACCACCCTCCGGTGGGACCGGCGCACGATGGCGAGGTGAGCGGGATGGCCCGGCACAAGAGCGGAAAGAACCCTGCGCGCGGGTATGAGCGCGCCCGCGACGAGAGCGAGCCAGGGGCGCACTCGGGCCAGGAGAGCCAGGCGCGCGAGCGCACCGTCCCCGGCACGGCGAGCGCCCGCGAGGGCTACGGGCCCCAGGGCGGCACGGCCGGGGGCGAGGCCCTGGACGGCGTACGGGCCCGCCCGCGCAAGGCGGCCAAGAAGGGCCGCACCGGCGAGAGCGGCACCTGAGGCGAAGGGGGGCCGGGCGTACGAGGACAGGAGGCATCCCATGACCGACCGACGCGGCGAGGAGCCCGCGGGCCAGGGCCGGGCCGTGCCCCGGGACCTGCCCGACCAGCAGGCCGGCGGCACCCCCGGGCGGGAGGACCACTGGAGCGGCAAGAACACCGAGAACACCCAGAACACCGAGAACACCGAAAACACCGAGAACACCCAGGACACGGACGACACCGGCACCGAGGCCGACACCGGGGACGGGGATACGCGGGAGTCCGGCCGGCGCGGCCGGAAGGACACCGGGGCGGGGGAGCCGCAGGAGCCCCCGGACTGACGTTGGTCGAAGAGGGGCCGGTGCATGCCGTAGTGTTCGGTCTACCGACGCGGGGTGGAGCAGCTCGGTAGCTCGCTGGGCTCATAACCCAGAGGTCGCAGGTTCAAATCCTGTCCCCGCTACTCATCGGTTGAAGGCCCGGCGATCCGCCGGGCCTTCGCCGCGTTCACGGCCCCCCACCCGGACCCCACCGGCCCCCGTAAACACCGTGGCACCACGCGCCCCGCTGTCCCCGGGGGTTGCTCAGTGCGGGGGAGCGCTCTCACCTCCGTACGCCCCCCGAACACCACCCCGTCGCGCCTTGTGACCGTGCGATCTCCCTCCGTAGCGTCAAGGAATCGGAGCTTCCGGATCCTTCGGGGAGGTCGAGATGAAGCGCACCGTCATCCTCGCCATGGTGGCCGTCGTGGCACTCGCGGGCGGCGTGGCCAGCGCCGGCGCGCACGGCGACCCGGGCGACGGCACCCCTCATCCCAAGGAGAGATCGGCCAGGGCGGGCCTGGACGTCGGCGGCTTCGACCAGGTCTTCGGCGACGCGGTGGAGGTGGCCCCCGGCGCCAACGCGCGCGCCACCGCGGTCTGCCCGCCCGGCCGGGTACCGGTCGGCGGCGGCGCCGAGACCTCCGCCTTCCGTATCTTCTTCACCGACTCCTTCGGCCAGGGCGCCAGCTGGGTCGCCCGCGGCACGAACACCAGCTCGGCCACCGAGTCCATGCGGGCCTTCGTCGTCTGCACCAGCCCCAGATGACCCCACCCGCCGCCCGCCGGGCCAGTGGAGTCAGGCGTGGTCGGCCAGCTGCGTATAGCCCCTGGCCCGCGCACAGTGGGCGCAGCAGAAGAACATGCCGTCCGTCTCCAGGCCGTGGCCCAGGATGCGGCACCCGCAGGTGTCGCAGATCGGCGCGAGCTTATGGGCGGCACACTCGAAACTGTCGAAGATGTGCACGGCCCCCGCCGCACGCACCTCGAAGGCCATCTCGTAGTCGTTCTCGCAGACCTCGCACACCGCCATGGCACTCATCCCTCTTCGTTGGTCACCGGCCCGGGCACCCCTTTTTGCCCTCCGGCGCCCGGCCGCCAGGATGCAACAGAGCCGGCCCGCCTCCCTGGCGGCGCCCCGGCGACGCCGGCGATCGGGCCCCCGAGTCGCCCACCGGGAGCAACCCCGCACCGCCCCGGCGCCGCCGCGCCCGCTATCCGGCGTCCTCCACGCGCAGCCGCACCTGTTCCTCCAGCCGCTCCAGGCTGCCCTCCAGCGCCGCGCGCACCGCCTCGGCGCCGGGGTCGTGGCCCTCGTCGAAGAAGGACAGATGGACCGTCACCTCACTGGCACCGCTGCCGATGCCGGCCACCTGCAGCCACCCGGTGTAGCTGCCGCTGTCCCGGGTGCCCCACTCCAGGCGCATCTGCTCCGGCTGGGAGCGGAACAGCGCGGGCGCGTCCTGGCCGGTGTGGTCCTCGTGCACGGTGACGGCCGGCAGGTCCTGCGCCCGTACGTGCAGTTCCGCCGGCATCCAGCTGCCGAGCCGGCCCACATCGGCCGCCTGGTCGAAGACATGCTCCGGCAGCGCGGGCATCGTACGGGAACGCTCGTATTCGCTCATGCCCAAACCCATCCTCAGCTGAGAAGGCCTTCCCCCTCTTTCCATCCGCCTGCCCCCTAAAAGGCCCCCGCCCCGCACAACCACCCGTTCGCCACCCGCCGGCTCCGCCGCCCGGCCCCACCCGCCCCGGGCGGGCGCGAGGGCATCCCCTCTCCCCGTCACCCTGACGGATCACCTTCACCGGGCACTTCGGCGGGCCGGTCCCGAACCGCCTGCCCACGTCAAGGCGACCAGGCCGCACCAGGTGCTACGGGCAGATCCGGGCGCGCCCCGTCAGCGGCACCGGTGGGCGTTGAGCCGGGCGGCCTGGCGCGTCAGGTGGTCGCGCTCGGCGAGGTTGGGCGCCTTGCGGGCCGCCTCGGCGTACAGCCGTGCCGCCGTCGCCAGGTCGCCGTCGCGCTCGTGGAGGTACGCCGCCACCGCGGCGTGGCGGGGCAGTGAGTCCTCCAGCGCCGCGAGCGCCGCCAGGCCGGCGCGCGGCCCGTCCACCTCGCCCACGGCCACCGCGCGGTTGAGCCGGACGACGGGGCTGTCGGTCAGGCGCACGAGCTCGTCGTACCACTCGAGGATCTGCGCCCAGTCGGTCTCCTGGGCGGTGGGCGCGTCGGCGTGCAGTGCCGCGATGGCGGCCTGGGCCTGGAACTCGCCCAGCCGGTCGCGGGCGAGGGCCGCCTGGAGGATCCCGACGCCCTCGGCGATCGACGCGGTGTCCCACCGGCCGCGGTCCTGCTCGGCGAGCGGCACCAGGCTGCCGTCGGGCGCGGTCCGGGCCGCGCGCCGGGCGTGGTGGAGCAGCATCAGGGCGAGCAGCCCCGCCACCTCGGGGTGGTCGATCGCGGCCGCGAGCTGCCGGGTGAGCCGGATGGCCTCGGCGGCCAGGTCCACGTCACCGGAGTAGCCCTCGTTGAAGACCAGATACAGCACGCGCAGCACGGTGGCGACGTCACCGGGCCGGTCGAACCGTACGCCGGAGACGGTGCGCTTGGCCCGGCTGATCCGCTGCGCCATGGTCGCCTCGGGCACCAGGTAGGCGCGGGCGATCTGGCGGGTGGTCAGCCCGCCGACGGCGCGCAGCGTGAGCGCGATGGCGGACGACGGCGTCAGCGAGGGGTGGGCGCACAGGAAGTAGAGCTGGAGCGTGTCGTCCACCGCGGGCGCGGGTCCGGGCGCCGGTTCCTCGCCCGTGCGGTCCTCACGCCGGCGGCGGGCGGTGTCCGCCCGCATCGCGTCGAGGAACCGGCGCCAGGCCACGGTGACCAGCCAGCCCTTCGCATCCCGCGGGGGATCGGCCGGCCAGACGCGGACCGCCTCGACGAGGGCGTCCTGCACGGCGTCCTCGGCCGCCGCGAAGTCCGCTCCGCGGCGGACGAGGACGGCGAGCACGCCCGGCGTCAGGCTCCGCAGCAGGGCCTCGTCCACCCCCGGGGTCATTCCGTGATGGTGGGCGGCGCGGTCAGGAACGGGCGTACCTCCAGCCACTCGTGGATCGGTTTCCCGCCCGCCCCGGGGGCGGCCGACAGCTCCCCGGCCAGCTCGATGGCGCGCTCGTGGCTGTCGACGTCGATCACCATCCAGCCGGCGATGAGGTCCTTGGTCTCGGCGAACGGGCCGTCGGTGACCGGCGGGCGCCCCTCGCCGTCGTACCGGACGAACATCCCCTCGGGGGCGAGCGCCTGGCCGTCGACGAACTCGCCGGTCCCCTCCAGCCGGGCCGCGAAGTCACGCATGTACTGCACGTGGGCCGAGATCTCCTGCGGCGTCCACTGGTCCATGGGCACGTCGTTGACCGCGGCCGGGGCGCCGCGGTAGTGCTTGAGCAGCAAGTACTTGGCCATCGTCCTTCTCCTGGGTGCGGGTGCGACCCATTGTGGTCGCGTTCATAGCGGGGACGGAGCCACTCACACGTTCTCGACATCGCCGTCCGAAAATTCTTTTCCGGCTCCCGTGGACGAGCCCGGGGGAGCCCTTCTCGCGGCCGTCCGGGCCCACAGCACGGCGCGGGGGCGAGAGAGGGAGCCGTATGCGGAGGTCCTGGCCCGCAGTGGTGCGCTTCGGACCGGTGAGCCCTCCGGCGCGGAGGGCGGGTACGTCCTCGACGCCACCCGCGATCGGCGGCGCCGGCGGTGGACAGGGCCCGGTCGCGTCCGGCGCCGATCCGGCGCCGCCCCGGCCCCTCCGTGCCGCCGAGGGACCCTGGACCGCGACGCCCCGCGAGCCCCCTACCCGCCACCCGGCGAAGACGGCGAAGACGGCGGGGGAGTGGGGGGAGACCCTCCGGCACGCCCCCCGGGCGCGCCACCGCTGCCCTTCGCGGGCGCGCCGACCGGCAGCGTCCAGGCGTTGACGAGCCGCCGGGCCCGCCCGGCGTCGTCGGCGAAGACCAGGACCTGCAGCCGCCAGGGGCTGCGCCGCCGCCGGGCGCACGGGGCGAGGGTGCAGCGGATCCCGCAGGTGTCGAGGAACCGGCGGACCTCCTCGGCGGCGCTCACGCTGGCCACGCGCGCCACCGGCACCAGCAGCCCGTACGGGTAGCGCCGTCCGCCCGCGGCCGGCGGGCCCGGACGCAGGCGGGAGAGGTATCTCAACGCGCACCCCACCGGGCGCGGTGACGCTCCGCGCGCGGCGCGCCGCGCATCAGTGGCGGCCTTCGGGGACCGGCTGGTGCTCGCCGTGGTCGTGGGCGGCGGTGACCTCGCGGTACTCCTCGGCGCTCGGCTTGGCGATCTGTCCCGTCTCGCCGAAGTAGGCCCGCGACAGGCGGGCGCGGACCCTTTGCGCCCAGGAGACCTTGCGCGGGACGCCGTTGTCGTCCACCGCCGGCCCCAGCTCGTAGGGGCGGTACTGCTCGTGGGCGGTGAGGAAGTAGCGGTCCGCCTGCGCCAGCGGTTCGTGGATCTCCACGTACTCGCCGTGGGGTTTGCGCAGGATGACCCCCGACTCGCGGCCGTGCAGGAGCTTGTCCCGGTCCCGGCGCTGCAGCCCCAGGCACCACCGCTTGGTGATGACGAAGACGAGCACGGGCAGCACGAAGAACCCGATCCGGCAGGTCCAGGTGATGGCGTTGAGCGAGAGGTGGAACCGGGTGGCGAACAGGTCGTTGCCGCCCGCCACCAGCAGCAGCGCGTATTCCGAGATCCAGGCCGCGCCGAAGGCGGTGCGCGTGGGGTTGTTGCGGGGGCGTTCGGCGATGTGGTGCTCGCCGGTGTCACCGGTGACCCACGCCTCGACGAAGGGATAGCACCACAGGGCCAGCAGGATCAGCGGGAAGATCATCAGCGGTACGAACACCCCGAGGACCAGGGTGTGTCCCAGGAAGTTGATCTCCCAGCCGGGCATGATGCGGATCAGGCCCTCGGAGAAGCCCATGTACCAGTCCGGCTGGGCGTCGGTGGTCACCTGGTCCGCCCGGTAGGGGCCGTAGGACCAGATGGGGTTGATCTGGGCGACGGCGGAGAAGGCGGCCAGCACCCCGCTGACGATGAAGAAGAAGCCGCCCGCCTTCGCCATGTAGACCGGCATCAGGGGCATGCCGACCACGTTCTTGTTGGTGCGGCCCGGCCCGAACCCTTGGGTGTGCTTGTGGTAGAAGACCAGGATCAGGTGGGCCACCAGCAGGCCCAGCATGATGCCGGGGATCAGCAGCACGTGGACGGTGAACAGCCGCGGCACCCAGATGTGGCCGGGGAACTCACCGCCGAAGATGAACATCACCAGATACGTGCCCACGATCGGCACGGACAGGACCGCGCCTTCCAGGAAGCGGATGCCCGTGCCGGAGAGCAGGTCGTCGGGGAGGGAGTAGCCCATGAACCCGTCGAACATGCCCAGGAACAGCAGCCCGGCGCCGAAGAGCCAGTTCAGCTCGCGGGGCTTGCGGAACGCGCCGGTGAAGAACACGCGCATCATGTGCACCAGCATCGCCATGATGAACACCAGCGCCGCCCAGTGGTGCAGCTGACGCAGCAGCAGCCCGCCGCGGGTGTCGAAGCTGATGTCGACGGTCGAGGCGTACGCCTCCGACATCAGGATGCCGTGCAGCGGCGTGTACGAACCGTGGTAGACGATCTCGGTCATGCTGGGCTTGAAGAAGAAGGTGAGGTAGACGCCCGTCAGGATGATGATGACGAACGAGTAGAGGGCGACCTCCCCCAGCATGAAGGACCAGTGGTCGGGGAAGATCTTCCGCAGGTTCGCCTTGGCGAGTGAGAACAGTCCGACGCGGCCGTCGGCCCAGTTCGCGAGCCTCTCACCCCTGGATGCCGGGGCGGTGGGGCCTGCCCCGGCCGCGGAGGTGTGATGCGTGTTGGTCATGCGCCGCGCTCCCGGAGCCTGATGGGCAGTATTTCCCGTCCTGCCCCTGATACGAAAAAGTCGCCATGCTTGCGCTATGCCCCATCTTCCACCCCTCTCGCCGCAGAACACGCGCTTTGCGGGGAGTGTCGGACGAGTGAGGGCAGGCCGGGGCGACACGCCGCGGTCCTACCGTGGGACCGTCCGAAAAACGGGCCTCGGGGCCCACCGGGCAGGCACCGGACAGGCGTCTGACGGGCGGCCGGATAGGCGGCCGGGCGGGTTCCGTGGGGCCGGCCCGCCAGGCGGTCCGTCAGCCCAGCCCATCAGCAGCCCGCCCGCCCGCCCGCCCGCTCGCCCCGTCGGTCCGTCAGCCGGCCTGCCGGGCCCCGCCGGGCGGCACGCCCCCCGCCCGGCTCCAGGCCGGGGGTGCGGCCGGGACCGGGATCCATGCCCGGTGACGTCATGCCGTATGAGTGACACGCCAGGGGCGCCGTCTCCGCCACCCGCGTTCGCCCGCCAGGACGCGCTCAAGCGGCCGCGGGTACCGGTGCGGCGCCTCTTTTCGGGTGAACAGGCGCCACCCGCGGGATCCGCCGGTCCCCAAGGCCGGGAAGGAGGCAAGGTGGTGGGCCGACCACCGGGCACGCCGGGCGGCGATGACGAGGGAGAACGCATGCCGACTGACCTTCTCGCGCAGTTCCTTGACGCCCTGGGCCCCGCGCACCGCGAGTGGGTCACCGGCCAGCCGCCCGAGCGGCAGGAGGAGCTCGCCGCCGCCTTCGGGGCCGAGCTGCGCGACGACACCGACCTGGACACCTACAGCGAACTCTCACCCGCCGCCGCGGCCGGCGAAGCGGCCAGGAGGATCGTCGAGTCCGCGGGCGCCGACCGCCCCTAGCCCACCCCCAGGGACCACCCTTTTCCGGCCACCGCACACCGCCGCCACGAGGCCGCTCTCCGCCGTCGCGGCCGCCCGGCGCGCCCTCAAACGGAACCCGCCCGGCCGCCGCCCCAAGGCACCGCGCGCCCGCGCCGCGCGCCCGCCCCGCCCTACCCGGACTTCACCGCCGGCGTCCTATAACTATCCAATCGAACACACGCGTACAGATAAAACGGAGGTTCGTGCGAAGATTCCGTCCCCCGGTCCGTCCGGACCGGGTGACAAGGGGAAACATCGTGAGACCAACGACATTCAGACCCGCTGTCGGAGCGGTACTGACTGTGGCCGTGTCGGCCGTACTCCTGCCCGCCACGGCGGCGAACGCGGCGGGGGAGCCCCGCACCGTGGACAGCACCACGGCCACCGCCTTCGCCCGCATGGCCGACGCCCTGCTGAGCGGGCGCACCACCGCACTCATCGACACCCGCCCGGCGGCCCGAATACCGCTCACCACCGGCAACGTACGCCTCTCGGCCGCCCTGGCCCGGGCGGAGGGCACCGCGGTGTCCTCGCTGCGCACCCGCAAGACGCGGCTGGCCGCGCTGGGTGAGGCGTACACCGACGCCGACACCCGCGTCACCGTGGACAAGGCCGAGGTCAAGGGCGGCCGCGCCACCGTCCAGGTCACCGAGACCACCACGCTGACGTACAAGAAGATCCGCGGCGACGAGCCGACCACGACCGGCTTCAAGGCCCGCCACGAGCTGACCTTGACCGCGAAGCCGGGCGGCACGTGGGAGCTGACGGGCATCAAGCTCCGCGACGACGGCCCCCGGCCGGTCAACGCGCCCGTGGCCAAGGCGGTGACGAACAAGGTGGCCGGGCTGCCCAGCGCGACCCCGGCCGGCACCTCCTGGACCCTGCGCAGCCAGCCCAAGTACCGGACGAACGCCGGTTACAACTACGCGGCCATGGCCTCCTACGCGGAGAAGTACTGGCGGAACTACAACCCCGCCTACCGCAGCTTCAACCGCGCCGGCGGGGACTGCACCAACTTCATCAGCCAGGCCCTGAAGGCGGGCGGCTGGAAGGACCAGTCGGGTCCGGCGGAGGACTACCGCAGCTGGTGGTACAACTCCTCCACCCAGGCCACCTCCTGGGTCGGCGCCAACGAGTGGTCGTGGTCGGCGCTGAACTCCCAGCGGGTGACCATGCTCTCCAACGTCTACCAGATGGACGTCGGCGACATCCTGCAGATGGACTTCGACGACGACGGGTCCAAGGACCACTCCATGATCACCACCTACCGGAGCAGGGCCGGCGTCCCGTACCTGACCTACCACTCCACCAACACCTTCCGGAAGTCGGTGGCCAGCATCATCGCCTCCAACCCGGACGCGGTCTACTTCGCCTACCGCACCTGACACACCAGGTGGCCCCGCCCCCGGGCGGGGCCCCCACCCCCACCCCGGCGCCCCCCGACGCGCCGCAGGCGGTGGCGGACGTATCGCGTGAGGCGGGCGCCCGCTGATCCGCCGGGCAGCCCGGGCGGGCCGGGTTCCCCCGAGCGGCCGGCGGGAGACAAAAGGGGGGGCTAGGGCCTGTATATGCACGCGGCCAGCGGCGCGTGCGTCTTCCAGCCCAGCGTCTCGTACAGGGCCCGCCCCTCGTCCGTCGCGCCCAGCACGCCGAGCACCGCGCCCCGCGCCACGGCGTGGTCGGCGAGGGTACGCATCACCACGCCGCCCAGGCCGCGCCGGCGATGGGCCTCCTCGGTCCCGACGCGGTCGATGACCGTGGCCTGCCCGAGCAGGGCCATCTGCCCCTGGGCGGCCGGTGCGCCCGCCGCGTCGCGCACCCGTACGCGGGTGACGCCGTCGCTGCTGTCCACGGACACGGTGTATCCCTCGGGCGCGGCCGGGTCCGTCGCCCGCAGGTCCACGGCCATCAGGTGCCCCGCCTCGGCCCGGTCCACCACCCACCCTTCGGGCAGCCACCGTTCGGCCTCCTGCGACTCCACGGGCAGCTTGAGCCAGGTGTGCGGCACGCTCACCGAGGCGGCGGCCTCGCGCACCGAGAACTCGCCCGGCTCGGGCAGGACATGACGGCCCACCTGGTCGACCTTGCCGACCTCGATGTACACCCCCCAGGGCCACTCGACCGGTGCGGGCGTCCGCCGTGACACGGCCCAGCCGGCCGCCCAGGTCCTGACAAGGTCCGAAACCATCAAGCCCTCCCAAAGTAAGAGTCACCTTCCGGGAGCGCACATTACGACACGGGTGCGGGAAGCAGCATCTCCTTTACCGCCCACCCCACTTCACGACCGGCCGCACTGCCCCGCCCGCCGCCCAGGCCACCGCCCGCCGGTCAGCGCTCCTCGTGATGCCGGTGACCCGGATGGCGAAGGCGCACCCACAAATCCCGGGCGCGACGCCCGGCCTCCGTCCGGCTGCCGGCGACCAGCAGCCGGGCCTCCTCCGCCGTCTCCACCATCGGCCCCGACCCGCGCAGCGGCCTGCCCGCCGTCTCGTGGAGGAAGAACGCCGAGACCAGCCCGATCACCCCCGCCGCCATCAGGTAGTACGCCGGGACCATCGCGTCATGGGTCGACTCAAGGAGCGCGGAGACCGCGAGCGGGGTGGTGCCGCCGAAGAGGGAGACGGAGATGTTGTACGACACCGACAGCGCCCCGTACCGCAGCCGGGTCGGGAAGAGCGCCGGCAGCGTCGCCGCGGCGGTGCCCGCGAAACACACCAGCAGCAGCCCCAGGATCAGACAGCCGAACGCCGGCAGCAGGGCCCCCTCCGCACGGACCAGGAGCATCGAGGGGAAGGCGAGCGCGATCAGGGCGGCGCTGCCCGCCATGAACATCGGCCTGCGCCCCCACAGATCGGAGGAGCGGCCCACGACGGTGATGGTCAGCGCCACCAGGATCATGGTGCCCAGGATCAGCAGCTGCGCGGTCGTGGCGTCCTTGCCCAGCGTCTCGGTCATGTACGTCGGCAGGTAGGAGGTGACCATGTAGCTGGTGACGTTGTAGACGACCACCAGCCCCATGCAGATCAGCACCGCCTGCCAGTGCCCGGTGAAGATCGTCTTCAGCCGCCCGTGACCGGACTGGCGCGCCTGCTCGATCTCGTCGTCCTCCGAGCCCGAGCCGGTGGCCCCCGGCGTCCGCGCCCGCGCCGCCTCGGTCTCCGCCCGGAAGGCGGGCGTCTCCTCCAGCCGCATCCGCATGTACAGGCCGATCAGCCCGAGCGGCCCGGCGACCAGGAAGGGCAGCCGCCACCCCCACTCGGTCATCCCCCCGGTGCCCAGCACCGCGGTGAGCACCGTCACCAGACCCGACCCCAGCGCGTACCCCACGAACGTACCGAAGTCGAGCCAACTGCCCAGGAAACCCCGGCGCGTATCGGGCGCGTACTCGGCGATGTACGTGGTGGCCCCGGCGTACTCCCCGCCCGTGGAGAAGCCCTGCACCAGCCGGCAGATCAGCAGCAGCACCGGCGCGACGACCCCGGCCGTCGCGTAGGCCGGAAGGAAACCGACGGCGAACGTGCTCACCGCCATCATGATCATCGTGGCGGCGAGCACCCGCTGGCGCCCGATGCGGTCCCCCAGCGGACCGAAGACCAGCCCGCCTAGCGGCCGGACGACGAAGGCGGCCGCGAACGTGGCGAACGCGGCGATGACCTGCGCCCCGGAGGAACTGGAGGGAAAGAAGACCCTGCCCAGGGTGACCGCCATATAGGCGTACACCCCGAAGTCGAACCACTCCATCATGTTCCCCAGCGCGGCGGCCAGCACCGCACGGCGGACCTCGGGGCGGTCGGTGACGGTGACGTCCTCGATGTTCAACGACTTCTTGCGGCGCCGCAGCAGGGTGCGCAGCATACGGTCGGTGGCCACCGCGCCACCGCGCGAGGGCGCACCGCGCCCGGGCTTGGGGGTCTTCTTGCGATCGGCGCTCACGGTCACCTGCCGGCGGGTCGAGGAGGGGCCAGGCGCTGGGACTCCTGGGGTGTATATGTACTCATGAGCCGTATCATGCGGTTTATGCATTGAACCGTGTCCCGCCCCCGGGCAGGCCCATGACCCGCCCGCCGCGCCGCACCCCTCCCGGCGCCGGGGTCGTCCAGGCGGTCCGAGTGGAGTGGCCGGCCTCTCCGTCGGCGGGCCGTACGCGGCCCGGTCACGGGCTCCCGGCAGCACTCGCCGAGAAAGCACAGCGTGAGCCTTGACCTGCGGGGATGTGGGGAGCGCTCCGGCCGTGCGCCGGCCCGCGGGCCCGGCGACGGCGTCGGCCCGGTCGGGGCGGAGAGCGTCCAGGCGCGTGGTGCGGTTCCGCGGCGACGCGTACCGAAGGCGGCCGGCGAAGTCATGCACGTGCACTGCTACGTGTTCACCGCCCGATCCGGCTCGCGCTGAGGGAGGCCGGCCCGGGCGGCGAGGCGGCCGGCCCGCGCACGGGACTTCGCCCGCGACCGGAGACACAGGCCCTCAGTACAGCGGGAAGGCCCAGCCGCCCGGATACCAGGGTTCGCGTTCGCCGCGGAAGGCCGCCGAGGCGAGGGAGAGCGCGCCACGCCGCAGTTCCTCGACACGGCCGGCGGCCGCGAGGGCGGTCAGGGCGGTACCGCCGAGGAACGCGGCGCCGAGTTCCGCCGCCGTCAGCCGCAGGTCGGCCGGAGCGGTCGTGGGCCCGCAGACGGTGTTCCCGCCCTGCGCCTGCAGCCGGTGGCGCCCGCTGTTCCACGGGCAGAAGTCGTCCCGCACCTCCAGGACAAGGTCCACCGGTCGGCTGTAACTCCGGCCCGCCAAGGCCCGGTCGACGTCGACCGGCCGCAGCCACAGGCGGTCCACCGGCGCGGCCTGAACCGCTCGCGGCCCGACCAGCAGGTGCGGCAGGGACTCGTCCACGGCGCCCTCGTAGTCGATCCAGCTCACCAGGTCGATCCCGGCGAGGAAGCGCCACAGCGCCGCATACGACCGGCGCGAGCACGCCGCCAGTTCCACCGCCTCCACCACGCCGGCGCTGCCGCCGAGCCCGTCCGGCGCGGAGCTGTGCCGGTAGAGCGCATAGCCGGTGGCACGGCCGTCCGGCTCCCGGTGCACTGCGAAGCGCAGCGAGGTCGCCGCTCCACGGCGGTGGGGATAGTCGGCCAGGCGCACCGCCCAGTGGGCCGCCTGCCGGTCGGGCCAGCCGACCGTGGCGGCGCGGACCTGGTCGTAGATCTCCTCGAGGAGGGGACGGGCCTGGGCGGCGTGGTGCAGCCGGACGGTCCCTTCGCCGAAGTCGGTATCGGGGCGGAAGCGCATGGCACGCCGGTCGCAGCGCATCTGGTTGCCGACTGTCGCGGGGCCGTAGCCGTACCGTCCGTAGATGCCGGACTCGGAGGGGCGCAGCGCGGCGATCGGCTCGCGCCGCCGCTCGTACAGGTCGGTCAGCTGGGCGCGCATCATCGAGGTGAGGATGCCGCGGCGGCGATGCGTGGGGGCCACGCCCACGGAGGCGACTCCCGCCACGGGCAGGGTGCCCCCGGGCACGGTCAGCGTTCGGCTGTAGAGGGAGGCTCCGGCGACCGGCTCGCCCCCGTCGAAGACGGCCAGGGTGCGAGCGAGATCCGTCGCGGCTCGCTGATCGGCCAGTTCCTCCTCCGACCGATCCATGCCATAGGTATCGGCGATCATGCGCGCCCAGGGCGCGAACTCCTGCCCGGCGACACAACGAAGCTGGAACCGAGAAGCGGCCATCGGACATGTGTACAGCAACGCCGTCCCGGGTGTCCCCTCGGTCCCGCTCGCTGTCATCCCTCAGCCGGGCCGGAAACGGGTCCTCGACATCCGACGATCACTGTGCGAAGGGCGCCGGGTCCCCGCCCCGGTGGGCGGCGCGGGCAGTGGACGGCCCCCCCCGGGTGGCGTTACGCGCATCCGCCCCGGGGGCCGTCACCGCACCGCTGATCCTCTGGTCTCTCAGCTGAACTTCACCGACCCGGCGACGGTCAGAGGAGCGCCGTTCCACGCCCCGCCGTTGGCCGCGATTTCCTTGATCTTCCCGGCGCCGCAGCCGAGAGACGTATAGACGGTGGCGGTGAAGCCCGTACGGTTGCTGGCGTTGACAGCCCCACCGGGGATGGACTTACAGCCTGCTGACGGGTCGGAGAGGGTGTCCGGCGTGTTGTTGTCCGCCCTGAGGTACTCGAACTCACCCGGGGCTGCCTGCGCGCTGAAGGCCAGGGAGCCGAGCAGGAGCAGTGCGGCCCCAAGAGCCAGTCCCGTCCGGCGGGTTCTCGTGGATGTCTGCGGCATGGGTGCTGTCTCCTCGCTGCGTCGACGGCTTTCCCGGGCTTCATCCTCGTAAGGTCCCCACAGGGACCACCGGAGTCGGGTGAAGGAGCCCGGCGGACAGCCCGCAATCCCCTCGGGCAGGGAATTCCCGTGACATCCCGCACCAACCGGGACTCACCCGAATGGATTACCCGAATGGTGTTTGGGGTGCCTGATGGGCACCCGGTGGGTGACGCGGCGCCCATGCCGCGTCCCACAACATCGGCCGTAAGGATGAGGCTGTGTGGATCGCGGGCCGTGACTCGCGTCCCTGCCACCCGCATAGGGGTGTCCGGACGGTGGAGCCCCACCAGCAGCCAGTTGGGCTCCACCTCCAAGCCCGGCCCTTCCGGACCGGGGCAAGGTGACTAGAAGAGCCAGTACACGAGGAAGACGACGATCGCGATGAAGGGCGCGGCCATCAGCAGGTAGCCGAGGCCCACGATCCCGAACCACAGGACCATGACGACGTCGCCGATCCGTTCGGCCACGCTCTTGCGGTCCCGCGGGTCGTCCCGTCTCCTCGGCGGTGGCGGTGTCGCCGCCCGGTGCTCCCGCTCGCGCTGGGCCTCGTACTGCCTGATGCCCTCGGCGACGGCCTCCTTCATCTCGCTCCTGGTGCCTCGCTGGGACCGTTTGATGCCCTCGGTGATCGCCCGTTCCAGGTCCCGCCGCTCGCGCCGGTCCATTCGACATCCCCCGCTCATACGCTCCGTCAGCTTTCCGGAACCGCACGTTAGTGCCACCGGCGGCTGATCCCCAACGCTATTGCCGGCTGTCCTGTGCGGTTGACCTGGCGCGACGACCACCACCCGCACCCGCCTCGGGCAGCGGCCACCGGCCCGGCCGGCGGGCCACCCGAAGGAGAACGGCCCGGCCACTGCCCGGTGGACCCTGCCGGGGCATTAGCGTGTGGCGAGCCGTTCCAGCAGGGCGGCGCTCCGTGCCAGCAACGCCCGCTCCTCATCGTCGAGTTCGGCCTCGATGGCCTGCGCGAGCCAGCCGGCCCTGCGGCCGCGCTCCGCTTCGAGCGCGGCCCGGCCCGCGTCCGACAGCTCGACCAGCGACTTGCGGCCGTCCGTGGGGTGCGCCCGGCGCGTGATCAGGTTCTGTTCCATGAGCAGCCCCACCGACCGGGCCATCGACTGGGGGCGTACGCGCTGATCGGCGGCGAGGTCGCTGGTGGTCATGGCGCCGTTGCGGTCGAGTGCGCCGAGCACGGCGGCCTGGCCGAGCGGGATGCGGTCCTCGTGTTTGACGCGTCGGGTGAGCTTGCCCATCGCGGTGCGCAGTTCGGCGGCGATGGCGGCGGCTTCCGGGGTGGGCATAGGGCACTTTACCCCGTTGGTCAGCAAAGCTGTGCACCTGACCTGCACAGCAAAGCTGTACAGCAAAACTGGACAGCATTGCTGTAGTGTTTGGGGTTGTCGGGCTCAGCGCCAGCGTTGTCGCAGCCGGGGCCACGGCACACGACAACGGGAAGGAACTCCCATGTCCGCAAAGGCAGTCGGACCCGCCAAAAACACTTCCGCCGCCATCGAGACCGTCACCGCCCGCCGGATCATCGACAGCCGGGGCAACCCCACGGTCGAGGTCGACGTCGTCCTGGCGGACGGGTCCCTGGGGCGCGCGGCTGTCCCCTCCGGCGCCTCCACCGGTGCCCGGGAGGCCGTGGAACTGCGCGACGGGGACTCCGTGCGCTGGCACGGCAAGGGCGTCGACCGCGCGGTGGCCCACGTCAACGGGGAGATCGCGGCGTCCGTGCGCGGCCGGGACGCGGCGGACCAGGCGGGTCTCGACGCCGCGCTGGTCGCCCTCGACGGCACCGCCACGAAGTCCCGGCTCGGCGCCAACGCGATCCTCGGCGTCTCCCTCGCCACCGCCAAGGCCGCCGCGGCGGCCCACCGCCGGCCCCTCTACCGCTACCTCGGCGGCGCCGGCGCCCACCTCCTGCCGCTGCCGATGATGAACATCGTCAACGGCGGCGCCCACGCCGACAATCCGCTGGACTTCCAGGAGTTCATGATCGCGCCCGTGGGCGCGGACACCTTCGCCGAAGCCGTCCGCATGGGCAGCGAGGTCTTCCACACCCTGCGCCGCCATCTGCTGGCCGCCGGGCTCTCCACGGGCGTCGGCGACGAGGGCGGCTTCGCGCCCGCACTGCGTACCGCCGAGGAGGCGCTCGACTTCGTGATGACCGCCATCGAGCGCACCGGTTACCGCCCCGGCACGGACATCGGCCTGGTCATGGACCCGGCGTCGTCGGAGTTCTTCCGCGACGGGGTGTACGACTACGCGGGCGAGGGGGTGCGCCGCACCCCCTCCGAGCACGCCGACTACCTGGCCGGGCTCATCGACGCCTACCCGGTCGTCTCCATCGAGGACCCGATGGCGGAGAACGACCTGGAGGGCTGGCGCGAGCTGACCGCCCGCGTCGGCAACCGCTGCCAGCTCACCGGCGACGACGTGTTCTGCACCAACGAGACGCTGCTGCGCGAGGGCATCCGCACCGGCGTCGGCAACTCGGTCCTGGTCAAGGTCAATCAGATCGGGACCCTGACCGAGGCGCTGGCCGCGGTGGCCACGGCCCACCAGGCGGGCTGGACGGCTGTCATGTCGCACCGCTCGGGCGAGACGGAGGACACCACCATCGCGGATCTGGCGGTGGCGACCGGCTGCGGTCAGATCAAGACCGGCTCGCTCTCCCGCTCCGACCGCACGGCGAAGTACAACCAGCTGATCCGGATCGAGGAGGAGCTGGGCGCCTCGGCACGCTTCGCGGGCCGCTCCGCACTGCGCCGGGCGTGAACAGCAGGCAGAAGCAGAGACCACGCGGGCCCCCCGAACACGATCGGGGGCCCGCTCACAGGCCGGGGAGACCCATCTCCCAGGGCTGTGCACCCCCGTGTGACCTGTGCCAAGCCGACGACCGGCGCCTGCGCGCCGTCGTCGGCAGGGCGCCCGCGTCTCCGCCGACTCAGTACGCGTCACGAGCAGCCGGCCCTCTCATCCGCCTGGCGCGGCCCCGGTCGAGGTGAGGGGACGACGGGCGGCCTCGCGCAGGGAGCGCAGCGCCAGGAGCAGGACGCCGATGTCGTCCAAGTAGACAGGGTCGGGGATGAGGTCGACGGGGGAGAGCAGATAGAGCAGAGCGCCCCAGAAGACCAGTTTGCCGCTCTCGGCCACGCCGGCGCGCCGCAGCAGCCGCCGCGCCCGCAAGAGCCGGACCGCCAACAGCACGGCGACCCCGGCCGCCGCCACCAGCAAGAGGACCACCCCGCAGATCAGGGCCCAGGATGCGATGCTCATGCAGGACCGTGTACCCCGTCCTCGCGCCCTGTGACCGCCACCCGTACTACGGCGCCCGCGCCCCGGCCAGGCGGATCCAGGCGCCGCGCCGCCCGACGCCGCCGGCCTGGGCCGGCAGCCTGCTGGTCCGCGCCCGCCGCTGCTCCGCCCGCGTCACCGGCCAGGTCAGGGAGATCCCGGCCCGCCACCGCTGCCTCGTGTGGTCGGGCTGAAGGTGTTTCAGCGGCCCAGCCGTGCGAGCCACACGCGCCCGCGTGGTGGGGCCGGCGCTCCACCGGCGGATCAGGACGCGAGGATGTGACAGGCGGGCGAAAGGCGGCACAGCACGAAGCCCCGGCCCCCGCGGAGCCCGAGGGCAGGTTCCCGGCCAACTCCGCTCCGGCACTACCAGGCACCCGTGTGCGTGGGTAGCGTCGCCCCTCGCATCGATCGAACACGACACCGACAGGGGGCACATGAGAATCCGCTATCGTGTCGCGGCCGTCAGCGTATCCCTCGCCTTCGCGTGCGGGGGCGCGGTGAGTGTCGCGGCACCCGCTTCCGCCGCGCCTTCCGGCAGCACCGCCACACCCTCGTTCACCTGCGACACCTGGCGATACGAGAGAGGCAGCAGGGGGCACGGCGCATCGGTCACGTGCTACGGCCGCTCTTTCACCGCGTACGCCGTCTGCCACCAGCCCGACGGCTACCTGTACGTCCGCTTCGGTGACCGCGCTCGTTCCGGTGGCGTCTCCACCGCCTGGTGCGATCCGAACGCGGAAGTCAGCGAGGCGGGGGCGTTCCCCGCCTGACCGCCCGGATGAACCATCCGTGATCCAAGCACGAAAGACACCCCGGGGAACCAGGAGACCGGCGTCCGAGCCGCCCCTGCGGGCCGGACGCCGGCTCCTGCCGCCCACCGGCGGGGCCCCGGCTTCGAGGGCATGATCGACCGCATTGCCTCCGGCCCCGACGCGGGGCGCCGGCCGGCCCCGGTCCGGCGCGGCGGCCGGGGCCGCCTTTGTCCGTGACCGGGCGAACCGCCACAGCGCCATCCACCGCATGGCCACCGGCGCGGACCGCCTGTTCGGGCAGTCGGACAGCCCCGGGGCCCGGAGCTCGCACCGCCCTGCGCCCCAGGGCCCCCGGACCGCCGGCCGGGATCCCGGCCGCCGGCCTTTCCTCGGGAGGCGACAGCCGCGGTCGGGTATGCGCGGAAATCCCGGACGCCGGGCCGTCGTCGGCCGCCCGCCCCGTCGCGCCGCCCGCTGCCGTGCGGGCGGGGAGGAGCCCGGTTGCCCGGCACGCGGAGCAAGAAGCCAAAAGTGTATAAACCGGTCACACGTTGCTGTCATCTCTCGGACCGCCAGAACGGTTCGAGCTCGGAAATACAAGATCGGCAGGACCTACCGATTCCGGCCGCGGGTGGGATATCCCTGAAGCGGCGGCCCTGGTCAAGGGCCATTCCCCGGTGAGGAGCCCTGCCATGGACGACTGGTACGTGGACGACCGCTGCTTCAATTGCGATGCCGCCCGGCAGTTCGCACCCGGCCTGATCGGCGAGGCCGACGGAAAGTCACAGATTTTGCGTCCGCCGCGCGACGAGACGGAGACACGGCGCTTACACGCGGCCGTCTTCGCCTGCCCCACACGCTCCATCCGCCCGATATCAGGGAAGAAGCCGGACCCAGGGCTCGACCCGTTTCCGATGGCCCTGGACCACCGCGTACTGATGTGCGGGCACAACTCACAGCACACCGCCGGCGCCAGTTCCTACCTGCTTCGGCGACCCTCCGGCACCGCCATGATGATCGACACACCGCGCTGGAGCCGTGAACTCGCCGAACGTTACGCGGCATCGGGCCCGGTCACCGACGTCCTGCTCACCCACCGCGACCACGCCGCACACGGCCGCCGCTACGCGGACCACTTCGGCGCCCAGCTGTGGATCCACGAGGACGACCTCGACGCGGCACCGGACGCGGACCAGGTGATCCGGGGACTCGAACCCCTGCGGATCGGTGAGGGGGTCACCGCCCACCCCCTGCCCGGCCACACCCAAGGCAGTGTGCTCTACCTCGCCGATGACCGGTACTGCTTCAGCGGGGACAGCTTCTACTGGTCACGCACCACCAGCGACCTCGAAGTCGCGCAGAGCGTGATCTGGTACTCCATCGAGGAACTGGCCAACTCTCTGACCCGGGTGGCCCCACAGCTGCGATGCGAATGGGTCCTGCCGGGCCACGGCGATCGCCACCGCATGCCCGCCGACGAGATGACCCGGCGGCTGACAGCACTGGCGGAACGCACGCGACTGCTCCGGCCCCAGCCGATCGACTTCACAGCCCTACGCTGGTGAGGCGCCGGGACCTGGCGCAGTCCCGCCCCTCGTGCGCTCCCCGTGGGGCCGGCCCACGGTGGAACACCGGCGGGACGCCGGCCGGGTGATGCCCTCACCTCAGGGCGATCTCGGCGACCTTGGACCGGACATAGGAGCGGGCCGTGACCGCAGGGTAGGACACGCGGCCGATCGGGGCGGGGAGCGACTGGACGACGGTGTGCGGATCGCAGTCGTAGAAGTAGACCAGGGACAACAACTCCTCCGGCGGGGCGCCGGCGGGCGGGGCCAGTACGCGATGACGGCCGGAGCGCCAGCGGTCGCCGGTCCAGCGGGCCATCAGATCCCCGATGTTGACGGTGAGCGCCCGGGGATCGTACGGGGCGTCCTGCCAGCCGTCCTCCTCCGTGTGGATCTGCAGGCCGCCCTTGCCGGGCTGCCGGTCGAGGACGGTGAGGGTGCCGAAGTCGGTGTGCGGACCGACACGGAACTGGCCCGGCCGCGGCACTCCCGTGACGGTGATGGCGGGGTACCAGTTGAGGGTCAAGGTCCAGTCGGGACGGGTGGAGTGGCGGGTGAAGAAATCGAGCGGCTGGCGCAGGGCCGCTGCCAGGATTTCCAGCAATTCCTCGGCGAGCGCCCGCACGGAACGTACGTACCGCGCAAGGAGGGGGCGCAGCGCCGGGGGCTGGGAAGGCCAGGCCGCCGGCAGCAGTTCGGGCCCGCGGTGCCCGGCAGCGGCGTCGTACGGGCCAGGGGCCGCCGACCACGTTTCCACCAGGTCGGGCGGCGTCATCAGACCTTCCGCCCGGCCGGCGGCCACCGCTCCTGGACCACTCCAGCCGTACTGGCCCGTCTCCGCCAGGAACGGCAGCTTGGCGTCGGTGGGCTGATGGAAGAAGGCGCGGGCCGCGGTGCGGACCGCGGCGGGCAGGCCCGGCCGGACACCGTGACCGGTCACGAGCAGGAAGCCCGCCCGCCCGAGCGCCTGGTCGACGACCATGGCCAGACGCTCGCGCCCTTGGCGGTCACCGGCCCGCCATGCCGAGAGATCGACCGTGGGAATGCTGGAAACACCCATACTGCCCTTCTCCTTACTGCCCTTCCGCCTCCAAGGTGGTGAAGCGGTTCGGCCATGGTCGCCGCAAGGAGCGGGCGCCACCCAGCCGCCCACCGGGAAACGGGAGGAACAGGCGGCGCCGGCCGGCGAGACGGAAGAACACGGCAGGCCGCGGGCGCGGCCGGTACCGGGCGCCTATCGTCGGACCCTGGCGCGGACAGCTGCGAGACGGCGCCGGACACACGGGAGGTCACGGTGGAGGGCTCGGGCACCTTCGACACTCTGGAACTGGGGCTGTTACAAGCCCTCCAGCTCGACGGACGGGCGGCACTGAGCCGCATCGCGCGTCACCTGGGCACCTCGGAACGCACCGTGGCCCGCCGCTACAGCCGCCTGCGCACCCTGGGCCTGCGCGTCGTCGGCCAGCCCGTCCCGGCAACCCTGGGAATGACCCGCTGGCTGCTGCGCATCCACTGCGCCCCCGACTCCGCGGGCCCCGTCGCCCAGGCCCTGGCCCGCCGGCCGGACACCAGCTGGATCTCACTGACCTCCGGCGGCACCGAACTCCACTGCGCCCTCACCACCTCCACACCGCACGAGCGGGACACCCTGCTCCTGGAGACACTGCCCCGCACCCCGCGCCTGACAGGCATCGGCGCGCACTGCCTGCTCCACCTCTTCACCGGCATCACCAGCACCTGGTACGCCCACGGGCTTCCGTTCGGCCCGGCCCCCGGGGAGGAGAACGGCATCCCGGTGCCGGCCTCGCAGCGCCCCGGACACCCCGAGCCCTTGGCCCTGGATGCCACCGACCGCGCTCTCCTGACCGCGCTGGCCAAGGACGGCAGGGCCGGCCTGCCCGAGCTCGCGGCCGCCACCGGTCGCTCGCCCTCCAGCGTCCAGCGCCACCTCGAACGCCTCAGGACCCAGGGCGCACTGGGCTTCTCCGTGGACTTCGCGCCCCGTCACCTGGGCTACCACCTGATGGCCCACCTCTGGCTGCGGGTGGCCCCCGGCGACGTCTCCGCCGCCGGCCACGCCCTGGCCACCCACCCCGAAATAGCCTTCGCGGCCGCCACCACCGGTCCGCACAACCTCGTGGCCGCCGGGGTCTTCCGCGGCGGCCACGACCTCCACCACTACCTCGGTCACCGCATCGGCTCGCTCCCCGGCATCCAGGCCGTCGAGACCGCCCCCATCCTCCGCGAGGTCAAACGGCTCACCACCGGCACCTGACCGGCATCAACCCGCTCCGGCCCCGGCCCGCGCACCTGCGCCGTCAGTGCGGTGGGAAAGCCTTGGCCCGACAGGCTGGTCGAACACCCTCCCCACCAGGACAGATCATCCGAATGATTAACCGACAAATAATCAATAGGGGTTAAATACACGCAAGTCCCCTGTATGACCTCGTCATGCTGCGCTGTCATATCCGTGCCAGATCGCCCCGCTCGTCTCGTCGCACCCATCAGGGGAAGGCAGGAACATGGGCAGATTCAGGTACGGAACCACGGCGTCGGCCATCGCGCTGGCCGCCTCGGGATTGCTTGCGGCCGCAGGAGGTACAGCTCACGCGGAAGCGGGTCAGGACAACATCGGCATGTACAAGCAGGAGAAGACCCAGTGGTGCTGGGTCGCCTCCGGGCTGACCATCGCCAAGTTCCAGGGCTACGGCTCCACCCAGACGGACTTCTGCACCCGGGCCCAGCCCGCCTACGGCTGCAACAACCAGCCCGCCACGCTCGACGACATGGCCAGGGGCTGGGGCAGCCTCGGCATGGCGCACACCGGCTCGGGCCTGAACAGCGCGGCCACGTTCAACCAGGTGTACACCGACGTCAAGGCGGCCCGCCCGATCGGTGCCCGCATCGGGTGGACCTCCGGTGGCGGCCACATGAACGTCATCTACGGCTTCGACACCTCGAACAACACCATCGCCGTGGCCGACCCGTGGCCGGACACCGCCACGTACACGTGGTGGAACTACAACGACTACGTGAGCAACAGCTCGTCCAAGTGGACCCATTCCCGCATCGGCATCTCCCGCTAAGGCAGGCGACATGCGCGACACCAGCGGCACCAGAACGTCCAGCAAGCGGGCGGCCTCCCGCTCCTCCCGCCTGTCCATCGTCCTCGCACTGAGCGCATCCGCACTGCTGTCCGTCGTCGGCCCAACCCACGCGGCCCCGGCCAAGGACCCGCTCCCGGCCGACATCCCGGACTACCAGGCCGCCCTCGACGCGGTGAAGTCCACGGCCGTCCGCAACGCCGTCTGCCGCTTCCTGAGCACTCCGGTGCCCAGCGGCGGCACCGGCGGCCCGGTGCAGGCGATCCCCGACACGGCCGAGCCGTGCCAGGGCCTCCCGGCCTTCACGATCAAGGACCCGTTGGCACTGAACGAGATCACCGCCGGGTTCGTCGCGGGCACCTCCCAGCCACTGCCCACCGAGGCGGTCAAGCTGACGAACCTCGTCTCCTCGCTCAGCACCACCGTCAACGGCCGCAACGCCACCATCATGCTCGCCCCCACCCAGGGCGGCGGCTGGCACCTGGCGGCCGTGCGCGACGGTGACAGCGATGCCGCATACGCCAGCAAGGCCACCGTGGGAACCCTGGTCTTCACCGAACCGCAGATCCGCGGCTGGTACCAGCTCAAGCTCACCACCGTCGAGCCGCTCAACGACCAGGCCCGGCAGGGACTGGGCGGCCAGACGTCGGTGTCGCTCAGCGACTACCAGAAACTGGTCAAGGCCCGCTACGCCGACAAGCTGCCCGGCACGGAGTACGACACCAAGGGCTACTCCAGCGGCTACAGCACCCCGCGCAAGGCGGACGAGGCGTCGTCCGCCACCCCGCTGCTCGCCGGCTCCGGCGCGGCACTCGCCCTCGCGGGCGCAGCCGTCACGCTCCGCCGGCGCCGACGCGCAAGCACCGGCTGACCCCGACCCCGTACGCCCCCTCGCCCCGTCCCCGGCAGCCGGCCGGGTACGGGGCGTAGCCATGCCCGGCCGGACCGCCGCTACAGACCCCTCGCCTGCCTCGCCGCCTCGCAGCGGCGCAGGGGCAAGCTGCTGACGTCCTCTGCCAATTACTTGTGACGCGAGTGACGAAAGCCGGTGTCAATGTCGTGCGGACCGTTATGGCATGCGCTGCGGGGGGCGGGTGGTGGGGTAGGGCAGCGGCTCGAAGACCTGTTCTTCAGCCCGGGCGGAACGCGACGCGGACGCTGCCGTCCACAGGAAGGATCACCACACTGCCCTCCTTGGTGTTCCAGCCCTCGGGAATGAGGAATATCCGGCTGCTGGACTGAGCGAGCAGACGCAGTCCGAGGTAGCGGAACCTCAAACGCTGCCCGGGACCGCCATCCGGCAGACACGCGAGGCGGTCACCCCTTCGGCGATCTCCGCCGGGTCGGTGCCGCGAAGCACACGGCCGGAGTCCAGGGCGGCATCGAGGTCACCTGGTGGATCCACAGCCGGGCGCCGAAGCGGTCGGCGTAGCGGCGGCCGTGCGCGGCGGCGTGGAGCAGCCGGACCTCGGCTCGGCCGCGCGGCTGGCGCAGGACGACCGCGCGGCCGCCGGCCTCACCGATCAGGCCGGGGGCACGGAACCCGGGCAGCAGCCCTCCAGCCCGCCCGCGATCAATCGCGGAGTCAGGCCGTCAGCCTGGCGTTTGACGAAGCAGGGCCCTGGACCGCCGCCCTGGTCCGCCCGGGAGACCGGCGGCATTGGTGCGGTCTCCGTCACGACCGCGGGCGGACAAGGGGTCCCCGGCCGCGGCCGGCGGGAGCCGATGCGCGGGCGGGCCCCGCTGCACCAGGCGCTCGCGCGGCCTGTGGGCACGGCGCCGCATGACCCGCACCCGGGCAGACTCGTGGACGAAGAGCCCGGCGGCCCAAGGGCAAGAGGCCACTTCACCTGGTACCCGGAGCCGGTGACTGAAGTCGCCGCGGAGCCGCACGACGAGGCGGGCGCCGGCCCGCACTCCGGGTCGCTGGGGAGGCGTTGTCAGTGCCCTGCGCTACGGTCGTCTCCCCTGTCAGGGGTGCACCGCTCCCGCCCGGCCTCTACCTCAGGCCGGGCGGGAACGGTCCGGCACGCGCCCCTTCGATCTCGGCACGGGGGCGAGCCTCTTCCGGATGGAAGGGCGACACCAAGGTGTCCTGTCTCCCTATATGACGGGCTGGCCGATGGGATTGCAAGGAAAACCGGGAACTTCGCCCGCGAAGCGCCCTCGGTGTGTTCTACGTGCACCGGAACGGTCATCTCCGGCTGCACGGCTGACCGCCCGCGCCACCTAATGTTCCGTGATTCCGTGATCACGTGGCGTAGCGAGTGATGTCAGGGTCATGCTGAGGGCCCCCTCAACCGCGGTTCGGCACCCGCCGGTTGGACGGGGTTCCTGTTGACGCGGTCTCCGGATGGCTGCGGCATGACACAAAGGAGTGTGATGGACACCAGGAAGATAGCGCCGCTGTTGGCGCTGGCCGGGATGGTGTTCGCCTGGAGTACGGCGATGGCGGCGATGGGCCACGTAATGCTGATCGCCTCCCTGGCTCCCGTCCTGGGGCTGACCGTGACCCAGGTCCTGCGCGGGTTCCGCTCGCGGCCCGCGCAGGCCTCCGGGCACCGCGGGGCGGCGGTGCCCGACAAGGAGGACGGCACCCCGTGACGACGTCGTTCAACGTGCCGGGGCCGGCCTCCGAGCCGGCCCCGGTCCGCCCCGGCCGCAAGCTCGGCCCCATCGCGGTCACGGTCAGCGGCTCCCACCGGGCCTGGCTCGATCCGACCCGGGAGCGCTACCTCGCCAGCGGCCGCACCCTCAGCGACCTCGGCCTCCGCATTCCGCTGGCCAAGTCCAAGCTCTCCGAGCTGCTGCGCGGCGTAGGCCATTACCCGCGCTGGGAGGTCATCCACCGCCTGGCGACAGAACTGAACATGCCCGGCTGGCCCCTGTACCGGCTGTGGAGGCAGGCGGCCCTGGACGCCGGCAAGAGCCGGGACTGGGTCGACCGCTCCACCGAGGGAACCATCGCCGTGGCCACCGCCCGGTCCGGACCACCCCTGGAACACGGCGCCCTGCGCTCGATGGTCGAAGCCGACTACCGCCGCTACGCGGGGGCGTTCCTCCAGGACGAGCCCCGCGACACGGCGGTGGAAGACGTCTTCGCCATCCTGTGGCTGTCCTTCGACGACGCCCTCGCCAGCCCCGACATCCGCCGCTACGCCTGGAACATCCTGCGCGCCACCGTCAAGGCCAAGGCCGACTACCGCGACCAGCGGCCCGTACTGGGAGACGCGGCCTTCGACACGGTCGCCCTGCGCACACGGACCTCCCAGGAGGATCAGGCGGCACAACTGGCGGAGAGCCTGGAGCTGTTCACCGCGCTCAGCAAGCTGCCCGACGCCCAGCTCGACGTCATGGTGCTGCGGCGCTTGTGCGGACTCACCCCCGAGAAGGCCTCCGACCTCCTCGGCATTCCGCTGGCCGCCGTACGGTCCGACGAACGCCACGCCGAACGCTTCCTGGACGACACCATCGAGCTGTCGCCCCACACCGGAGGACCAACACCATGACCACGCTCGAAGACATCCTCTCCAGGGCACTGCTCATCCGCGACCGCACCGTGCCCCGCGACACCATCCCGCCCCGCGAGGCCGCCCCGGGCACCCGGCCGGCCGTCACACCGGGCCCCGCGCCGAACGCGTCGGCGGCCGCGGCACAGGACCTGCGCGCACTGTGCGAGACCCTGGTCACCCACACCCCCGCCACCGCGGTCGCCAGCTTCGTCACCGACCAGGTGCCCGCGCCTCGCAGCGCGCTGGTCCTGGCCTGCGTCCTGCAGCTGACCGACACCGACGACGGCGCCCGGTTCTGGTGGCAGTACGCCGCCGGCGCCGGCCAGCCCGCCGCCGCCTACTGCCTCTACCTCCACCACCTCTCCCTCGGCGAGACCCACACCGCCCGCTGGTGGCACCACCAGACCGACGACGCACACGCCTTAGCCGCTCCTGTGCGCGCCACCTTCCGCCGGGACGACAAACCCGTCGTCCTCCACCACGACCACAGGGCCCCGACCACCGCGATCCTGCGCATCCTGCGCCGCCTCGCCGGTCACACCACCCGCCCCCGCTCCGCCGTGGTCAGCGAGCTGATGGCCTACATGCCCACCGCCGTCGCGGTCGGCTACCTCCGCGAACCCGAAAGCGAGCTGCCCCTGCCCGGTCCCGACTTCGCCCGCACGATCCGCGCCCTGCTGGACAAGGCCGCCGCCCGGCCCGACGGCCCCAGCGACCTCCCGGCCCGCAGGCACGCTCGCCTGGGCCTGCGCCGGGACGCATCCCGCCCCGCAACGCAAGTTCACCGCCAGGTCGACGAGGCCGCGACCCACTGAAGGAACTGCTGCCCTGCGCCCCCGCCGAACCCGACCGGGGGCGCAGCCCGTGCGTCCCGGGCCGCCTGGCGGCAGTGCGTCCGGCCTCGGGTGTGCGGGCGGGGATGCGTGGGGTGGGAAGCGCGGACCGACTGCAACACACAGCGGGAGGACGAGACCCCGCCCGGCGCCAGGACTCAATGTGCCAGGATCACTGCGTAAGGGGGTGCGGCCTGGTGAGCTCGTTGCGGGTGGACGTGCTGGCGTACGAGGCGCCGTGCGAACGGTGCTCCTTTTCTCTGTGGTGGGTGTTCGGGCTGCTGCCGTCGTACCGGCCGCGCGGAGAGGAGTTCACCACTACCGACTTTCCCGAGGCGGTCGACATGGCGCGCCGCATCCTGGCCGCGCCGGACGGTGACACGGCAGACATCGCGGCACAGCTGCACGACCGTCCCGCATGGCAGCGGGGGCGCAGCTTCAACCCGAACCGGTGCGGTTCCTGCGGACACCATGCCGACTGGCACGTTTTCGACGGGATTCTCACCACTGCCTACCACGGGGGCTGGATCCATGCCGCTGAGGGCCGAGTCCCCGTCCTTGAATGGCGTGCGATCAGGGGTCGCGGACAGGGGATCCATTGGCCGCACTGCTGACCTTTCGTGACCTTCACGGCAACGCCCGGGCGCCGGGCGCCTGGTGGCCGAAGGGATCTCCCTGCCGCATTCACTGCAGCGGCGGATGCCGACGTCGGGGGTGAACCGCACGTGGATCAGCTCGGCTCGGGTGTGCCGCACGAGGGGAAGGTGCCCTCGCGGACGCTGCGCAGTACTTCGCCGGAGGCATTGGCCACGCGTCTCCTACTCTTTGACTTGTTGAGAAGTTACCCGACCGCTGATAACTTCGTAACAAGTTAAAGGGTTCTCCTGTGGTGAGGATGGACAGGGTGCTGCAGATCCAGCTGGGAGCCCAGCGGCCTGCCAACGCGGATGACGGGCTGGGACGCGCCACGATCGGATGGCGTCCCGGGATGTCGGAGGACGAAGCCTGGCAGGCAGGGCGCGGCATCTGGAAGTTCAATGCCGACCGGGCCCTGTCCCAGGACGAGGTGCAGATCATCAACACCGACGGCACGGTGCTCGCGGTCGCGAGGATCACCGGGATCTCCAAGCACGGCGACCGCTACGCCCTTGAGGGCGACCTGCTGCTGGGCGATGCGCGGGTGGGCCGCCCCACCCCGAGCCCGCACCGGTCCCGCAACCCCGTCACCTACATCTGAAAGGGAGTGGCCCGGTGAGTGATTTCGATGCGATCGACTCGCTGCTGGCCGCCGTCGGCCCGGAAGCCGAGCTCCCCGCCCCCCGGGCCCGCCAGGAGCTGCGGGAGCGGGCCCGGTTGTCCAAGGCGCAGGTGGCCCGGACCCTGGGAGTGAGCCCGAGCACGGTCGCCGCTTGGGAAGGCGGCCGGGATCCGGTCGGCGAGGTCCGGACCAAGTACGCGTATCTGCTGGACGGGCTGGCTGCCAAGTTCACCACCGACACCACCCCGGTGACGCCGTCTGCCGCCGAGCCGGCCATGGCGCAGCCCCCTGCCACGGCCGACGCTTCCACAGCTTCCCCGATGCCCGAAGAAGGCGGTGATGATGACGAGGTGGAGGCCCTGACGGCGCCGGAGCCGTGTGTGCTGTGCGGGCATCCGGCCGGAACCCGGGTGGCGGGATTCGCCCAGCACCTTCACCCGGCCGACTGCCGGCCCGCCGCTGCCGTGCCGCCCGCCCAGCCCGACGCGACGCCCGTACGGCCCGAGACCGCTCACACCGGGAAGCCGACAGCGACGGCGCGCACACCGCGTACGACGCGTCCCTCCGAGCGTTCCAAGGGCCCGGCCCGGCGCGCGTTCCAGGAGCCGTCCGGACCGGTCGACCTGATCGGCCAGGCCGTGCAGAAAGCGCTCGCCGAGCACCAGGGCGACGTCGACGCAGCCACCGCGGCGCTGCTGAAGCGGGCGATCCCGGACGCGATGCGGTTGCTGGACGAAACCCGCAAGGGCGCCCGCTACGACATCGTCGCCCACCCCTGGATCCCCGACATCCTCAAGAAGCAGACCTCCCGCGGCCCGGACCAGATCTGGGAGGCCCGCCCCAAATGGACCCGCCACGAACTCCCGCCCGGCCGGCATGAGGTGACCGCGCTCGACATCAACGGCGCCTACCTCTCCGCCCTCAAAACCCACCTCCCGCTCGGGCAACTGGAGCACTCCACCGGCTTCGCCCACGACCGCCGCCGCGCCGGCGTCCACCTCATCACTCCACCCGCCTGGGAACACGAGGCGGTCCTGCCCAACCCGATCGGCAACCGCGACGAACCAGGACCCCTCTGGGTCACCGAACCCACCCTGCGCCTCCTGCTGCGCCTGTCCGGCCCGAAGTACGGGCTGTGCGCGCCGCCGGAGATCCACCAGTCCTACACCTCCGGGGCGACGGAGAACCTGCTGGAGAAGTTCCGCGTCGCCCTCAAGGACGCCCGCGACACCGCGATCGAACAGGGCGACGAGGTGACGCTGGAGTACGTGAAGGCGATGTACTCCAAGTTCGTCTCCACGATGGGGGAGTCGAACTACAACCGGGAGCTGTACCGCCCGGACTGGATGCACATCATCCGCTCCCAGGCGTTCTCCAACCTGTGGCTCAAGGCCCTCAAGGCCCACGACGAGGGCCTGACCGTCGTCCGCGCGATGGGCACCGACGAACTCCACGTCATCGGCGACTGGCGCCGTGTCTTCCCCGAAGGCCGCGGCGTTACCGAAGTCAAGGTCAAGGACACGTACACCGCAGGAACCGACACCGACGACACCACGGGGGAGGAGCAGGAGTAATGCCGGAGAAAAACATCGACTTCGGGAAGTACGGCGCCCGCGGCATCAGGGGCAGCGACGCCGTCGCCCGCAAGCTCGACGAACTCGCCGGCGGCATCGCCACCCCCGTGACCGCCAAGCGCGGCCTGATAGCGCGCCTGCACTACCTGACCAGGACCGGCAAGAGCCGCCAGGCCGCCAAACAGGCCGGGCTGACGGTCACCGACCGCACGCTCAAAGCCTGGCTCGAGGGCAAACGCCGGCCGACGAAGGCCAACCTGGAACGCATCGACCAGGCATACCGGGCGGTGCGCCGCCACAACGTTGCCCGGCATCTCCTGGCCCGCCTCAACCGCGACGGCCGCGGGACGAGGGTGGAGATCCATCCCCTCAACCAGTCCCAGGTGCCCCGCCCGCTCCAGCGGGTGGTGGAGTACCGGACGATGAACGTGCGCCGCTGGGACAAGATCGTCGACTCCTGGGCGGCCGGTGACCACCAGGGCCTGGACGCCGCGTGGACCGCCGACGTGCTCCCGGACCTCGGCAGCCAGTGGGGCCAGTACGAGTACGTCACCAACGTCGGCTTCGCCGCGTAAAAGCCCCTCGGGCGGAACCCGCACGGCGGCGCCCAGGTGAGCCGAAGCACGGTAGTCGTCACTGGAGCAGGCTTGTTGCCACCAAGGGGCAGCAGGCACGAGATACCTGATCGCTTGGAGCCGCTCCGCACGACAGCTGACGGAAGGGTGAGTCGGCCGCCGGGATGTGCGCACCGCACGCTTGAGCGACCGCAGGTCACGGCATCATCCCTCCAAGAGTTGCAGCGGATCAGCAGCGAGGCGGGTCGGCTGAGCGAGTGCGGTCTCGTAGGCGGGGCGAGAGAAGGTGTACGGGCCTATGGCAAGCTCCCCCCACTCCTTGCGGAAGGGCTGGCGGAAGGAGGACCAGGTGACGGTTTCCGACGTGATGCTGACGATCGTCTGTAGAGGCCAGCAGCCCCAGAGGCCGCAGGAGCAGCCCAGGACCGGAATGGTGTCGGCGGAACGGGCAACGAACTCCGGGGCCGGATCGCCGAGGAAATGCCGTACGGAGTCGCCGACCTCGGCGAGAGCGAGGCCGCCGTGCTGGAGAGCAAGAAGCGCTCCTCTTCGGCCAAGCCTTCATCCTCGCGCTCCAGACGCCAGAGATCGCGGGTGGCGTCGGCGGCGTACACGCGCAGATCCGTGCCGTCGATACGGAAGCCCCACTGAAGGGTCGACGGTCGTTCGCCAATGGGGTAGTTCAAAAACTCAATACGCTGCATGGTCGCCATCCTGAAGGACGGGGAACCGACTGACAGCTATCGCGCGGCGGCACATCAGACGGCGTACGGTGTGGGGCTGGGCGCGGATTCTCACCACCGCGCGCCCTCTCACGCGCCTCCTCTTTTCAGCCATCTGGTGCGCACACTTCAAGCTCCGGTGGGGGCGCCGCCGGAGCGAGAACCGCCGTAGGAGCCCAGCTCACGCGACGGCACGCGCACAAGCGCCAATGACGCACCTCCACGCGCCCCGCACGCCCCCAGCTCATGGGGACCTTCCCGCTCGGGCTGACCCACGCTGGTGGCATCCCCCCCTCCTGGGGCTGCGGTGTCCGTGCGGCGCCCCCGCACCCTCCCTCTAGTTCGCCCGGCGATCTCGCACTCCCGAGGCGCCGGACGGAGAGGAGCACCCTGATGCATGTGATCCCCTGCGCCGTGGTCTGGCCTGGCTGGCCTCCGTGGCACTCATAGCCTTCGGACTGGTCGGAATGTCGGCCACGACCGCCGCCGCTCTGCCCGCGCAGTGCACAGGCGCGGAGACCAATGGCCCCGACAACATCACCTGCCCGTTCCTGCTGCCCGGCCAGGTCATCAACAGCCTCGGCGGCGCCGACACCATCACCATCCTGGCGAACGCCGATGGCGATGTGAACTCCGGTTCCGGCAACGACATCATCACCGCCGGCAACCTCAACGGCGCGGCCGACTTCGACACCGGGATCGGCAACGACACCGTCAGAATCCTCGGCAACCACGCCGGCAATTCCATCCTCACCGGCGGCGGCGACGACCTCGTCGAGATCACCGGCAAACTCCGGACTCGTCGACACCGGTGCCAACGCCGACCGATTCATCGTTCATGGCACCGTGGCCGCCGACGCGGCGCACCTCGGCACCGGAAACGACTTCGCCAACATCAACATCCTCGCCCTCAGCGACGGCAACAGCGGCAGTCTTGAAGGGAACGACGGCGCCGACACCTTGACGGCCACCACCTGCAACCTCAGCACCATCGCGGGCGAGGGCGGCAACGACACCATCGACGTCACCGACGCCAACGGCTGCAACGTCCTGGGCGGCGCCGGCAATGACAACATCCACGAAGGCGCCGAAGCCACCGGTACCGTCGACGGCGGCTCCGGCACCGACACCTGCCAGGAGGACATCCCCTTCCTCGGCACCGAATCCAACTGCGAGATCTGAGCACCCACACGGTCTCAAGCCCACATGAAGGCCCGGCCCGGCCGTTCACTCCGCCCCCGCGCGGAAACGACCGGGAGCCGGGTATGGCCCCCCGGGGAATCCGCCACAGCGCACTGAACAACGCTGCGGATCAATACGGCCATCGCGTGGAGCAAGAAGCCAAGTGCGGGCCCATCAGCGGATGCGGCGTATTGATGGAGCAGCGGCTCGAACCGGCCGGCGCTCTGGTGAAAGGGGGGCGAACCGGCGGGGCACACGCCGCCGTGTACGACGCGTGCGAAGCTGCGCAGCGCCGGGAGGCAGCGAACACCGCCGTCGCCCTGGTCGCCGGACTCGAGGCGTGGTGGACGGACTCCCTCTACCAGCGACCTGCCCCTGCCAGACCTCGCCCGGCGCCAGGACACGATGTGTCAGGATCACCATGCAAACGAGGAGGTCCGGTGAGTTCGCTGCAGGTGGACGTTCTGGCGTACGAGGCACCGTGCGAGCGGTGCTCCTTCTCCCTGTGGTGGGTGTTCGGGCTGCTGCCGTCGTACCGGCCACGCGGGGAGGAATTCGCCACCACGGACTTCCCCGAGGCCGTCGCCATGGCACGCCACATCCTGGCTGCGCCGGACGGCGACACGGCAGACATCGCGGCACAACTGCACGACCGTCCAACATGGCAGCGGGGCCGCAGCTTCAACCCGAACCGGTGCGGCGCCTGCGACCATCACGCCAACTGGCACGTTTTCGACTCGATCCTCAACAGCGCTTACCACGGAGGCTGGATCCACGCTGCCGCCGGTCGAGTCCCCGTGGTCCAGTGGCGGGCGATCAGAGGCCGCGGACAGGGCACCCACTGGCCGTACTGCTGACCCCTACTCCAGCTCAACCTCTTCCGCCGTGCCCCTCGAGGAACCACCCGATGACCACCGACCCCAGCCCCGACGGCTCGCCCCCGGTCCGCCCCGATGACCGTCGTCTACCACTTCGGGACCAGCAGCGTGCGGAAGGACAGTGCGGTCCGGCACCTGAAAAACCCAAGCTCACGCGGCCACTTGGCCTCCGCGCGCGGGACCGGCAAGACGCTGATCGCGCTGCGCACCGCCGAGGCATTGGGCGCCGCGCATCTCCTCATCGCCGTGCCGTCTCTGGACCTGATCAGGCAGTGGGCCGGGGCCGCGCGCTCGGACGGTCGGCAAGAACCGTTGAAGACAGTGCCATCGCTGCAGCGGCCAAGCATCTCACCGAGCGTCACTGATCAGGGGATTAGCACAGCTAGTGACGGGCAACCACAGCAGCAGCACGAAGGGCGACGAGGCGCCGGCGGCACAGCCCGCGGTCAGCTCCCCGGCGGGCAACGACCAGCCGGACGGCGGCGAAGCGACCGCCGGAGCGCACCCGCCGAGCCCCACGTCCCCCACAGGCTCTGCCAAGCCGTCCGACGCGACCTCGCCCTCGGCCTCCGCCTCGGCCCGGCTCAGTGCCACGCCGAGCCTGTCCGCCCTCCCCGTCGACCAAGCCCAACATGCCGACGACCTGCAGCGGCTGGAGCCACCAGGATCCGAAGCCGGGCACGTACGGCTACGTCTGCGGCGACCGCCACGTCCTGAACGGCCCGTACCAGGTCTGCGGCTCCGTAGCGCCGGCTAAGTCTGGCACGAAGGTCTGGTTCCACTGCTCCGTCGAGAACGCCTACGGCCACCAGTGGCTCTACGTCCGGATCGACGGCAACAAGAGCGCCGGCTGGCTGTCCGCCGACACCATCATCCGCGACAGCGGCCGCCCGGTGCGCTGTTGATGGGGTTTTGGTGGCTTTCGTGCACCTGTGATCGGCCGACTGGTCTGCCCGGCGTGAAATTCCGATAAGTTGCCGTGTCAAACGATCTACGTCACCGGCCCGCGCGGGCACCTTCCGCGTCCGTGCCGGGCCCCGATGCGGAGTACAACATGAGCACTTATCCGGGCGGCAACGCCGCACCGGCCGGCTGGGCGGCCTCGGGGGCGACCGGCCCCAACGGCTCCTATCGGAACCAGACGCTGAAGTACCAGCCCGTCGAGCTGGGCTTCGACGAGTCGGTCACGCTGCGGACGGTCCTCGGCCACTGGGCGAACGCGGCCTTCACCGCCATCTTCGTGTGGCTGCTCATCGGGCTGTTCGGCCTGCTGACGAACGACTTCGACTTCGAAGAGGCCGGCGGCGCCTTCAGTGTGGGCGGCATCCTGTCGTTCATCATCTTCTGGTACATCTTCCTCTTCACCGGCAGCACCGAGGCCATCTCGGAGTGGCGGACGCTGCTGGAGGACAAGGCGGAGGCGTCCTCCTCCGCCTACGCGGCGATCTACGGCGCGCTGTCCCAGCGCCGGATCCCGGTGGCGGCCGTGCCGTCCCGGATCCGCAGCGACGTCTTCCAGCCGGAGGTGGTCAGCAACCGGCTGGTCGTCAGCAGCGGCCGCTACGTGACCTACGTGTCCGTCTTCGCGTACGGCACCAGCCTCTACCTGGGCTGGACGATGTGGCGCATCCGGCCCGGCTGGCACATCGTCGGGACGTACTTCAAGGACCTCATCGGCGGGTTCCGGGGCCGCACCGGCGACGTGAACCAGATGCTCCGCACCGAGCGGCCGCGCGCCATGCGGGAGGCCGTGCACTCGGCGGTCCGGGAAGGCGTGGAGATCGCGGTCCAGGGCATCGAGGTGCCCATCGCCTCGACCTTCGGCCAGGACCTGCCGATCATGACCGCGCCCGGCCAGGGCCCGGCCGGCCCGCCGGCTCCGCCCGCGCCGCCCGGCATGCCCGCCGCGCCGCCGATGCAGCCCGCGTCACCGGCCCAGCCCGCACCGCTCACTCATCCCGCACCGCCGGCCCCGCCCGTGCCCGGTGGCCCCGCGGCCCCCGGCGGCCAGAACCCCGCCTCCCCGTGGACCCACTGAGCGGCATGAACCAGCAGACCAACAGGACGCCCCCGCCGGGCGTCCTGACCGTCGGCGACGGAACGTCGGTGTGGGCCTGGGCGGCCGTCCGCATCGAAGCGGCCGCCGACCTCACCGAGACCCGCGAGTACGCCGACCTGCCCGAGGACGAGCGCCGGATCAAGGCGGTCACTGCGGAGGCGGCCTGGCTGGCCGGCCAGTGGGACACCCGCCACGACGCCCGCATCGAACTGCGGTACCTGACGGACCCGGCCGAGCGGCGCATCTCGTGCGCCCTGCTGGCCCGGGTGCGCAGCGACGGCACGGCCGGCCCGGGCGTCTCGGCGGAGGACTCCGCCGTGGCCGCGGTGCTCGCGCTCCGCGACCGGCTGGGGCAGCTGCCGCACCACGTGCACAGCGCCCCGATCGAGGACGCGGCCGAAGTGGCGCGGTGGCTCACGCCGTTCACCCCCGACCCGGCCGGCCTGGCCGAGATCCGCAAGCGCTACCGGACCGGGCTGCCCAACCGGCCCGACGCAGGCGTGCAGTACTACCTCTCCCCACAGCCGTTCACCGCCGCGGCGCCGCCATGGGACGCGCTGTGGCAGGCATTCGCAGCGCACCCGTACCCGCTCATGCTGACGGTGGGCCTCGAACCGTACGAGGTGCCCGGGGACCTCGGGCCGATGCTGCACCAGATCGCGACCCACTACGGACGGCTGGCGGCGCCGAGCCAGATGCCGGAGGGCCTGTGGGGTCCGGCGTCCCAGCTCGCCCCGGACGCCTTCGCCGTGGATGCCGCGAAGGTGTACGCGGACGCCGCGCGCCGCTACACCGACCGCGCCTTCCGCATGCGCATCGCGCTCGCCTCCCCCAGCCCGCTCCCCGAGTCCCTCGCCGAGCTCGTCGGCACCACCGTCTCGCCGCAGGAACGTCCCGGCCAGGGCAGCGCGCTGACCGAGACCTTCACCGGGCCCTCCCACGTCACCGTACGGCCGGCGCCGCCGGAGCTGGCGGCGGCGTGGACCGGGATCACGACGCTGGAGCACGCCCGCTGGGGCGGCGACCAGCGCTGGCAACTGCCCGAACCGCTGTCCCCGCCGCTGCGCCTGCTGTCCGAACTGGTCGACGCGCGGGAGGCGGGCTCCGCACTGCGGCTCCCCCTCGCCGTGCACGGGCACATGCCGGGCTTCCCGGTGCGCAGGCCCGACATGGCCCTGGAGACCGACTACCGGCCGAAGGGTCCGGCCATCGAACTGGGCCGGCAGCTGGTGCACGGTGCTCCGGCGGGGCCGCTCGGCGTGGAGCTCGGGTCGCTCAGCCGGCACGCGCTCTTCGTCGGGACGACCGGCTCGGGCAAGACCAACACGACCCTGGCCTTCCTTCAGCAGCTCTGGCGGGACCACAAGGTGCCGTTCCTCGTCCTGGAGCCGGTCAACTCCGACCTCGACGACTACCGCTGGCTCGCCACCCGCCCCGGCTTCGAGGACCTCCTCGTCCTCACCGTCGGCGACGAGAACACGGCCCCGTTCCGGCTGAACCCCTTCGAGGTACCGCTCGGCGTCCGGATCAGCACCCATACCGCCGGACTGCTCGCGTGCTTCGACGCGGCGTTCGGCCTATGGGACCCCCTGCCGGCCATCTATCAGCGCGCCCTGCGCAACACGTACGCGCGGAAGGGCATCGTCCCCACCGACGTCTCCACGCCCGCCCACACCGGTTCGTGGCCCACCCTGCGCGACTTCATCGCCGAGATGCGCAAGGAGTGCGACCAGCTCGGGTACTCCGGCGAGGTCAAGGACAACATCATCGCCGCGTCCCGGCTGCGGGCCGAATCCCTCGCCGAAGGCGCCTGCGGCAGCACGCTGGACTGCGCACGCTCGTACCCCGTCGAGGAACTGCTCAGCCGCCCGGTCGTCATCGAGCTGGCCGGCGTCGGCGACAACGAGAAGGAACAGTCCCTCGTCACCGCGCTGATCCTGCAGACCATGACCGAGCACTACAAGGCGACCCGGCGGGGAGACGGCCTCTCCCACGTCACCGTCATCGAGGAGGCCCACCGGCTGCTCGGGCGGCCCGCCGCCTCCGGCGGGGACGGCAAGGAGGGCAACGCCCAGGCGCGCGCGGCCCAGGCCTTCGCCAACACGCTCGCCGAGAACCGCAAGTACGGGGAAGGCCTGGTGATCGTCGAGCAGGTTCCCGAGAAGCTCGTCGAGGACGCGTACAAGAACACCAACCTCAAGGTCATGCACCGCCTGCCCTCGGCCACGGACCGGGAGCTGATCGGCGGCACCATGCGGTTCTCCGCCGACCAGGAGCGGTACGCCTCGTCCCTGGAACCGTTCCAGGCCTTCGCCCACCACGACGGCATCGACCGGCCGGCCCTGATCCGGGTGCCGAACGTACGGGCCGAGGCCGCCGCGGAGAGCGGGGTCGCGCGGGCACCGCTCGCCGGCAACGCGGAACTCGCCGACCGCTTCCGCGCCTTCGCGGCGGCGACACCGGACGTCGACGCGGCGCTCGCGCCCTTCGCCGACTGCGAGGGCTGCCGGCACCGCTGCGCGTTCCGCTCGCGGGCGGCGACGGCGGTGTGGCCGGAGCACGGGACCGAGCTGAAGAAGCGCGTCGCCGAATACCCCAAGACCACGGTCGCCCAGGCCGAGTGGTGGTCCCGCACCGCGGAATGGGTCGCGGACATCGCCGACGCCGTCGCCCCGCAGGGCGCGGGCGCGGAGGCCGTCGACGACTACCGCGCCTGCGTCTTCATCCACCTGGCCCAGTCGGCGTGGAAGCGGAAGACGCTGCCGTGGGTGCGTCTGTATCGCAGCAATGCGAAGGCCGTTGCAGCCGATGCCGGCGCGAGAGCTGAGTCATGAGCGACCGCCCCGCCGAGGAGGAACGGCCGCCCGAGCAACCGCAGTCTCCGGAATCCGGGGCGGACGAGGCCCCGGATCCCGCGGAGGCGCAGGACGCGCCCGAACCGTCCACGCCTGACCAGCCCGAACAGTCACCCGAATCAGGCGACGCCTCCGACGGGAGCGAGGCTTCCGACGACGCACCGGAGCCGGAGGAGGCAGAGGACGCCGAGGAGGGAGAGGAGGGAGAGGAAGCACCCGAGTCGGCGGAAGCGGAGGGTACGTCCAACCTCTCGGACGCATCCACTGAACCCGAGGACGGGGACGAGTCGTCCGGCGAGGACGAGAGTTCCGACGGGGGTGAGGCTTCCGACTCTGCGCCGGAGCCGACGGCGGCAGAGGAACCGGAGGAGACGGAGGGACCGGAGGAGCCCGAGCAGGCCGAGGAGCCCGAGCAGGCCGAGGAGCCGGAGAAGGCAGCGGAACCGGAGGCTTCGGAAGAGCCTGAGGGGCCCGAGGAGTCGGAAGAGTCGGAGGGCTCGGAGGGTTCTGAGGACTCGGAGGACCCTGAAGAGGCCGGGGACCCGGAGAACTCGGATGACCCGGAGGAGCCCGAGGACCCGGAAGAGGCCGAGGGCCCCGAGGACCCCGAGGACTTGGAGGACCCCGAAGAGTCCGAGGAGCCCGAGGCAGCAGAACGACCGGAGGAACCGGAGAACACGGGAGACGCAGAGGACGGTGACGAGTCCACGGAAGCCGCACCGGACCCTGCGGATGCGCTCGATACGGACGAGGCGCCCGAGCCGGCTGAACCAGCTGACGCAGTTGAACCGGCTCAACCGGCCGAATCAGCTGCCTCATCGGACGGCTCACGGAACACACCCGAGTCCCCGGAAGACGCCCCGGAACCAGCCGACGTCACGGAGGACGGCCCGGCCGAGGAAGCAGCGGAAACAGCCTCGCGCGCCGAGACCCCGCACGACCCGGACGAAGCCCCTGAACCTGCCGAGCCTCAGGATTCCCACGCGAGGCGTGCGCCGGAAAACCAACAGGAGCCGGACACCGAGGCGCCCTCAGCGACCGAATCCCCGGACGCTCCGGAGGAAGCCCCCGATCCGGCCACTGAGTCAGAGGCCCCGAAGGACGACGGTCCCGCAGCAGACGCCCCCAATACGGACACCCCCACGGAACCGGAGCAGGAGGAACGCCCCTCCGGCGGCCCCGGCCCGCGTGACCTGCCGGACGAACAAGAGCAAATGAACTGGGGGCCGGACGCCCCCGGCGACTTCAATCCCGACCCCGAGGTCGACGACACATGGATCAGACTGCGCCCCGGAATCAGCCGGCAGGGTCTCGTCACCCCGGGCGAGAGCGAGGGCGATGGGTAATGGCATCTACCGTTTACGAGATACCCAAGGCTTCCCGGGAGATCGGCTCGGCTTACGGCGAACGCTGCGCTCACTCCTCGCCGACTGCCAAGGCTGCCGGCTACCGCTGCGCGTTCCGCTCGCGGGCGGCGACGGCGGTGTGGCCGGAGCATGGGACCGAGCTGAAGCGCGTCGCCGAATACCCCAAGACAACGGCCGCCCAGCCGAATGGTCGTCTCGGACCGGGCAGTGGGTCGCCGCAATACCCCTGCTGTGATGCCCATGCCCATGCCGACCGGAGCCGAACGAGAACCGAGTCATGACCGATCGCTCTACCGAAACCGAACGCCCGCCTGAGCAGCGGACTGCACCGGAGTCGGCTGACGAGGCCCCCGAGCCGACGGCCGCACAGGACGGACAAGACACACCGGACGCGCAGGAAACGCAGTCCTCGGCCGAAGCACCCATGCCCGGACAGTCCGAGCAGGCACCCGACTCCGGCGGCGACACCTCTGACGGAAGCGAGGCGTCCGACGACGCCCCCGAGCCTGCGGGCGCGGAGGACGCCGAAGGAGGTGAGGAGGCACCCGAGCCCACGGAAGCCCCCGCTCAAACCGAAGGGGGGGACGAGTCTTCCGGCCATGCACCGGAACCCGCGGAGGTAGAGAACGCGGAGAAGGCAGAGGAAGCACCCGAACCCGCAGAAACCACCACCGAGCCCAAGGACGGGGACGAGGCTTCGAAGGAGGGCGAGCCAGCCGACGGAGACGGGGTGGTCGATGCTGCGCCGGAGCCGGCGGAGTCGGCCCCGGAGGAGCAGGAGGAGGCAGACGATACGGGCGATACAGAGGGCGCCGCCGAACCGTCGGAAAGTTCTCCGGGCACACCCGAGTCCCCCGATGATGCCCCGGAACCGGTCGGCCTGTCCGAGCCTGCCGACGCCATGGAAACGGCCGACCCGGCCGACGAGCTACCTGAACCGGCAGAGGAAGCAGCGAACGAATCTCCGAACGCCGAGAGCGTGAACGATCCGGACGAGGCCCCGGACCCCCCCGAGTCGCACGACAGCGACACTGCCGCCACCGCCGAGCAACCGCCCGAGGAGCCCCCACCAGCACCCGAAGCTCAGCCTCCGGCCGATGAGGCCCCAAAGCCGCCGACCGATGTTTCGGATACGGCCGATGATGCTCCGGATACGGCCGTGGGCGGTCGGGACCAGGCTGATGACTCGGAGGATTCGGCTGCGGATGCCGTGGACCCGGTTGATGAGGCTGCGGAATGGTACGGCAACGACGCGCTGCGCGACGGCCCCCACTACCAGGAGGAGCTCGACGACCAGTTGGCGGCACGCGGCCTGGACCCCTCCGAGCATGACAAGCTCCGGCTCAGCCGGACCAACGAGCTGATCGAGGAGCAGGCCCGCGAGGTCGTCGGGGTCCGTGACGCGATCAAGCTCCGCGAGGGCCAAATGGTGACCAAGGTGATCACGCCCAAGAAGATGCAGGCCTACCTGCATAACGCCACAAAGTTCGGCACGAATGAAAACTTCAATCGCGGCGAGTTCGAGGGCTCCATCGCGCGGGGCTGCGACACCGCCGACCTGCGCAGCATGGACCAACTGCGCGACGGCCTCGCTCTTGACGATGGCGGGGCAGGATGGTCTGCCGTCCCTCCGGGCGCTTCCGAGACGTACCAGCTGCGCTTCCCGGCACCGCACGACATGCGTGCCGAGCCGTCCCTCGGCGCCGTCGGTGACAAGGGGCTGGCCGACCGCGTCGCCGGCATGGCCGGCCAGAGCCCGGGACGGGCCTGGGATGCCCCGTTCCTCGGCACCGGCTACACCGGCGGGGGTGTCCCGGAGTGGATTGCCAAGCCCACCGGCTTCCCCCACCATGCTGAGATTTGGCGTATGCACGCCGACGGCACCGAAGAGGCCATCGGTTTCTTCGACAAGAACGAAGGACTGTGGAAAAAGATATGACTGACGCTGAGGTTTTCCCCTTCCCGGTCAAGGGCGAGGTCGCTGCCTTCCACGGGGAGCTTTACCCGGCCCGTGCCGCCGTGGGGCTGTGGCCGTGCGTCGAGCTGCTGCCCGAGCCCGGCCGTCCCGCACCCGAAGGGCTCGCGCCGCGCGAGGGGGCCGACGGGTCGGTGGGATACCCGGTTGCGCCGGAGCGCCTGGAAGCCTGGGACGCCGTGACGTGGACGTTCCGCTGGCGCGGCGAGCTCTTCGAGTGCACCCGCGCCACGCCCACCAAGCTCGAGGGCGACTACCTCGGCTCCGACGAACACTTCGCCAAGGAGTACCTCAAGCGTCTGGCCACCGACTACTACGGCGTCTTCCCGCGCGACGAGGCCACCGAGCTGGAGCAGCATCGTGAGGATCTGCTCCAGCCGCTGTACGCCCTGGTGCGGCGTCTGGACGAGTTTGACCACTTCCGTCCCAAGGCCTACGCGGTCCACCGCGGCCGGACGTATCCGGCTGCTGCCGAGGCCGACGCGTCGGGCCTCATCGCTCTGACTGCCGGGGATGACCGGCCTGAGGAGCTCGTCGCCGATCCTCGGGACCCGAGCGGCGAGCGCTTCCTGGCCGCCCCGGAGCAGTTGGACGCCTGGTACCGGACCTACTGGACCTTCCGCTGGGAGGGCGGCCCCTTCGATGCCGTCGGGACGGTGGACGGCAGCCTCAAGGGCGTCTACACGGGGGGCAGCTGGGGCTTCGCGGACAGCTGGCAGCTGACCGACGAGACGGTTCCCGGCGGGGACACCCGGTACACGGTCACGGTGGACCTCGACGGCGTCACCGACCTCGAACAGCACCGCACCGACCTACTGCCCAAGCAGTAGGGCCCCGGAGGGCCGGTGGGTCGCAGATTCACCCCGCAGCGAGGGAGGGAGGGAAGGGCCTCCGCACAGCGTGCTCGCAGACAGCCGGCACGGTTTCGGCGCTGAAGGACGCGGTGTCGGCGGGAGGCTGGGAGCAGCTGTGCGGCTGCTGAGAGCGCTGAGGAGAGCTGATCACTGGGCCAGGGCCGCTGGTCAACCCGCACCAGAAGGACATCCAAGACCTTCTGGAAACCGCTTTCCGTGCCCCGGGCGAGAAGAACGACCCCCTCCTCCTCTTCAGCCGCTTCCAGCCCTCCCGCACCCACCTGGTCGGCGACGTCGTGAAGACCCGGGGCCGGTTCACCTACCGGGAGGGTGAGCACGGCGCGTGTGAGGTTCGGGGAAGGCGCCACTGGGGTGTTCGGGTTTCCGCGTCATTGATGCGGGCTGGTGTTCGTGCTGGTCGGTGGGTGTTTCAGCCGGTTGATCTTGATGGTGGTGTTCCGGATTCGGTGGTGGTGTGAGTCCGGATCGGTCGGTGTCGTGTTCGTCGAACCTCCTTCGGGGTGTGCTCTGTAGCGCATGAGGGCGTGGGGCGGAGGTGAAACGGGGCCGCTGTCACTCGTCCAAGTGATCGAAGGGGCGCGTGTCGGGGTGTCGGCTTTAGCGTCTCATTCGTCGCGCCTGTCACGGGCGGGTGCGTAACTGCCCTGTGTGGGGCGGTAGTTGACGTCGGAGAGGCTAGCGTTGTGATCACTGCTTGGCTACCGGTTCGCTCGTGGCCTCGGTGCCGGTTGCGGTGACGGCGGACGGCGATGTTCCTAGGGCCGGGGATGACGGTCTGGGGCGGCATCGGGACGAGCTGCGTCCCGCCGCGGTACGCGAGTTGCTGCGGCTGCGTGGGGCGGGGAAGTTGACGACGGCGCATGTACGGCTGGTCGCTGATGCGGTGGGGGTGCACAAGCGGACGGTGTGGGACTGGCTCGCGCAAGCGGAGCGGACGGGCAGTGTGGAGAAGCCGGAGCGATGCCGGTTCACGATCACCGATGAGGTGATCGAGGTCCTCGCCGATTACCAGGGCAACGTGAAACGCGCTCACGAGCACTTGGTGCGCGTCGCGAAGAAGGCGGGCCAGAAGCCGGTCGGTCTGACGACGCTGCACAATGCGATCGCCCGTGATCTCGATCCGGGTTTCATGGCGGGCCTGCGCGAGGGGATTCCGGCGGCCCGCGGGTTCGATCCATGTTTTCAGCGGCCGCAGGTGGCGCGGAACGAGGTGTGGGAGGGGGATCACAAGCAGGCCGAGACGGTGGTGATGATGCCGGACAAGAAGCCGTCGCGGGTGTGGGTGACGTGGTTCGAGGATCGCGGTACCGGTTATGTGATGGGCTGGGCGGTCACCGCCGGCTCCGCGCACCGCGGTTCGGTCCTCGCGGCCGTGCGTGCCTCCGTGCTGCGCGAGGCCCCCTACGGCCCGGCTGGCGGGCTGCCGCACTTGGTCCGTGTCGACGGCGGCGCCGACTTCCTCTCCAAGACCGTCCTGCGCGCCTTCGGGCTGCTCGGCGTGCCCGTGCACCGGGTGCGCAGTGCCCGGCACAAGGGCGGCGTGGAACGCCTGAACCTGACGAGCATGACGCGGTTCTTCGCTGATCTGCCCCGTTACACGAAGGCGCCCAGGCTCGATCACCGCCGCCGCGTGGGCGAGTCGGATCCGCCGCTGACGTTCGAGGCGTTCGTGCGTCTGCTGGGCGAGTGGGTCCATCGGCACAACACCGAGCACGTCATCAAGCGCACGGGGATGACGCCGCTTCAGGCATGGCAGGCGGATCCCGCCGAGATCAGGCCCGAGCCGAGCGCGTCCGAGCTGCGCGCCTTCATGCTGGAGAGCGACCACAAGGTCCACAAGACCACCAGCCACGGGGTCGAGTTCGCGGGCCGCGCCTACATGCCCGAGAACGGAGTGGGCCGCCTCGGAGTGGAAGTCCGCGTGCGGTGGATGCCGCACCACACCCACGAGATCGACCTGTACACCTTCCGCGGCAACCGCTACCTCGGCCGGGCCTTCCTCGCAGGCGAGGCCAGCGAGGAACTGCGCGCCAAGGTGCTCCTCGAACGCGACGAGCACAGCAGGGCCTTGCGCCGGGCCCTGAACGGCGCCGCCGAGCGCCGGCGGGAGCGGCACCTGCCGTCCACCGAGCCGGAACTGCCCGTCCGCGCGATGCGGATGACCGAGGCTGAGGCCCGCGCCGAACTCGAAGGCCCCGCTCCGCCCGTCGCACCCCGCCGCCGTACCCAGCCGTACCGGCCCCTGACTCCCGTCCCGGCCGGGTGGAAACGCCCCGGCCAGGACTCCACCGACATCGCATCCACCGAAACTGCATCCCCGGACTCCAAGGACGAGGTCTCGTGACAACTGCTCCTAAACGCAAGCACCTTGGCCAGCGCCGCCAGCCGGCCGCCGCCCCGGCGAGCGAGGCATCCAGGCGCCGCCCCGACCTGCGCCCGCAGCATTTCCTTGGCCTGAAGGACTCCACACTGGTCGCCACGGACACCCTGCTGCAGATCAAGGACACCGTCATCGACACCATCGAGTCCAGGGCCATGTCCGTGATCTACGGCGACCCAGGGCTCGGCAAGAGCTTCTCCACCCGGGCCACGATCCAGGAGATGAATCCCGATCTGATCCTCCCGCTCGACTTCGCCCGCTCCCGCCCGGGACCGAAGGACCTGCGCGAGGAGCTGTTCCACCAGATGCGGCTCAACTGCAAGATGCCCGGGACGCCGACCGCGTTCGACAAGCTGCTGCGCGAGTCCCTGCCGCGGCGCCCGTATGTGATCGTGTGCGATGAGGCGCAGCAGTACCGGCGTGAGAATTTCGAGTTCCTGCGCAAATTGTGGGACAACTGCGATCCCCAGCCCGCCATCGTGTTCGTCGGTGGCCGTGAGGCCTACGAGACGCTGCAGAGCGACCCGGCGCTCGCTTCCCGGATCTACATCCGCTTGGAGATCCTCGCGATGACCGAGGACGAGATCCTCAAGACCGTTCCCGACTCCCATCCCGTGTGGCGCGGCGTGGACGAGGCGCTGCTCAAGCGGATCGACACCCAGTACGCACTCGGCTCGTTCCGCGAGTGGGTCAAGGTCACCAAGCATGTTCTGAAGGGCATGGAGTACCTGGGGGCCGAGGCTGCCGACGAGACGGTCGTGGACTGGGCGCTGGGCCGATGCTGACCACCGAGTCCACCGGGCCTTCTGCGCGGGCCGTGTGGGGCGAGGCGGCCGCGGCCGGGCCGTTCGCCGTCCTGGACGACGACGCTGACTCATCCGGCCTGCATTTCCTGCGCGCTGAGCAGATGTGCACGCTGCTCACCCCCGGCATGCTCGCCGTGGGCGCCGCGCTCGCCGACGCCGCCTCCGAGCGCCGGTTTGCGTGCGTGCTGGGCGACGTCGGCATCGGTAAGACCTTCGCCGTCCATGTGGCCGGCCGCCGTCTTGGCGACCTGCTTCCACTCGAGCTGCGGGCGCAGCCGGCACCGGCGGACCTGCGCACGGCTCTGCACCGGGCACTTCGGCTGCCCGGTGGGGCGCCGGCTGATCCGGGGGCCGCGGACGCGCTGATCCGCCACGCGCTGGCCGTCCGGCCGCGGATCGTCGTGGTCGAGGACGCCCACCGGCTGTCGGCGTCTTGCATGGAATACCTGCGTTTCCTGCACGACGGTGTCGCGGGCGGGCTGTGCGTGGTCCTCATCGCCGCCCGCCGCGGCGAGCGGCGCCTGCGCGCCCAGCGGATGCTCGCCACCCGCACCGCCAGCTGGCTGCATCTTCAGCCGCTGACCCGTGATCAGATCCCGGTAGCGGTGCCCGCGCTGCACCCGGTGTGGCAGGGCGTCGATGCCGGCGACCTGATGGAGCTGGACGCCCGGCTGGCCGGCGGCGCGCTGCGCCGCTGGGTCGTGATCACCCATCACACCCGGCAGGCTCTGATACGCGCCCGGGCCGCCGTGCCCGATGGGCGGCTGCTGCAGGCGGTGGCCGACCGGATCGACGGTGGACGGTGACCATGACGATGTCCCCGCCCGCTCCCGCTCCCGCTCCCGCTCCTGCGCCGGCCGCCGCCACAGCATCATCGGCGGCGCCGGTGCGACTGCTCCTGGACACCGACGACGACCGCACGGTGCACCAGGCCACCTGCCGGTGGGCGGATGCGTCCCGCGGCCGGATCACTGCCGATCCCACCCCGCACACCACCAGCCCCGCCTACCTCGCGCTGGACGTGCTGCGCGCGATGGGCCGCCTCGGGTTCTCCCGCGAGGGAGCGGAGCGGATGTCCACCGACCCGGCCTGGCGGGCGGTGACCTGCTGGAGCCTGGCCACCGGTGTACGGGAGGTGATCGTGCTGCGCGCCCACCGTCTCAGCGTCGAGCGGTTGCGCCGCCTGGCCGCCTGGCGCGCCGAGACCGGCATCCTCCTCACCCTGCTCGCCCATACCCCTCGGCCAGCCGACGTCCGGCGCCTGACGGAGCAACTGGCCGCCGCCCACCTGACGGACGTGGCGTGTGTGACGGGTACGGCGGCAGTCCTTGACGCGATCGGGCCAGCCGTCGCCGACCGTCGTACCGGCCCGCCTCCACTCGATCATGCACAGCCGCTGCCTGCCGTACCGCGCGCTGGAGTTGCCGCCTTCCGAGCCCAGTGCTGGCGCCGTCAGAACGAGGCCGACTTCGCGCGCACGGATGCCCAGTACTGTGCCGGCTACGCCGCCGCCCGCACATGGTGGGCCCGCACCCTGCCGTTGAAGCCGCCCACCGGCAGCGGCGGCGCCGAAGCGGCTGACCGCCCGGCCGAGTTCACCGAGCCGACCTCCTTCGGTCTGCGCGAGACGGAGGCGCTGCGGCTGTTCCTGTCCCGGCTGACGGTCTTAAGTCCCAGCCCGCAGCACACCGTGGCCCGGGTCCGCGGTGCCCAGGCCGGCCTGCTGACCTGCGCGGTGCTGCTGAACGTGCCCGACGACCTCAATCGCCGCGCGGGGCCCGGGATCACCACCGTGCCCCTGACCCCGCGCACCGTGCACACGATCACCACGCGCCTGCCCAGCCCGCTGCGCGCCGCCGCGATCGCGGCTCTGCTGTGCACCGGCACCGCCACGCCGCTGCTGGCGATGACGCAGATCACCAGCGTCGGCGATCAGGCCACGCACATCGCCATTGACCGTGACGGACGGATCAACATCGGCGCCCCGCCCGCCCCACGGCACCTGTACGCGATCCCGCCCCGCGCCCGCCCGCTGCTCGCCGCCGCGCTCGAATTCCGCCGCCGCACCCCGCGCACCGCGCCCGCGCACGGCCTGTTCGCGAACTGCTTCGGCACCACGCCCCGCCTTCAGGCCCTGATCGCCGACGCGGGCCTGCCCGTTCCCGCCCTTGACCACCCGCACACCGACGACGACTGGCACACCGCCGCCCGTGGCTGGCACCTGCACACCCCCGTCCCACTCGCCCCTCACGTCCTGCCGCGCATTGGGCCGGTGCGCCCATGAGCAGCCAACTGGCCTCCGGCGAGCGGGACATGACCGGCTTCGACCTGACCCTCGTCCGCGAGCGCGCCCGGGAGCGCCATCTCACCGACGAGGACCTGGCCGCACTGTGCGGCATCCCCGTCGCCGAATGGGGCAGGCGGCTGAGTCCGCACACCCTGTCCGCTGCGGCCCTGTTCGCCCTGGCCCGCGCCCTTGACACGTCCCCCGGGTCGCTGCTGCGCGATGCGGGGCACACCCGGCGCCCGCCCGCTCGTCCGTGCTCCCGCCCGGCGGCGGGGACGGCCCCGCACGCGACCGTGCTGCACGCGGCGCTGCTTCAGACCGGCCCGGTGCACCCCGACGATCTGGCCTCGGCCCTTACGTGGTCGGTGTACCAACTGCAGCGGGCTGCACAGACCCTGGCCGCCCAACTCGAGCAACAGGCCGGCCCGCAACGGCTCATCCACACCGACACCACTCTCCACCTCGCCCTGCAGCCCGGCCTACTCACCGCCGCACAGGAGCAGAACCTGCACGAGGGCGGTCACACCGCCGCCAGCCTCAGCCCGGGCGAGGCCGCCGCCTTGACATGCCTGCTGCACACAGCCGTCCACGGTCTTCCTCACGCTGTGCCTGCCGGGCATATCCCGTGCATGGCCGCACGCGGGCTGCTCGTCCCCGACGGCGGCGGGCCGGCCCCGCACCCGGACGTGCTGTTCGCCCTCGGCCTGGCTGCACGCCCGCTGTCCGCCACCGGCCCGGACGTCGACGCCGGTGCTCCGGCCGCTCCGGCAGCCGGTACGTCACTGTCCGGGGGCGGGGTATCACGATGACGCCGCGCGAGGCGGCAGTGGGGGAGCGGGACAGCGGCCCGTGGCGGCCGGTATGGGCACCGGGCCGCACCCGCCCCGGCCTGCCCCCGCTCACCGTGGTGCACGATCGCGGCGACGACTACGCCTTCATGGCCGCGGCCCTGGCCGCCCACGCCCCCGCCCACGGCCGGATCACAGTCCACCCCACCCCGGTGGCCGGTGCTCCCGCCTCGCTCGCCCACGACCTGCTGTGCTCTGTGGGCAAACACCTCCCGGTGGACGGGAGCCCAGAGGCCGTCGGCTGGGCGGCACAGGCCGAGATCGCCTGGCGCACGGTAGCCGCCTGGATATCCACGCTGCGCATCGGCCACGTCGTGGTCACCCGGGCCCACCGCATCAGCTCCCGGCACTTCGAGCCCCTCCTTGCACTGCGGGAGTTGACCGGCATGCGCCTGACCCTGCTGTGCCACGGCCCCGTTCCGGCCGCCCTGGCCGCCGCCCTGCCGGCGCTGGCACACGAGCAGGTGCACACCCTGGCCGCAGCCCGCCGTGCCCTGGCGGTGGCCGGGCCGTACGACACGCAGGCGGCCGGCCACTTCGCGTGGTGGCAGGCCACCGCGCAGTTCCCGCCCCACCCGGGTGAGCCGTGCTTCCTGCTGCCCCTGCGGCGCAAGACGTCCCGCGCCGATATCGAGGCGGCCTCGAAGCGCCTGGACCGCACCGTGCTCCCGCTGCCCGCACCCGGCCGCTTCACGCCCGAGCCGGACGAGCACACCCTGCTCCTCGCACACCGGCTGCACGCGCGCATCGCCCATCCCGTCCACGCCGCGGCACTGGCCCTGCGCATCCTCACCGGCCGCCCGCAGACCCAGCTGCCCGGCCCCACCGCGCCACCGTCCAACTCCCGGACACCCTCCGGCCGCCCGGCGCAGATACCGGTGTGGGCCGCAGGCATCCTCGAGACCGCGCGCTGCTTCGGGAACCTGGACCGGATCCGCGGCGAAGGGCCGCTGCGGCTGAGTAGCTGGGACCAGCAGGCCGTGAGCGAAGCCGCCCGCGCCTGCGCACTGCACGAGATGGAGGCGCCCGGCCCGCGGCGCGGAGGAGCCCGCACACGGCCGGGCAGCACACGCAAGAGCCGTTCCACCCCGACAACCCGCTGACAAAGATCAGGGAGCAGACGATGACCGAGCCGGATCCCGAACTCCTCGCCGCGATCCGCCGCGACCACCAGGCGGGCCAGAGGCTGCCCGAGGCCCTGGCCAAGCGCCACGGCGTGGGCCGCCGGATGGTCATGGAGGCGCTCACGACCGTGCCGCCCATCACGCTCGACATCCCGGCCAACGAGGAAGAGCTCGCCGAGGTCCGCCAGTGCTTGGAGATACTGCTGGAAGAAGACCGGGCCAAGGCGCCCGAGCAGCGCCGTGAGGTGTTCGAGCTGTACCGGGAGCTGACCTTGCGCACCAGCCGGTGCCCGGTGACCTACCGGTGGGTATGGCAGTACATCACCGCGTACCGCGCGCAGCACGCCGGCGCCGACCCGGCCGGACCGGTGTCTTACGAGCGCACCTGGGCGGGTGCCGCCGGCTTGGACAAGGCGCAATTCGTCACCGGGCTGATCACCGATGCGGTGCGTGACCTGGCCGGCCTGGCCATCGAGGGGGCGATGCCGGCCGCGGACGGCGCCGAGCTGGGCCTGGTCAGTCTCGGCGCTGCCCGGGCCCGCATCGACCAGGCCCTGTACGAACTCGCGCTGACCGGCCTGATCAGCAGCCTCACCCCCGCCCGGATGAGCGCCTTCACCCGCATCCCCGAAGACGACCTGGTCCAGCGCATCGAGGACTACCACCGCCTCATGACGACCTGAACCGCCTCCCGGGGCGTCGGCAGCCAACTCGCCTGGGCGGCTCGGCTTCGTCGGCATCCCGCATGAGGTCGCGATCGACGGCCAGGAGCTGTTCTCTCCCACGTTGCCCTGCCTGACCGCGTCCTGTCCGGCCGCATCAACCCCGGGCAAGGTCTTCGACCTCACCCTGCCGCTGCAGCAGGTCGCTGAGGGCTACAAGGTGATGGACGAGCGGCGCACCATCAAGACCATGCTCACGCCCTGAGCCCGAACCGCCCCCACGCCGGGGCCGGGCACTCGGGTGCCCGGCCCCGGCGGACTCCTTTTGAAACGCACCGCACCGGCCGGGATGGAAAGCCGAGCCGGGCGGCAAGGGCTGGACCACTGCCGGGACCGAGGCGTGGAAGAACGCCCGGCTTGTGCTGTGGAAGAACCCCGAAGACCTCACCGAACGCCAATACGGGCAGCTGGAGTTCATCGCCGAGGCTTATCCTGCCCTTCACCACGCCCACCTGCTCAAGGAAGGCCTGGGTGCCTGCTGCTCCGCCGACCGTGCCGGGCTCGCACCGGGGCAGCGGCAGGGCGGTCGGCCATGACCGCGCACTCGGGCCGAAGAGCGTGGTGCCCAGTGGTGTCCGCAACGAATGTTTTTCTTGCTGTTGTTGAGGATGAAACGAGAGTTATTGTGTGCGTTCGCTGCACATTCGGAAAAACCCTGGTGCGCAGTGCTGGTGCGGGGACCGCCTGAGACGAAAAGGTCGCAGGCCCGGGGGATGGGCAAGAGCAACATGTCTGAACAGCTGTGGTCGGACGAGCCGACAAACCTGGATCTTCTGTCGTTCGACGCGGTGGCCAAGACCGTGGTCCAGGCCGTACTCGACGACGCCCTCGACCCGGTGACCGTCGGGGTCTCGGGTGCCTGGGGGAGCGGCAAGACCACGGTGCTCCGACTGATCGAGGACGAGCTCGCCCCGCAGCCCAGGACCGACGCCACCGTTCTCGTGATCAGCACGGATCCGTGGCGCTACGACCCCGGTGTCGGCGCCAAGGAAACCCTGATCGGCGAGGTACTCAGCGCCGTCGCCGCCGAACTCGCCCGGAATGAACAGCCGGGACAAGTCCGCAGCCGCGCCCGGGCGGTCCTGACCACGCTGCGCCGGCGGGTCGACTGGGCCAAGGCACTGCAGGTGGCGGCCAAGACGTCGCTGACCCTGCAACTGCCCTCCGTCGACGACCTCACCAGCTTGATCAACACCGAACCCAGCAGCCAGGACGCCGACGCCACAGACCCTCCATCCCGCGGACTGGAGGAATTCCGCAGCGAGTTCTGCACGCTGATGGAGTCCGCCGAGCTCAGCCACCTCAAGCGCGTCGTCGTCCTCGTCGACGACCTCGACCGCTGCCTGCCCGAAACGGTCGTGGACACACTTGAGACCATCCGGCTGTTCCTGGCGGTGCCGAAGATGGCGTTCGTCGTCGCCGCCGACGAGCACCGGGTGGCCGACGCCCTGCGTGCCCGCTTTCCCGACCCCGCCAGCACACAACAGGCAGCAGGTGAGCGGTACTTCGAGGAACCCGCCAGCCTCTACCTGCACAAGATCGTGCAGACTACAGTGCCGCTGCCCACCCTGAGCCGCTTCGACACAGAAGCCTTCCTTGTCCTGCTGCAACTCTGCCAGCGCCTGCCCGACGAGGAACTCGCCCCCTACATCGCGGCCTGCGTACGCCTGCGCCGGGAGAAGGGGCTGCTGGACGACCTGGCCACGACCGTGAACGGCAACGACATCTCCGCCGAACTGGCCTTTGCCTCACGGATGACGCCCATCCTCTACGAGAAGCTCCAAGGCAGCCCCCGCCGCATCAAGCGCTTCCTCAACGACCTGCGGGTACGTCAGTCCGTCGCCGGCCACCGCAGCATCCTCCTTGAGGCGGACATCGTGGCCAAGCTCATGGTGCTAGAGAAGCTCCTGCCCGACGCCTTCACCACCGTCCTGGGATGGCTGGCCCGCGGCGAACTGCGCTCCCGGATGGCCAAACTGGAAGCGGCCGCTGGCCGTCCCGCCCCCGAACCCCAGCCAGCCCAGGGCACCGGCCCCTCGCCCGACGACGACGCCGCCTCGACAGGAGAGCAGAACCCGGCGCCGGACGAGGACGAGACCGAGCCGGTCACCTTCGAGGACGAACTGATCCGATGGGCCAAACTCTCCCCGAGTCTCGGCCCCGTAGACCTGGCCCCCTACCTCTACCTGGCAGCCGCGTTCTCCGGCGAGCAGCTCCTTGACGCCGGACTGCCGGGCCGGCTGCGGGACATCGCGGCCAACCTGCTGTCCACCTCACGCTTCGACCAACACCGGGTGACCGACGCCGACATCAGAGCGCTCGGAGACGACGACGCCCTGAGCCTGATTGAGTACCTCGGCCGGGCCGGCCGGGACCGCCCGACTGAACAGAGCGCGGCCGTGCGCGGTCTGGTCCGTATCGTCACCGCCTACCCGGCCACCACCGGACGGGCCACCCGGCTCCTGCAGTCCGTCCCGGCCGGCGAACTGGAGCCGGCCACCATCCTGGCCCTCCCGGCCATCGACCCGGCCTTCCGCAGTGTGCTGGAGCACTGGAAGACCCATGCCCCAGCCGACCCGGCCCGGATCGTGCGCACCCTGGAGCACGCCCTGGGCACAGGAAGCCGCCTCTGATGGGCACCAAGGGCTCCTACACCGGAAACGGCACACCTGCCAGCAAACAACTGCAGCACAACATCACCCAGTGGCTCGACGCCCTGGCCAGCTCCGGCCCCGGCGCACCCGCGCCCCAGCTCAATGCGGACCAACTGGGCCCCGCCCTTGGCCTGTTCCGGCGCTCCGGAGGCCACGCCGACGGCCCCGGCGGCGGAGCGGGCGGAGCGGCCGGCACTGCAGGAGGCCGTGCCGGGGGAGGGGCACAGCGCACCGTCGCCCAGTCCTCCCGAACGGCCGGCCGCGCCGCAGCCGCGGCCTACGCCTACCGCACAGGCAACGAGCAGGCCCTGCAGGAACTCGGCCTCGACTACGCGGAACTGCAGGCCGTAGCTGACGACCCGATCGACTGGACCCGTCGCATCGTGGAGGCCGCCTGCGGGCCACTCGCCGACGGCACCATCGAGGACGAGGAACGCCGCTTCGTCGCCAGCGAAGTGGCCCAATGGGTCCTGGAGGCCGGCACCGACAGCACACCCCCCACCCCCGAGGAAGTCGTCCGGGAAACCCTGGCCCTGACCATCTCCGAGGCGATCCTCAGCGAAGCCGCCTCGAAGATGAACGACGGCTCCCGCCCCGCCTGGGCCACCGCCGACGGTGAACGCCAAATCCGCGAAACCGCACGCGCCCTGGTCGACCGAGCCCCCCTCACGATCACCGGCCCCAGCACCACCGAGATCACCCGAGCCGTCGAAGAAGGCATCGAGGCGATGCGGTCCATCTGGATGGAGCCCTGATGCCTGCCTACACCCTGCGCCTGGACGCCGACACATCCCGGCCCGAGACCGACGGCACTACCACCTTCTGGTGGCCACCCGGCCCGGGCGGCTCCTTCGTCTCCACCCTCGGACCATGCCTGGGAGCACTGGGCCCTGTCCCCGAACCCAACATTGAACTGGTCCGCCTCGCCGTGCTGGTCTATGCCGCCGACCGCACCACCCGCCGCCGCGCTAACCGCTCCAACTGGACCCAACGCATCTTCGAACTGGACGTACCCGTCTACGCCCCGGCCCGCTGGGACGCAGTGCGTGAACGCCTCGAAACCCTCCTGGGCTTCCTCTCCGGAGACCGCTGGTCGATCCGCTTCCACCACACCGCCACCCCACAAGAAACCATCCACAACACCCCGCACCTTGGAATACGGCGCGTCGTCCTCCTCAGCGGCGGCGCCGACTCGGCGGTCGGCGCCCTCTACTCCCGCCACGACCTCGGGTCAGAGCAGCACCTGCTGCTCTCCCACATCGGCGCCACCACCCTCGCCCCCATCCAACGCGCCGTCGCCGACGACATAGCCCACCTCATCGACGGCCCCCCGCAGTTCCACCAGCCGCTGCGGTTCTCCCGCAAAAACCATCAGCCCACCGGGGTGAAGCCGCCCAACGAGTACTCCACCCGCACCCGCTCCCTGCTCTTCCTCGCCCTGGGCCTGGCCGCCGCATCGGTGGAGAAGGTGCCGCTGTGGATCCCGGAGAACGGCTTCGCCTCCCTCAACGTGCCGCTCACCCCCGACCAGCGCGGCGCCGTGTCCACGCGCACCACCCACCCCCTCTTCCTGCAGAACCTGGCCGCCATCGCCCACGACGCCGGAGCCCACGCCGTCATCCACAACCCCTTCGCCGCCCGCACCAAGGGCGAGATGTTCACCCTGGCCGCCGGACTCGTCGGCACCGGCCCGGCCGCCCGGCTGCTCAGCAGCACCCATTCCTGCGCCCACACTGGACACCGCACCCACCGCATCCCCGTGCGCACGCACTGCGGCGTGTGCTTCGGCTGCCTGCTGCGCCGCGCCTCCTTCCACGCTGCCCAGCTCGAGGACACGACCGATTACCTCCACACTCGCCATGACGCACACCTCAGCGCCTACCTGGCCGACAAGTCGGTCGAACCCTCACTGCGCACCTTCCTCGCCCGCGGCCTGCGCCCAGCTGACATCACCACCCTGAACCTGCCCTCCGACTACCCCACCCGCCAGGCCTACGAGCTGTGCTGGCGGGGCGTCGCGGAACTGGAGCTGCTGTACCCATCATGAGGACGAGCGCACTGCCACCGCTGGACCTGCACGCACACATCGACACCAGCGTCCCGGCCGACGACCTCGCCTACCTGGGCGCCGTCGTCTTCGCCGCCACCCGCTCCCTGACCGAGGCCGCCCGAGCCGTCCAGCGACACGATGACCGGATCATCTGGGGAGTCGGCGCCCACCCCGGACTCGCCCGCAGCCACACCGGCTTCGACCCCAACACCTTCACTCAACTGATCGACCACACCCCGCTGGTCAGCGAGATCGGACTCGACGGCAAGAGCCGCGTCCCGCTCGAAAACCAACAGACCACCCTCCGCAACGTCCTCGACGTCCTGGCGCGAACCCCGCGCATCGCCAGCATCCACAGCTACGCCGCCTGCGAGCAGGTGCTGGACGAGCTGGAACGGTCCCCGGCCCCCGGCATGGTTCTCCACTGGTGGCTCGGAGACCCGGAGCAGACCGCCCGCGCCGTCCGCCTGGGCTGCTACTTCTCCGTCAACGCCTCCGCCGCACGCAAGACCGCTCTGCTGCAGACCATTCCTCTCGACCGTGTACTGACCGAGACCGACCACCCCTTCGGCGACCGCAGCTCCGCGCAGCCACTGCCCGGCAACGTCACCGCCGTGGAACAGACCCTCGCACGCCACCACCGAACAACGCCCAGGGACATCCGCCAGACCGTGTGGCACAACCTGGCCGCACTCGTGCGCGACACCCGCTGCGCACCACTGCTCAGCCGACGGGTACGGTCCCACCTTGCCTCACTCCCGCCACGGTGACACCGCCGCAGGAGCACACCCTCACTGGAGGTGCGGTCTTCGGCGCTTGAAACCGAAACCCGGTCCTGCCGCCCGGCCGGCGGCGGGAGGCGTAAGCGCCGACCTCTGAAGACGGGATCCATGATCAGAACCGCTCCTCATGCTCCCCACTTCGCCGGCCTGCTCGGCCTTCAGGGCACGAGCGGGTGGTCCCGGGTCAGCTCGATGGTGTGCATCTGGTCGAGCAGACGCTTGGGCAGCTGGGGCAGGTCGTTGTCCACGATGATGATCTGGTGGGGCCGGGTGCGCAGCGCACCGCCGCTGCGCACCCCGGCGATGTGATCGAGGAAGTGGGTGTAGAGCCGGCCGACGAGCTCCTGGTCGTCCTGCCCGTACCCGACGTTCTTGCGGGGCGAGTCGATGACGAGGAACGACGGCAGGTCCGTTGCCCCGGTCACCAGGGCGTAGCTGAGGAACGCCATCCGGTACACAACGTTGATCGCGCAGCGGACCCCGTGCCCGACCTTGGTGAGGTTCCCGGCACGCACCTGCGGCAGCAGCGATCCGTGATTGAGCCGGGCACCCGGATCGCCGGGCAGACCGACGGAGCCGGCCAGGCCGGTGAAGTGCTCCTCGAACTCGCCGAGCGTGGTCTGCCGCCCGGCCAGCAGGTTCTTACGGGTGCGGATCTCCTCCCGCACCCCTTTCAGCTCGTCCTCCGCCACCTGGACGGACCGGTGCAACTCGGCCAGCCGGCGATGCGGCTCCAGCTCCCGCTCCAGCATCGTGGTCCGGGTACGGGCCGTCGCGTGCGCCGCGGCCAGCAGCTCGATCTGCGCGGCCAGCGGGTTGATCTCCTCCCGGGTGCGGGCATCCAGCTCGATGCGGGCCTGCTCCCACGCGGTCTGCGCCTCGCCGTGGGCCTTGACCTGCTCGGTCAGCTGCCGCTCCGCCGCCGCCAGCGTGTCCTGCGCCGTATGCAGAGCCTGCGCCAGGACGGACGGGTCGAGCTCGCTCAGGCACAACGGGCAGTCCTCCTCGGGGACCGGCCGCACAGTGAGATCGGCGCAGCACACCGGGCAGGGCGAGTGCCTTTCGGGACCGTTGTCGCGCTGGTGGATCAGCTCCTCCACCTTCTGCTGCAGGCGCGCCAGCGCGTGCTCGCCGTCGACGGCCGCACGCCGGCACCGCTCGAGGACCTGCTCCGCCTCCTGGACGCGGCGGCGCAGCGGGTCGGCGTGTGCGGTGGCGGCCCGCATCCGGCCCTTGAACTCCTCCAGACGCTGCAGCGCCGCGTGCTCCTCGTCGTGCGAGCGCGCCAGTTCCGCCTCGAGGTCGGCGGCGCTGCCGGTCAAAAACGCGCTGATGGTCTCCGCCCGCCGCTTCAGATCGTTCAGAGTGCGCGACAGCTCGTCCCCGCGGGCCATCAGGACCCGCATCGGGCCGTCGGTCAGGCCCAGCAGCAGCTCGACCACGGTCCGGTAGGACCGGGCGGTGTTGGCTTTGCCCCGCACCGACTCGGTGCCGTCCACCACATCCTGGGTGAGGTAGCACATCGCGTACAGCTGCTCGAAGGTCAGCCGTGCCCCGGCACCCAGCAGAGCCACGGCCGAGGGCGGCGCGAACATCTCACCCAGGCCGAGCAGGTCCAGCAAAACCTCGCCCACCACCCGCCGATCACTGTCCGGCTCCGGCGTCACGTCGAGGACCTCATCGACGCCGCCTCCGCCGCTGTCCAGGAGCTCGACGCGGGACACGTCCTTGACCACCGAGCGGCGCAGCCCGATGCGCATCCCCTCGATCCGCACGAACAGCGTCACCGTCTGCAGGCGCTGACCGGGCACCTCACGCCACGCGGCGGGCAGGCCGAGCGCGTACTTGATGCAGTCGACCAGCGTGGTCTCGCCGGTGTCGATCGGCCCGAAGACACACACCACCGGGTGCGCCAGATCAATCTCCCGTACCCCGCCGTCCGACGTGAGCACCAGCTGCTCACAGAAGAAGTCCCTTGCCACCATGGTTCCTTCGGGTTGCCCGACTGCCTGTCGGTTCTTCAACGCTTGTCCCAGTACGGGAAGTGGGGCTGGGCGCGCGGCCACCGGATCGGGTGGGCAACGCGCGCGGGCTGTCCACCCGATCCGGCGCAGCCGCAGCGCGGGCGCGGCACTGCATCAACTGCCCATGACGGCCTCCCGGAGCCCGACCGGGAATCCGTACGCGCTCGGGATGGGAATTGCTCCCGCGGTGGGTGGCCCGCACCTCGCCACCGAACGACCGCGACCGCCTTGCGTACGCCACGCTCGTATCGGTTCTGGCCCGGTGCGGTGCCAGGCATCTCACAGAGCCTCCACCCACTCGCCGTCTTCGGCAGCCGGTTCAGCAGGCACGGGGGAGGGCGGCAGGCGGGCAGCATGAGGTGGCTCAGGGACGGTGGCGGCGTGCGGGGTGGCGCCCGTGCAGCCACGGCAGACGTCGGCCAGGTGCCAGGTGCGGCCGTTGTCGCCGCAGATCAGCAGCAGCCGCAGCGGACCGGAGCAGGGAACGGGCTGCCGGTGCCAGATACACCCGTGGTCACGGCACTGGCAGATCCGCAGGTGACCGGGCAGGGGAGTGTCGGTGAGGTGGCCGGCGAGGTGACGGCGCGCTTGGCGCAGCACCGGGATGCCGGGCTGCGCGGCGACGGAGCGGCACGCGCTGCAGGTGAGGGTCGGTCGCCCTGCGTGCGTAGTGATCGTCACGCTCCAGGCGCGTACAGGCAGAGCGGCCATGAGGTCCTTTCGGCTGTGTCGTAGGGCGGGGCGGGGGCCCGCCGAGGGTGTGTGCGGTGAGCGGACACCGTAGTGCAGACCCCTGCCCTGCAAGGGGGGGGGCTCGGGCGCTCAGAAATAGGGCAGAGGTCTGCACTGTCAGGGTAGGGGTCTGCACCGTCGGATGGACGGGTGACGATCTTTCCGCCGCCGGAGCCGGACCCGACGGCACTACGCCAGTCCCTCGCCCGGCTGCGCGCGCAGCACGGCTGGAGCTACGACCAACTCGCCGCCCGCAGCGACCTCTCGAGGCGCACCCTTATCGAGATCGAACAGGGCCGCACCATCGGCACCCTCGCCACCTGGCACGCCCTCGCCCATGCCTTCGGTATCCCCCTGGGAGAGCTTCTGGGGCCTCTGTGTACCGGCCACGAGCCCCCGCAGTCCGAGGGCTGAGCCTCCCGCCGCCGTCACTCGAACGGGACATCGAGATCGCCTGTCTGCTCGAACATCGCTGACACGTTCCCCTCCCGTCACCCCTCGGAGGGGATCCGGTGAGACACGCTCCGGCAACTCACGCCCCGGCTGGCACCTTCAACTCCGGTACCCGCACCGCTCGGTGCGAGGCTCCTTCCGCATGCCCGCGCCCCGCGGTCTGCCACGGCTTCCCGGAGACCCTCTGCCATGACCTTCACTCCCACCACAGAACAAGCCGCCGCCCTCGAGGCGTTCACCGGCGGAGGTCACCTCACCATCCAGGCTGGAGCCGGCACCGGCAAGACCTCCACGCTCGCCTTCCTCGCCGAACAGACCCCCAAGCGCCGGGGCCGCTACCTCGCCTTCAACCGCGCCATCGCCCAGGACGCCGCCAGGCGCTTCCCTCCAAGCGTGCAGTGCAAGACCGCCCACTCCCTGGCCTATGCCGCCCTCGGCCACCGCTACCGCGACCGCCTGAACAGCCCCCGTCGGCCCGGCTGGAAGATCGGTCAGGACCTTGGCCTGAACACCCCGCAGCGCATCGGCGGCCGTGACCTGCTGCCCGCCACCTTGTCCAATACGGTGCTGCGCACCGTGACCCGCTACTGCCAGTCCGCCGACACCGAACTCGCCCACCACCACGTTCCGCACCTGCGCGGCATCGAGACCGACGCCGCCCACGCCGAACTCGCCGACCTGCTCCTGCCGTACGCTGCCAAAGCCTGGGACGACCTGCAGGACCCCGCAGCAGGAACCGTCCGCTTCGAACACGACCACTACCTCAAAATGTGGGCCCTGACCGACCCCGTCCTCCACGGCGACTATCTACTCCTGGACGAAGCACAGGACACCAACCCCGTCCTCGAACACATCGTCCTTGCCCAACGCGAGCGCACCCAGATCGTCATGGTCGGCGACTCCGCCCAGGCCATCTACGGCTGGCGCGGCGCCCGCGACGTCATGACCGGCTTCACCGGTCACCACCTCACCCTCACCCGCTCCTTCCGCTTCGGCCCTCAGCTCGCCGCCGAAGCCAACCGCTGGCTCACCCTCGCCGACGCCCCCATCCGCCTGACCGGAAGCACCGACCTCCCCACCACCATCGGACCGTCCACCGACCGGACCGGCGCGGTTCTGTGCCGCACCAACATCGGCGCCGTCACCGAAATCCTCACGCTCCAGCAGGCCGGCACCCCCACCGCACTGGCCGGCGGGGGAGACGCCCTGCGCGCCCTGGCCCAAGCCGCCCGCGACCTCATCCAGGGGCGGCGCACCCACCACCCCGAACTGGTGCTGTTCACCACCTGGAACGAACTGCGCGACTACGCCGAACTCGACCCCGCCGGCGCCGACCTCCAGCCCTTCGTCGGCCTCGTCGACGACCACGGACCCGACGCCATCCTCCAGGCCGTCGACCGACTCGTCCCCGAAACCCACGGCCAGATCACCGTCTCCACCGCCCACAAGGCCAAGGGCCGCGAATGGTCCCAGGTACGCATCGCCCCCGACTTCACCCCACCCCCCGACACCGACGCACTCGACGCCGAAGGCCGCCCCGTGCCCGGCCCCATCGATCCTGATGAGGCCCGCCTGGCCTACGTCGCCGTCACCCGCGCCCGCCACCACCTCGACCCCGCCGGCCTGGCCTGGCTCGACGAGCACCCCGATGCCCCCGCGGCAGTGGGCTGATCCGCCTCGCGGTGATAGGGCTCCTTGAATCTCGTCAGAGTCGCTCTTCCCGTCACTTAGTTGGATGTTGAACGGTGTGGGGAAAAGGGACGAGCAAGAGCATGCGTGCGACGTCGAGACCGAGTCCCACGCCCTACGGTTGACCTGCGCCCTGGGCACGACGGAAGGCCGCACGACCTGGCACTACGACAGCCGACAGTTCGACGACGCCTATGTCCGGGTGCTCGCCGACCAGTACCTCATACTGCTCGCCGAACTGCTGGCCGCGCCCGCCACCCCCGTGCGCGAGGTGAGCCTGCCTCCCGCGGCCGGCGCTGCCCAGCTGCGGTCCCGCCTCGTGACTGGAACCCGGCTGACCTTCCGGGAACTCGACACGCGGGCAGACCGGTGGAGCGGCGTCCTGCGCGCCCGGGGCGTCCGCGTCGAAACTCCGGTGGCAGTGCGGGTGGCCCCCTCGGCCGCGCTGGTCGTGGCCCTGCTGGCCATGCTCAAGGCCGGAGGGACATATGTGCCGCTCGATCCACTCCTTCCGCCCCTGCGGGGCCCGGGATCACCACCGTGCCTCTGACCCCGCGCACCGTGCACACAATCACCATGCGGCTGCCCAACCCGCTGCCATCGCAGCCCTGCTGTTCACCGGCACCGCTGCGCCGCTGCTGGCGATGACGCAGATTGCAGGCGTCGACGAGGAGGCCACGCAAGTGGCCATCGACCGCGACGCACGGATCAACGTCGGCGCGCCCCTACCCCCGCGGCACCGGTACGCCGTCCCGCACCGCGCCCGCCCGCTACTTGCTGCCGCGCTCGAATTCCGCCGCCGCACTCCGCGCACCGCCGCCGCTCACGGCCTGTTCGCGAACTGCTTCGGCACCATGCCCTGCTTCGAGGCTCTGATCGCCGACGCGGGCCTGTCCGTCCCCGCCCTTGACCACCCGCACACCGACACGACTGGCACACCGCCGCCCGCGGCTGGCACCTGCACACCCCCACCCTGCCCGCCCCAGACGTCCTGCCGTGCCTGGACCGGGTGCGCCCATGAGAGGTCAACTGCCGCCCGATGAGCGGGACATGACCGCCTTCGACCTGACGTTCTGCCGCGAGCGCGCTCGTGCACGCGCTCTCACCGACGAGGACCTGGCCCAACTGACCGGCATCCCCACCGCTGACTGGGACAGGCGTTTGCCCCCACACCCTGACGGCCGCAGCACTGTTCGCCCTGGCCCGCGCCCTGGAGACCGCCCCCGCCTCGCTGCTGCGCGAGCGCGGGCACACCCAGCGTCCGCAGCCTCGGCCCCACCCGGGAAGGGCGGGGGCAGCCGCGCATGCCCGGCAACCTCTCCGCGGCCCGCGTTGCCGCGCTGGCCACCTGCAACATGCCCTGGGCGCACCTTCAAGAACAACACGGAAACTTTCCTGGACATCGCCCAGGCCTACGCCCGCGAACACGGCCACCTGCTCCCGGAACCGACACAGACCTACCAGGGCCGCCCCCTGGGCCAGTGGCTCGCCGAACAGCGCCACCAGGCAGCCGACGACACCCTGCCCGCCCCCTACCAGCGCGCCCTGAAGGACATCGACCCCTGGTGGAACCCCGCCTGGCCCGAAGAGTGGCAGCGCATGTGCGCCCGCGCCCGCACCCACGGCACGACCCTGGCTATCCCGGCGGGCCCGCTGCCGGCCGACGCCGACGCCCTCACCCGCTGGCTGGACGAACAGTTCGATACTTTCCCCGCCCTCGCCAGGGGCCAGCAGGCACAACTGGCCGTGCTGCCCCTGCAGCACGACCCCCTCGCCCTCGCACTGCGCCGCCCCCTCGGCATCCAGGCGGCCACCCATGCCCGCGGTCTGCGCGCCGCCCGGCGCTTCTACCGCACCCACCAACACCTGCGCGTTCCCGCCCCCTACCTCGACGACCACACCAACCCGCGCTTCCCGCTGGGCAAGTGGATCGCCGACCTGCGCGTCCTCGTCGGCGCGGGCCTCCTCAGCCGCGAAGAGACCGATTCCGTCGAAGCCCTGGCCATGGAATGGGCCCCAAGGCCCCAGCACGAGACCACCCCGGCCACGCTCCCCGGGACATCCACGGACACCACCGACAAGCACCCGCCTGCCCAGCGGCCGCAGCCGACACCCGGCTTCGCCGACCCGCAGGAACACGGTCAGGATTTCTGGGTCGCGGGCCGCGAACCGTCACCTCCCATGCTGCCCGACGTCATCTTCAACGGCGGCCGGCGCATGCTGCTCAGCATGCCGGCCGGGGAGGCAAGACCATGACGGTAGCGATAGCGGTCCATGAAGCCGCGAGCCGCGCGTGCCTGGTACTCGGGCCGGGCCGGACCTACCTCCACCACGTGGTCAAGACCTGGCGCATGGTCAGCCGGGGACCGCCCGCCGGCATCAACATCCGCCCCACCCGCAGCGGCAAGGCGGGCGACAGACTGACCACCGCAGGCCAACTGGCCGACTGGATCGCACAACAGCCCCCCGGGAGCCCTCGTCGTGGCCCGCTACAGTGATGCCGGGCTCATCGCCGAAAGCCACCGCGACCACCACCTGCCGCCCTGGGAACACCTCATCGTCGAGGAAGCCCACCGCACCGTCAAAGGCATCACCAGCTCGGACCATCCGCACGCCGTGATCCACTACGACGACGGCATCCTCGCCTACAAGCGCGTCTACCTGACGGCCACACCCCGCATCCCCAGCGAACTGCCCGGCCCCGACGACAGCCGAACGAACCGAGATCGCCTGGGCCGTGGACATGCCCGCCCAGCCGATCTTCGGCACCCATCACACCAGCGTGGACCGCGCACAACTCGTGGACAAAGGACTGCTCAGCCCCTACCGGCTGATGCGAATCCAAGTGCCCGAACTGCCCAGATTCCCCATCTGGCGGGCCCAGGCCCTCGGAGCAGCCCACCTCATCGAACAGCACCGCCTGCGCCGCGTGGTGGCCGTACTCCCAGACCGGAAGCAGGCCGAAGCCTTCGCCTGCCAACTCGCCGTCCACATGCTCGACGCAGAGATCGTCATCCCCCGGCAGAGGGCCGTGTACTACCCGCACAACCAGCCGGTGATCCGCTGCCAGCGCGCGACCGACCCCACGCCCCCCGACCTCGACGCCCTCGTGCTCCCCTCCAGCGCCTACGCCACCCTGGAACTGGTCGACGCCCTCTCGCCCCTGCTGGACCAGCACCCCGAACGTGCCGCGCAGACAGCGATCATCGTCCCTGAGTCTTTTGACCCCGACGACGCCGCACCACCCGCCGTCCTGCGCCGCATCGCAGCGGCGCTATGGGCACACGACTCCTGCGGCCTTCGGTGAAGACTGCCACGCCCCCGCACCGCAGAGATGCCCGCGCCAGCGCCCGCGAGCAGGCAGCCACCGGCCGAGTGAACGAGCCTGAAACCTGGCCGCGAAGACTACTGCTGGGCTCTGGCAGTGGCGATCACGAGGAGCCGACACTGTGGGCCACGCGAGCAGGATCGTCTTCCCGAATTCGGCCCGGTCGTCCAGATGCCTGTTGATCTTCTTGATTCTGTTCACGGCGCCCTCCGTCCCGCCCGAGCTCCAGCAGAGCGTGAGCCCGGCGGTGACAGCGTTGAGGTCACCCTGGAGAGCGGTCCTGATCCGAAAAGTTTCGTATCGTTCCTCAGGCGGTCTGCCGTTTGATGCCGCGCTGAGCGAGACCGCGGATGCCGGGGAGCATCATCGTTCGGGTCATGAGGTCGTTCATCCACACATGGAAGCGGCTCGGTGGCGCGTAATAGTACGTGCCGCGGCGAGCGAGGGCTTGCCGCTTGGCGACCTCAGGTCGCAGGCCGGCTTCCCACGCGTCCAGAGCTGCCGGGATGTCGTGGCTGTGCTGCTCCAGGGCGGTGCCGAGTTGGTCGGCGCCGGCGAGTGCCAGGGACGCACCGTGCCCGGCGAAGAGCGTGACACACCAGGCCGCGTCTCCGACGAGCACGACCCGGCCGTTGCTCCACCGTGGCGTAACCACCTGGCTGACACGGTCGAAGTAGGCGCTGGCCGGATCCTTTTCGAGATAGCGGATCGCGTCGGGCACACCCGCGGCCAGGTCCCCGTAGGCTGCGCGCAGCGCATCCACCGGACCCTGTTCCAGCTCAAGAGCCGGGTTCTCGCACCGGTACGTGAAGAACGCCGAAGACCGTTGCGGGCCCAGGTTGATAACCCCCGCCGTGCGGCCGGGGCCGATGAAGGTTGTGGCGGACGACTCAGGCACGTCCGCTACCGGGTGGCCGAGCGGGAACGCCGCCACAACGTACGGCATATCGACCTGGTGACCAGGCCCGAACACCGCCGTGCGGCTCGCCGAGTGAACGCCATCGGCGCCGATGAGCAAGTCGGCGTCCTCGGTGGTGCCGTCGCTGAGCCCGACCCTCACTCGGTCGGCGTCCTGGTCGATGGCGGAGACGGTGGTGCCGAAGCGGAACTCGGCGTAGTCGCGTGCGGCTTCGTACAACGCGGTTTCCAAGTCTGCCCGGAACACCGTCATGGTGCGGGCGCCCAGAGCGGCCTCGGCGAAGGCTGCCGGCATCGTGAGCTTCGGCTGCCCGTCCGCCCGGACCAGTACGGTCGTGAATAAACCCAGCGCCCGGTCGGAGAGGGTGGGAATCAGCCCGAGCCGCTCGGCGGCGTCGTAGCCCGTCCCCAGCAGATTCAGCATGTAGCCACCGCTTCGCCGGGCCGAGGCGCGCTCCAGCACAAGCGTGCGCCACCCGTCCTTTCCCAGCCGAAGCGCTGTGGCAAGGCCGGCTATGCCGGAGCCGACGATCAACGCTCGTTTCATCCGCACTCCCAGAGCCAGAACTTCGCCGCCGCGGAACGCGTCGCCGTCATGAATTGTGGTGACCTGATCGCACCGCCCGCCCATGTCTTGCCGACCTCTTTCGCGAATCAAGCGGCGTGCGCCCGAAGGACAAACGATGCAGTTGACAGTGGCGGGCTACCGGGACGGGCAGATCGATGAGCCGGATGCGGGAACAAGGCTGGATACGGACACTGGCTGCGGCCGAGGCCCCCGCTGTCCGCTTGGTGTGCTTCCCGCACTCCGGGGGCTCGGCGTATGCCTTTAGGGACTGGGCAACCGCGCTGCCACCCGGTGTGGAACTCGTGGCCGTTCAGTACCCCGGACGCGGTGACCGATTCGGCGAGGAACTCGTGGACGATGTCGCCGAGTTGGTCGGTCACGCCGTGGGGGAGCTGCTCCAGCTGCCCTGCAGCGAGCACGTGCTGTTCGGGCACAGCCTGGGCGCACTGGTGGCCTACGAGACCGCGGTGCTGCTGCGGGACATCGGCCGGGAGCCGGCGAGGCTGTGCGCCTCCGCCTGCCTTCCCCCGGGCCACATGGAGAACCGGGACGTTCACCTGGCACCCGACGACGAGTTCTGGGAGATCCTGTGCGCGCTGGGTGGCACCGACCCCGGGATCGCCGAGAACGCGGAGCTGCGCGAGATGCTGATACCGGCGCTGCGCTCGGACCTTCGAGCGCACGCAACCTACCAGCCCGGCACCGGGACCAAGCCGCTGTCGTGCCCGGTGAGCTGCTACCACGGCGTCGATGACCCGCTGGTGGACGAGACGCGGCTGACGGAGTGGGCAGGCGTCACCTCAGATGATTTCACGCTGAGAGTGCGACCCGGCGGGCACTTCCACGTGGCCACCGACGTTGCTGGGCTGGTCTCGGACATCCTGGGCCGGGGCGGCGTGAGCACATCGCGGATACGTTGAGGGCATGATTGCTGCTATCAAAGACGCCGCCCAAGTCGTTGACGCTGTTTGCGTCATGGGGCTGCTCCCGGCCCGGCCGAGGCTGCTTGCCTTAGGCGAGCCAGCCCACGGCGAAGACGTTCTGCTCGAGCTGCGAAACGGTCTCCTCCGGCAACTCATCGAACAGGAGCACTACCGGACGATCGTGCTTGAGAGCGACTGCATGCGGGGCCTGGTCGTGGACGACTACGTCACCACGGGTACGGGCACCCTCGACAAGGTCATGGAGTGTGGCTTCAGCCACGGGTGGTTCAACGCGTCCGCAGGCAACCGCGAGCTGGTGCACTGGATGCGCGAGTACAACGACGGTCGGCCAGCGTCGGAGCAGCTGCGCTTCGCCGGTTTCGACGCGCCGGTGGAGACCTCCGGCGCCGCGAGCCCCCGGCAGGCCCTCACTGCGCTCCACGCCTACCTCGCCGCCTGGGTTGATGCCGACCTGCTTCCCTGCACCGTTGAGACGCTCGACCGCCTGCTCGGCGCCGACGACCGGTGGAACGAACCCGCCGCGATGAGGAACCCGTCGCAGTCCGTGGGGCAGACGCCCGAGGCCGAACAGCTGCGGCAACTCGCTGACGACCTCGTGGCCCTGCTCGACGCGCAGACGCCGCACCTGATCGCGGCGTCCTCGCGGGACGAGTGGGACCGGGCGCGCATGTACAGCCGTACCGCCACCGGGCTGCTGCAGTACCACTTCTGGATGGCCGACACGTCACCGAGCCGCGTGGCACGGCTGCTGGGCCTGCGGGAATCGATGATGGCCGCCAACCTGCTCGCCATCGCCGAGCGGGGCCCGGCGCTGGCGCACGGCCACAACGGCCATCTCCAGCGGGACAAGAGCTCCATGCGGAGGGGCACCGAGTTGGTGGAATGGTCGAGCGCCGGGATGACCGTGAGCGACCAGCTGGGCGTGGGGTACGCCCTCCTGACCACGGCCCTCGGCACGCTCCGCCACCACGATGTCGGCGCCCCGCCCCCCGACACCATCGAAGGGGTCCTCTATGCGGTTCCGGAGGACCGGTACATCGTCGACGCCCGCCGACTGGCCGCTGCCGTCGGCGACGTGCCACTCGTTCACCGCGAGTCCCCCTGGTACGGCTACTCCCCGCTGGACCCGGCCAACCTAGCGAGCAATGACGCGATCGTGTACGTCAAGGACGCCTCACGATGCTAGTTCCGCAGTGCTCCGCGCCGCCTGGCCGGCAACGGTCCAGGCGCCGCCGGGACAATCTCAGCGCCGGGGCGGATCCCACCAAACGGCGGTGTTGTAGTGGTTCTCCTCGCCCGCCGCGACGGCGTAGCCAGCGGACCTGCCCGAGGCGTTGACCGCGACGACGTACGAACCCAGGCTCTTGTCGCCGAGAGCGGTCGTGCGCCCCCGAGCCAGCTCCCACATGACCGCCGTGAACGGGAACACGGACGAGTCGGGGAAGTCGCGGATGCCGACGACCTGTCCGCCGTCGTTGACCTCGAACGCCACGCGACCGGGAAGCTCGACTGGCGGAGCGTCCTGGGCCGGCCAGTAGACGGCGGCGGACAACCCGCCAGGCGCGTTCATCCGCCAGCCGACGATCAACCCGTTCTTGTTGAGGTCGGTGGCGAACGCATCGGAGACGCCGCCGGTGGAGAGCTGGTGCGGGGTGAGGCTGCCGGGCTCCCACACCACAGCCGAGTGGCGCCAGTTCTTCTCGTCGACCGGGACGACCACCCCACCGGCGACCCCACCGCGCTCGTCGAGCTTGGCCGCGAGGCACACGACGCCGGGGATCGACGGATCGGTCGGCGGGAGCCGGGTGTACGTGCGGCTGGCCGGGTCCCACAGGTACGAGCCCACGGGAATGTTCGACCCCGGCACGTTCGGGTCCGGAACGTCGCTGGTGCCGACGACGAGCACCATGCCCTCGTCGTTGATGTCGGAGGCCTGGGCGCTGGCGGTGCCGGGCGGCAGTGGCAGGATGTCGAGCCCGGTGCGCGGCCCCCAGACGAAGGTCTGCTGCGGCTGGCTGCTGAGCGTCGAGGGCCCGGGCGCGCCAGCTGCGCCGCGTTGCACCCGCGACTGCGCCGACATCGTGGCCGAAGGCGTGAGGCCCATCCCGAGCGTGCCGACCACGACGCCCGACCCGTTGACCGCCACGGCTCGCGAGCTGCGCCCCTCCAACGGCGTGATGTCGGTCAGCCGTCCGCCCCGGGCGCGGGGGTTCATGATGAAGGCGTGGGCCGTCTCGGTGCCCGGGAGCGACGTCGCGCCCACGATGTCGCCGCGGTCGTTGATGTCGGTGGCCTCGCTCGGAGTGCCGGGCCCGGCTATCGACCCGATGTCGTGGAGCCGGTTGACCGTCTCGGTGGCGGCCCGAGCACTGGTGGGGAGGGCCGCGAAGCCTGCGGCGCCGGCTGCGGCTGCCAGCAGCCGGCGCCGCGAGAACCCCGCCGTGAGGGGGGATCCGGACGATCCAGCGGATCCTGTCGTCATCGCCATGCCTTTCCATCGGGTTCGGGGTCGGGATCAGCCCAGGGGCCGGGTTCGCAGCTGGCGCAGGTTGTAGTGGGCGACCTGGCGGCCGAGCGCGGCGCCGACCTCGTCGGAGAACCGGAAGTGGGCGCCCGCCAGGACACGGGCGTCGACGTTCTCCTGTGTGAGCGCCGACCACGGCGTCCCGCGCCGGTAGTGGCGGGTCACGACCCTGCCGTCGCCCCGGGGAAAGCTGATCGAGAACGCCATCGGGCAGCGAGGCCCGACGAGCTGCGAGAGCACCTGCTCGGCGGCGCCGGCTGTGACGGCATGGCCGCTGGGGTACTCCGGGTGCGGTGGCGTCGGCAGGTGCGAGGCCCACGTGGGGTCGGGGGCGGCGCGGGGATCGCCGTCGGTGTCTGCTTCACGGATGGCCGTGACCGGACGCCAGTGCAGGTGGGCGTACTTGGCGTCGAACACGGCGATGCTGGAATCGACCACGGTGACGCCGAGCGTCGCCAGCAGCTGCACTCTGTCCCTGCGGGGCCTGGAAGGGTCGCTCGCCAGCAGGCTGAGCACCGGCACGTACTGCGACAGGGGGTCCAGCCACGCCAGGTCGCTCTGTTCCTCGGTCCGTTCGGAGACCTGCCCGCCGAGGCGGCGCAGTTCCTCGAGGTCCCGCCGGTACGCGCCTGTGCCCAGAGCCGGTGGTCGCGGCGGCCGGAACCGGTCGGCCCGGCGGAGCAGGAACGGGCGGGCCCGGCCATACCCGGCCCCTACCAGCTGCTTCGCTCCGGGCGTGAGCCGATAGACCCCGGGCGTTTCGGGCGGCAGCGTGAACGGGGCGTTTACCGACGCCAGGTCGAGGCCGTCACCGGCACGCGCCGCGACCATCGCCTTCGCGGCCTCCTGACCGGAGGCGATCCCCGCCGCCTTGGCCATGCCCCCGGCCAGCCCGGCCAGCGAGTCGGCCAGCACGCCGTCGAGCCTGGCCGCCTGGTCGGGGACCAGCACTGCCAGCACATCGTGCACCGCGGTCGCCACGGCGGCGTCCTCGAACACCGCCCGCTGCTTCGGTGACCGTGCCGTCGCCGCCTGCCCCGAGTCCAGCGCTGCCCACGCCGCCATCCAGCTCATCGCCCACATCCGCTCGGGAAGCCCGGCCGACGGCGACGCCTTTGCCGTCTCCAGCATCATGTCGAACCACGGACCCACGAGATCCGGGCGGGAACCGACCCCGGTCGACGTCCGGGCTGCGGCCTGAGCCTCTGTGGGGAGGGCCGCGATGCCTGCGGCACCAGCTGCGGCGACCAACAGTCGGCGCCGCGAGAACCTCGCGATGAGGGGGGATTCGGACGACCCAGCGGATCCTGTCGTCATCGCCATGCCTTTCCATCGGGTTCGGGGGTCGGGTTGGATGCACCCGGGGCGGTTCACAGCCGGCGCAGGAGGGCCGCCCGGTCGACCTTGCCCGTGCTGGTCAGGGGCAGCTCGTCGAGGGCGACGATGCGCGTGGGAACCATGTACGACGGCAGGATCGCCCGCAGGGCGCCGACGACTTCGGCCTTGGGAAGCGGCTCGGCCGTCGGGACGTAGAAGGCGGCCAGCGTCCGTCCGCCCGGGCCCGAGGGCGCCACCACCGATGCGGCCCGGATGCCCAAGCACTGCAAGAGGGCGCTCTGCACCTCGCCCAGCTCGATCCGGTAGCCGCGCACCTTGACCTGGTCGTCGAGGCGGCCCCGGAACTCCAGGTCGCCGTTCGACAGCCAGCGGGCGCGGTCACCGGTGTGATACATGCGCTCCCCGGGTCGGTGGGCCCAAGGGTCGGGCAGGAACTGGGCGGCCGTGAGGCGGGGCGACCTGGCGTAGCCCAGGGCCACGCACTCGCCGGCGATGTACAGATCGCCCTCCTTGCCGATGGGACAGGGCCGGAGGCCGCCGTCGAGCACGTAGTAGCGGGCGTTCTGCATCGGCTTCCCGTAGGGGATGCTCGGCCATGCTGGGTCGACGTTGCCCACGCGGTAGTGGTTCGACCAGACGGTGCACTCCGTGGCGCCGCCCAGCGCCACCACTTCGGCGGCCGGGAAAGCGGCCCGGATCTGGTCGGGGAGCGGCACCGGGATCCAGTCTCCGCTCAGGAGGACCAGGCGGAGCGTGTCGCGTCCGGTCGGCTCACGGGCTTGTACGAAGGGCATCACCATGGCCAGGGCGGCGGGCGCCGAGTCCCAGATGGTGATGTCCTCCTGCTCGAGCAGGTCCACCAGGCTGTCCGGCTCGGCCAGTTCTGCTGCCGACGCCAGTCGCACGCATGCGCCGGCGGCCAGCACGCCGAAGATGTCGTAGACCGAGAGATCGAAGCAGAAGGACGTGACGAAGAGGATTTTGTCGGTGGGCTCGACCTCGTAGGTGCGGTTCAGCCACTCGATGAGGTTCACCACCGAGCGGTGGGTGACGACGACTCCCTTGGGCGCACCGGTCGAGCCGGACGTGAAGATGGTGTAGCCGATGTCCTGGGCCGTCGGACCGGCAGGGAGGGGATCGGTCGAGCGGAGGGCGACGTGATGTCCGGTCCACAGCGGCTCGCGCCCCGGCGCCGTGCGGTCGCTGGACGGCGCCACGCGGATCACGGCGTCGTACCGCTGGGCCAGCTCTCCGGCGAACGCCTCGGCCTGGCGGCGGTGGACGGCGGCCTGGGCCACCCTGGGCAGGAGCTCGGGAAGGCGCTCAATGAAGTGGGGCGACACTTGGACGCCGGAATTGGTGCCGAACTCGGGGTCGATGAGGTCGGCGAGTACGATGACGCCGTCGTCGGCGAGCAGCCCGAGGAGCGACTCGAGGACGCTGATCACGTAGTCCAGGTCCGGCAGGAACTGCACCGTGCTGGCCAGCATGATGACGTCGAACGGGCCCTGCACCTGCTCGGCGACCTCGTGGGCGAAGCACACCACGCCGTCGACCTCGCCCCCGGCGCGGACGCCGCCCTCCTGGCTCCGGGTCACGGACACCGGTGAGGGATCGAGGGCGACGTAGCGGGACGCTTGCGGTGCCAGGGCCTCGACGATCAGGCCGGACCCGCACCCGATCTCGAGGATGGCGGGCCGCTCCGCTGCCGTCGCGGCCAGGACGAACGAGGCTACGTGGTCGCGGTAGCCCAGGACGTCCTGTTCGTCAAAGGGACGCTCTGAGCGGCGCAGGTTGAAGCCGGCGGCCTCGAGCTGGTCGGGGGAGTCGGCCACGAAGTCGAAGAACTCCGCGACCCGCTTACGCTGCAGGGTGGCCGACCATGAGAACTCCTCGGGGATGTCGGGACACAGCACGTGGCGCAGCGACGGCACCTCCCACCGGAGCTCCTGCACAGAGCGCAGGTGCGCGCGGTCGGTCAGCACTGCGGCCACGTCGAGCTGCTTGAGCAGCCCGATCACCCGGTCGGCGGGCCACGACGCGTCGAGCGGTACGTAGGCGGCGCCGCACTTGAGCACGGCCAGCAGTCCGACGAGGGCCGACGCGTCCCGCTCGCCGTAGAGGGCCACGGTGGCGTCCCGGCCCAGTCCGAGGTCGCGCAGCAGCCGGGCCATCCGGTTGGCGCGGCGGTCCAGCTCGCCGTGGGTCAGGACCCGCTTGTCGGACGTCACGATCGCCGGGCGGTCCGGGTGCCGCCGGGCGGCTTCGGCGAGAAGGTCGGGGATCGTGGCGTCGTCGCGGAAGGGCCGTTCGGTTTCGTTCCACTCGCCCCGGGGGGCGCCTGTGGCGGAGGCCGGCGGGGCGCTCATCGGGCCAGCGACCTGAAGGTCTCGTGGGCCGTCAGTGCGTCGGTCAGCTCGTTCACCGTCGGGTGGTCGAAGAAGAGCCGGAGCGACAGCCGCGTGCCGGCCAGCGCCCCGAGCTTGGCCATGATGTCGGCGATCAGCAGGGAGTGCCCGCCGACTTCGAAGAAGTCGTCGTCGTCGCCAAAGCCGTCGTGCCTCAGCGCGTCGGCCCACCGGGCCCGCACCTGGGCACGCAGCAGCCCACGCTCCGAGCCGTCGTGGCCATCGTGATCAGGGCTCGCTGTCCCGGCCGATCCGATGTCGTTCACCACTTGCTCGCGTCCTCTCACGGTGTTCTCCGGCGTATCGAGGTGTCAGTCTCGCCGTGGCGGTTCGCCGCTGTCCGAGGATCTTTCAGAGGTCAGTCAGGGTTGCCGCCCGTGGGCCGCGGGCCCTGGTCATGCTCACGTACATGGGAACAAACACGAAGAGTCGTTGGTTCGTCGGTGTCTCTCGCGGTGCGACCAAAGAGTGCGCGTTGTACGCCTTTCCGCACGCCGGCGCCGGGGCGGCCGCAGTGCGTCGGCTATGCGTCGAGCTTGCGGACGCGTTCGACACCTTTGGCGTGCGCCTCCCGGGACGGGAGTCCCGGCTCGGGGATCCAGCGGAGACCGTCATGCCGGTGCTTGCCGACAAGCTCGCCGGCGAACTGGTCCGCCATGCCCAGGGACGGCCGGTGGTGCTGTACGGCCATTGCGCCGGCTCGGCGATCGCCTATGAGGTGGCACGGCGCCTGGACCCCGCCCAGGTGCGGGGGCTGGTCGCGTCCTCGCACGCGGCGCCCGGTAGCGTCCGGCGCGATCCCACGTGGGCACTTCCGCAGCAGGACTTCCTCAAGCAGGTCGAGACCGACGGGTACCTCCCGCCGGAGATCCTCGCCAACGAGGAGTTGCTCGAGATCTACGAGCCCGTCGTGCGCGCTGATTACGAGCTCATCGAGACCTACGAGCTGGAGCTGTTCGAGGGCGGGCCCGCCGAGCGCATCTCGGCTCCGACAGTGGCCGTGTTCGGTCGCGACGACGACGCCATCGACCCCGCCCACATCGACGCCTGGTCGGCCTTGACCACCGGGCCGTTCCGGGCCGTGTCGCTGGCGGGGGGCCACGACCTGCCGGGTAGTCGGCCGGCGGAGCTGGCGGCGGCCATACGCCGGGCCCTGGCGACCGGCGCCTGACCCCACGATCACCGGCCCTGCACGCCGAACGACCTGCCCGGGGGTCAGCCCTCGGGCAGGTCGTCGACTTGCCTGCTCAACCGGCCTGCCTGTGGACCGCCGACACGGCCGCCCACAGTTCCTGGAACGGCATCGCCAGCCGGTCGGCAAGGTACGCCGTACCCGATGTGCCACCCGTGCCCCGCTGGCCGTGGCCGAGTATCTTGGCCACGAGTTCCAGGTGCATCACCTTCCACTTCCAGGTCTTCCTGGCCAGGTCGAGCATGGCCGGCACCACCCGGGCGAGCTCGCAATGGCCGGGCTCGCCCGGCCGCAGCAGGTCCAGCAGCGAGACGTCCTCGGCCGCGCAGGCGGCCACCAGCGCCTCATACAGTGGACAATCGCCGTCCGCAGCCAGGCCGAGGCGCTGGTCGAGCGCCGCGAACTGGGCGGACTGGCCACCACTCGCCCGCCCCAGCTCGCCGCGGAAGCGGGCGAACTGTCCCGGCGGCATGACGGCCAGGGTGTCCAGGCTCGCCGCCATGACGTCCAGCACAGCCACCGACCGCCGCAGGCACTCCTCAGCGTCCGCGTACTGTCCCGCCTTCAGCGCCGGAACCGCTTCGTCGAGGTCGAGCAGCACCTGCGCCAGCCACAACTCGCTGGTCTGGTGGGTGACGATGAAGAAGTGCTCCCAGGCGCGCGTCGTCGGCGTCTCCCGGGGCGAGCGGAGTTGCTGCAGCCTGAGCAGCTCGTCCACGCGGATGTAGCTCGCGTACGTCAACTCGCTCATCACACCCGCTCCGCCGCTCGCTCGCCACCCCACTCGCGGCACGCCCCTACCAGCGCCGCCGTGCCCTCCAGCAGCCGGGCCCTGTCGCCGGCGAAGGAGATGCGCACCACGCTGCGGGTGCTCGGGTCGCCGGGTACGGTGAACGCCGCCGCCGGCGCGACGGCCACGCCGTGCTCAGCCAGCAGCCGGTCGGCGAACTCTGTGGCGGTGTGGCCCGAGGACGCGATGTCCAGCAGGGCGTACCAGCCGCCCGCTGGAGGGGCGCCGATGAGGCCAGCTGCGATGAGCTCCCCCATGGCGGCGTCCCGGGAGGCGCGCACCGCAGCGACGTTGGCGCGGACGGCGCCGCCATCGCCGAGCGCGGCGAGGGCGCCGATCTGCGCGGGCGTCGGCGGGGCGATGATCGAGCCTTCCTGCACCCGGCGCAGCAGACCGGCGAACTCGTCGTTAGGCGCGACGACATAGCCGACCCGGCAGCCGGTCATGGCGTAATTCTTGGAGAAGGTGAAGACGGAGAACGCGCGCCGCCGGTGCGGCTCGACGTCTGCCTCCAGCGCCGCCAGCGGCAGGTGCGTGCCGTCGTAGACGAAGTCCTCGTATGCCTCGTCGCTGACGACGATCCAGTCCCGCTCGGCGGCCAGCGCCAGGAGCTCGCGCAGAGCGGCCGGGTCGGCGACCGCGCCGGTCGGGTTCGCGGGCGAGTTCACCACGATCGCCCGGGTAGCCGGCGTCGCGGCCCGGGCGACGGCCGCCACGTCGAGGGCGTAGCCGGGGCCGAGCGGATAGCCCACGACCTCGTATCCGTTGAGTACCCCCTGCTGGCGGTAGATCGGCCAGTGCACCTGGGGGATCATCCAGGCCGCTCCGGGGGCGTGGACGGCCGCGCCCACAGCCGTGAGGCCCTGGCACGAGCCGGGGGTGACAAAGACGCGATCCGCGGTGGTGGGGACGCCTTGCGCCGCCAGCTTGGCGACCAGGGCCTCGCGCAGCTCGGGCATGCCCTCGGCGCTGGTGTATGTGCAGCGGCCGTCGCGCAGTGCCCGGCACATCGCTTCGATGGCGGTCGGCGGCATACCGAACGCGGGCTCTCCGACGTGCAAGGCATTGGCCTCGCGGCCATGGGTGTCGGTCCAGCGCCGCGAGGCGCGGAACACCGCGTGCAGACTGGACTGCGGTACCCGCTCCACCGAGTAGCGGAGATCGTGCTCGACCAGCTCGGTCATGGGCCTGCTCCTGTGTATCCAGAAGGATGGGTGGTTGATCGTGCAGTGGGCGGCAGCCGGGTGGGTGTCAGAGGTGGCCGTAGTACCGATGTATTGGCTGGTCCCGCCGCCAAGAACTGGCCGTCGAGCTGCGGCAGGGCTTCGTGTTTCGACCTCGCCTGCTACCGACCCGACTCCGGCTGTTCAGGTCACGCACTCCGCCCGCCATCGACGGTGAAGAGGGCGCCCGTGGTCCAGCCCGACCGCTTCGGGTCCAGCAGCGCGCAGACCCACGTAGCCACGTCGGCCGGCTGTCCGAAGCGGGCCATCGGCGTGCTGTCGAGCAGGGTCTTCCGCAGGCTTTCGGTCTCCTCGGGGCCGAGGCCCAGATCGTCGTACATGGGAGTGTCCACGGGGCCAGGCAGGACGGCGTTCACACGGACGTCCGGGGCGAGTTCGCGGGCCAGCGAGCGCGTGAGGCTGTTGAGCGCCGCCTTGCTCGCCCCGTACAGCGAACGGCCGGGCATCGCCAGCACGCCGCCGATGGACGTGACGTTGACGACGCTGCCGCGCGCCTCGGTGAGAGCTGGCAGCAGCACCTGGATCAGCGCCACAGGCGCCCGCAGATTGACCGCCAGCATCCGGTCCAGGTCGCCGAGGTCGGCCGCCTCCAGGCGGGCGAAGCGGGCCAGGCCCGCACAGTTGACGAGGCCGTCGAGTCGGCCGAAGCGCTCTCGGACGAGGGCGTGCAGCCGCTCTGGTGCCGCGGGTTCTGCGACATCCATCGGCACCGGCAGCACCGTTCCTCCGTCCGCCTGGTCGGCGACCAGCGACGCCAGAGGCTCCGGTCGGCGGCCGATGGCGATCACGGTTTCGCCCGCTTCTGCGAGTCGCCCAGCGACGGCTCGCCCGATCCCCGAGCCCGCGCCCGTGACCGCAATCACTCTGCCTTGGTCGGCCATTTCCACCTCCTGATCAGTCGCGACCAACCCTCCCCTGGCGCGAGCCGCCCCGCATGTGATCTGTCGGGAATGCTTCCGCTCGCCCGCCCTGCTCCGGTCGGCGTGAGTGCCCTTCGGCCAGCAGAAGGGAGGGACTGGGAGAGGTACCACAGCAGATACGGTTCCGGCCGGGAACGTGCGCCGCTCCCGGCCGGAACCGTATCTGCGCCGTGTCGATCCGCCATATCAGCTCGGGCGCGGCTCCACCGCCGATGTCCGCAGGAAGCCGCCGAGCTCCCGCGGTGTCGGGTACAGAAACACATCCTGCGCCGACACCGGCCGCCCTGCCTTCCGGCTCAGCCGGCGTGCCGCCGTGGCCGCCAGTAGCGAATCGCCGCCGAGCAGGAAGAAGTTGTCGTCCGGCGCGCACGAGTCCCGGGCCAGCACGTCGGACAGGACCGAGGCGACCAGCGCGTCGAGGTCGTCCCCGCCGCCTGCGGCCACCGAGTCGGGGTGCGGCAGCGCCCGGCGGTCGATCTTGTCGCCGCGGTTGCGGGGCAGCCGCTCCATCCGCACGAACGCCACCGGCACCATGTGCGGCGGCAGGGCGTCAGCCAGCGTGCGTCGTAGCTCGGCGTCGACGACGGGCGCATCCGTCACCAGGTAGCCGACCAACTGGGCCCGCCCCGAGGGGGATCGGATGGCGGTGGCAGCAGCCTCCCGGATGCCGGGGCAGGCCAACATGGCCCGCTCCACCTCTGCCATCTCGACCCGCATGCCGTTGATCTTCACCTGCTCGTCGGCGCGTCCGCAGTGCTCGAGGAGCCCGTCCGCGCGGACGCGCACCAGGTCGCCGGTGCGGTAGATACGCGCGCCCGGCTCTGCCGCCTGCGGGTCGGGCAGGAACTTCTCCGCCGTCGCCCGCGCCGACAAGTACCCGAGGGCCAGCTGCCGCCCGCCGACGAGCAGTTCGCCCACCTCACCGGGGGCGACCGGTCGGTCGTGCGCGTCGACCACCCGCCAGGTCGCGCCTGGCCACACGCGTCCGATGGGCGGCAGTCCGGCCCGGTCGGCGGCACTGGCCGTCGCCGACGTGACGCGTTCCTCCCAGGGAATCATCGGCGAGGTGACGATGTTGACCTCATTCGCTCCGTACCAGTTGCCGATCTCGAACGGCAGGTCCGGCCTGCCCCACTCGCGCACCCGGTCGCTGCCGGTGAGCATCAGCCGCAGCTCGCAGGGCGGCCAGTCGAGCCGCGCCAGCGACTCGGCGAGCGGGGCGACGGCGAAGAACTGGGTGATTCGCTGCTCGCGGATCCAAGCCGCGAGCTCCTCCGGCGCGGTGACGGCCTCCTGAGGCGGCACCGACAGGTGGGCTCCGGCGGCGAGGCATGGCCAGATCTCCACGCTGACGGAGACGTTGGTGTGTGAGCGGAACAGCCAGGCGCCGCGCACATCGCGGCCGATCCTGTGCAGGCGCTGCTGCGTGGCGCTCGCGTAGGACCAGGTGCGGTGCGGTACCAGCACGAGCTTGGGCTCTCCGGTCGATCCGGACGTCTGCACCAGGCAGGCCAGGTCCTCCGGTCCCACATCAGGGAGGTTTGCCACGGGTGCACCGGTCGCCGCGGCGCCCGCCGTCGGCCTCCCGCCAGCGTCGAGGCGGTACACGGTCCCCGTGAACGGCGGCTCCGCGCCCTCCTCGTGCGTGATCCAGGCCACCGGCCGTGCCCTGTCGACGAAGCCCGTCAGCCACTGTTTCGGGCCTCCGACGTCCAGCATCAGCGAGGCGCCGCCGGCTCGCGCAACCGCCAGCAGCGCCACCACGAGCGCGGCGCTGCGCTGCATGTGTACTGCCACCGTGTCCCCGCTGCGCATGCCCTGCCGTACCAGGACGCCGGCCAGCTCGTCGGCGCGGTCGACCAGCTGGTGGTAGGTGAGGCTCGTCCACTCGTCGGTCACGGCCGGCGCATCCGGGGTCTCGACTGCCCGGTCGGCGATCGTTCGGTGCACGGGCGCGAACTCTGCGTCCATGGTCAGACGCTTGCGCACGCTGAGCGGCCGCACGTCGGTCCAGACCCGCTCGATGTGGTCGAGGCAGGCGTCCTTGCTGCCCCGGGCTCCCTCCGCCCGCCAGCCGCCGGGCAGGGGCTTGTCGCTGACCCAGATCGCGTACTGCTCCTCGTCGTTCAGCACCACCAGGTACTCGGGGGTGTCCTCACTCTCGGTCATCGCTGCCCTCCGTATCCGCTAGGGGTGCTTGCGCAGGCGTCGTGGCTGCACGGTACGGGCGCCGTGCCCGGCCGCCGACCGGGCGCGAAGTATGCGGGACAGAGACGGAAACAACCGCGAAAGATTCGTGGCGGCGTGGTCGGCGTCGCGCGGACCATCGGGGACAGGCCTGTACCGAGGAACTGCTCGCGGCTCCCACCAGCAAGGAGCTCATCCGTGACCGACGAGGGAAAGACCGACTTCGACGCCATCGTCATCGGCGCCGGATTCGGCGGCATCTGTGCGCTGCACAAACTCCGCAACGAACTGGGCCTGACCGTCCGCACCTTCGAGAAGGGCAGCGGCGTCGGCGGCACCTGGTACTGGAACCGCTATCCGGGCGCAATGTCGGATGTCGCCGGGCACATATACAAGTACTCCTTCGACAAGGAACTGCTCCAGGAATGGGACTGGAGCACACGCTACGCCTCGCAGTCCGAGAACCTGGCATACATGGAGACTGTGGTCGAGCGCCATGACCTGCTCCGGGATATCCAGTTCGACACGGTTGCCGAAGGAGCGGTGTATGACGAGCCCCGCGCTGTCTGGATGGTTACCACCAGTCGCGGCGAGCAGTTCACCGCACGCTATTTGGTGAGCGCTCTGGGTCCGCATTCGAGTCGGAACTTCCCGGACATCAAAGGGCTTGACCGCTTCGAGGGCACCCTTGTGCACACCGGTTCCTGGCCCGAGGATCTGTCGATCGAGGGTAAGCGGGTCGCTGTGATCGGCACGGGATCCACCGGCACCCAGTTCGCCTGCGCCGCCGCACGGACGGCCGCGCACCTGACGGTGTTCCAGCGCACACCACAGTATGTGGTCCCGTCGGGCGACCGTCCTTTCGGTGAGGAGGAGAAGGCCGCGGTACGCGCCGACTACGACGGGATCTGGGAGCAGATCCGCAGCTCCCGGGTCGGCTGCGGCTTCGAGGAGAGCGACATCCCGGCGATGAGCGTCTCGGCCGAAGAGCGCCGACGAGTGTTCCAGAAGGCATGGGAACTCGGCAACGGCTTCCACTTCATGTTCGGCACCTTCGGCGACATAGCCACTGACCCGGAGGCCAACGAGGCCGCGGCCGACTTCATCAGGTCGCAGATCCGGGCGATCGTCAAGGATCCGGAGACAGCACGGAAGCTGACGCCGACAGACCTGTTTGCGAAACGTCCCATCTGCAATGAGGGCTACTACGAGTCCTTCAACCGCGACAATGTCAGCCTGGTCAGCCTGCGGGAGACCCCGATCGTGGAGGCCACGCCCAAGGGGGTGATGACCGGAGACGGCGTGGAGCATGCGCTCGACATCCTGGTCTTCGCCACTGGATTCGACGCGGTCGTCGGCAGCTACAAGCAGGTGGACATCCGCGGCCGTGGCGGCCTGAGCCTTGGGGAGTACTGGAAGGAAGGGGCCCGCAGCTATCTGGGGGTCTCCGTCTCGGGGTTCCCCAACCTGTTCATGGTTTTCGGCCCGAACAGCCCCTTCAGCAACCTTCTTCCGAGTATCGAGACCCAGGTGGAGTGGATCACAGAGCTGATCGGGACGGTGGAGGAGGTTGGTCTGACCTCCATCGAGGCCACTCGGGAGGCGGAGGACGCGTGGGTCTTCGCCTGCCAGGAGTCGGCTGATTCCACGCTGTTCCCGAAGGTCAAGTCCTGGGTCTCCGGCGCGAAAAGCCCAGGACGGAAGCGGACGGCGATGTTCTATTTCGAGGGCCTCGGACCGTTCCGCGAGAAGCTGCGCGAACTAGCGGCCGCAGGCCACGAGGGATATTCCTTCGAGGGTGCCGATGGCTGCGGAGATGACTCGCCTGGCCGGTTCTTGCCGACATCTTTCAGGCGGTTCGATGACACCAGAACACCTTCCTAGAGTGGGGATTACGAACGACGTGCGGCTTCCGCCGGCCATGACTGGGGAGTTGCGAACGGAACGACCGAACTGTGTTCCGCCGCGAGTCAGTGACGATCGAGAGTTGCTTCTTCGGGGAGTCTGCATGGGTTCTGGCGGTGTGTCTTCAGCACAGGAGGCAATGTGGCTGGAACAGAATCTTGTGCCTGAGGTGCCGAACAGCACCACGACCATTTGGGCTGTTCGGGGCGAGCTGGACCTGCGGGTTCTCGAGGACGCGTTGAAAATGGCCATGGGGGAGGCGAGCGCGCTCCTGGTGAACTTCCGGCGGGACGGCGACGAACTGCGGCTCGTCACCCGGGAGCCGGACGCGTGGGAGCCCTTCCGCGTTGACGTCAGCGATGCGGCCGACCCCGCGCACGCGGCTCGGGAATTCCTCACCGAGCAGGTCCGCCGCCCGTTCGACCTCGGTGCGGACGCATTGTTCCGGATCGGATCAGTCCGGCTTGCCGACGGACATCACCTCGTATGCCTGATCTTCCATCACATCCTGACCGACGCGTTCGGCGTGGTCACCCTGCTCTCCCAGCGCATCGCGGAGATCTACCGCGCCATGCGTGCCGGCTCCCCGGTGCCGGAGCGGCCGGGCACCCCACCCGGGATCGCCGGTGAGAGGGAGGCGGCATACAGGTCGTCCGAATGGTTCGCGGATGCGGAACAGTTCTGGCGGAGCTACGTCACGGCCGGCGGGACGGCTGCCCGACTGCCGACAGATATGGGCACGGAGGCCGCGAAGCGTGCGGACGACGTCGGATTCTGGGACGGCCTGACCGCACCGTTGGGCGTGGCCAGTTACACCGCCGGCGTGGCGGCGAGCGAGATCGCCAGGTGGCAGGCGACCGCCGACGCGGCTGGCACGAGCGTCGCGGACCTGATCACAGCTGCCGCGACCGCCTTCCTGCAACGCCTGTGCAACATGCCCAAGCCGATGCTGTCCTTCACCGTCAACTACCGCAGCGACAAGATCAGACAGGCGCTGGGCCTGTATTCCAACGCCTTGCCCCTGACGGTAGAGGTGCCGCCGTCGGCCGACTTCGTCGAGCTGGCGGGGTCGGTGCGCAGGGAGCGGCTGCGGGTTTTGGAGCACGCCGAATACAATGTCTCCTTGATCAAGCGCGCGGCCGGTCACGCGGGTGATGCCCGTAGCCCGTTCGGTCCCGTCATCAGCGTCGTCCCCTTCTTCAGGGAACTCGACCTCGCGGGCGCCGTCGGAAGGTTCGCCGGCGGGACGTTCGGCCTGCCCGACGAGGTCAGGATCGCCACCTACACGGACGGCGGCGCGGACAGCGACCTGTACGTCCGTTTCGACGCGCCCAGTGGGCTGTACACCCATGAGGATGTCGCCGGGCTCGCCGAAAGGTTCGTGGCCTTCGTCCGTGCGGCCCTCGCCGACCCCCGTGCGCGGGTCCGGGACATCAGCGCCGTAGGGGAGGAGGAACGTGCCACGCTCCTCGACCGCAGCGCCGGTCCCGTCGTCGAACTGGACGGCGTGACGGTGCCCGTTCTGCTCGAGAAGCAGGCAGCCGCCCATCCGGGGGCGGTCGCCGTCGTCCACGAGGATGCTGTTCTGACCTACGGGGAGCTGGCCGCGAGAGCCGACCGCCTCGCCCGCAGGCTCGTCGAATGCGGTGCGGGGCCGGAACGTTTCGCGGCTGTGTCCATCCCCCGTTCGATCGAACTGGTGGTCGCGGTGTGCGCGGTACTCAAGGCTGGTGCCGCCATCCTTCCCATCGCCCCGGACTGCCCGTCGGACCGCGCGGAGTCAATGCTGACCGAGGCACGGCCGGCGCTGCTCCTCACGGTCGCCGGGGCCGACGGACTGGCCATCACGCCGCTCGATGGGGCGCAGCCGCAGTGGGAAGCGAGCGTCATCGAGCGTACGACCGCGCCAAAGGACGCCGAGGCGGCGCCGGTCGCCGTGCCGGCCGGCGGCTGTTCCGGCGAGCACGCCGCGTACCTGCGCTACGGGTCGGGGCCGGCCCGGGAGGCGGCCGGCATCGTCGTAACCCACGCCGCGCTCGCGAACGGGCTGCTGTCGATGCAGGAGCGATACCGGTTGGACGAAACCGACCGGGTGCTGCACAAAGCCCCGGCATCCCTCGGCGCCTCCGTCTGGGAGATCTTCTGGCCCCTGATCGCCGGTGCCACGATCGTCATGTCGACGCACGACGTCCACCGAGACGCGGCCGCGCTCGCTGCGGCGGTCCGGCGGACCGGTGCCACCACCCTCCACATCGTTCCTTCCGTGCTCGCCGAGCTCGTACGGGATGAAACCGCCGCCACCGCCTGCAAGGGCCTGCGCCGCGTCATGTGCAGCGGGGAAGTGCTTCCAGTCGACCTGGCGGCACGGTTCCACGAGATCTGCGACGTTCCGCTCCACAACCTGTACGGGCCGACCGAGGCGGCGCTGGATGTCACTTCGTGGGCATACCGGCCCGGGGCGTCCTCCGTGCCGATCGGACGACCGATCCGAAACACCGGCGTTTACGTGCTGGACAGCCAGCTGAACATGACGCCGGCGGGAGTGGTCGGCGAGGTCTACATCGCCGGCGCGGGCGCTGCCCGCGGTTACCTGCACCGACCGGCCGCGACCGCGGACTACTTCGTTGCGTGCCCGTTCGGCCCCGCCGGGACGCGCATGTACCGCACGGGTGACCTGGCCCGCTGGAACTGCGACGGGGAACTCGAGTACGCAGGCCGCGCCGACCAGCGAGTGCAGATACGCGGCCTCTGGGCTGATCCCTTCGAGATCGAAGCCGGCCTCACCGCCCACGAGGGAGTGGCCCAAGCCGCCGTAGCCGCCCGGCTCAACGGCCCCGACCACTCCGCCCAGCTGATCGCCTACGTGGTACCCGCGAGTGCCGGGCGATTGGGCGCCGCCGGCGAGGACGTGGACTTCAGCGCCGGGCTGGACGTGGTCGAGCTGCGGCGCTTTGCCGCAGCAAGGCTGCCCGAACACCTCGTGCCGGCCACCTTCGTCGTGCTGGACAGCCTGCCGCTGACGGCGGACGGCAAGCGGGATCGCGCCGCACTGCCCGAGCCGCAGGTCACGCGGCGGCCCCACCGGGTGGCGCGGACCCCTGAGGAACGGATTCTGGCGGACTCCTTCGCCGAGGTGCTGGGCGCCGGCCGTATCGGTCTGGACGACGACTTCTTCGCCCTGGGCGGCGACAGCATCTCGGCGATGCGGGTGGTGGCGCTCGCCCGTGCCGAGGGCCTTGGGCTCACCGCGCGAACCGTCTTCGAATGCCGCACCGTCGCCGCGCTGGCGGCCGCAGCCACGCCAACCGACGCCCCGACCGCAGCCACTCCAGCCGACGGCGGCGCCGGTCCGATTCCGCTGCCGCCCATGGCGCGGCTGTTCGCTGAGCGTGGACCGGGCCTGGACCCGCCGACCCAGTGGCTGGTACTGGCCCTGCCGGCGGACATGAGCCTCGACCTGCTCACCGAGACGGTGCGGGCGGTCCTGGACCGGCACGACGTGCTGCGCTCCCGGCTGGCCGACGGCGAGCTGCTGATCCAGCCACCCGGATCCGTGGAGGTGGACCGCCTCATCCGACGGGTGCCGTGCCCCGAGGACCGAAGCGGGCCCTCGTGGCGGGCGCTACTGGAGGACGAAGCCGCCAAGGCGGTCGGTCAGATCAGCGCCTCGGCGGGGCAGATGATCCGCCTGGTCTGGTTCGAACCATCAGGCGGCGGCCCCGGCAGATTGCTCATCGCCGCCCACCACCTCGTCGTGGACGGCATGTCGTGGCGAGTGATCGTCCCGGACCTCGCCGAGGCCGCGGAGCAGATCCGATCCGGCCGCACGCCGGCGCTGTCGCCGGTGGGAACGCCGCTACGGGCATGGCTGGACCAGCTCGCCGACGAATCGGTACGGCCCGAGCGCGTGGCCGAGCTGGATCTCTGGCGCGGGATACTCGCACCGCCCGCGGACCCGCTGGGAGCCCGGCCCTTCGATCCGAAGGCCGACCTGACCAGGACGGCGCAGACGCTGCGAGTCGCGATTCCCGTGGATCTCAGCAGGGATCTGCTCACGTCGGTGCCGGTCGCCTTCCGCTGCGGCGTCGACGATGTGCTCCTCACCGCCTTTGTCCTCGCCCTGGCCGGCCGTCGGGGCGGCACGCACGCCGACGGGACAGTCGTGCGGCTGGAAGGGCACGGACGCCAGGAGGAACTCGTTCCGGGCATCGACCTGACGCGTACAGTCGGCTGGTTCACCACGCTCCACCCGGTCCGCTTCGATCTTTCCGGCATCGACGTCGCCGACGCGCTGGGCGGCGGATCGGCCGCTGCGGACGCGCTCAAGCGGATCAAGGAATCCCGGCGTGTCCTGCCCGATCAGGGCATCGGCTACACACTGCTGCGGTACTTCAACGAGGAGACCGCCGCGGTCCTCCGGAACTACCCGGCCGACGAGGTGGGCTTCAACTACCTCGGCCGGTTCTCCTTCGACCGTTCCTTGACGGACCGCGAGGTGCCGTGGAAACCCGCGCCGGAATTCGCCGAACTCGTCGCGGTACCGGACCCGGACATGCCGCTGATCTCCGCACTCGAACTCAACTCCCTCGTCGCCGGCACCGGGAACGGCGAACAGTTGCAGGCGCTGTTCACATTCGCCACCGGGGTACTGTCAACCGAAGAGGTTCGTCAGCTCGCCGACGCCTGGCAGACGGCACTGCGCGGCCTCCACGCACAGGCGACCACGGGCGCGAGCGGGCTGACTCCCTCCGACGTGCCGTTGGTGGACGTGCGTCAGCAGGACCTGGACGATTGGCAGAGCCGCTTCGGCCGCGTCGGCGACGTGTGGCCCCTGACACCTCTCCAGCACGGGCTGCTGTACCACAGCATGCTCGGCGGCAGCGCCTCCGCGTCCTACCAGACCCAGTTCGTGTTCCGGATCAGCGGGCCAGTGGCTGCGGAGCGTCTGCGCGCCGCGGCCCAGACTCTGCTGGACCGGCACCCCAACCTGCGGGTGGCCTTCGCGACGAAGTCCACCGGCGAACCGGTACAAGTGGTCGTGGAGGGTGTCGAGGTGCCCTTCCGGCACGTCGACCTCACCTGCCGACCGAGGGCCGAGGAACGACTGGACCGGATCCTGGCAAGGGAACGGGAGGACCGGTTCCGCCCGGACACCGCGCCGCTGCTCCGGTTCACCCTCGTCACTCTCACCCCGACGCGGGCCGAACTCGCGCTGACTGCGCATCACGTGCTGTTCGACGGCTGGTCGCTGCCGCTCATCGAGCAGGAGCTGATGCACCTGTACGCCGGTGGGGCCGACGACCTGGAACCGGTTGAGCACGGCTATCGCGAATTCCTTCGCTGGCACTCGCGGCAGAATGAGAGCCAGGCGATCGAGGCCTGGGCCAAAGAGCTGTCCGACCTGCCGCAGCCCACCCTCCTGGCCGCGGGGTTGACCCGCGCCGATGGGGGGCAGACGGCCACCGAGGTCGGTCAGGTCGACGTCAGGCTCACGCGCGAGGAAGCATCCCTCGTGGTCCGGCAGGCCGCGGCGTGCGGCATCACGCCCAATGTCCTGGTGCAGGGTGCGTGGGCGGTCGTGCTCGCTCAGCTCACCGGGAATTCCGACGTCGTCTTCGGCAGCTCGGTCACCGTACGCCCGCCTGAACTGACCGGCGTGCACACCGTCGTCGGCATGTTCACCAACACCGTTCCGGTGCGGGTGCGATGCGAGCCCGCCGACAGCCTCGAAAGCATGCTGCATGCGGTCCAGGACGCCCAGGCCAGGACGCTGGACCACTACCACGTCGGGCTCGGCGACATCCAGCGGGCGACCGGACTCAGCACGCTCTTCGACACGTTGGTGCTCTTCGAGTCGTTCCCCGTGGACCGGGCGGCGCTGTCCAAGGCCGGCGCGTCAGCGGAGCTGACGGTCACCGGGATCCGGCCCTACGCGCCCACGCACTACCCGCTGACCGTGCTCGCCGCGGCCGATCCGCTGCTGAGCCTGACCCTTCAATACCACCCCGACGCACTGGATCCGAGCACGGCGGAGGAGATCGCGGACCGTTTCGCCCGGGTACTGCGGCAGTTCGCGGCCGACCCGCGCATCCGTACCGCGGCGATCGCCGTCCTGTCCGAGGCCGAGCGGCGGCTGGTGGTCCACGACTGGAACGACACCGCGCTCGAGGTGCTGCCCGGGTGCGTGCACGAGCAGTTCGCCCAGCAGGCGGCGGCGACACCGGACGCGGTGGCCGTGGAGGCGGGGGAGCGGCGCCTGACGTACGCGGAGCTGAACGAGCGTGCCAACCGGATGGCGCACTGGCTGATCGCGGAGGGGATCGGCGCCGAGAGCCGGGTCGTTGTCCTGCTGCCCCGCTCGGCGGACCTGGTGGCCGCGCTGCTGGCGGTGGGGAAGGCCGGCGGCTGCTACGTGCCCGTGGACCCCGACTATCCCGCCGCGCGGGTGCGGTCCGTGATCGACGACTGCGCGGCCTCTCTGGTGCTGGACGAGGCCCTGCTGGACCGGACAGACCTGTCGCGCCACCCGGCGCACGACCCCGCGCTCGCCGCCGCCCCCGACCAGGCCGCCTACACCATCTACACCTCGGGCTCGACCGGCAGGCCCAAGGGCGTGGTCGTCGGCCACGGCGCCCTGGCCAACTTCCTGGCGAGCATGCAGCGAACCCTCCGCCTTTCGGCATCCGATCGCTTCGCCGCCGTCACCACGATCGCCTTCGATATAGCGGCGCTGGAGGTGTTCCTGCCGCTCACGACCGGGGCGCGCGTGGTGCTCGCCGACCGCGACCAGGTCGCCGACCCGCAGGCCATGCTCGACCTCATTTCTCAGGCCGGCGTCACCGTCATGCAGGCGACCCCGGCGCTGTGGCAGATGCTCGCGACGCACGACGTGCGCCGCCTGGCCGACATACGCGTCCTGACCGGCGGCGAAGCGCTGCCCCCGCCGCTCGCCGAGAGGCTCTGCGCCCACGCCGCGCAGGTGATCAACCAGTACGGGCCCACCGAGACGACCATCTGGTCGACCCTCGCGGACGTGACGGCCGGCAAGCCGTCGTCGATCGGGACGCCCATCGCCAACACCCAGGTCCTGATCCTGGACCCGGCCCTCCGACCCGTCCCGCCGGGCGTCGGCGGCGACCTGTGGATCGCAGGAGACGGCCTGGCCCGCGGATACCACCGGCAACCGGGCACGACCGCCACACGGTTCGCGGCCAACCCGTTCGGCCCGCCGGGCGCGCGGATGTACCGCACCGGAGACCTGGCCCGCTGGTCGCGAACAGGGGAGATCGAGTTCCTCGGCCGGGCGGACTTCCAGATCAAACTCCGGGGCTTTCGGATCGAGCCCGGCGACGTCGAGCACGCCCTGACCCGGCATCCGGCCGTCCGCGAGGCCGTCGTAACGGTGCGGGAGGACCAGCCCGGCGACAAGCGCCTCGTCGGATATGCCGTCGCCGCCGACGCAGCCGAAATACCGCCGACCAGGGAGTTGCAGCAATTCGTGCGGGAGCAGCTGCCCGACTACATGGTCCCGTCGGCGGTGGTCGCCCTCCCCGCCATCCCGTTGACGGCCAACGGGAAACTGGACCGCTCCCGACTGCCCCGGCCCGAGACGAGCAGCGCGAAGTACCGCGCGCCCCAGTCGCCCCGGGAGGTCGCGCTGTGCGGGCTCTTCGCTGAGATCCTCGGCGCGGAGCGGGTCGGCGTCGACGACGACTTCTTCGCCCTCGGCGGGCACTCGCTGCTGGCCACTCGGCTGGCGGCGCGGGTGCGGTCCGACATGGGCGTCGAGATACCGATCCGCACCATCTTTGCCGCACCGACCGTCGCCGAGCTCGCCCGGCGCTGGAGCGACCTGTCGACCTCAGTCCGGAAGCCTCTGCGCAGGATGACCGAAAGGTAGCAAGAGTGGCGCCCCTCTCGTACGCGCAACAGCGCATGTGGTTCATCAACCGGTTCGAGGGCCGGACCGCGACCTACAACATCCCGATTCTGATCCGGATGCGTGGGCAGATCGACCCGGACGGGCTGCGTGCCGCGTTCCTGGACGTCCTGACCCGCCACGAGATCCTGCGCACCGTCTACGACGAGCTGGACGGGCAGCCGCGGCAGCGAATCGTCGAGCCGGCCGAGCTGAGCCTGCCCTGGACCGACTGGGGCTGGGTGCCCCCGGACCAGGTCGACAGCATCGTCGCCGCCTCGGCCTGCGAGGGCTTCGACCTGTCAGCCGACCTGCCGATCCGGGCGTACCTGCTGCGCCCCGAGCCGGACTCGGCCCTGCTCGTGGTGGTGATCCACCACATTGCGGGCGACGGCGGCTCGCTCGGCCCGTTCACCCGGGACCTTTCGGCCGCCTACCGGGCCCGCGCGGCCGGGGCGGCGCCGGACTGGGACGAACTGCCGGTGCAGTACTCCGATTACGCGCTCTGGCAGCGTGAGCTGCTCGGCGACGAACCCGATCCCGACAGCATCTTCTCGACCCAGCTGCGCTACTGGCAGCAAGAGCTGGACGGGGTCTCCCGGCCGACCGCGCTGCCGGCCGACCGGCCGCGTCCCGCCCGTGCGAGCTATCGCGGCGACAACCACGGGTTCGAGATCTCCGAAGCGCTGCTCGAGAAGGCGGAGCGGCTCGCGCAGGCGCGCAACGTGACCGTGCCGATGGTGTTCCAGGCCGCGCTGGCCGCCCTGCTGCACCGGCTCGGCGGCGACCACGACATCACGCTCGGCTCGCCGATCGCGGGCCGTACCGACGAGGCGCTTGAGGACCTCGTGGGCTTCTTCGCCAACACCTGGGTGCTGCGGGTCCGGCTGGCCGCCGGCGGCTCGTTCTCGCAGGTCCTGGAGGAGGTTCGCAAGAAGGCTCTCGCCGCGTACGACCACCAGGACCTGCCCTTCGAGCGGCTGGTGGAGCTGCTGCGACCCGAGCGGTCCATCGCGCACCACCCCCTGTTCCAGGTCACCCTCGCCTGGCAGAACAGCGTCCGCCAGGAGCTCGACCTGCCCGGCATCGCGGCCTCGATGGAGCCGGTCTTCACCGGCACGGCGAAGTTCGACCTGTTCTTCAACCTGATGCCGCATCCCTCGCGCAAGTCGGTGACCGTCGACCTCGAATACGCCACCGACCTGTTCAGCCCGGCCGCCGTGGAAGCGATCGCGGCACGATACCTGCGCGTGCTGGAGCAGGTGGTCGAGAACCCCGGCGTCGGCGTCGCCGCCCTCGACGTGCCCCTGATGCCAGCCGCGCGGGACGAGCAGCCGGTCGGCTCCGGCGAGCGCGAGAAGATCCATTACGAATGGAACGACACCGACCGCGAGTTCCCCTGCCCGGGACCGATCCACCTACCGTTCGAGCGGCAGTCCGCCGCGCGGCCCGACGCCATCGCCGTGCGCTGGGCGGGCGGCACGATGACCTACCGGGAGCTGAACCGGCAGGCGAACCGGATCGCCTGGACCCTCAAGCGCCGCGGCGTGGGGCCGGAGACCGTGGTGGGTGTGGCCGTCCGGCGCGGCCCGCTCATGGTGGCGGCCGTCCTCGGCGTGCTCAAGGCCGGGGGAGCGTACCTGCCCATCGGCGCGTCGCTGCCGTCCGACCGGGTCGCCGGGATGCTGGCCGACGCGTCGTCGACGCTGGTGCTGACCACCCAGGACACCAACAAGTGGACGCCCCCGGCCGGCGTTGAGCTCCTCGACGTCGGCAGTGCCGGCATGGCCCTGTCCCTGGACGGTGAGATCAACCCCGAGCCCGTGGCGAGCGCCGACAACACGGCGTACATCATCTTCACCTCGGGCAGCACCGGAAAGCCCAAGGGCGTCACCGTGTCGCACCGGCCGGTGCACAACCTGCTGAACTGGTGCTGCCGGATGTTCGAGTTCGGTCCCGACGACGTGAGCCTATGCGTCACACAGCTGGACTTCGACCTGTCCGTGTTCGACATCTTCGGCCTGCTCGGGGCAGGCGGCGGCCTCTACATCGCCGACGCCATGCAGCAGCGCGACCCCGAGATGCTGCTCGACGTCCTGCTGTCGGAGCCGATCACGTTCTGGGACTCGGTACCGGGCACGCTGAACCAGTTGGTCCCGCTGCTGCCGCAGGCCGCAGGCCATCCGGGCGTGAAGGACCTGCGCCTGATCTACCTGTCCGGCGACTACATCCCGCTGTCCCTGCCGGACCAGGTCCGCGCGGCCTTCCCGCGCGCCGAGGTCGTCAGCCTCGGCGGCGCGACCGAGGCGACGGTCTGGTCGAACTTCTTCCGGGTCGGCGCGATCGACCCGCAGTGGCGCAGCATCCCCTACGGGCGGCCCATCGACAACGCGCGCTACTACGTGCTCGACGAGAGGCTTCAGCCGTGCCCGGTCGGCGTCGAGGGCGACCTCTACATCGGCGGGCCGGTCACCGCACTCGGGTACGTCAACCGCCCCGGCCTCACGGCCGAGCGATTCATCGCCGACCCGTTCGGCGGCGCCCCTGGCCGGCGCATCTACCGCACGGGCGACCGCGCGAGCTTCTTCCCGGACGGCAACATCTGCTTCCTCGGCCGCGCCGACGGCCAGGTGAAGGTGCGCGGGTTCCGCATCGAGCTCGGCGAGGTCGAGTACGCCCTGAGCCGCCACCCCGCGGTGCGCCAGGCCGTCGCGATCACCCGCAGGGACTCCTCCGGCGACCTGCGGCTAGTCTCGTACGTCCTGCCCGACCTCGACACGGTGGAGAGCGTGGTCGCCGCCGACGAACAGGTCCGGGAGTGGCAGGAGATCTACGACCAGGGCTACCTGGAGGTCACCGACCGGGACTTCGGCGACGACTTCAACCTGTGGGTGTCGAGCTACACCGGCGAGCCCATCCCGGTCGGACAGATGCGGGCCTGGCAGGACGCCGCGGTGGACCGAATCCTCGGTTTTACGCCACGGCGCGTGCTGGAACTGGGTGCCGGGACCGGCCTTCTGCTCGCGCGGATCGCGGGCAGCGTGGAGGCATACTGGGCGACCGACTTCTCGGAGCCGGTCATTGAACGGCTCGGCCGGCAGGTGGCCGAGGCGGGCTGGACCGAGCGGGTGCGGCTGCTGTGCCGACGCGCGGACGACCTGAGCGGGATATCGGAGATCTTCGACACCGTCGTACTCAACTCCGTTGTGCAGTACTTCCCGAACGAGCGCTACCTGGAGCAGGTGCTCGACGGCGCCTGGGAGACGCTCGAGCCAGGCGGTCGGCTCGTGCTGGGCGACATCCGCCGGGCCCGCTCGCTGCGCCCCTTCCAGGTGGCCGTCCAGCGGGCTAAGCACGGCAACGTCCCGCCGGCCCAGCTGCGCAGTGCCGTGGAACAGGCCCTGCTGCTGGAGAAGGAGCTGGTCGTCGACCCCGAGTGGTTCCACCGCTGGGCCGAGCGCGCGGGCGCGGCCGGCATCGACGTACGCCTGAAGGGCGGCGCCTTCCAGAACGAGCTGACCCGCCACCGGTACGAGGTCGTCATCCACAAGCCGGGCGGAACGGCCGCAGACCGGCCCCGCGCGGTGGACGCGGTCCCGCGCCTGGAGTGGGACGGCGACCTCGACGGTCTGGCCGGCCGCGTCCGCGACCTGGACGCGACGGCGATACGGATCACCGGCATCCCCAACGCGCGCGTCGCCCAGGAGGTGGCGGCGGCGCGTGAGCTGGGGCTGGAGGAGTCCGAGCCTCCGATGCCGGCGCCGCTGGACCCGCACGAGATGACGGCCTGGGCTGCGCGGCAGGGCTGGCAGGCCGCGCTGACCTGGTCGGGCAGCGCCGTCGACCGGTTCGAGGCTGTCCTGTTCACCGACGCCACGACCGAGCACCAGGCCCTGTCGGGCACCTACGTCCCAGTGGCGGGCGCCGGCACGTGGATCAACGACCCGGCCGCCGCCGCGGGAATCACCGCACTCCCGGCGATCCTGCGCGAGCACCTCACGAAGTCCCTGCCCGAGTACATGGTGCCGTCGGTGATCATGCCGATCGGCAGCGTGCCGCTGACCGCGAACGGCAAGCTCGACCGGGCGGCTCTGCCGGTGCCGGAGTACGCCGCCGCCAGGCGCGGCCGGGCCCCGTCCACGCCTGAGGAGGAGTCGCTGTGCGAGATCTTCGCCGGTGTCCTCGGGCTCGACTGTGTCGGCGTGGACGACAACTTCTTCACCATCGGCGGCCACTCGTTGCTGGCCACCCGCGTGGTGAGCCGCATCCGTGCCGCGCACGGTGTCGAGATACCCATCCGGACGATCTTCGAGGCGCCGACCGTCGGCGAACTGGTGGCCCATCTGACGGACCAGCGGACGGTCAGGCCGCCGTTGCGGCCGCAGCCGAGGCCCGAACGGCTCCCCGTCTCCTTCGCACAGCAACGGCTGTGGTTCATCCACCGGTTCGAAGGACCGTCGGCGACCTACATCATCCCGCTGTCCATGCGGCTGCGCGGAAAGCTGGATGCGAACGCGCTGCGCCAGGCGGTGCGCGACGTCGTGGTTCGGCACGAGTCGCTGCGCACCGTCTTCGACGAGGTGAACGGGACGCCCTACCAGCGGGTCCTCGACCCGGACGGGCTGGAGATCCCCTGGCAGGAGCACGAGGTCGCCGAAGCGGGCCTGCAGGACGCGCTGCGCACGGAGGCGCGCCGGCCGTTCGACCTGGCGCATGAGATACCGGTGCGCGCCGCGCTGTTCCACGTCAGCGAACACGACGCGGTGCTGCTCCTCCCGCTGCACCACATCGCGGCGGACGGCTGGTCGCTGGGCCCGCTGGCCGAGGACCTCACCGCGGCGTACACCGCCAGGTGCGACGGGCAGCGCCCGCAATGGGCCCCGCTGCCGGTCCAGTACGCCGACTACACGCTGTGGCAGCGCGACCTGCTCGGCGGCGACGAACCCCACAGCCTGTACGGGCGCCAGTTGAACTACTGGACGCAGCAGCTCGCCAAGCTGCCGGAGTCGCTGGAGTTACCGAAGGACCGGGCCCGGCCGGATGTCGCGTCGTTCGCCGGTGAAGTGTTGCCCGTGGAATTCGACGAGGCGCTGACTGAGAACATCCGGCAGCTGGCCCTCAGCACCGGGACCACTGTTTCGATGGTGCTCCAAGCGGGTCTCGCGGGGCTGCTCAGCAGGCTCGGCGCCGGGGACGACATCCCGATCGGGTCGCCGATCGCCGGGCGCACCGACGAAGCGCTCAACCGGCTGGTGGGCTTCTTCGTCAACACCTGGGTGGCTCGCGTCGACATCACCGGGAACCCCAGCCTGACCGAACTGGTGGACCGGGTGCGAGAGGTCAGCCTCGCCGCGTACGACCACCAGGACATCCCGTTCGAGCACCTGGTCGAGAAGCTGAACCCCGTGCGCTCAACCGCGCACCACCCGCTGTTCCAGGTGTGCCTGGCCCTGCAGAACAACCTGCAACCGGTCTTTGAACTGCCGGGATTGACCGTGTCCCACGAGCCGGTCGACATGGGCGTCTCCCGTTTCGACCTGTTCCTGAACCTCACCGAGCGAACCAGCACCGAGGGGACGAGCCGGATCGCCGGCGTCGCGGAGTACGCGACGGAGCTCTTCGACCAAGATACGGTCACCGGACTCGTGGACCGCTGGCGGTACATGCTGCGGCAGTGGGTCGATGCACCGGATACCCCGATCGGCGCGGTGGAGATCCTCACCCAGGACGACCTGGCAACCCTTGAGCAATGGACGGGCCGCAACCGCGGCACCGATCGCGCCACCGGGACGATCCCCGGGCGCTTCGCCGCCGTAGCTGCGAAGCAGCCGGATGCCGTCGCCCTCATGGCGGCCGACGGCGCCGAGAGTTGGACGTACGGCGAACTCGACCGGTGGGCCAACCGCATCGCCCATTACCTCCGTGAGCGCGGCGCCGGCCCCGGCCGCCGGGTGGCGCTGCGCATGGAGCGGTCCCCGATGATGGTCGCGGCGGTCCTGGGAACGCTGAAGGCGGGCGCCTGCTACATGCCGGTCGACCCCGCCTATCCGCGAGCACGGATCGATTTCATGCTCGCCGACGTCGATCCGGCCGTCGTGGTCGACGATCGGCTGGCCGAGGAAGACCTGGAGGGCTACCCGACGCTGCCGCCGGACGCCGACGGCCTCGATGAGGAGCACATCGCTTACGTGATGTACACCTCCGGCTCGACCGGGACGCCGAACGGTGTGGAGGTGAGCCATCGGAATGTGCTCGATGTCGCGCTCGATCCCTGCTGGGCAGGCGGCGCCCACCAACGGGTGCTAGTGCACACCCCGCAGACCTTCGACCCATCGGCGTACGAGCTGTGGGTGCCGCTGCTGCACGGCGGAGCGGCCGTGGTCGCGCCGCCCGGGAAGCTGGACGCGGCGCGGCTGGCCACGGTCATAGCCGAGCGGGGCGTGACTGGCCTGTGGCTCAGCTCCGGCCTGTTCGACGTGATCACGCAGCATCACCTCAAGTGCTTCGCCCAGGTGCGCGAGGTGTGGGCCAGCGGCGACGTACTGTCGCCGACCGCCGTGCGGCGGCTGCTGGACGGCGACGGCACGACCACCGTCGTGCACGGGTACGGTCCCACGGAGGCCACCGTCTTCGCGGCCCGGTACCGGATGTCCTCGCCGGCCGAATGTAAGGGACCGCTGCCGATCGGCGAACCCATGGAGGGCGGCCGCCTGTTCGTCCTCGACGGCCGGCTGCGGCAGGTGCCGCAGGGCGTGGTGGGCGAGCTCTACATAGGCGGCGACGGGGTGGCACGCGGGTACGCGAACCGTCCGCGTCTGACGAGCGAGCGATTCGTCGCCGATCCGTTCGGGCGGCCGGGTGACCGGATGTACCGCACCGGTGACCTGGTTCGCTGGAACCACCGTGGGCAACTCGAGTTCCTGGGCCGCGTCGACGACCAGTTGACCGTCCGGGGTCTCCGCGTCGAGCCGGGCGAGATCGAGGCGGCGCTGCAGAAGCGGGAGGGCGTGGCGCAAGCGGTCGTGGTCGCCCGGGAGGACCGGCATGGGGAGCGGCGCCTGGTGGCCTACGTTGTCCCGCAGGCACCGGAGGGCTCGGAAGCGGACGTGACCGAGCATGTCGAGAAGTGGCGCGCGATCTACGACTCGATGTACGGCGAGACCGTGACAGATGCCACCGGGATCGGCAACGACTTCACCGGATGGAACAGCTCTTACACACGCGAGGCCATTCCGCTGTCCGAGATGCGCCAGTGGCGTGAATCGACGGTGGAACGGGTGCGCGGCCTGCAGGCGCGCCGGGTGTTGGAGATCGGGGTCGGCTCGGGCCTCCTGCTCGGGCCGCTGGCACCGGAGGCCGAGGTGTACTGGGGCACCGACTTCTCGGAGCCGGTCATCGAGCGCCTCGGTACCCAGGTCGGCACGGATCCGGACCTGAAGGACAAGGTGTCGCTGCGGTGCCAGGCCGCCGACGTCGCCGACGGACTGCCGACGGAGTTCTTCGACACCGTCATCCTCAACTCCGTCGTGCAGTACTTCCCGGACGCCGGCTATCTCTCCCGCGTGCTGGACGTCGCCCTGGACCGGCTTGCGCCGGGCGGCCGGATCCTCATCGGCGACGTCCGGAACTACGGCACCCTGCGGGAGTTCCTGACGGCCGTCCACTGCGCGCAGCGCCCGGGCGACGGCCCGTCGGTCGTACGGACGGCCGTCGAACGTGCCGTGCTGAACGAGAAAGAACTGGTCATCGATCCGGGCTTCTTTACTCAGTGGGCACAGGCCCGCCGCGACGTCGTGGCCGTGGACGTTCAGCTGAAGCCGGGCCCGTACCACAACGAACTCACCCGGCACCGCTACGAAGTCGTCCTGCACAAGCAGCCGAGCCAGCCGCTGCACCTCGCGGACGTGCGTACGGTGACCTGGGACTCGGACGTACACGACCTGTCCAACCTGGAGACCGCACTGGCCGAGCACGGCGGCCGCCTCCGGCTGGTCCGGATCCCGAACGCCAGGCTGGCGAGCGAGGCAGACGAGTGCGGTGCCCCCACTGAAACGCAGGAGGCGCCCCTCGACCCGCACGAACTGGTGACCTGGGGCAAGGAGCGGGGCTATGCGGTCTACTGCACCTGGTCCGCCGAGGCGCCCGGCTGGTTCGAGGCAGTGATCATTCCTGAAGGCAGTGCGCACTGCTGCGACGGTGTGTACCGGCCGACGGAAACCGGGTCACGGCAGATGGTGAACGCGCCCGCGGTAGCCCGCCGAGTGTCGCAGCTGCCTTCGTGGCTGCGGGAGGAACTGGCAGCCGAGCTGCCGGACTACATGGTGCCGAACGACATCATGGCCCTCGAACGAATGCCGTTGACCACCAGCGGGAAGATCGACCGCGCCCAACTGCCCGAGACGGACCCTGCCGACGGGGATTACGGCGCGCCGCGCACCCCCCTGGAGGCGGAACTGGCCGCCCTGTTCGCCGAAGTACTGGGCATGGACCGGATTGGGATCGACGACGACTTCTTCGACTGCGGTGGCAGCTCCCTGCAGGTCATCCGGCTCATCTGGCGGATCCGCGCGGAGCTGGGCTTCGAGATCCCCGTCAGAACCGTGTTCCAGCACCCGACCGTGGGCGAGATCGCGGAACAGCTGTCGGCCGATCGCGAGGACGTCGAGTTCGACGACCCGTTCTCGGTGGTGCTGCCGATCCGGACCGACGGTGACAAGGCGCCGGTGTGGCTGGTGCCGCCGGGCGGCGGGCTGTCCTGGGCCTACCTCAGCTTCGCCCAGCACCTGGACCGCTCGCGGCCGGTCTACGGGCTGCAGGCTCGCGGGTTCGTCGGGGACCCGCGGGCGACCTCGATCGAGAGCATGGTGGACGACTGGGCCGACCAGATGCTGCGCGTCCAGCCGGAAGGTCCCTACAACCTCCTGGGCTGGTCCCTGGGAGGGCCGATCGCCCAGGCGGTGGCCGGCGAGCTGCAGCGCCGGGGACGCGAGGTGGATCTCCTGGGCGTACTCGATTCGGGCCCTTCGAGCTACTTCGCTGACTTCCAGACTCCCGACGCATCACTGGTGCGCAGGTACCTCGCGCATTACATGGGTCATCTGGCGGGAATGGCGGAGTTCGAATCGCTCGTTCAGACGGCCACTGCCCTTTTCATCGAGCACACGGAGCTGATGACCCGCTTCACTTCGCCGACGTTCCGCGGAGACATGGTCTTCTTCTGCGCCCTCATCGACCAGGCAACCCGCGAACGACGGCAGCTCGAGGTGGAACTGGACGTCCAATGGCGGGAGTTCACCGACGGCACTGTGAAGCGCTTCGAGATCGAATGTGCGCACAACGAGATGATGTGGCCCGAAAAAGCGGCTGAAATCGGCCGCATCCTCAACGAGATCATGAAAGAGGGGAAATGACCGTGAACCCGTTCGATGACGAAAACGGCGAGTCCTACGTGGTGGTCAACGACGAGGACCAGCACTCGCTGTGGCCCACGTTCGCCGACGTACCCGATGGCTGGCGCGTGGTGTTCGGGCCGGCAGGGCGAGCGGAGAGCCTCGCGTACGTGGACGAGAACTGGACCGACATGCGGCCCAGGAGCCTGCGCGAGGCGATGCAGTGAGGTGTGAGCCCGCAGGCGCGTGAGCCCGCGGGCTCACACCTCTGCCGTGGTCGCGGGCCGCCGGATCTGTGCTGGCTGGGCGACATCGAGGACCGCTACGTAATCGGCGAGTTGGCTGGCGGCGTCGAGCATCGTGACGCCGCGCGCGGTCAGCCGTTGCTGCCAGTCCTCCAGCGCCGCCGAGAGCGCCCGCGTGCCGCCGGCGGTGCGGACCTGTTCGACCACAGTCGAGATCTGCTCGAGCGGGTAGCCGCCGCGTCGCAGAAGGTGTGCGAGCTCAGCGTCTCGGACGTCGTCCGCGCCATAGGTACGGTGACCGGCCGTGCGCTGGGGGACCAGAATGCCGGCGTCTTCCCAGTTGCGCAGGGTCGCGGCGGTCACGCCGAGGCGGTCTGCCAGCTTCCCGATGCTGAGGGCCAGGCGGCGCCCATGAGCAGGGGACTCGGTGTCCGGCGCCGGAGTCAGATGTGCGACGGCTTCGCCGACCGCGTCCAAAGTCTCGCGGTCGCGCAGGAGTTGGGTATGGCTGCGGTCGATCGCCGTCAGCGCGGCGTCGAGGTGGCCCGTGTTGAGCGCGCGCATGATCTCTCGGGCGGTCGCGTAGCCGTGTGCGGGGACGAGTGCCAGATGGGCGCGCAGGGCCGCGGCGTGCACCTCGGTGTAGATGCGGTAGCCGGCCGGGGTGCGCTGCGCGGGCGGGATGAGTCCGTCACGTTCATAGTTGCGAACCGCCTGGGGCGTGATGTTGTGCTCACGGGCGAGGTCGACCGGGCGTAGCTTCTTCACGGTTTTAAACTTTACCGCCATCCACTGCGGAAATCCCGCCTCCAAGTTTAACTACGATGTTCAGCTGTATATTTGAGGTCATGTTCACCAGGAGATCACAGCCGCTCGGCTCCGCGGAACATGACAAGAGGGGGGTTCGCCCATGCCTGCAGCAGTTCTAGTCGCCGGCGTGTCCAAGCGCTTCGAGTCCAAGGGCGGTCCCGTGACCGCGCTCGACAACCTCGAGCTCACCGTGCCCGAAGGCACCATCCACGGCCTGCTCGGCCCGAACGGCGCCGGCAAGACGACCGTCGTGCGCATCCTCAGCACGCTGCTCACACCCGATGAAGGCAAGGCGGAAGTATTCGGCCTCGACGTCGAGAAGGACGCTTGGCGCGTCCGTGCGACCATCGGCCTCACCGGCCAGGAAGCCGCGATCGACAAGATGATGACCGGACGCGAGAACCTGCGCATGTTCGGCAGGCTGTTCGGGCTGTCAAAACGCGATGCCGTGGCACGGGCGGACGAACTGCTGGAACGCTTCGACCTCGTCGAAGCGGCCGACCGTCAGGTGAAGACCTACTCGGGCGGCATGCGTCGCAGGCTCGACCTCACCGTGAGCCTCATGGCACGGCCCAGGCTGCTCTTCCTCGACGAACCCACGACCGGACTCGACCCACGCAGCCGCATCCAAGTCTGGAGCCTGGTACGAGAGCTCTGTGAGGAAGGCACCAGCGTGCTGCTCACAACGCAGTACCTGGAGGAAGCCGACCAACTCGCCGACTCGCTCTCAGTGATCGACCACGGCAAGGTCATCAAGAACGGCACGCCCGACCAACTGAAAGCAGACGTAGGACCGGACTGGGTCGACGTGACGCTCATCGACAACGCAGCCTTCGACACAGCCAAGAAGGTGCTGCGCGACAAGCTCGGCGTCGAGCCCGTCGTCGACCTCGAAACGATGCGGCTCCACGCACCCGTCTCGGACGGCGGCACGATCGCCGACCTCCTGTACCCGTTGAAAGACGCCGGGATCGCGGTCGGCGACGTGGCCCTGCGGCGCCCGACCCTCGACGACGTCTTCCTCGCGGTCACCGGTCACTCCACCGAGCCGATCTCGAACAATCACAACGGCTCGGCACAGCGGGGGCAGGGCCCGGAGAAAGGTAGGCAGTAATGGTCATGACTGCTGGGTTCCAGGGCGGCGCCGCCCTGGCGCCCCGGCGAGGGCTCGGGTGGTGGCTCACCGGCGCCTCCGAGATGGCACAGCGGAACATCCGCCAGATCCTGCGCAGCCCCCAGCTGATCATGTTCGGGCTCGTCCAGCCCGTGATGTTCATCCTGCTGTTCACCGTCGTTTTCGGGGGCGCTGTGGACGTCCCCGGCGGCGACTACACACAGTTCTTACTGCCGGGCATCTTCGTGCAGATGGTGCTGTTCGGCTCAGTCGCCAGCACCACCATGGGAGTGGCCATGGACATGCAAGACGGGATCATGGACCGCTTCCGCTCGATGCCGATCAGCCGATCCTCCGTGCTCGTCGGCCGGACCGTGTCGGAGATCCTCCGCACTGTCGTGTCGCTGGTCGTGATGGTCGTCGTCGGCCTGATCATTGGGTTCAGGTTCCTTGGCGGGTTCCTGCCGGCGCTCGGAGGCGTGGCACTGTTGCTGTTCTTCGGCCTCGCTCTGTCTTGGCTCGGTGCCTTCATCGGCGTGTCGGCGGGCAGCCCGGCGGCCGCCCAACAGGTCGGCCTCATCTGGATGTTCCCCTTCAGTTTCCTCTCTTCGGCGTTCGTGCCTACCGGGTCGATGCCGGGATGGCTCCAGGTCTACGCCGACAAGACCCCGATGACCACTGCGGTCAACTCGCTGCGTGGGCTGTTCAACGGCACCCCGGCCAGCAGTGACATCCTCCTGACCCTCGCCTGGTCAGCTGGCATCATCCTCGTCTCCGCGCCGTTCGCGGTCCGCAAGTACGGTTCGCAGTCACGCTGAAAGCCCGTGGCACCTCACCCCAAAAACGCCGCACCGCCGACGCCTACTCGAGGCGCTTACGCAACATCCCTGGAGACGCCATGACTGCTGCGCCCATAGAACAGAGCCAAGACGACCTGCCGCGCGTCGCGGACGCCCACGACCTCATCCGGGTGTTCGGGGCACGGGAGAACAACCTCGAAGACGTCCACGTGGAGATCCCGAAGCGCCGGCTGACCGTGTTCACCGGCGTGTCCGGCTCGGGGAAGAGTTCGCTGGTGTTCGACACGATCGCCGCGGAGTCGCAGCGGCTGATCAACGAGACGTACAGCGCGTTCGTGCAGGGGTTCATGCCGACTCTGTCGCGCCCCGACGTCGACGTGCTGGAAGGCCTCACCACGGCGCTCCTCGTTGGCCAGGAGCGCATCGGCAACAACCCGCGCTCCACCGTCGGCACCGTCACCGACGCCAACGCGATGCTGCGCATCCTGTTCAGCCGGCTCGGCGAGCCGCGCCTGAGCTCCCCCCGGGCGTATTCGTTCAACATCCCCTCGATCAGCGTCGCGAGCGCGGTCACCGTAGAGCAGGGCGGCAGGAAAGTCGAGGAGCAGCGCAACTTCGACGTCTCCGGCGGCATGTGCCCGCGCTGCGAAGGCATGGGGTCGGTCACCGATGTCGACCTCGACCAGCTCTACGACGCCGCGAAGTCGCTCGAGGACGGCGCCATCACCGTCCCCGGCTACCACGTCGGCAGCTACAACTACCGGCTCTACGCCGCCTCCGGGCTCCTCGACCCCACAAAGCTGATCAAGGAGTACACCAAGAAGGAGCTCGACGACTTCCTCTACCACGAACCGGCCCGGCTGAAGATCGGCGGCTACAACACGAACTACGAAGGGCTCGTCGCAAGGGTCAAGAAGTCGCTGCTCACCAAGGACATCGAGGCGCTCCAGCCACACATGCGCGCTTTCGTGGAACGAGCAGTCATCTTCATGGCGTGCCCCGAATGCGGCGGCACCCGGCTCAACGGGAAAGCCCGGGGGTCCAAGATCAACGGCGTCAACATCGCCGACGCCTCCGCGATGCAGATAAGCGACCTTGCCGAATGGGTCCGCGGCCTGAACGAGCCATCCGTCGCGCCGCTTCTGGCATCGCTCGGGCACACTCTCGACTCGTTCGTGAGCATCGGGCTGGGCTACCTCTCCCTCGACCGGGCCTCGGGCACGCTCTCGGGCGGCGAAGCACAGCGCGTCAAGATGGTCCGTCACCTGGGGTCAGCGCTCACCGACGTCACCTACGTCTTCGACGAGCCGACGATCGGCCTGCACCCCCACGATATCCAGCGGATGAACACCCTTCTGCTGCAACTGCGCGACAAGGGCAACACCGTGCTTGTCGTTGAGCACAAGCCCGAGGCCATCGCGATCGCCGACCACGTCGTCGACCTCGGCCCCGGCGCCGGCACCGCGGGCGGCACTGTCTGCTTCGAAGGCACCGTCGAGGGCCTGCGGGCCAGCGGCACGCTGACTGGCCGCCACCTCGATGACAAGGCATCGCTCAAGGACAAGGTGCGCACACCGTCGGGCACGCTCGAGGTACGGGGAGCGAGCAAACACAACCTGAAAGACGTCGACGTCGACATCCCGCTCGGAGTTCTCACCGTCGTGACCGGCGTAGCCGGCTCAGGCAAGAGCTCGCTGATCGACGACGTGGCGGGACGCGACGGCGTGATCTCGATCGACCAGGGACCGATCAAGGGCTCGCGGCGAAGCAACCCCGCCACCTACACCGGCATGCTCGAGCCGATCCGCAAGGCGTTCGCCAAAGCCAACGGAGTGAGGCCAGGACTGTTCAGCCCGAACTCCGAAGGCGCTTGCCCCACGTGCAAAGGAGCGGGCGTCATCTACACAGACCTGGCCATCATGGCGGGCGTCGCGGCCACCTGCGAGGACTGCGAGGGCAAGCGGTTCCAGAGCTCCGTACTCAAGTACCTCCTCGGCAGCCGCGACATCAGCGAAGTGCTGGCCATGCCCGTGACCGAGGCACAGGAGTTCTTCGCCTCCGGCGAGGCACGCACGCCTGCCGCCGTCGTCATCCTCAAGCGGCTCGTCGACGTCGGGCTCGGCTACCTCACGCTGGGCCAGCCGCTGCCCACGCTCTCTGGCGGGGAACGGCAGCGCATGAAACTGGTCACGCACATGGCCGAGAAAGGTAGCATCTACGTGCTCGACGAGCCGACCACCGGCCTGCACCTCGCCGACGTCGAGCACCTGCTCGGCATGCTCGACCGGCTCGTCGACTCCGGCAGGTCGGTGGTTGTCATCGAACACCACCAGGCGGTCATGGCCCACGCCGACTGGATCATCGACCTCGGCCCCGGCGCAGGCCACGACGGAGGCCGCGTCGTCTTCGAGGGCACCCCCGCCGACCTCGTAGCCGCCCGCTCCACCCTCACCGGCGAGCACCTCGCGGCGTACGCCAGCGGTTGACGGCATACGGCACGACAGAACTCCGCAATAACCTGCGCTCTGAGTTCTCCGCAATGAAACCGTCATTGCATGACTCATGACGTGGTTATCGTCGGCGGGGGGCCCGCCGGATTGGCTGGCGCTGTGGTGCTGGGCCGTGCCCTGCGGTCAGTAATCGTCATCGACAGGAACGAACCCCGCAATGCCGGCGCAGCGGGAGTTCACAACTTCCTGACGCGGGAAGGGGCCACCCCGAGTGATTTCCTGGCCGCCGGGCGCGCCGATGCCGAGCGATACGGCGTCGAGTTCCGCACCGGCACGGTCTCCAGCATCACCGGGGCCGCCCCCGGATTCCGGGTGGAATTGTCCGACGGCGACGTGGTCGACGCCCGTCGGGTACTGGTCGCCACCGGCCTGACCGACGTGCTGCCCGACATTCCCGGCCTAGCAGAGCGCTGGGGGAAGACCGTGCACCACTGTGCCCACTGCCACGGGTACGAGGCGCGTGGGTCCGCTATTGGCATCCTCGGTGACCCGCTCGCCGTGGTGATGACCACCTTGCTCTGGCGTCAGTGGACCGAAGACGTGGTGCTGTTCCTGAACGACGCAGTCGACCTGGACCCGAGGCAGCAGCAACAGCTCGACACCCGAGACGTACGGGTGGTTCCTGGCCGGGTCCAGTCGTTCACCGACGAAGGCGTCCGGCTCGCTGACGGCACGGTCGTCCCGCGTGACTGCCTGGCCCTGCACACCCGGGTCGAGGCACGCGCCGACTTCCTAGGGCCGCTCGGTCTCAAGCCCGTCGACCTGCCCATGGGGCTCGGCACTTATCTGCCCGTTGAGGATCCCACCGGACGCACGTCCGTACCCGGCGTGTGGGTGGCAGGCAACGCGAGCGATGCGAGGGCGCAGATCGCCTCCTCAGCGGCGGCCGGAGTGACCGCCGGCGAGGCGATCACCATGGACCTCGTCATGGCCGACTCCGCGTAGCCCGGCCCGCCAGACCGCAGGCATCCTCACCGCCCGACTCATATGCCTTGTGCCATCGCTGGGCCGAACGCACACTCACCTGAAGCAATTTTTGGCGATCATCGCGCTGGGCTCTTCCGCAGCGAATAACTCGGCCGCCTCGATACGGGTCCGTTCCCGGAAAGCCCGTCGCTCGGCAGTCAGCCCACCACCTTGCGGATACACGCGGCATATCGTAACGATCACCGCACGTCAGCCCCCACGACAACACCCAGACAAAGCCAGTAGGTGGGTTGTGCAGTCGCCCACCAAGGAAACGAAAAATCACCGTAGTCGGCCCACACAAGCCGATCCAGAGCCCGACTGAAGGCGTTAACGCCAGTCCGCTTCGGCTTTGCGGACTCAGCCGCGCTAGCCCCTTTACGGGTGATACTTTGCGACATGCATGGACGGCTGATGGAGCGGACCTCGGGGACATCGGTGCACCAACCCTGTCCGGGTTCTCGGCGCTGCTGACACTGCTTGTGTGATCTCCTTCGGGCCAGGAACGGAGGACTTACTTCAGAGATTCCACGAAATCGGGTCAGCTCGGTGACTGGGAGATCCTGCATGCTTGTCCAGACTGTTCAGCAGCTCGCGCTCGGCTGGTGTGAACTGGGGTCGGCCAAGCGGCGGGCGAAGGGGGCCGAGTAAGGCTGCCAGCAGCATTCTGGGGTGGACGAGTGTGGTGGGCGGGGCCTGAAGAGCCAACACGTCAGTCAGGGCCGTGGCAGTGTGGAAGGAACCTGTTGCGGTGCGGGACAGGCGACTGACGTAGCGGTGCAGGAGCCGGTGGGCGAGGTTCGGGCTCTTTCCCTTGGTAGTGGAGAAATGGATGTCCTGCCCGGCGGCAAGGGCCCAGGCGCTGTTGATGGGGCGGGCGATGGCGCGCTGGGCATGGTGAGCGAGTCCGTTGGAGAGCCGGTCACGCAGGACGACAGCGCCTTGCGCTGCCACTGATATGCCCTGTCCATAAACAGGATTGAAGGCAGCAGCCGAGTCTCCGAGCGCCACAAGGCCCGCTGGCCAGTGGGCGAGCCGTTCGTAGTGATAGCGCCGGTTGGCGGTGCTGTGGGTGACGCTGACGTCGCTGAGCGGCTCTGCGTGCGCCAGGAGGTCGGCCAGGAGGGGGTGGCGCAGGGTGCGGGCGAAGGGTTCGAAGGCGTCCAGGTCTCGAGTGGGGTGCCCGCCGGGGGCGCCCATCAGGCTGACGTGCCAATGGTTGCCCTCGATCGGCAGGATGCCGCCTGCGTTGCCTGGCCCCGGCAGACGTGGGTCGGCCTGCACACCGACTACAGGCCACCCGCGGGTGGGGACCGGGGCGCGGTAGATCCGGCTGGCGTAGACCAGGCCGGAGTCGATGCGTTCCTCCGCAAGGCCGGTGATGCCCAGTCGGGCGAGCCACTGAGGCAGGCGTGTGGCCCGGCCGGAGGCGTCGATGAGCAGGTCGGCGCGCAGGTCGGTTTCCGGGCCGTCGGCGGCGCGGACCCGCACGCCTGTGACAGTGCGGCGGTCGCCCAGCAGTCCGACGGCCTTGGTGTGTGTCCGGACACTGACCCGGGGATCCTTGAGGACCTGTGTGCGGACGATGAAGTCGGTCAGGTCCCGGCTTGCGGTGATCACGTAGTGGGTGGCGCGCTGCCAGCGGCGGTACCAGCCCTCGGGAGAGCAGATGACCATGTTCGTGGTGACAGGTATGCGATGGGCGCCTGCGGCCAGCAGCAGGTCGATGGTGCCGGGAAGGAGGCTCTCGATTGCCTTAGCTCCACCGGTTTGCAGGAAGTGGATGTGAGCGGCTTGGGGGACACCTGCGCGCGGCCAGGGTCCATCGGGCAGCTCGTGGGCTTCGATGATCTCGACGGAATTGACATGGTCTTTGACGGCGGCCGCGGCGAGCATCCCGGCGATGCTGCCCCCGACGACGACTACACGGGCAGGGCTGCGAAGCGAGGCTTTACTCATGACGGGCTGCTTCCTCCAAGGGCACCAACTGACTCAGCAAGCCTGGCAGTACGGGCGAGGTGAGCGCCTGGGACAGCAGGACCAGGTCTCGTGTGCACCGTGCTGGAGCGTGCGTGACATCTTGCAGTTGTTCGGATTCGGTTCGCTGCCGCTCGCGTGCAACGAGGACCATAGCTGCGTCAGCGGTGGCCGCGGCGCAGAACTTGTCGTCGGTTCGAAGTGCGGCTCGGTAGGCGGCCTCACGGACGGCGGGATCGTAGTACGGAGTCAGCGCGAGGATGGCGTCGTACAGGGCCGTCTTGCGTGCGGTGAGAAGCACTGCTGGAGGAGTCCGCCACCAGGGCAGCGACGCGCGGAGCGCACCCGGGGTGGGGACCTGCTGGAGGGCTCGCCACAGTGGCGTGAGCTGCCGCAACTGCCGTACGGCCCGAGTGGTCTGTGCCACGCGGGGACCAGCGAGAGGAAGAGTGAACCCAATGGCACCGAGAAGGGCAACGGGAGGGCCCGACCGGACAGTGACCTTGTCGACAAGGAAGTCGAGATTGTGACCGTACCAGCGTGCAGTCACCGCCACCAGCCTCATGACGTCATGACACACGATGACCAGGAAAGCAAAAGCGAGGATTCGCAGGCCCGCCTGGAGCGACCCGCGGACGTCCTTGGACCACCGCCAGCACAGTGTGCTCGCGGCCATCATGGCCGCGCCTTGCGCTGCTAGGTAGGTGACGATCAACTCACGGATATACGGAGTGTTAGCGTAATAGACGTCGAATAGGGCTACTTGCTCCACAGGAGCATGCCCGACCCAGAACAAAATGATGACGGCAATGATGGCCAGGCTGGAAGCCAACACGCACAAGCGCGTAATCCTACGGGTCTGCTGCGGGGGCGCCGGCCGCCAGTTGAAGATCAGCACAAAAGTGTTCCCGGCGAACGCGATCACTACCGAGTAGGCAACAGGAGCGGCGACGTTGGTTATCCCAGTGAGCCGGTTGAGCGCGGTGATGGAAGCCGGGGCGACGAGAATCATCTGGCACCCTCCGATGAGGAGGAGCGAGCAGGCCGTGCGTAACAGCGTGTCGTGCCGCCTCTTGAGCAGCGCGTGGAGCTTTAGGAGGCAGACCAGCAGAAGGATGGTCCCGCAGGTGTAGGAGCCGATATTGCTGGGTCCGGATGTCACCTTGCTGCTTTGCTCCCTCAGTAGTGGGTACGCCGGGCGGGATTCGCCGACCAGGGCCAGCTCTGGCGAAAGCGATGTGCCATAGGGCCCTAGATATGCCCGGCGAGATTCTGCGAGTCAACGGCGCGAGGCAGCTCTCGTAGGCTCGTTCAGGAACGGCGGATACGGTGAGTCATGGAAGCCTGGATTCGCCCGGCGAGGTCCCCAAGGTCGGCAGGAAGGCGGGCCTCGGCCAGGGCAGCTTGCATATGGGTGGCGAACCGGACCCCAAAGGATTCGGCCTCCTCTTCCTGGCGCATGGCGACGCCATCAGCTCGCAGGGCTACGTGGAGGTTTACATCCATCTGATCCAGTTGCGATATCTCAGTGGAGTCGGCATCGGGGATCGACGCCACGAGCTCTCGAACTGCACCTGCCGCTCTCTCGTCCAGGGCTCGTGAGGCGGCTGGCTCATGAGCGGTGAGAGAGCCGCAGTGGCCCTCGAACATATGCCACGCTTCGTGGCCAATGATCACCAGCTGGTGCTCCAGGTCCGTGTGCATCTCGTAGGCGATGATGTCGTGAGTAGCGCGGTTGACCCACAACCCGCTGGCAGCCTCGGGCGGGAACGCCACCGCGTGCAGCCGCACGGTACGCCCCCGCACCTGTTCGACGGCCTTGCCGACAGCTCGGAGGACGCCGTCATCACAGCCAGGGGGTTCCAGCGCGGCAACCAGCCGGCCATTGAGTCGTCTCATGGCCCTTGGCCCCGGCCTCACTGCTCTCCTTTGCTCTCATCAAGCTCTAACAGCGCCTTAAGAGTTGCGTTGAGTACGTTCCAACGCTCCTCCGGCAGGTCACGTGCCTGCCGGAGCGCGATACCCCGGATGTCGCCGTACCCTGACAATGCCTCGGCCAGTGGGTCAGTCTCGCGCTCCAGCTGCCGCAGCACCGGCTGGAGTGCTGCGTTGAGAGCAGGCACATCCTCCGCTGACAAAAAACCGTTGGCCTGGCCGAAAAAGAACTTCTCGATCCCAGCCTGAGTGGCGGCAAGCGGCCCACTCTTGCTCTTACCGTTGACGATTGCGGAGATCGCCGCCCCAGACGAGCCGAACGACTCACCGATCTCACTGTAGGAGTACCGTGAACCGTCCGGTCTGCGGTGTGTCTCCCGCAGATGCAAGATCCGGCGGCGGATCCTCTCACCGAACCCCTCCTCCGGCACGTGCTGGCACTCCAACAGAGCCAACACAGTTGGTGGCGACATCCCCGTCTCACGGGCGAGGTCGTCGACACGGAGCACGTCATCACGTGCCTTACCGGACTTTCGAAGAAGGACGTCGATCCGGCGCAGGGTCTCGGCCAGGGCAGCGTCCGGATCCTTCACCAACGTTCTCCCTCCATGTCGCGCGGGATGCAGTGTCAGGACGGTAGTCAGCTCAAGCACCATGTGACCAGGTCAGTTCAAGCCCAGTTGAGAATGACGGCAAGAGTGGTTGACATACCGATGACGTGAGTTGCAGGATCGTTGCCTGGCGTGAGGAAGGCTGGTGGAGAATCCGGCCACCCCCTGCCTTGTGCGCTGCATGGAGTGGCTCTTCCTCCTGTTCGTATGCCAACGCGTTCGGGAGACCCTCCATGAACCGTCTGTCACCACTGACGCCCGAGCATTACAGCGGAAGATATCTGGTCAAATGTCATCTCTTCCGATCCTTTCAACAGGAGAGCGTACTCACAAGGCCACTGCCAACTGTCAGTGGACGCTGACTGCACGTGTTCACCGGCACACCCCAGGTCGGACGAGATGCCGTTGATGCGGTACCCGTTGAGGGTCTCCGTCCGATGCCGATGCCGCCCTGATTCACCCTGGGCGGGGGGAGAGCGCGGAGCAGCGCTCGAACGCTAGCAGGGTTAGCCGATGCCCTGCCACCAGCCATCTTTCACCGACCGACGATGCGTGTTGTGGATAATACGCATCGCCTTGCTGAAAGGCTCGGAGCGCATCGATGTCTAAATTTTCGAGAGTAGTGAGGGCGATGCCTCGCCCTGGCGGTTGAGATAAATCGATATGGGCCACCGCTCAGCCCCGTCGATCGTGCCGCCACGTCAGCTGCTTGGTGACTGCGTGGTCGCGCGTGGGCAACATCAAGGTGCCGTCCAGGACCCGCACGCTCTGCTTGCGGAACCGCTTGCGGGGCTGCAGTGCGAGCGAGGGTCCGAGGTGATCGATGAGACGGTCGGCGGCCGGCTTTGAGACCCCGGACAGCGGGGCCAGCTGCCGCAGCGTCAAGTTGGTCCGCCAGTATGCGGCGACCAGCAGCACGTGATCCCTCAGCGGCAGACTCCAAGGCCGGCCCTTGCGTACCGGGACCACCCCCTCTCGCCGCAGCGCAGTCACCAGCTTGCCGAACTGCCGCGGGCTCAGCTCAGTGAACGGTGCCCAGGACCACTTCGATGCCGTGATCACACCACCCACACCAGAAGCAACGTGTCCCACCACAAGCAGTTACGGGACAACCCTTCCTGAGCGTTGCCATTGATGCAGAACAGAGTGGATCCCGCGAAGAACAGCGCTTGCTTAACTCCTCGAGAGACCCGATGCCCGGGGGGCGTTGCTAGTGCCAGCGACGCCACAAGATTTCGCGAGAAATTAGGGGATGATTTGCTAGTGAGTATCAGGAGCTCCGACGTCATATTCGTCCGATGGCCTGTGCAGGCGGACTTGAGGACCCGATGTCGGCAAGACGGAGTGCCGAGATTACTCGTCGTCGAGGGAGGTGCGCAGCCACCGATCAGCAACGACTCGGTCGAGGACTGGGTTCGCCCTCCGGTGTCCCGGGATGACCTGCAGGCGCGTGTCAGAGCCTTACAGAACCGCTTCAACAGCCGCCGGGTGCCGACGATCGACTCCACCGGAACCTTGAGCTTCGGCCGTCACTCCATCACGATCTCCACCACGCAGACGGAGCTGATGCGGTTGCTCATCGACCGCTTCGGCAAGGTTGTATACCGCATCGAGTTCACGCAGCGCTTCGCCACGCGGACGCCAGCGCTCAACAGGAACGCTCTCGACCTGCACATCATGCGTCTCCGCCGTCGGCTCCTGCCGATCGACCTGTCGATACGGACTGTGTGGGGGCGAGGCTACATGCTGGATCACGCGGCGCCCCACTGAGGCGAGAGGCGGCTGGGCTCTCCTACGGCAGCCTCTCGTGGACCTGCGCCCATAGCCGGGGGAACGGCACCGCGACTCGGCGTGCCAGGTGCTCAACGCCAGTGCTGCCGCCGGTGCCGTTGCGAGTTCCCGCCATCTTCGAGAACAGCGCCAGGTGGGTCATCTTCCACCGCCAGTAGCCGTTGGCCACGTCGAGCAGGCTGTCAGCGATGCGCCTGCTCGTCTCGGCTCCAATCTCCCGTCTGCCGAACGGATCGGCACCTCATTCCGACAGAACTGCGCCAGATGCGCCCCCGGCTGCCGCTGCAGTTTGTGACCGTGCGAGCACCGGTACGAATCGCCGCTCTGCCGTATCTACGGATCCCGGACGGAAGGTTTTTGATGAGCCCGCCCACGGCCGGCACCACCACGCTCGACCTCACCGACCCTACGACGTTCGTACGCAACGACCCGCACGCATTCTGGGCCGAAGTACGCGACCGCGACCCCGTCTACTGGCACTCAGGCAGTGGGAACCGCCCCGGCTTCTGGGTGGTCTCGCGGCATGCCGACGTCGTCGCGGCCTACACCGATGCGGCGAGGCTGAGCTCGGCGCGCGGCACCGTGCTGGACGTGCTGCTTCGCGGCGACGACTCCGCCGGCGGCCGGATGCTCGCGGTCGCCGACCGGCCGCGCCATCGTGAACTGCGCAACCTCATGCTGTGCGCGTTCTCCCCCCGCGTCCTCGGCGACGTCGCGGAGCGGGTCAACCGCCGCGCGGACGAGCTGATCCGGCAGGTGACCCAGGTTGGAACCTTCGACTTTGCCACCGAGGTCGCCGAGCACATTCCGATGGGCACGATCTGCGACCTGCTGTCGATCCCGCCAGCAGACCGACCGGACTTGCTGCGGTGGAACAAGAATGCCCTGTCCTCCGACGAGGCCGACGCCGACCCGTTCGCCGCGCTGGAGGCCCGTAACGAGATCCTGCTGTACCTCACCGACCTGGCCGAGCAGCGCCGCGCCCGCCCCGGTGACGATGTGGTCAGCATGATCGCCGCCGCTATCGTCGGCGGCGAGCCGCTGTCCATCGAGGACGTCGCGCTCAACTGCTACAGCCTGATCCTCGGCGGTGACGAGTCCTCGCGGGTGTCGGCGATCTGCGCGGTCAAGGCGTTCGCGGACTTCCCCGACCAGTGGCGTGCCGTGCGCGACGGTGACGTAGCGGTCGACATCGCGGTCGAAGAGGTGCTGCGGTGGGCCACGCCTGCCATGCACTTCGCCCGTACCGCCACCGAGGACCTGGAGCTTTGTGGTCGGCAGGTGCGCGCGGGGGACATCGTGACCCTGTGGGGCATCTCCGCCAACTTCGACGAGCGGGAGTTCGACCGGCCGCGTGAATTCCGGGTAGCGCGCAACCCGAACAAGCACGTGTCGTTCGGCCACGGGCCCCACTTCTGTCTCGGGGCCTACCTGGGACGAGCCGAGCTGCAGGCACTGCTCACGGCGCTGGTCGGCGCCGTTTCCCGGATCGAGCTGGCCGGGCCGCCTGAGCGTGTCTACTCGAACTTCCTCAACGGCTACAGCACCCTGCCCGTCACCTTCGTGGGCCGCTGACCGGGCAGCCCTGTCGCGGTCCTTTCGCCGCACCGCCCCGACGCGCCGCGAGTGGTTACGTTCGGAGCGGGCGCAGCGCCTCGTATCCCGGTTCTAAGAGGACGGAGTGAGCAGGTGCCCACCGTTCCGGAGTTGTTCGAATCTATTGCGGCCCGTGCGGGTAAGGCCCCGGCGGTGGTGTTCGGCGACCGCGTCGTAACGTACGCCGCGCTCAATACTCGCGCCAATCAGTTGGCGCGAGTGCTGGTCGAGCACGAGGTCGGCCCTGACACCACGGTGGCGGTGGCGCTGCCGAAGTGCGACGAGCTGATGGTGGTTCTGCTTGCGGTGCTCAAAGCCGGCGGCGCATACCTCCCGATGGACCCGCAGTACCCCGCCAAGCGATTGGCGCACATGGTCGAAGACGCCCGGCCGGTACTCCTGGTCCGGTCGGCGCGGGTGGCGCTCGACCTCGGCGTGCCGGTTCCCGAGCTGGTGGTGGACGACTCCGGCGCAGTGCGTGAGACCGCGTCGCGGCCCGGCCACGACCTGACCAACACGTGCCGAAATGCTCCCCTTCACCCCCAGCACCTGATGTACGTCATCTACACGTCGGGTTCGACCGGGACACCCAAGGGCGTCGCCGTGACACACGCCGGCGTCGCCGACATCGTGGCCGCCCAAGCCGTATCCATCGCCCCCCGGCCGGGCGACCGCGTGCTCCAGTGGGCGTCCATCAGCTTCGATGCGGCGTTCTGGGACTGGTCGGCGGCGTTGCTGTCCGGTGCCGCGCTGGTCGTGGCCCCAGCCGAGGAACTGCTGCCCGGCCAGCCGCTTCACGACACGCTGCATCGTCACGCGGTGACCCATGCCGTGCTGCCCCCGGTCGCGCTGAGCGTCACCGACCCCGAGGACGTCTTGGTCGGCGGCACCGTGATGTCCACCGGCGACGCCTGCTCCCACGCACTGGTGGCCAAGTGGGCGCCGGGGCGGCGCATGTTCAACGGCTACGGGCCGACCGAGACCACGGTCGGGTCCACCATCGCTGGCCCCATCACCACCTCCGATGAGATCACTATCGGCGCGCCGTGGTCGGGCAACAGCGTGTACGTCCTCGACGACTGCCTGCGCCCGGCCCCGGACGGCCGCGACGGCGAGCTGTACTTGGCCGGCAACGGCCTGGCCCGCGGCTACCTGAACCGGCCGGGGCTGACGGCCACCCGGTTCATGCCCAACCCCTTCGGCCCGCCGGGCAGCCGCATGTACCGCTCCGGCGACCGCGGTCACCGCCGCGAGGACGGGCAACTGGTGTTCGCCGGCCGAGGCGACGATCAAGTGAAGATTCGCGGTTTCCGCGTCGAGCTGGGCGAGGTCGAGGCTCGGCTGGCCGCCCACCCCGCGGTGGATGTCGCCGCCGCCGTGGTGGTCGGCGACCTCGCGGGCGCTCGCCTTGCCGCCTACGTCAGCACCGTCGACGGCTTCGAGGTATCCGCTGCCGAACTGCGCGTACATATGGCGGAGACCCTGCCTGAGCACATGGTGCCCGCATCGGTCCGTGCGCTGCCGCGGCTCCCGGTCACCGCCAACGGCAAGATCGACCGTGCGGCGTTGCGGGATCTCGCCGAGTCGGTGGCGCACCACGATGGGGAACTGACGGACGGCGATGCCGACAACGGCCCGGCCTCGGTGGAGGGCAGGCTGTACCTGATGGTAAGGGAGATTCTGGCGGTGCCGGACGCCCGGCCGAGCGACAACTTCTTCAAACTCGGCGGTCAGTCGATGCTGGCGACCCGGCTCGCCGGACGGCTCCGCGACGAGCTGGGGGTCACCGTGCCGATGAGAGCGGTGTTCGAGGCAGACACCCTGTCCGAGCTCGCCTCCGTCGTGCGGGCGTCATACGAGTCCGCCGGCACCCGGCGCCACTGACGCCGAACGAGCCCCGCCCCGAGGGTCAGGAACCAAGCACCGCTTCCGCGGTCGGTTCTGCCGAAGCGGCAAGGAGCGCATCCAGTGCTCCCGGCTCGCCCTCGCGGACGAACCACTCCCGGCCATAGGCTGCGGCGAAGCGTGCAGGGTCAAGGTCTGCTGCCCCGATCTGGCTGGCGTGCGTGGCCATCGCGGCCACCTTTGCGAGCAGGTCGGGGCCTTCCGCCTTGACAGTGACCGAGATCCGGGACGCGGGAACGCCCACGTCCAACGGGCCGCCGGTAGCGCGTTGCAGCACGTGGCGCGGCCCTGCCCGTAAGGCTGCGGCATCTACCGTGGCCTGATACCCGGCCAGGTGCAGGTTGCGGGTGACCGTGGCACCCACGCGGTGTACTTGGACATGGTCGATATGTCCGTAGATGCCGCGGTGGTCGTAGTGCACCAGCGTGGAGGCACCTTCGCGGCTGGCGACCCGTGCCACTTGACCTGCGATCTCCGTGACGGATGCTGCGCCGAGCGTTCCTGCCTGGTACGGGCCGTCGTGAGCACCGGAATCGGAGTAGCCCAGGACCTCCAGTCTGGCCACACCGAGCAAGTCGCAAGCCCGCTCGAGCTCGGCGAGGCGGCGGCTGCGCAGGGATTCTCCGCGTGACAACGGGACTTGAGGGATGCCGGCGGCGCCATCGGTAGCCATGACGAGGACCACGCGAGCGCCGATGTCGGCCAGGCGGCGCATGGTCAGTCCGGTGAAGATGGCTTCGTCGTCCGGATGAGCGTGCAGGACGATGACAGTGTGCGAGGAAAACATGATGTGGATCCCCGAAGTGGTCGCGGCTCAGCACGGTCATGGCGGCGTCTGGCAGGACGCTGGGACATGCCGGGCGAGCGTGGAGCGGTCAGGTCACAAGGCCACCGCACCCCATTCGCGCGGCGGTACGTCACGTAGGTGCCGGGTGAATTCCCAGAGATGGCCTTCGAGGTCTTGGACCAGGTATTGGCGCAACCCCCACGGCTTGTCCATCAAGGGCTGCACAATGCGGGCGCCTGCTGCTGCGGAGCGCGCAAAGTGCTCATCCACGTCGGGAACCCAGACGATGATCTGCTTGCAGGTGTGCCCGTTGACGCAGGCGCTGGTGTGCCGTTCGCCGGTTCGCCGGACCATGACGATTCCACCGCCTGTGTCAAGGTCGGCGTGTCGGATGGCCCCCCACTCCGGCTGCCTGAGGAGCAGGCGGAATCCGAAGACCTGCACGAGCCAGTCGACAGCGCGATCGGGGTCGGCGTAGGCGAGTTCGACGACCACATGAGGGAAGCCGCGAGCCGGGTCGTACACGACGCCTCCTTCGCTCCCGAGGTCCCTGCTGGGAGAGGTTAACCACGTCGCGCGAGACTGAGGCACGCTGGCGAAGTATCTGCGAAAGAGCCGCAGCCGGCGGTGGAACACCGCGGCGTGCGGCGCCCACCTGCATGTTCACCCATCATGTGGAATGCATGGCGGCGCTGATGCCGTTGTGGTCGGCACGGGCCTCCTCGGGGCCGGCTCGTCATCTCCGACAATGAGGCTTTTCAGGGTGGCCATCGTTTCGGGTGACGGGACCGGGGCAGTAACGGCAGGGGCCTGTGCTGTTGACGGAGGTGTTCAGCTCCGCCCGTCCAAGCGTGCGTTGACCGCTTTGGCGTATCTCCGCCGACACGACCCCTCGCCCAGCTGTCCGCCGGTTTCCAGATGTCCGTCGGCACCGCCCGCGCCTACGTCACCACCGTCGTCGAGCACCTCGCGGACGAGGCGCCGGGCCTGCCGAGGTTTAGGCGGGCGTCGGTGCGGTTGACCGGTTGCGGGATCGGGTGGCCGTGGGCGTCGTGCTGGTCGGTGTCTTGGGGAGGGGGAAGCCGCCAGCGATCTTGACGATGGGTTATTCGCGGCCTTTGGCCTTGTGGGCGGTGGAGAGGTGATGTCGGCGTGGGGTTTCGTCGGTGAGCTGGTCGATGAAGGGCTGCAGGTCGCGGCGGCCGGGCTGTGGGCGGCATCGTACTGCAGCGTGGTCGAAGCGGACCACGCTGTCTTCCAGATCGTGCAGGAGGGTGCGGTCGGCGGAGTGGCAGAAGCGGGTGACGGTGCGCAGCACAGTGGAGCCTGCGCGGGCTGATCTCCAGCTCGCCGATGCGGACGGGACGTGATACCGAGGGCCTGGCCAGGCTTCCAGGCGGGCTGGCGGGGGCTGTCCAGACGGTGGGCGTAGCGGTGGTCGAGCCTGGGTCATCTCCCGCTCCGCAAGCGGGATCTCCTCCGGTTACTCCTTCGCCTTCTTGAGCTTTGTTGTCTTTGCCGATCAGAGCGCGGAGTTCGGGGATGGCTTCGGCCCCAGTCGAGTCCCCAGTGGCGTCGGTGATGCCGAGAGGGCCGCCGACGAGGCGGCGGCGCTCTCGGGCTTGGCCGCAGGCACGGCCGGCGCCTCCGTTGCTCGGCGTCGGCCTCAGCAGGGCTGCGGTGTCTGGTGCTGGTGAGGATGTACGCCGGGGCGAATTCTTGCCTGCGGCTGGGGCAGCTTCCAGAACACCTCGTCGGTTTCCCGGTTGTGATGCCAGGCACTCAGCGTGCGCGTGGTCACCAGCCGGTCGAGGAGTTCTCCGGTCTGCTGTGGGGTGTGCCCGCACAGGCAGGTGAGGACGTCCATGTCGGTCCCGTGTTCGGCATGGTCGGAGGTGTGTGCGGCCAGCACGAGGGCGGTCAGCCGCAGGGCGGGCGGCGCGGCCGGCAGGATCAGCGGCGTGGGGCGCAGTGCCCAGTGGGCGGCGCGGCAGCGGGCGCTGCGGCCGGGTGCCTGGTCCAGGACCGCGGCGTCGAGCAGCCGCAGCTGTACGGGCAGCGCCCGGAAGTCCGGCAACTCCAGCCAGTCGGCATGGGCCAGCTCCAGCCACAATTCGCGGCTCCCGTGCAGACGCATGCCGCGCAGCAGGCCCGCCGGCAGTTGGACGTGCCCGCGGGTGTCGGCACGCAGGGCGCACTGCAGGGCCAGCTGCCGGGCGGCAGGGGAGGTGAACCGGGGCAGCGTGGTACCGAGGTAGGGGAGCATCTCCCGCACGCGCACGCGCACGCGCTCCTCGGCCCCGGGGCGGGGCCTGCCATGCGCAGACGCCGACGGGCAGGGGGAGGGGCGAGACCGAAGAGAGCCGAGCAGGGTGTCGGGCACGACAGCGGTGTTGCTGGTCGCCGCGGCGCAGGCCGCGCATGCCGTCGGCGAGCCGCCAGGTGCGGCCGCCGCGGTCGCGGGTGAGGGCGAGCAGCACCGGCCCGGCGCACCCGCGGTGACGCGGATGCCACCGGCAGCCCCGCGCCCGGCACTGGCAACTGCGTAGATGCGCCGGCAGCGGGTCGGCGCGGGCGTGGCAGGCCAGGTGGGCCAGTGCGGCCGATCGTGCGGAGGATGCCTTGAGAGCAGAGGTGTGGGCGGTGCAGGAGGGGCAGACGAGAGTGGGACCGCCCGCTCGCGGATGCAGTTCCACTGTCCAGATGCGCCGCACTGCGGCATGCGCGCCAGCAAGCCTCATCGGCTGGTCGTCCTCCCGTCTGTCTGCGCCGGAGTGGTCCGTGCCCCGGCCGTAGGAGGCCGGGATGAAGCACGGTAGTGCAGATCCCTGCACCGTAAGCAGCGCTCCCGCCCCGGCAGATAGTGCAGAAGTCTGCACTGACAGGGCAGGGGTCTGCACCGCCGGATGGTGGGGTGACGATCTTGCCGCCCGATCCCGACCTCACCGCGCTGCGTGTCATCCTCGCGCGCCTGCGGGGTGAGCGCGGCTGGACGTTCGACGAACTCGCTGGCCGCAGCGGTCTGGCCCGGCGCACCCTCATCGACCTCGAACACGGCCGCACCACCGGCAACGTCACCACCTGGCACGCCCTCGCCCACACCTTCGACGTGCCCATCGAGCACCTTCTCGGCGCCCTCTGTGACGACCACACCCCGCCCGGCACGCAGGGCGCCTGACTTCCCGGCGCTCCCTTCTCGGGCCAGGCCGCAAATCACCCGAACCGACGAGCAGGCTTCGAACATCCAACCGATAACCGGATCGCCTGTTCGGATCCGCTGGACCACTCAGGGGACACACGCGCCATCGCATTGACCGTCGTTGTGTGTCGCCTGGGACGGTCAGGGCCATGTGCTCCACACCCGCCTACGTCGGCCGACACTGGGACGGCAGCGCCCGCATCATCCGCCACCCCCGCCCGCTGCGGGTGGCCGCCACCAGCCCAAGTCGCCTGCTGCGCGCCGGTCAAACCGGCCGCTGCCGTCAGTGCGGCAACCGCATCGACCTCTACCAGCGCGCAGACCAGCGGCCCATTGCGCTGCACCCCGCCGAACTGGCTGCCGCCGACGTCCCCGAATCCTGCCGCTGGCACCTCAGCAGCGGCATCGCCCACCCACACGACGACGGCAGCGCCTGGTGCCGCATCCCGCATGCCGTCCTCTGCCCGGCCCGCACACCCACCCCGTCCTTGACCCCACCGGACCGGCTGGCACCTGGAGACTGCTGCCCACCGGACCCAGCCGTGGCCAACTGGCCCCGCCCGATACCGTGATGGCCGTCTACGACCTGGGCCACCTCCCTTACAGCGAACAACTGCGCTGGCGCGCCCAGCTGCACCGCACACGCCTGTGCCGCCGATCTCGCCCTGGCGGGATGGCGGACCTTCGATCCCCTCCTGCACGCGGCACACATCCACGCCCGCCTGCCCTACCCTCCGGCTCGCCAGTCCAGAAACCGGTGACGATGCCGCACCACGCCCTGGAAATCGCGCTGACCCGGCCCCTGACGGCGGCCGAACTCCGCCACGCCGCCCAGGCCCGGCCACTCGCAGCCAACCACGATGCCACTCGCCTCATGGCCCTCGTGAGCGCGGAAACCCCCGAACGAGCTGCCCACCGCCTGCGCTGGCGCCTCACCACCCGGCTGCCCATCGACGTGATCACCACCCACTACCCCGACGTGCACGGACACGTCCTGCTCAACGTCGCCTTCCCGCCCGGCATCCATACCGCCCTCGAACGCGATGCCCGCCAGGCGGGCCTCACCCTCGAACGCTTCGTACGCGAGGCCCTCCACCGAGGGCTGGCCGAGCACGCCGACAGTGAGAGCGACCGGCTCGACCACGCCGTACGCCAACTCCTCGCCGCTACCACCCCCGCGCACCTGCTGTCCGCCGTCGGGCACGCTCTCACCCGCCCCCTGAAGGAACCCACACCATGAACCCCACCGACGAACAGACAGCCGCAGCCGACGCCTTCCACGCCGGCAACCACCTGGCCCTGCAGGCCGGCGCGGGCACCGGCAAGACCACCACCCTGACCCTGCTCGCCCACAGCACCACCCGCCGGGGCCGCTACCTCGCCTACAACCGGGTCATCGCCCAGGATGCGGCTACCCGCTTCCCGAAAAACGTCTGGTGCAAGACCGCCCACGCCCTGGCCTACGCCGCCGTCGGCCACCGCTACACCCGCCGCCTGAACGCGCCACGCCGTCCGGCCTGGCAGACCGGACAGGCCCTCGGCATCACCCAAACAGTCCGCATCGGCGAACGCGACCTCTCCCCGAAAACCCTCTCCTACGCGACCCTGCGCGCCGTGGCCCGCTTCTGCCACACCGCCGACGAGGCGATTGCCAGCCACCACGTGCCGCACCTGCGCGGCCTGGAAGACCGCGACCTGCACAACCAACTCGCCGCCCACATCGTGCCGTTCGCCCAGAAGGCCTGGGCCGACCTGCAGCACCCGGACGACGGAGCGGTCCGTTTCGACCACGACCACTACCTGAAGATCTGGGCCCTCACGAGGCCGACGATCGATACCGACTTCCTCCTGCTGGACGAGGCCCAGGACACCAACCCCGTCGTCGAACAGGTCTTCCTCGCCCAGCGCGGCCACGCGCAGTTGGTGATGGTGGGCGACTCTGCCCAGGCCATCTACCACTGGCGCGGAGCCAGGGACGTCATGATGGGCTTCGACGGCACCCGGCTGGCCCTGTCGCAGTCCTTCCGCTTCGGCCCGCAGCTCGCCGACGAGGCCAACCGCTGGCTGGCCATCGCCGATGCCCCAATCCGGCTGACCGGCACCCCCGCGGTACCCACCGAACTCGGCCCCGTCATCCAGCCCGATGCGGTGTGCCGCACCAACGTCGGCGCCATGGCCCAGGCCATGGACCTGATGGCCGCCGGACACCGCGTCGGCCTGGTCGGGGGAGGAGATAGCCTGCGAGCTCTGGCCCTGGCTGCCCGGGAGCTGAAGGAAGGGCGCCGCACCACCCACCCCGAATTGGTCCTGTCCCCCTCCTGGGGCGAACTGCAGGACTATGCCGCTCACGACCCGGCCGGCCGCGACCTGCGGCCCTTCGTCGACCTGGTCGACACCCACGGCACGGACGCCATCCTGGCCGCCGTCGCCCAACTCGCCCCCGAACGCCAGGCCGAGGTGACCGTCTCGACCGCCCACAAGGCCAAGGGCCGCGAATGGGCTCACGTGAGAATCGCCGACGACTTCACCCCACCCAAGGACAGCGATCAGCACGACGGCACCGGCCGCGCTGTGCCCGGCCCGATCGACGACAGCGAGGCCCGCCTCGCCTACGTCGCCGTCACCCGGACCCGCCACCGGCTCGACATCGGCGGCCTGTCCTGGATCCACGACCATCCCGAAGGATCCCCCGGCGCGCCCGTGCATATCGAGCTGCGTGACCAGCCCGCCCCGGCGGCGGAGCGAGCACCAGCCACTTCTGCCGTCCCCGGGCACAGCCGCCTGTGAGCCGGATGACGAGCACGGAACAGGCCTGCGGGCGTGTCCGCATCTGCGGACTGTTCCCACGCACCGCCCGCCGCACCGGAGACTGCCCTCTGCCTGCGGTGCCCCAGGTTGAGCATCAGAGGGCAGAGGAGACACTGAGCGAAACCCCGGCCAGTTCCTGCCGGGCTTGGCTCACCCCTTCTGGCGATCTGGCCGTCGTGCTCGATTCCTTCAGCAGGCCTCCCCGTTGTCCCGGTGTCGGTGAACTGTGGGAGGAAGTCCATGTCGCGGGATCTGTTCGTTGAGCAAGTGGTCATCAACTCCACCGGCGGGGTACGCATCCTCGACTTCGCCTATCCGGTGGTGTGCGTCTACGGCCCCATCGACACGGGCAAGACGACGCTGGTCGACTGCATCAAGTACCCGCTGGGCCTGCCGGTGGAGTGGCGGCAGGTGCCCTCGGAGCGGCTGACCTCCGGCACGGTGTATCTGCGGGTCGAAGGCATGCGCATCACCTTGCGGCGCTCCACGGTCACCGACACCGGTACCGTCGAACTGATCAGCCCCTACGACGGAAAAGTCGAAGAGCATCTCGACGTCACTCCGCAGTCCGACAGTGGCCGGCGTGTCGTGGGTGAGGTGCTGCTGGACCTGCTGGGCCTGTCTGAGCTGTTTGCCCCGCCCACCGCTGTAGCCCTCCTCGGCAGCGGTGCCCGTCTCACCTTCGCCCAGCTCTACGCCTTGAACTACCTCTCCCAGGACATGGTCGACGGCACGGAGTCCGTCCGTGGGCAGGCCAACACCGCGCAGTCCTACAAGACGGTCGTCGAGCTCGTGCTCGGACTCATCGACGCGGAGATGCGGGTGCTGACTGCCCGCCGCGACGACCTGATTCAGACCGTGAGCCAGTTCAAACGCCGCACCGAGACGATCAGCGAATTCCTGACCGGGAGCGCCGCAGAACTGGACGAAGAGCTGACCCGCTCCCGGAGCGAAGAACGGGAGAAGCTGACGGCCCTGGAGGAACTCAAGGGGCGCATGCGGGCCGCGACCACCTTCGCCGATCCGCTGCGCCAGCGCGTCGCCGCGCTGGAGGGAACGCACTCCAGGGCCCGGGAAGAGGAGAAAGCGGCCCAGGCCGCCGTCTCCTTGGCCCAGCAGGCCGTCAAGCGTGCCCAGCAGCAGCCGGGCACCGACCCAGTGCCGCGCTGTCCCTCCTGCACGCAGTCGCTGACTGGCCGGATCGTGCCTGAGGGGGTCTGTGGTCTGTGCCTGTGCGAACTGGACCCGGGTGCGCGGGACGAGGTCGTGCTGGCAGCCGAAGCCGCGCTGGCCACGGCGCACCAGCGAGCGGTCGAGGTGGCCAAGGCAACAGGTGAGGCCCAGGATGCTCTCGCTCAGGCGCGGGCGGAGCTGGAGGAGCGCACCCGTCTGGAGATCGGGCCTCTGGCCGGGCAGATCGAGCAACTCTCAGCTGCCCATGCCGGTGCCCGCACCCGGATCCGGCATGCTCGAGCGGCAACTCGACCCGCACCGGCGGCTGCTCGAACTGCAGCGGGCGCTGCGCGCGGCCGAGGAAGAACTGCGCGGTGTGCGCGAGGACATCAAGACGCGCAAGAACCTCCTGTCCGGACGCCAGACCACCCTGGCCGAGATCGAGGAGCAGTTCGCAGCCATCATCGGCGGTTTGTCGCTGCCCGGAGAGCCTGGTGCGCGCATCGATCACAACTCGCTGCTGCCGAAGGTCAGGGCAGGCAAACTCACCAAGGTCGGCCACGGCGTCCGCACCGCGATCAACGTGGCCTACCGGATGACATTCCTCAGCCACGCGCTGGTCACCGGAGCCACCGATCTGCTGTCCCTGCTGATCATCGATCCGCCGCGCAAAAACGTCGGATACGGCAACGAGGACCAGCAGCTGATCGCACGGCTGTACGCGCACTTCCTCGACCACATCGCCGGCGCCCGCAGCGACACGCCGCACGCACGCCCGCACCAAGTCATCATCGTCGACAACGACCTGCCCGCGCAGCTGCGCCGCCAGATGCACACCATCGGACTCACTCGGGACAATCCGCTGGTGCTCTGACCCGCGCCCCGCGACACGGTGGGGATGGACTTCGCTCTCGGACACGTGGGCGCGGCGGTGTGCCCCGGTGCGGAGACCCGATGGACCATGAGCCCGCCTCCTGTCGTCCGGCCGTTCCCCGCGCTCCGGGGCCGCGGGCCGCCACAAGAAAGCTATGCAAATCTATCATAAATAATGCATAAATCGCATGAAACTGGTAGGGTGAGGTCATGGGAATGTCCTTGCCGGAACGGGTGCGGCTGGCGGTGGCGGCACTGATGCATGCCTCGGGCGAGTCGCAGGCGAGGCTGGCTGAGGCGCTGGGGGTGACGCAGGCGCAGGTGAGCCGCCGTCAGTCCGGAGTCGCTGCTTGGAGTTTGGCCGACTGCGAGGCGCTGGCCGTGCACTACGGCATGGATGTCCTGGACTTCCTGACGGGTCCGACCCGGGCGTGCGAGGCGCTACCCGACGTGCGCCGTGCCGGACGGCAGCGGCCGCCCGTAAAGGGGGAGGTGCGGTGAAGCCGCAGTTCGAGGCAATCGACGCCCTGCTGGCCGCGGCCCGCAAAGAGGCCGAACTGCCCCCGGCCGAGCAGCGCCGCGCCCTGCGTGAAGCACTGGACCTCTCCCGCGCGCAGGTGGCCCGGGCGCTGGGGGTGAGCCCCTCCACGGTCGGCGGCTGGGAAGCGGGCCGCGACCCGGCCGGTGGCGTCCGTGAGCGTTACGCCTACTTCCTCAAAGGTGCTCACGCCAAGCTCGCCGACCTTGATGCCGCCTGGCAGGCCGAAACCCCCGCTCACGCCGATCTCCCTCAATTCGGGCCCGCCACGTCGGGCGGCGATGCTGCGACGGCTGCGGAGCGGCCGGGTACGGCTGATCAGCCGTACCCGGCGCCGGAAGCCGACGACGGCGAAGCCCTGGCCGCACCCGAGCCGTGTGTCCTGTGCGGGCAGCCTGCCCTCCACCAGGTCGCCGGATTTCCCCAGCACCTTGACCTCGCTCAGTGCGCCACCACAGCCCCCGCACCCGACACCCCGGCCAAACGGCCAGAGGACCGCGCGGCGAAGCCGGTAAAGGCCGTGCCCGCCGGCCGCCGTGTGCGGGCCGCGTCCGACGCCGACCCGTCTGGCCCGATTGCGGCGGCGGTGGCCGAGGCGCTTGAGGCTCATGAGGGCGATGTGGAGGCGGCGACCGCGGCCCTGGTCAAGCGGGCGATCCCGGATGCGATGGCCCTGTTGGACGACTGCCGCAGGGGCGGCCGCTATGCCATCGTCGCCCACCCGTGGATCCCGGACATCCTGCGCAAGCAGTCTGCCCGTGGTGCCGACCAGATCTGGGAGGCCCGCCCCCGGTGGACCTGCCCCGAACTGCCCGCAGGCCGACACGAGGTGACGGCCCTGGACATCAACGGTGCCTACCTCAGCGCGCTCAAGACGCACCTGCCGCTCGGGCAGCTGGAGCACACCGTCGGCAACGTGCACGACCGCCGCCGCGCCGGCGTCCACCTGATCACCCCGCCCGCATGGGAGCACGGCGCCCACCTGCCCAACCCGATCGGCAACCGTGACGAACCCGGCCCGCTCTGGGTCACCGAACCCACGCTGCGCCTGCTGCTGCGCCTGTCCGGCCCGAAGTACGCCCTGTGCGAACCCCCCGAGATCCACGAGTCGTTCACCTCGGGCGCGACGGAGAACCTGCTGGAGAAGTTCCGCATCGCCCTCAAGGATGCCCGGGACCGGTCCATCGCCGAGGGGGACGAGGTGACGCTGGAGTATGTGAAGGCGATGTACTCGAAGTTCGTCTCCACGATGGGGGAGTCGAACTACAACCGGGAGCTGTACCGTCCGGACTGGATGCACCTGATCCGCTCGCAGGCCTTCGCCAACCTCTGGGTCAAAGCCCTCAAGGCGCACAACGCCGGCCTGACGGTCGTCCGTGTGATGGGCACCGACGAACTCCACGTCGTCGGCGACTGGCGGCGTGTCTTCCCGGAAGGCCGCGGAGTTTTTGAAGTGAAGGTCAAGGACGTCTACTCCGTCGGCACCGCACCCACCGACCCGGCCGCCGCCGCACCCACCGACGAGAACTGACGGGGGGAGGGGACCTCAAGTGCCCGAGCGCACCACCGATTTCGGCCAGTACGGCGCCCAAGGCATCAAGGCCACGAGGCCGTCGCCCGCCAACTCGACGCCCTCGCCGACTTCATCGCTTCTCCCATCACCACCCGGCGCGGCCTGCTCGCCCGCCTGCACTACCTCACCCGCACCCCCCGCGCTCGCGCCGCCGCCCACGACGCGGGCCTGACCGTCACCGACCGCACTCTGAAGGCATGGCTGGCCGGCACCCGCAATCCCACCCGATACAACGTCGCCCGGATCGACGCTGCCTACCGCGCGGTCCGCCGTCACAACGTCGCCCGCTACCTCCTGGCCCGCCTCAACCGCACGGGCTGCGGTACCCGCGTCGAGATCCATCCGCTCAATCAGTCCGGCGTGCGGCCTTCCCACCAGCGGGTCGTAGAGTTCCGCACTCTCAACGTCCGCCGCTGGGAGGCCGTCATCGAGGCCTGGTCCACCGGCGATGACCAGGCCCTGGACGACGCCTGGACCGAGCAGATCGTCGACCTGGGCTCGCAGTGGGGCCAGTACGAGTACGTCACCAACATCGGCTTCGCCGCCTGAACCCCACGCACTGCACCGCACCCGAAAACCGACCTACACAGCCGAACCTGCCTCCGGGTTCTCGGTGTGGTGGACGGACTTCCTCTACCGGTGACCATCCCCCTGCCCTACTAGAAGATCTACCGCTGTGCCGCGTGTTTGTCGTTTTGCGGCCGCTGTGCACCCAGGGCGCGCGACGATGAACTGTGATGCCCGGAAATGAGCCTGCTGAAGGAGACCGTGGAAAGAATGGCGATCGGCGCTGACCATGTACACAGTGCGGCCACGGTCCGCCGTCGGCAGCGGGAGTTCGTGCCGCCGTCCGAGTTGTACCCGGTTGCACCCAGGGCCGACGCTGTCCTGGTGGACCAGCTGTTCTACGCGACGGTGGATGAATGTCCTGACCCCCACTGCCGTCCGCTGCTCCTTGACCGCGTCGCACACGATGTGTGGTCGACGCGGAAACTGGTCGACTGGGCATGCTTCATCACGTCGGAGACGTACTGCGGGCTTCCCGCGGAGCTCGTGGACGAACAAGCGTCGGCGGATACCGTTTTCCGTCCCTCGGTCACCTTCCGCCGGCTTGCCGCGGAGTACCACAACTCAAGGGCAACCAACGCCATTTACGACGCGTGCACAGCCGCACAGCTCCGGGAAGCAGCGGACACCGCCGTCGCCCTGGTCGACGGACTCCAGGTGTGGGGAGCGGACTTCCTCTATCAGTGACCCCCGCCCGCCCCACCCCTGCGAACCTTCAGCCGTTTTTCCAAGGGAACCACCTGATGGCCACCAACCCCCGTTTTGCTGTTCCGGACAGCCACCCGCCTTTGGCCGACGCCATCGCGCCCGTCCGCCGTACGCTGCGCCCGGATCAGCAGGCGGCGGTGGACAGTGGGGTACGCGGTCTCAGGAAGCCGGGTTCGCGTGGCCACATGGTGTCCGCATGCGGCACCGGCAAGACGCTGATCGCCCTGCGGACGGCCGAGGCCCTCGATACCCGGTTTCTGCTGGTGGTGGTGCCGTCCCGGGATTTGATCGGCCAGTGGGCCCAGGCCGCCCGTGCGGATGGCCGCCGCGAGCCGTTGATGGCCGTGTCCTCACTCGAGGCACACAAGCATCCCGTGTTGACCGAGGCAGGGGCGGTGTCCACGGGTTCGGGGGAGTACCTGGCGTACTGGCTGGCCCAGCGTGCCAGGAAGAACGAGCCAGCGACCGTGTTCGTGACCCTCGACTCGCTTCGGCGGATCGAGGAAATCCAGCACTCCGTCTTCCCCGCTCCGGTCTTCGATCTCGCGATCGTGGATGAGGCACACCGCACCGCGGGCTCCTGGGACAAGGAATGGACGGTGATCCACGACTCCTCCCGGATTCGCACCGATCGCCGCCTGTACCTGACCGCGACGCCGTATGAGTGGGAGCCGCCGCGCCTGGCCGAGGCCCCGGATGCCCGCCCGGGCCCGAAGCGGACCGCGTCGACCGTACCGGCCTGGGAGTCCCCGTCCCTGATCGCCTCGATGGACGATCCGAAGGTGTTCGGCCCCCGTCTGCACACCTACACTCACGCGGCTGCGATTGAGGACGGCGTCCTGGCCGACTACCAGCTCCTGGTCCCCACCATCACCGACACCGACCTGCGCACGGTCCTGACCGACCCCGAGGGCGCGCACACCGGTTTCGCCCCGACCGCGCGCCGGACGACTGCTCTGCACCTGGCGGTCCTCAAAGCGATGACCGAGCACGACCTCAAGCATGTGATCGTCTACTTCCAGCAGGTTGCGGACGCCGCGGACTTCGCCCGCCAGTTCCCCCACACCCTGCGCACCCTCCCGCCTGAGCAGCGTCCCTCCTGGGCCGGCACCCTGTCCGTCTCGTCGATCAACGGCAACCACACCCCTGACCAGCGCGCGAAACTCCTCAACGACTTTGCGAAGGCCGACCGCGCTGTGATCACCAACGCCCAGGTCCTGTCCGAGGGCATCGACCTGCCAGCCGTCGACGCGATCGTCTTCGCCTCCCGCACCGAGAGCGTGCGCCGGATCGTCCAGGCTCTGGGCCGCGCCCTGCGTAAAACCCCCACCGTCGATGTGAAGACCGCGAGCCTGGTCATCCCCGCCTACATCCCACCCGACGCCGCCCCCACCGACCTCCTCGACACCCCCTACGAAGCCCTCTGGCTGATCACCGCAGCACTGCGCCACCACGACCAGACCATCGCCGCCCGCGCCCCACGCAAGACCACCGCGCACCGCCTGGACGACACCACCCACCACCTGATCACCCGCCGGTTCCGCTTCGACTTCACCCTCGACCCCCAGGCGATCGCCCGCGCGATGGACCTGCTCGCCTGGCCCTCGGCCGGCGCGGTGCTGTCCGCGCCCCGCCGCGCGGGCCTGGCTGCCGCCACCCGTTACCACGCCGAACACGGCCACCTGAAGGTTCCGGTCGACTACACCGACGCCTACGGCTACCGCCTGGGAGCCTTCATCGCAGGCCAGCGCACCGCCCACCGCCGCGGCACCCTGACTGCCGACTGGATTGCTGAACTCGACGCACTCGGCGTGATCTGGGACGAGCACGAAGCCGCCTTCGAGGGCAACATGACCCTCATCGAGGCCTTCCACGCCGAACACGGCCACCTCGCCATCCCTGCCCAGGATCCCGGCGGCCAGTTCCTCGTCGACCAACGCGGCCTCGCCCGAAAAGGCCAACTACCAAAGCCCCGCCACACGCGTCTGACCGCCCTGGACCCCGACTGGCTCCTCCCGCACGGACCCGACTGGCACCGCAAATACCACCTCCTGGCCCGCCACCTCCAGACCGGACACGACCCCGCAACTCTGCGCCACGACACCGTGATTGACGGCGTGAAAGCCGGCACCTGGCTGCACCGCCAACTCGCCACCTGGAGCACTCTCGACGACGGCCAACGCCACCTCCTGGCCCGCCTCAGCCTCACCCCCAACCACATCACCCTGACCACGACGAAGACCACCACCCCCGCCACACCCAGCACCCCCAGAACCAGGAAACGCCGCTCCTTCGAACAGACAGCCACCCTGCTGCGCGCCTTCGTGGAACGACACGGCCGTCCTCCTGGCGTCCGGGAGGGGATCGACGTTGACGGAGAGCGCGTGATGATCGGCCCTTGGCTCTGCAAGACCCGCACCGCCCAGAGGAACGGCCAACTCTCCGAGAACAGAAGCCAGTTGATCCAGAGCATCCTCCGCGAAGCCGACGTCGTTCCTCCGGAAGAGGAGCGCCCCGGATTCTCAGAGATCCCGTAACTTTTCTGCTCGCAACTCCACTAAGGAAGCACCCAGGAAGTGCTACTGTGGAGACTCCAGCAGGGGAGACACTCAGGTTCGGAGGGAGCGTCCCTCGGACGCAGAGCACGACCCGTATCCGCGTGATTCCCGCAAACCCAAGCAGCCCTGACGCATTATCACTGGTACAGCCAGCCATGGGAGTTCGCGGAGCGAACTCCGCTGAGAGACCGCGGAGCGGGATCTCAACCGGCCACGAAGTGGCCGGCCTACGTCACGGAGTGACGTAGTGTCAGCGATGCGGAGCATCGCGATGTATCCGTCGCGTAGCGACGGCGCGTCGTCTTCGCGGAGCGAAGCGCGCGC
>NZ_JBVHJJ010000019.1:0-144976 GCF_055560115.1 Streptomyces sp. NPDC023527
AACGCGCACCGCGCGGGCACCGTCAAGGGCATCACCGCCGAGATCGGCGGCTCCGTCTCCTCCGGCGCCGTCATCTGCGAAATCAAGGACTGACAAGGCAACCCATGACAGCCCCCACCCTCACCTCCGCATCCGTCACCACGCCGGTCATACCGGTCGCGCCCGCCGAGGTGCCGCTCATCCTCGCCGAATCCGCCGCCGCCGCACTCGGCACAGCGTCCGCTGCCCCCGAATCGCGGGTCGACGGCCCGGTCACCTCCGCCGAGCCGGTCCCGGTCGCGGTGCACGAGGTGATCGGACGGCAGGCCGCCGCTCACCCGGACCGTACGGCGGTACGCGCTCACGACGGCGTCCTGACGTACGCCGACCTCGATGAACAGGCCGACCGGATGGCCGGCCGGCTACGGGCGGTGGGGGTGGGGCGGGGCGACACCGTCGCGGTGTGTTCCCAGCCGTCCGCCGGGCAGGTCGTGGCTCTGCTGGCGGTATTGAAGGCGGGTGCCGCCTACCTGGCCCTGGATCCCGCCGACCATGACACGGCGTACGTGCGGGCGATGTTGCGCAATACCGGTGCGGCAGCGGTGATCACGCAGGAGCTGTTCGCCGCGTCCCTGCGCCGGGCCCACCCGGCTCCGCTGCTGCTCCACCCCGCACCGGGCCCTGTCCCCAGGGTCGACGACGTGCCGCCGCCGGCCGATGTCCCGGGGCACGCCCCTGCCTACCTGCTGCCCGTGCGGGGGCCCGCCGATGTGCCGTGGGGGGTATGCGTACCGCACAAGGCCCTCACCACCCTGGCCGATGACGGCCGCTTCCTGCCCGTACGCCCCACCGACACCGTGCTCGGCTGTGCCCCCGCCTCCGCCGCCGGCTCGGCGCTGGGCCTGTGGGCGCCCCTGATGAACGGTGCCCGGCTGCTCGTACCACCCGCGGACCTGTCCTACGCCGAACTGGCCGCGCTGATCCGGGAGGAGGAGGTGACGGTGGCGCGCCTGTCCGCCCGGACCTTCGCCGCTCTCGCCACGCGGGGGCTGGCCCCGCTGCGGGGCGTACGCTGCCTGGTGGTCACCCAGGCGCCTCTCAGCGTCGACCAACTCCAGCGGGTACGCCGCGAGCTGCCCACCACCGAGCTGATCGAGACCGCGATTCTCTGACACGCCTCAGAACGGCCGACCGGGCGGCGGTACCGGCCCGGCGATGGCTACACCGCGGGTTTGATCGCCTCGGCCAAGAGGTGATAGCCGAAGTGGTTGAACGGGGGAACCTCCGCCAGGAAGCGTTCCGTCCTGCTGACGAAAGACCTGACCGCCTCGTCCCGGAGGACTTCATCGGCCAGCCAGACGGCGAGAGGTGAGTTGCCGCGCAGTCGGGTGACCGTCATCCCGACGGTGGCGAAGAGCGTGGTGAGGTCGCGCGGGCTGAAGCTGTACCAAGGTGCGACGTACTCCTCGCCGCTGCGGGTCTTGGTGAAAAGGAGCTGTTTGCTTTCCACGTCGGTGACATCCACTGAAGCGAAACGGTCACCGCTGAACATCTCCTCGAACAGGGAGTTCTTGACCCCGAGCAGCATCCTGCCGCCCGGGCGAAGGACACGGCGGACCTCGGCGAAGACAGCCGGCCTGTCCTGGAGTGGTACATGCATCAGTGCCAGCATGCTGGTGACGGTGTCGAAGGACGCGTCGGGAAAGGGTAGTTGAGCCATGTCGCCCTCGCGCAGTTCCGCGCTCAGGCCGCGTTCGCGCAACTTTCGCGCGGCCACGTCCAGCATGGGACGCGAGATGTCGAGTCCGCTGACGTCCGCTCCCATGTCGGCCATGGGGACGGTGAATCGGCCGGTGCCGCATCCGATGTCCAGGACCTTTTCGCCGGGGTGGATGCTCTCCAGCAGGAAGTCCCGCTCGGACCGGGTGAACATGTCGTCACTGGGTCCGAGACCGGGTATCCGCTCGTCGTACTCGTCGGCCACCTGCTGGTAGACGGACTTGACCGTGGCCTTCTGCTCGTCCAGGGCGCCGGCCTGCTGCTGGTAGGTCGTCATGATGATTCCTGACTTCCGTTGGTGGATCACGACGGGAAACGTTTCATGGCCGCCTTCCGGAGAAAGCGGCGGAGAAGGAATGCCGGCGCCGGTCGCACACCGGGCAGGGCAGGAGAAAGGGAGAGCGGTCGCTCGGCGATCGACTGCGGCTGACTCGACCGGCGGTCAGTGGTCGCCGTCCGCTCAAGAGCCAAGCTAGGACAGGAGCCAAGCTAGGAACCGGCTCGCAAGGCTGTCAACGGCCCGCCGTCGTACGAGTGCTGATGCGGCCTCACCTTATGCATTCTGACCTGCGAGACCGCCTGGAATTGAAGAAATGGTGAAGCTGTGCGGCACGCCCGTCGGGGCAGTGGGCGGAAATTGACTCGTTTGGAATTTTCCTGCGGGGAAGTCCCCCGCACGACTTTCGGAAGGCCCAATTCCGCCTGTCCGGTCGGGGGTTGACATCCCCATGGGCCGTCCCCTCACACTGGGATTACCCGCCGGAGCGGCCCAGGTCAATGGCGCCGTCCGACCGGACGTGCGTACGCGGCGTGGCGACGGGCCACGCCCCTGAGCCCCCGGCCCCGCTCTCCGCCGAAAGTCGGCTCCCCAGCCCCGGAACGGAGATTCCGTGTCTGCCCCCTCGGTCATCGACGATCCAGAATTACGCAATGGAATAAGGAATGTTCTTTCCCGGCCGGAATCGCGCGACGAGCTCGAACGCATCTGGGCGACGCCCTCGCACGAGGAGTGCCCCCACGCCGAGCGGATCTACCGGGACCTCGGGGCCCGCGGTTGGCTCGCACCGCATTGGCCGAGGCTCTACGGAGGTCTGGGTGCGAGCCCGTACGCCGCCGCGGTGACGGCCGAGGAACTCGCGCTGCACGGTGTTCCGGACAGCGTGCGGGTGAACACGATCGACAATGCCGGAGCCACCATCCTGGCAGCCGGCACTGAAGATCAGCGGCGCCGGTTCTGCCCCGGTATGGCGGCGGGGGAGACCGTCTTCTCCGTGTTGTTCACCGAGCCGCACGCGGGCAGCGATCTCGGTGGCATCACGACACGGGCCGAACCGGTCGGCGACAGCTGGCGCCTGAGCGGCACGAAGACGTGGAACGCTCGTACCTCGCGGGCCGAGTTCGGCATCTGCGCGGCCCGCGCCCACGGCCCCGGTGCCAACGCGTACGCCTCCACCAGCATGTTCATCGTGCCGATGGACCACCCGCGGGTGCACGTGACGCCGATCCCCACCGTCAACCCCGAGCGGTTCTTCACCGTGCGGCTCGACGATGTCGTGCTGCCCTCCGACGCTTTGGTGGGGGAGCCCGGCCAGGGCTGGTCCCTGCTGGCCGAGGCGCTCGGGGTGGAGCGGACGGGCATCTGTTTCGCGGGCCGGGCCCGCCGCTGGTTCGACCAGCTGGTCGCCGGACTGCGCGCCCGCGGAGAGCTGGCCGGAGCGGAGGGAGAGCACGGTCTGGGGCGCCTCGACGCCGAGATCCGTTCCTGCCGGCTGCTGGCCTGGCGGGCCGTGCAGGGGCTTGCCGAAGGCGGCCTGAACGCCGCCGCGGCCGCCGCGGCCAAGTGGTGGGCCAGCGAACTGGCCCAGCAGGTGTCCTGGTTGGCCTGGGAACTGCTCGGACCGACGGCTCCCCAGGACGCGCACTTCCCCGACCTCGCGCTCGCGGCCCGGGAAGCGCCGGGGCTGACCCTGGCCGCCGGCACCTCGGAGATCCAGCTGACCACCATGGCCACCGACCTCCTGGACGGCGGCGACCCATGGGAGGAGCAGGTCTGACATGCCGAACACCCCCAGATGGCAGCAACAGCTCGTCCGTGACTTCGCCGACGTCCTGCCCCCTCCGAGCGCCGGTGCGACCTTGGCGGGCACCCGCGACGCCCTGACCCGTGAAGGATGGAACGGGGTGTGTCTGAGCGCGGACGACGGTGGCCTCGGACTGACGTGGCACGAGGCGGCGATGCTGGCCGAGCGGCTCGGCCGTGCCTTCGCGCCGAGTGATGCCATCGACGCGATCGTCGCCCTGCCGACCGTATCCGCCGCCGCACCTCGGAGAGCCGCATCGGTCCTCGACGGAACGGCCACGGTCGGCCTGGCCACCCCCACACGGCCGCAGACCCCGCGCACGCCGAATGGCGGGCCCCCGTCCTACCGCTTCACGGACGCCCTCCCCGGCCTTGTCCTCCTTCCGGCGGCCGGTTCACCGGAGGAGGTCAGCGGCGTGGAAGTGGACGCCACCGGCGGCGTGCGCCGCCCCACCCCGGGCGGGGACCTGTGGGAGCTTCGCGCCGACACGGCCGATCACCGCGGCGCGGAAGTGTTCCGGGCGCCGGCCGCCTCGCTGTGGGCCGCCACCACCCTGCTGCGCAACGCGCACTTCCTGGGCATGGCGCTCGCCGCGCTGGAGGCCGCCATCGGCCGGGCACGCGCACGACGACAGTTCGGCCGGCCCATCGGAGCCCAGCAGGCGATCGCGTTTCCCCTGGCCACGCAGCGGGCGCGCCTGGAGGCCCTGCGGCTGGAGAACAACGCTCAGCTGCTCAGGCTGGACGAGCACGGGAGCCGGCAGCGCCGGGGCGCGGCCCAGGACGCGGAACGCGCCGGGATCGAGACCGACGCGACCGCGGTGAGCGAGGCCCTGTGGCCGGTGCTGCGCGAGTGCGTCCACCACGCCGTGCACGTCCACGGAGCGTCGGGTCTGCGGGACGGCCTGCCGGTGGCGGTCGGGTACCGCCTCCTCCTGGCGGAGACCGCCAGGCTCGACCCGGCCGCGCACCGGCCTGCCCGGAAGACCGGGTCGCCGACGGGAGGAACCACCCCCTTGCGGGGAATCGGCCGGCACGGCGGCGGCGTACCCCCGCGCAGGCTGGCGCGGCTGCGGGAACCCGCTGTCGTACGGAACGCCGCCGTCGACCCCACGACCGGCGCGTGCGTGCACGAGCTGTTCGAACGAGCGGCCGCGCGGCACCCCGAGGCGGTCGCACTGCGCACGGCGACGAGCGAGATCACCTACCGGGAACTGAACACCGGCGCCGACCGGTTGGCGCGCGCCCTGGCCGAGTACGGCATCGGCGCCGACGACGTCGTCGGCCTCTGCATGGAGCACGGCGCCGACACCGTCATGACGATCCTCGCCGTCCTCAAGGCCGGGGCCGCGTACCTCCCGCTGGATCCCGGCTACCCGCCGGAGCGGATCACCTTCATGGTGGAGGACAGCAAGGCCGCCGCGGTCGTCACCAGTCGACAGCTCACCGGCCGGATCGCGACCGGCGCCGCCCCGGTCCTGACACCGGAGCAGCTGCGCTCCTCTCCCGCCCATCCCGCCTGCCCGGGCGCCCCGCGCGTCCGGCCGGACGCGCTGGCGTACGTGATCTACACCTCCGGTTCCACCGGCACCCCCAAGGGCGTCGAAGTGGAGCACCGAAGCCTCGCCAACCGGCTGCGCTGGGACGCCGCCACATTCCCCCTGCGCCCGGGCGACGCGGTGCTCCACCACACGTCGCTCAGCTTCGACATCTCGGTGTGGGAGATCTTCGCGCCCCTGATGTCAGGGGCGACTCTCGTCGTGGCGGCCCCGGGCGCCTCCCGCGACCCTCACCGGCTGCTCCAGGACATGCGCCGCGACCACGTCTCCGTACTGGCATGCGTACCCTCCCTCCTCGACCTGCTCCTGGAGGAGCGGGAACCGGGGCCGGCCGACATCCCTGGTCTGCGGTACGTCTTCTGCGGAGGGGAGACCCTGTCCCCGGAGCTGTGCCGCCGGTTCCACGCCTCGGGCGCGTCGGCGGAACTCCACAACTTCTACGGCCCCAGCGAGTGCACCATCGACGTGACGAGCTGGCACTGCCGACCGCGGGACGCGTCGGCTGCCCCCGTCCCCATCGGCCGTCCCCTCGCCAACGTCACCGTCCATGTGCTCGACGAGACCGGTGCGGTCGTTCCGCCCGGATACCCCGGCGAGCTGTACGTGGGCGGGGCAGGCGTGGCCCGCGGCTACCGGGGCCGGCCGGGACTCACGGCCGAGCGCTTCGTCCCGGACCCCTTCACGGACCGGCCGGAAGCCAGGCTGTACCGCACGGGTGACCTCGTCCGGATGGACCGGGACGGAGTGCTGCACTTCATCGGCCGGACCGACGGTCAGGTCAAGGTCAGGGGCCACCGCATCGAATTGGACGAGATCCGGTGCACGCTGGAGCGGCACCCCGTGGTGCGGACGGCCGTGGTCCGGGTCGTGGACGGACGCATCGAGGCGCACGTCGTGCCCGACGCCACCGTCGGCACCGTGCCCGACGTCGAGGAGCTGGTGGACCACGTCAGGCGCTCCCTGCCCGCATACATGATCCCCTCCGCGCTCGCCACCGTCGCCTCCCTGCCCATGATGCGCAACGGCAAGGTCGATCACGACGCTCTGCCACCGGCCCGCGCTCGGCGACCGGTTCCGGGGGAGGACCACGGGTCGGAGCCCGGCGGCGACCCCGACGAGCGGGCCATGACAGCTCTCGCCGCCCGTGTGCTCGGCGTCGAGAGCCTGGGCCCGACCGACGACTTCTTCGCCGCCGGGGGAAGTTCCCTGCACGCGGCCCGCTTCGTCTCCCGCCTGCGCGCCGAGCGCGGGCTCGACATACGACTGGAGCAGTTCCTCGCCGCACCCACCGTCAGAGACCTGGCCAGGACGGCACGCCTGCGTCCGGGCCGCGAGGAAGGTGACGACGATGGCTGACCCGAGCAGGTGGGTGGTGCGCTCGAACGGGCCACACGACACCTGCCGTATCCGCCTGCTGTGCTTCCCGCACGCCGGCGCGGGGACCTCCGTCTACCGGCCGTGGACGCGGCTGCTCGGCCCGGAGGTGGACGTCCTGCCCATCGTGCTGCCGGGCCGCGACAGCAGATACGAGGAGCCGCCGTGCACGGACATGGCCGACCTCGCCCAGGCCGCCGCCGAGGGACTCCGCCCCCTCCTGCCCACTGAGACGCACGACGTTCCGTACGCCTTCTTCGGGCACAGCCTGGGAGCCGTACTGGCCTACGAGACGGCACGCGCCCTGAGCGGATCGACCGCCCCGCCTGCCCTGCTGATCGCCTCCGCCGCCGCGCCTCCCCACCGCGCGGCCGCGACGACGCGGAGCTGTCACACCCTGCCCGACGAGGAATTCCTCGCCGAGGTCGGCCGCCTCGGCGGCATCCCACCGGCAGCCCTCGACGAACCGGAACTCGTCCGCCTCATGATCCCCGTGCTGCGCGCGGACTTCACCGTCGCGGAAACCTACACCCACACGCCCGGCGCACCGCTCGACTGCCCCGTGGCCGTATACGCGGGCGACAGGGACGCCGGCGTGCGCCGCGAGCATCAGGAGGAGTGGGACCGGACCACCGCCGTACGCCCTGTCGTCCACCGCTCGTTCACCGGTGACCACTTCTACCTCGAAGGCGCCCGCCACGACCTCCTCCGGGCGCTACGGCACGACCTGACGGCGGCCGCCGAGAGAGCGGCCCGAGCCCCACGGCACCCGCCCGCGCCCGGCACCGATTCCCCCTCGGCGTGAGCCCGGCACCGATTCCCCTGGGCACAAGGAGGCCCCATGACCATGACGACCCGCGCGATGTCCACCGCGCTCCATCCCCTGGCCCCCCTGACCCCCGAGGAGATCCGGGAGGCGGTGCGGGTGGTGAGGGCCCAGCAGGACCTCACGGCCGACACCCGCTTCGTGATGATCTCCCTCCGGGAGCCGGACAAGCGACGACTGCCGCGCCAGGACGGCAGTGTGCCCAGGGAGGTCTTCATGGTGCTGCGTGACCGCGCGCGTCGCCGGACCTACGAAGCCGTCGTGTCCCTCGACGCGGAGCGGGTCGTCGACTGGCGGCACCTCCCGGGCGCGCAGCCGGCCATGACCGGGGAGGAGTTCGCCCAGTGCGACGCGGCCGTGCGCTCCGACCCCCGCTGGCAGCGGGCCATGCGACGCCGGGGGGTCGAGGACTTCTCCCTCGCCATGGTGGACGCCTGGCCCACCGGCTGGACCGGGGAACTCGACGACGCGTCAGGGAGGCGGCTGGCGTGCCCGCTCACCTTCGTACGCGCCCACCCCGACGACAACGGCTACGCCCGCCCCGTGGAGAACCTCGTCGCCCTGGTCGACCTCGACTCCATGGAAGTGCTGGAGGTGACCGACAAGGGCACCGTCCCCCTGCCCCCGCTGTCGGGCAACTACGACCCGGCCGTGCGCGCCCCGGACGGCAACTGGCCGGCCGTGGTGGAAGAACGACAGGACCTCAGGCCGATCGACATCACCCAGCCCGAGGGCCCCAGCTTCACCGTGGACGGCTATGCGGTCCAGTGGCAGAAATGGCGTTTCCGCATCGGCTTCACGGTCCGCGAAGGGCTCGTCCTGCACCAGGTCGGATATGAGGACCAGGGCCGGGTCAGGTCGATCCTGCACCGCGCCTCCCTGGCGGAGATGTACACCCCGTACGGCGACCCGGGATTCACCCACTACCGCAAGAACGCCTTCGACGAGGGCGAGTACGGGGCCGGATTCATGGTGAACGCCCTGGAACTCGGCTGCGACTGCCTGGGCGAGATCCACTACTTCGACGCCGTGGTGCACGACCAGGACGGCGAGCCCGTGACGCTGCCCAACGCCGTCTGCATGCACGAAGAGGACATGAACATCGCCTGGAAGCACACCGACTTCCGTACGGGCAAGGTCGTGACCAGGCGCCAGCGCCGGCTGGTCGTCTCCTCCTTCGCCGTCCTCGGCAATTATCAATACGGCTACTTCTGGTACCTGTACCTGGACGGCACGATCAAGTTCGAGGTCAAGCTCACCGGCATGATCTCCACGGGCGCCTTCGCCGACGAGTGCCCGCCGTACGGGACCGCCGTCGCCCCGGGCCTCTACGGCCCCCACCACCAGCACTTCTTCTCCATGCGCCTCGACATGGCCCTCGACGGACCGAGCAATTCGGTCTACGAGGTGGACTCCGTGGCTCTCCCCGTCGACGAACGCAACCCGCACGCCAACGCCTGGCGCACCCGGCACCGGCTCCTCCGCTCCGAGCGACAAGCACAGCAGCGCACCGCCCGGGCCGCCACCGGCCGCTTCTGGAACATCGTCAATCCACGGCGGCGCAACGGCCTGGGGCAGCCCGTGGGCTACAAGCTGGTGCCCGGCTCGGGGCTCCTGCCGATGCAGCCCGAGGGCAGCCAGGCCTGGGAGCGGGCCCGCTTCTGCTACGGGCACCTGTGGGTGACCGCGTACGACCCCGCACAGATGTACGCGGCCGGCGACTACCCGAACCAGAGCCGCGGCGGAGAGGGACTGCCCGCCTACGTACGGGACGACCGGCCGCTGGCCGACACCGACGTGGTGCTCTGGCACACCTTCGGCGAGCACCACGTCGTACGCCCGGAGGACTGGCCCGCCATGCCGGTGGTGAGCACCGGCTTCGCCCTGCGGCCCAACGGATTCTTCGACGGGAACCCCGCCCTGGACCTGCCCGCGCCGGACGCCTGCGGCACCACGGCGGCCACCTGCCACGACCGGCACCCGCTCTAGAAAGGAAGACATCGCCATCATGGGAGCCACATCGACCGACCGATACCCCACTCGCCTGCCGAGCGCCGCCCCGGTCATGCCCCGCCCGGACCCCACGGTCTGGGGGAAGCCCGGCGACGGCCCGCTCACCACCGCGGACCTGACCGCGTTCGACCAGCGCGGCTACCACGTGGAAGAGTCCCTGCTCACCCCGGAGGAGATCGGTGCCGTCCAGGACGAAGCCGTGCGCCTCGCGGCCGATCCCGCCCTGCGCGAGGGCGAACGCGCTGTCATCGAGGAGAAGTCGCAGGAGGTCCGTTCGATCTTCGAGGTGCATCGCATCAGCGAGACCTTCGCCCGCCTGACCGCGGATCCCCGGGTGGTGGGACCGGCCCGCCACCTACTCGGCTCCGATGTGTACGTCCACCAGAGCCGGGTGAACTACAAGCCCGGCTTCGGCGGCGGCCCCTTCTACTGGCACTCCGATTTCGAGACATGGCACGCGGAGGACGGCATGCCCGCCCCGCGCGCGGTGAGCGTCTCCATCGCCCTGACCGAGAATCACCCCTACAACGGCAGCCTGATGATCATTCCCGGCTCGCACCGGACCTTCGTGCCCTGCGTCGGGCAGACCCCGCCCGATCACCACCGCCATTCGCTGCGTACGCACTCGGTGGCCGTCGGAATGCCGGACGAGGACGCGGTCCGGGACCTCGCGGAACAGGCGGGCGGCATCGAGCAGTTCACCGGACGTCCCGGCTCGGCCACCTTCTTCGACTCCAACTGTATGCACGGCTCGAACGGCAACATCACCCCCTACCCGCGCTCCAACGTCTTCATCGTCTTCAACAGCGTCGACAACACACTTGGTGCGCCCTTCGCCGCGCCGGCCCCTCGGCCGACCCACATCGCCAGCCGCGACTTCACGCCCGTACCGGGAGGAGAGCGGTGACACCGGAGGAGCCACCGCGCAATTGCGTCGGCGGACGCCACCGCCGACCCCGAGCGCCCGCGTCCGACGTCCGGCGGGAAAATGCGCACCCGTACCCGTGGCCGCCGACGCCGACATCCACCGGGCGGCTGAGGGGCATGGCCCGGGCGGCTCAGCGCAGAGCGATGAGCCCGACCGCGAGCGCCGCGCAGACCAGGCCGACGACCTGGCGGCGGTTCAGGCGCTCCTTCAGGAACAGCAGGGCGAGAACGACGGGGACGGCGGGGTAGAGGGACGAGAGCACGGTGGCCACGGCCATCAGCTGCCGCCTGGTCGCCTCCAGGTACAGCACGATCGCGAGCGTGCCCAGGGCGCCGGCCGCCGCCGTCGCCGCCCACGGCTTTCCCGGCAGCGTCCAGTGGCCGCCGTAGGGCACCAGAACCGCGGCGATGACCGCGACGGAGACCACCCGGCTCAGGACCACCGGCCACAGCCCGCTTCCGTCGTCCACCTGAGACATGGCCAGGAACTGCAGACCGAACCCGACGCTGGCGACCAGCGCGCTGGGCACGCCCGCGGACACCGCACGGCTCTCCTTCCCGGCCGCGCCGGGCGAGTTCTGCGACACCAGCCACAGGGCCGGCAGGACAGCGGCGATCCCCACCCACGCGGGCGCGGCAGGGCGCTCCCCGAGGAAGACCACCCCGACCAGTACCGGCAGGGCGACGGCCCCGACATCGCTCACGGGAACGACGACACTCATCGCTCCCTGCGACATCGCCCGGTACAGGAAGGCGACCCCCACTCCCGTCCCGACCCCGGACAGCGCCCCCCAGCCGAAATCCGCGACCGACGCGGACCCTTGGGCCAGACACAGCGCCAGAACGAGCGCCAGCGTCGTCCCGCCGAGTTGGGCGTGGAACGCCACGGTCATCCCGTTGAACCGCCGCGAGACCAGACCGTTGACGAAATGGGTGACACCGAAGCACAGGGCGGACGACAAGGCGAGCAGCTCACCCATCGCATGCGCCCTTCACACGGGCGGTCACGGGCGTCATCGTCCGCGGATGCCTGCCGGTCCGGGGATCAGTGGCAGAGGCTAACCACGTCGTGATCAACAAGAGCATGGCAGGTCCCTACCCCGGTATCGGGCAACAATGACACGCCGCACCGCTGTCACCCGACGGCACCCGTTGCCGCTGTCAGGTCCGCCACTGGTGGTCGGGCAGGAAGCGCACGTCGTACTGCTGGGGAACGCTCGCGAACTTGTGGGGCTCCGGTATGACGGGCTCGTGCGGCAGGCCGAGCTGCTCCGAGGGCGCGCCGAGACTTTCGAAGAACCGCTCGAAGGTCGCCCCGGGACCGGCGGCGACGCCGACGACCTGGCTGTGGTGGCGCTCCATGCGGTAGGCGTGCCGGCAGTTCTTGGGTACGAAGCCGAAGTCGCCGGGGGTGAGCAGCTTCTCCTGCTGGTTGCCCTCGGTGTCCTCGACGAACAGCCGGACGGCGCCCTGGGTGATGTAGAAGACCTCGTGGGTGTCGGTGTGCAGATGGGACGGGATGAGATCGCCCTTGGGGCCTTCGACGGTGAAGAAGTTGAAGGTGTTCTCGGTCTGCTCGCCGCCCGCGTAGACGGTGATCAGGTCGCCGAACAGGTGGGCGCGGTCCCCTTCGCCCTTCTCGATGAAGTACGGCTTTCCGGGCTCCGCGGGAATGCGTGAGGCTCGCCGATAGCGGGTGGCGTACTCGATGGTCATGCGGTCTCCTCGGATCGACCCCGTCAGGAACGTCAGGTAGCCTGACATGAGAGATTGCCGGTAAGCAAGCCGTCGGATATGAGCCCGTCCCCGCCTCTGCCATCGTGAGGAACAGATGCAGCCCACCCACCGCAACCTTCCCCAGTTGCTCGGCGAAGCCCGGCGCTGGTTCGAAGAGGGGCTGCTGACGTCCCTGGAAGCAGCCGGGGCCACGCCGGTCTCCCCGACGCAGGCGCAGCTCTTCGCCGTGCTGGACGACCAGGGCACCACGGTGTCCGAGCTGGCGCGGCGCATGGGCGTCACCCGGCAGACCGCGCACCAGGCCGTGCACGGCCTGGTCGCCGCGGGACTCCTCGAACAGGTCCCCGACCCCACCTCCGCCCGTCAACGGCTGATCCGCCGCACCCCGGAAGGGCAACGCGCACACCGCCAGGCCGGCGTCATCCTCGAACGGCTGGAAGAGCAACTGGCCGAGCGGATCGGCCGGGAAACGGTCACCGCCCTGCGGACGGCGCTGGAGACACCGTGGGGTCGGCCGCCGGGCACGGAGTAGTCAGGGTTGAAGCGGCCCACGCGGCCGCTCATGAGTACGTGACTGAGTACGAGCGCTCAGGCGGCCCCCCGCGCAGGTCGTGGATGCTGGGATCATGACCACTACGCCCCACCTCGCCGACTCCCAGCCGTACCCACCGCACCCCGCCTTTCCGCCCGCGCCCCCGGTCTCTTCCCCGCCCGGCCGGCCGGGTAGCCGCCGGACGCTGGTGGTCGGCGGCGTGGCGGCGCTGGTTCTGCTGCTGGTCGCCGGGATCGCCGGTGGGTGGTGGCTGACACGCGACGAGGACACCTCGCCGTTCGCCGGCCGGCCCCGAGTGACGGACAACGCGGCCGGGCTCTCCTACGCGATACCCGAGGGATGGGAGCACCACGAGGGAAAGGGACTGATCGGAGCCTTCACCTCGTCGGTCACCAAGAAGCATGACGGCGGCGAAGGCGGCAGCACCGTCCTCGCCGGCCGCTCCGGTGCGGTACCGCAGCCCGCTCTGCGGCGGCAGGCCGAGCGAGCGGCCCGCTCGAACGCGGAGTTCTTCTACCCGGACGGAAGCTCCGAACTCGAGGAGTCCCGACCCGCGACCGTGGGCGGTCGCCCCGCGCACACCGTGGCGCTGAGGGTGAGCGCGGACAAGCGAGGCACGGGCACCCCGGGCCATCTTCGCCTGACTCTCATCGCGGTGGACGACAGCCGCTCGGCGTTCCTCCTCGGCGTCGCGCAGCCGGCCGGGGGGACGGAGAGCCGCGAGGTGGACCTGGTGATGAAGAGCGCTTCCTTGACCTGAACCAAACTTGAGCTTCTAGGTTCTCCTTCAGGGCCGCAGGAACCGACCAGCGGTGCTCTTCAAGGAGGTTCGCCATGACCGAGCGCACAACCCACACCGAGATCCCCGACCGTTACCGCTACGCCGTGATCCCGCACATCATGGTCGACGACGCCGCCGCGGCGATCGATTTCTACCAGCGGGCGTTCGGAGCTCGTGAGGACTTCAGGATCGACGCTCCGGGCGGTGGAATTCTGCACGCCGAAATCACCATCGGACGGTCGGCCCTGATGCTCGGCGACGCCAGCGTGGACGAGGCGGAGGCCGGCTCCTTCGCCGCGCCGACCTCACTCGGCGGAGGCACGTCCGTCACGCTCCATGTCTTCGTGCCGGACGTCGACAGCCTGGCGGAGCGCGCGGAGGCCGCCGGTGCCGAGATCCTCCAGCCGCCGCGGGACATGTTCCACGGCGACCGCACCGTCATCCTCAAGGACCCCCACGGCCACATGTGGGTATTCCTCACCCACCTGGAAGACGTCTCGAACGAGGAGCTCGCGCGCCGCATGGCCACCGCCGGCTGACCACTCGCCGTGCGCGGTGACCAGCCCCCATCACAGGGCGCCCGAGTAAGTCCCCTGAGCGGGGGGCTACGTGTTGGCTTCGATGACCGACTCCACGGCTTCCTCGGTCGCCGTTGTCGCGCCCCTCATGATTGCCGCGGAGTCGGGGGCGTCCGCGCCGGAGTAGCTCGTGCCGCTGTAGTTGAGCTTGATCACGGCGTTGCCCATACGCACCACGAGAATCGCGTCCTTGGAGACGTCGTCGTCCTTCCGTCGGTCGTAGCTGACGGCGGTTGCCTGGTCTCCGAGGCCGGATACCGGCTCGGTCCTGGTGTTCTGGGCGCCTTCGTCCTTCTGGGCGTAGGTGATCGCCTCGGCGTAGGCGTCCTTGGCGATCTTTTCGCCGTTGTCCAGGTCGGCGCCCGAGCCGTGACGACTGGTGCGGACGCTGAGCCAGCGGAACTGGTGGTCGTTGTTCAGTCCACTCCAATAGCAGGTGCCGAGGCTGTCGCCGCTCGTGCTCTTGATGGTTGTGCCGTCCTTCTTATCCGGGTGGGGCACCAACTGCCCGACCGTCGTTACGGAGAGCGTCTTGCATGGAACAGGCAGTTTTGCGATTTTCGGAGGTTTTTCTCTCCTCGTATTCGTCGTCTCCGTCGTTTTCGGCGAGGAGCTCGTCTGCTCGCGCCCGGCAGCCTCACCGTATTCGCTGCCGGAATCGGCTCCACCGCCAAGGCTCGCGATCACTGGGATCGCTATGGCTGTTAGAGCGATCCCAACAGCGGCTGTCAGCGGCAGCTTCCAGCGGGGGTGCGGTTCCGGCTTTGGCTCGGACCTTGGTCCGGGAGCGTCGAGTGGGCCGACCAGTGCATGGTCGCGTCCGAGGAGGGCCGCTTCCATGGGCTGTTCTTCCGAGTCGGTTCCGCTGGTGACGAGGGTGGGCGAGGCTGGGATCGGCTCGGGCTGTTCCCTGGCTGAGCTGAGAGTCTGATTCGCTCCGGAGGCCGGTGGTGCCGGGGTGGCGGGGGGCGCGACGCGGGGCGGCTCGGCGGGCGGGAGAAGGGGCGCCGGCGGTGCGGGGGGTGTCTCCGACAGTGTCGGCGGTGGTGCCTGGGGCAGGCTCGGAGGAGTGTGCGTGGGTTGTTCGCGGATGAGCCGGGCGATCCGGTCGGGCATCCAGCCGGGTTCGGTGAGCAGAAATGTGCCAGTGGCCGTCCCTCCGCCTTCGCCCCCGCCGTCGGCGGTTGTCAGCCGGTCGAGCAGGGCGGCCACGGTGGGGCGCTGGTCGGGCTGTTTGGCCAGACAAGCGTAGGAGGTCCAGGTTCGGTTGTTCGTACACGGCGCGGAAGTGGAGTGCGTGCGGAGTGCCGGTGCCGAACGGTCCGACGCCGGTGGCCGCGTAGGCCAGTACCGCGCCGAGGGCGAAGACGTCGCAGGCCGGTCCGACGGGCTCGCCGGTGAGCTGTTCCGGAGACATGAAGCCGGGGGTGCCGATCGTCATGCCGGTGCTGGTCAGCACGCTGGCCTCACCGGCCGCCGAGATGCCGAAGTCGATCACCCTCGGGCCATCGGCGGCGAGGAGGACGTTGGAGGGTTTGAGGTCCCGGTGGACGACCCCGGCGGTGTGGATCACCTCCAGGGCCTCGGCCAGGCCCGCGCCCAGGGCGCGTACCGAGGGTGCCGGCCAGGGGCCGTGCCCGGAGATCGCCTCTCCCAGCGACAGTCCCGGTATGTAGACCGTGGCCAGCCAGGCCAGGGAGCCGCCGAGTTCGGCGTCGATCACACCGGCGGTGAAAGCGCCGTTGACCCGCCGGGCCGCGCTCACCTCGCGGGCGAAGCGACGCCGGAACTCACGGTCCTTGGCCAGCTCCGGGCGCACCACTTTCACCGCGACCGGGCGCCTGCCGGGCGAATGCGCCAAGTACACCTGGCCCATTCCTCCGGCGCCCAGCCGGGCCACGATTTTGTAGCGCCCCGCCTGTCGTGGATCCTCCGGCTCCAGGGCCTCCAACGCTCCCACCCCATGCCCCCCGCCCCCGCGACCCTTGGGTCCTCTGCCGAGATGCCACATCATCCACCGGCCCGTGGGCACACCGCGGGGAATCCCGCTGAGGATCAGCCGGGACTACACGGAAAAGGGGCGGACGAGAAAGCGGAGCGGGCCTCGCAGCGCACCGGCCTTCCCGCGCAGGAGCGGTGACGGCAGCGGGCCCCGGGGCCCACTGCCGTGTGCGTGACCGTCATGTTCGGCCAGGGCGTTGGGCCAGCGCGGTGTCGGCAGCGGCGAGGATGTTGCCGAAGGTGCGGGTGATGATCGGCCGCGCGACACGCCGGGTGAGGAAGGGGCCGAGCAACGGGACGGGTATCTCGGCGCGGGTGGTCCAGCGGACCTGGGTGCCGCCGTCGACCTCGGTGAACGTCATACGGCCGAGTTCGTGCCTGGACGGCGGCAGGCTGCGCTCGACGACGTACTCGGTGGCGTACGGAGGGTCGTAGTGGGTGATGCGTTCCCGGAACCAACCGATCAGCCAGAGGTGACCGCGCACCGCGCCGACGCCGTAGGGCGCGGTCTCGCCGTGCCGGGTCAGGCGGCAGCGCAGCACCAGGGGCGAGCTCGTGTAGTTGGTGGTCGTGGTGAGCCAGGCGAAGACGTCGTCGATCGGGGCGTCGATGGTGCGCTCGACGATCATGGTTTCCATGGCTGGCGTTCTCCCCTGTTGAGTGGCCGCACCGCATCGGCGCGGTGCAGCTTGTCCGGGTTGCGTATGACGTAGAGGCCGGTGATCCGTCCGTCGTGGATCTCGAAGGCGAGCAGCCAGTCGAGTTCACCGTCGGTGAGGGAGCGTGCCGCGGGCATGCCGTTGTAGGTGGCGTGCTCGATGCGGGTCGTCGCGGTGACGCTGGTGCGGGCCACGCCGAGGACGTACCGGGCGACGTCGGCGCGGCCCGTGATGGGGTGGCGGGCGGCGGACACTCTCCCGCCGCCGTCGGAGACCTGCACGACGTCGGGCGCCAGCAGGTCCATCAGCGCCTGGACTTCGCCGGTCGCCGTCGCGAGCAGGAACCGCTCGACGATCTCCCGGGAGGCTCGGGAGTCGGGCTCGAAGCGGCGGCGCCGCGCGTGGACGTGCCGGCGTGCGCGGTGGGCGATCTGCCGGACGGTGACCTCGTTCTTGCCGATCGACGCGGCGATCTCGCCGTGGGTGTAGCCGAACACGTCGTGCAGGACGAACACCGCGCGCTCGGTCGGGTTCAGCGTCTCCAGGACGAGCATCATGGCCATCGACACCGACTCGGCCAGGATCGCGTCCTCGCTCACCTCGGGCGCGGTGCGGATCGGCTCGGGCAGCCACGCGCCGACGTACTCCTCGCGCCGCGCCTTGACCGCGCGCAGGTGGTTGAGAGCCTGCCGGGTCACCACGCGGACCAGGTAGGCGCGCGGATGCTCGACCACGGCCGGGTCGACCGCGCTCCACCGCAGGTAGCTCTCCTGCAACACGTCCTCGGCGTCCGCCGCACTGCCCAGCATCTCGTAAGCGATGGTGAACAGCAGCGGCCGGTGCTCGGTGAAGGCGTCCTCAGTCATGGCCGAACCCGCCCCTTCCCCTGGCACGGCGGCCGGAGCACACGCGCTCGGCGCCCCATCCCGATGACCTGTCCTACGCATCCACGCCCTGGCATCACACCCGCCCCCTTTCCTTGGACGCCCATCGAGACACCCCACACCAGCAAACCGTGACAGCCCACAGCTGTGGTTCACGTCACCTCGCGGCCCTGTCCGCGCCGACGTGCCCCCCCGCGATCGGCCGCGCCGTGACGTGGTCGACGAGGGGCTCGTCATGGCCGGCGGGGCGGGGGAGTCGCAGAGGGCCTCGCGCGGACGACGGCCTGGTCGCCTCGCGGTCCGAACAGGTGCAGGATCTCCACGGCGCTCGTGTTCGCCGGACCGAACCAGTGCGGTTCTCCGGTGTCGAACTCGGCCACTTCGCCGGGGCGGAGCGTGAGTTCGTTCTCGCCGAGGATGAGGCGCAGCTCGCCCGCGAGGACGTAGAGCCACTCGTAGCCGTCGTGGGTCACCAGCTTCGGCTCGCGGGGAGCCAGGACCTGCTTGAACACCTGCACCCGCCCCGGGTACTGCGTCAAGGGCACGAGGGTGCTGCCGGGCGACTTGCGCAGCGGCGTGAGATGCACCCGAGGGTCACCGCTGGCCGGTGCGGCCACCAGTTGGTCGAGTGCGACGCGGTGCGTACGCGCGAGCGGGAGGAGCAGCTCCAGGGTCGGGCGCCGCTTGCCCGATTCAAGGCGGGACAGCGTGCTCACCGAGATCCCGGTCGTAGCCGCGAGCGCCTCCAGCGTGAGCCCACGGTCGCGGCGCAGCGCGCGCAGCCGGGGCCCGATGCCGTCGAGTATCTGTTCCAGTTCCGCGTCCACGGAGCCCATTTTGCAGCCTTCGCAAAAGTGCTGGGCCGCGGTCGCCGTCCGGCCGGAGTCTTGCCGGGCAAGTGCTCCCCGGATGTGAGAGAGACGGACCGTGACCACGATGACCCACCCTGTTCAGCCCGTTCTCAGTGCGCGCAGACGCTGGACGGTGCTGGCCGTCTGCTGCCTGAGCATGTTCCTGGTGGGTCTGGACACCACCATCGTCAATGTGGGCCTGCCCACGATCGGGCGCGGCCTGGGTGTCGGGACCCGCGGTCTCGAATGGACCGTGGACGCGTACACCCTCGTCCTGGCCGGCCTCCTGATCTCATCCGGTGCGCTGGCGGACCGGTTCGGACGCCGACGGGTGTTCCAGCTCGGGCTGGTCGTCTTCGGCACGGCCTCGCTGGCCTGCGCGATCGCCCCTTCGGTGGGCGCACTCGTCGTGGTCCGTGCCGTCCAGGGCGTAGGTGCCTCGATGCTCAGCCCCGTGGCGCTGGCGATCGTGGTGAACGCGATGCCCGATCCGAAGGAGCGAGCGCGGGCGATCGGTGTCTGGGCATCGGTCTTCGGGCTCAGCATGGCCGCCGGCCCTGTCACGGGCGGCGCTCTCGTCGCGGCGTTCGGCTGGCAGTCCCTGTTCTGGATCAACGCACCAGTCATCGCGGCCGCCCTCGTACTCAGCGCGGTGTACGTGCCGGAGTCCCGGGCACCGCGGGCGCGGCGGCTCGACCTCCTGGGGCAGGCTCTGCTGACAGCGCTCATCGGGGCCTCGGTCGGCGTCCTCATCGAAGGGCCGCGCATCGGCTGGACATCGCCCGCGGCGCTGGCCATGTACGCGCTCGCCGCCCTGGCGACGGTCGCGTTCGTACGGGTCGAATCCCGCCGCGGCGAACCGCTGATGGATCCGCGACTCTTCCGGAGCCCGGTCTTCAGCAGTGCGGTCCTGGGCGCCGTGGCGGTCTTCACGGCCCTGAACGTGACACTGGTGCTCAACACCCTCTATCTGCAGGACGCCCGGGGCTGGACACCTCTGGCCGCCGGGACGGCGACGTTGCCCATGGCCGTCGGAGCGACCGTCTGCGCACCCTTGTCCGGCCATCTGGTCGGTCGCCTCGGACCGCGGCTGCCGCTCGCCCTGGCCGGCGGCTTCATCACGGTCGGCGGACTCTGCCTGGTCGGGCTCGACCAGCACACGAGCGTGCTCCTGCTCCTGCTCGCCTACTCGCTCATCGGTATCGGGTTCGGCTTCGCCAACGCCCCGATCACCAACACCGCGGTCAGCGGACTGCCTCCCGCCCGTGCCGGCGTAGCCGGAGCGATCACTTCCACCGCGCGTCAGCTCGGCTCCGCCATCGGCATCGCCATCGCCGGCGGCCTCGTCGCGACAGCCGGCCCGACGGGGCTCGCACACGCGTCCCGGCCCGGCTGGGTCCTCGTCGCCGTCTGCGGAACACTCCTCTTCCTCGTCGCCCACGCATCTCGGCCGAAGAAGGACACCGCCCGCCCCGCGTCCCCGCAGGCGCGGTGAGGCATCTGACTAACCGACGATCCGTTTGGACCAGAGCGGGGGAGTGGCGGCGAAGGTCAGGGGGTGGCGAGCGGCCTCTTGCCCTGGAGATCCTCGGCGTCGTACGCCCGGTAACCCTTGGACAGCTTGAGGGTGAAGGTGGAGAAGTACTTGGCGTCACGCACGGACTTGGGGTCGGACAGGGTGACCGTCGCGCTCAGGGGCTTGTCCCCGCAGGTCTCGATGCACCAGGTGCCGGTGGCCTGAGCCGTGCCGACGGCCTTGTCGGTGTCCCACTCCTGCCAGCGGATGTTCTTGAGGGTGGTGAACTCGGAGAGCACCAGATCCTTGGGGTGGCGATCGGGACGGCCTCTGTCCACGCTCTCCTCGCCGATGAGATTGAGGACGTAGGGACCCGTGGCAGTGCTCGGCCCCGCGGAGGTGCTCGGGCCGGCGGCGGTGCTCGGCCCCGTGGCGGTACTCGGGCCGGCGGCGATGCCCGGGCCGGCAGCGGTGCTCTTGGGGGCCGAGGCGGAGCGAGCGGTGGACACGGAGGGATTCACGGCCGCCGCCTTGCCCTTACCGCCCTCCTCACAGGCCACTGTGAGGAGGGAGAGCACCGCCACTCCTGCCAGGATCACGGTTCGCCGCTGTGCCTTGCTCGTCATACAGGCCATGGTCCTCCCCGTTGCCACGCCGGTCGGGGAGGACGTCGGCGTGTCGCGACAGTCGCCTGCGCGCCGGCCCGCCTCCGACGGCGCGGCAATCGACCTGGCCATCGGGACAGTCGAACGTTTCGCCGTTTCGGATCCCGTCCCCGGCCTGTCGTCACCGACCTAAGCCCGGCTGCCACGACACCTCGACCACAGCGTCCCAGTCCCGGCCCACCAGTTGTTCGTACGCTGCGGGGTGGCGCCGGTCCGCCGCGACCAACTCCGCGCCCTCGGTCACTTCGCCGCTCTCGCCGCGGGCGAGGCAGGTCACCCGGTGCCCGTGTTCCAGCGCCTGCCGCGATACCTCGCGGCCCACACGCGAACGTCCTCGACGGATACGGTCCGCCGATCGACGCGGTCGGTAGACGAAGTGGAAGATCCGAGGCTTCTCCACAGGGATAACGTGACAGCGATTGGATCATCGGCCGACAGTGAGGAGAACGCGGTGGCTGACCAGCTAGCGGTCAGGATGAAGGGTGATCTCGGCGGGCGGCTGCGCATATTTTGCGAGCGGACAGGGCTGCGGCGACGCGGCCGTCTGGACGACGACTGGGATGAGGAGTTCGGAAGCCGGGTGCTGCGCCCCAGGGAGGAAGGGCTGGTCGAACTGAACTTGTGGCGCTACGCGGATGACGACTGGATGATGTCACTCACCTACCAGCGCGACCCGCTGCCGCCGGAGGAAACGGAAGAGCTGAAGCGCACCATTGTGAACGCGGCAGCCGAAGCGGGCATGACGATCACCGCCGTCCTCCCGCGCACGCTCCCGAATGAGTAGAACGAGCCCGCCGGCCCCTGGCGGGTCCGCGCCGCGGTGTGCCCGGTCAGACGGGAAGGTGCGTGGCGAGTTGCTCCCACTGCCGTACGGAGGGGGAGTCGGGTGTGGTGGTCATGAGGTGGAGGCTGACGTGGTCGGCTCCGGCGTCGAAGTGCTCCTGGACGCGGTGGGCGATGTCCTCGGCACGGCCGTGGGCCACCAGCGCGTCGACCAGCCGGTCGTCGAGCGCCTCCGGGGTCTGGTATCCAAGTCCTCGCAGCAGGTCGCGGCGGTTCGGCAGGGCGGCCGCGGCCGTGGCGCGTGCCAGGCCGGCGGTGTCCGCGCGGTCGCGGCTGAGCACGCACAACTGGGTGACGGCCAACAGGCCGTCGTCTCCGAGGACGGTCCTGGCGGTGCGGGTGTACTCGACGGGCATGCCCATCACCGTCGCGCCCCGGGCGCGTTCGGCGGCGAGGGCGAGCATGCCGGGATCCAGGGCGGCGAGTACGCGGTGCGGTGAGGCAGCCGTGTCGGGTGGCCCGCACGGGGCGGTGTCCAGCGCGTCGAGGTAGGAGCGCATGGTGGGAACGGGCGGACCGAAGCGGTGGCCGCGGATGTCTTCGGCCAGGCTGGGGTGGCTGTCCCACAGGCCGAGCAGGAACCGACCGGGGAACGCCTCCTCCAGGGTACGCTGCGCGGCGGCGGCCGTGACGGGGTCGCGGGCGTAGATGTCGGTCATGCCGGCGGCCACGGTGATGTGCCGGGTGGCCGACAGGAGGATCGCGGCCTGCGCCATGGCCTCCCGCCCCATGGTTTCGGGGAACCACAGGGTGCCGTAGCCGAGGTCCTCGATCGTGGCGGCGGCCTTACGGATCTCGGGCGCGGAGAGAGCGTCGAAGTCCCCCGCCCAGATCCCGATGCGTCCGAGGCCGGGGGTGCGGGCGCTCACGCGTCCTGTCCCGCGGTGCGCGCGGAGTCCAGGAACGCGGCGATCCGGGATGCGCCGGTGCGTTCCAGCCAGGTGCCGAAGTCCACCGTGGCGGGGTGGATCCGACGGGTGGCGGGAATGTCGGCGCGGTAGCCGCGTGCGTTGAGCCATTCGTTGGCGTAGGCGAAGTCTTCGCTCAGGGCCCGGATCGCGTCGATCGGGATCGGAACGTAGGGCAGCGGTATGCCGAGCGCCTTTCCGATGGCCGCGGCGATCTGAACCGGCGTGAGTTCGTCCCCGGCCAGGGAGACCGCCCGGCCGATCCACTCCGTCGGCCGGGAGAACGCCAGCGCGGCGACGGCGCCGACATCGTCGACGGCCATGCTCTGCTGGGGGACCGCCGGTGCCAGTCCGGTGGACAGATTCCCGTTCCGCAGCGCGTATCCGCCGGTGAAGTTCTCCATGAAGGACACGGGCCTCAGGATGGTCGCGGGCAGGCCGAGCGCGGCGATGTGCTGCTCGATCCGCCACTTGCTGACCAGGTTCACCGGAAGCTTTTCCTCAAGGTGTCGGTCCGCTTCGGCGACCGAAGTGAAGACGAAGTGCCCAATGCCGGCGGCGTGCGCGGCCTCGGCGACGTTCACGCCCCAGCGCACTTCGTCCTCGGCGGTGAAATCCGGCGCGGTGCCGGGCGAGCCGACGGTGGGTTGGACGCTGAACAGGCCCCAGGCGCCCGCGGCCGCGGCGGTCAGGGAGTCGACGTCCTCCATCCGCGCCCGCACCACCCGCGCTCCGGCCCGCGCCAGTGCTGTGGCCTGCGCCCCGTTCGGGTCGCGCGTCACTGCGCGCACCTGCCAGCCGTCGCGGAGCAGGTGATGTGTCACGGCCCTGCCCTGCAGGCCGGTGGCTCCCACCACGACGACGGCCTTCTGAGTCGGCTTCACGTTTCTTCTCTCTCGCGTCCGTGCGGAAGGGGAGCCATCCCGTAAGTGGGGTGGCTCTCCGTTTCTCGTTCGCTACGATATGGAGGACCACCCCACTTATCAAGCCGTCAGGAGTGCCTGTGCCCAAAGACGCCGCCACCCCGCCCCGCCGGCCGACGCGCGCCGACGCGCGCCGCAACGCCGAGAAGATCGTGGCCGCCGCCGGGACCCTGATCGCCGAACACGGCGCCGATGCCTCCCTGGAGGAGATCGCCCGCCGCGCGGGAGTCGGCTCGGCCACCCTGCACCGCCACTTCCCCTCCCGACAGGCGCTTCTGGAAGCGGTCTTCAAGGGCAGGGTTGAGGCCCTGTGCGCGAAGGCCGACGACCTGCTCGCCGAACCGGACCCCGGCCAGGCGCTGTACACCTGGCTCCGCGCCGTCGCCGCGCATGCCGTGGCCAACCGGGGACTGGGGGCGTCGCTGATGCGCGACGGAGACACGACACTGGGCGAGACCTGCCACGGCATGATCACCCATGCCGGAGACGCCCTCCTTTCACGCGCCCGAACGGCAGGTGCCGTCCGCCCCGAGATCACCGTCAGCCGGCTGCTGAAGCTCGTCGGCGCCATCGCGCTGGCCACCGAGCAGGACGTCGACGGCCCGGCCGAGGCCGACCTCCTGCTGGCGATCGCCATCGACGGCGTACGCGCACACTGACCCAGGTCTCACCGGGGCTCACCGGAGCTCGCAAACGAACGACGACGGGATGCTGGAGGTGTGGCCCGTCGGCAGCAGCACCGCTGCGTCCGCGGTGCAAGTGCTCCCCACGCGTACGAAGATCTCCTCCTCGCCGCGCAGGACCCCGCCGCGAACACGGCCGGGCGCCCAGTGGCCCGGCCCGGTGACGTGGTACCGGGCAGCCGCACGGCAGGGTGCCTTGAGCTGGTCGTCTGCCTACGCGACGAGCAGGTGGCTGAGAGCTCGCCCGGCTCATGGGCCCAGAGGTCCCGGAGGCCGTCAGCCCTTCGGCGCGATACCCAAGGACCGGACGAGTCGGGTCAGTTCCTCGTGGAAGAGTTTGTCCGGGTTCATGGTCTGGGTGTGCAGATGGCCGTAGATCTCCAGTGATACCAGGCCGTGCAGGTGGCCCCAGATGCGCAGTGCGAGAGCCACAGCGGCAGGCGGGAGGCCGGGGAACGCCGGGCGGCGGACCTTGTCGAGGAGGCCGGCGTCGAAGTCGGACCACTGGAACTCGCTGTCCGTGTAGAGGTGCTCGGCGTGCGGCCAGGCGGCGGCCGCGAGGGCGGTGAGGCCGGTGCAGACCCGCTGTGCGGCGTCCGGGGCGGCGCCGCCCTCGGGAGCGACGTAGCCGGGTACGGGGTCGCCGTAGATGAGGCGGAAGCCTTCGGGGTTGGCCAGGGCCCAGCCTCGGAAGGCACGCGCCCATGCCTGGATCCGGTTGGCCGGATCCGCGGGAGAGGCGCTGTCCCAGGCTGCGTCCAGAGCGCTGGCGAGCGAGGTGTACACGTCGTTGATGAGCGTGGTGACCAGGTCGTCGCGGGTGGCGAAGCAGCCGTAGATGGCGTTGGCGGTCATGCCCATCTCGCGGGCGATGGCGCGCAGCGTGATCGCACTGGGACCCCCGAGGCCATCAACTCGATCGCCACGCTTTTGATTTCGGCCGTCGTCTCGGCCCGCAGCCGCTCACGGCGTCCTCTGGTCCCGGTACCTGCCATGCGGTCACTCTGCAGCGTCACCGTATTGATTGCCGTAAGGAAACTGCACGCCGTATAGTTTTCACACGACGTTCGGGCACGCGGCCGTAACGGGCATGTCCGGGCATGAACAAGGGGAGAACCATGCACATCGGAGTGATCGGCGCCACCGGCACCATCGGCAGTCGGGTCGTCACGGAGGCGCTCGGCCGCGGGCACCACGTCACGGCCCTCAGCCGCGACGCCTCACAGATCAACGAGAGCCGCGCGAACGTGACCTGGGCAAGCGTGGACATCCTCGATCCCGCGAGCATCGCCGCCGTCCTGCCCGGCCTGGACGTGCTGATCAGCGGGTTCCAGCCGGGCAACGCGCGCAAGGACCTCGCGGACACCGTACGGCGCTCCATCGCCGACCCCACGGTCCACTCCACCGCCGCCCGGGCGCTGCTCAAGGCCCTGGAGAGTCATCCCAGGACCCGGCTGATCGTGATCGGCGGCGCCGGCAGTCTGGAGACAGCGCCCGGCGTGGTGCTCGCCGACTCCGACGACCTGATGCACAAGACCCTCGACCAGCTCGGACTGCCTCGCGAGTACGCGGCCGCGGCACGCGGGGCCCGGGACGGCCTGAACGTCCTGCGCACGTCGAACCGGCTCTGGACCTACTTCAGCCCCGCCGAGGACATCGCCCCCGGCGAGCGCACCGGCCGATTCCGGATCGGCACCGACCAACCGGTCCGCGATGCCGCCGGACTCAGCCGCATCTCCGCGGAGGACGCCGCCGTCGCCCTGATCGACGAAGCGGAACTGCCCCGCTTCGTCCAGCGCCGCTTCACGATCGGGTACTGAACACCGGGGCCGCAGCCGGACAGGTCGGGGGAGCGGCGAGCGCGCCGGAGCCGGCACCGGGGGTGACGGCGGCCGAGGGGTGACCGGAGGCGCGGGTGGCAACGGCGGCATGAAGGGAAGCGGCCTGGCCATCGGCCTCCCCGGCGGAGGGTGCAGCCGATCATCCTTCGAAGAAGCCCACCGCCGTGCCCACGGCGGTGGGCTTCACCACGTCCGACGGCCGCGCCTGGCCGGTTTGACCGACGAGGCGCCTTATCCGGCCACTCGTCGAAGGCACCCGGCGCCGGTGACATCCGGCAGCGGGTCAGTCTTCGAGTTGTTCCTCCATGACCTTGGCGACCCGGGCCCGGATTTCCTGGCGGTAGACCTCCCGGTCGGCCAACTCGGGTGCGGAGAGGTTGGTACCGATGGCCACACCGACGATCACCAAGCAGGCAGTACAAGCGACTTCTTCGCCTGCGGCTGCGTGGTCTTTCATGCTCTCGGCCAAACGTTCGGCCATCAGCGCCCGCTCATCCGGGTCGTTCACCCACAGGCCGATGTCCTTCAGCGCCGCATCAGGATCGGACGTGAGCAGCTGCCGGAACCGCCCGTCATCGATGGAGCGCTCGATGAGCCGCACATACCCGGTCGATTCGACCTTCTGCTGTTGCTGTTCGCTGGTCACGACGCTCCTCCTCGACTACTGGTATCCGACGAAATGCCGCCGGGGCACACCGACAGGCACACCGAGCTCGACCGGGGTCGGCTCGGAGACCGTGACGGTCTTGCCTGGCCGGCTCACCTCGCGCAGTCGCACGAGGCCGGAATCGCGCGTATTCATGACGCTGGGAGGAAAATAAGAGGCGATGGCGGACGGAAACGTGAACTCCACCATGCGTCGGTCGGGGTAGCGGATCCGTGTGGCACGCTGAAGGCTCTCGACCATGTTTGCGACCTCGTAGAACTCGCCTGGCGTGATGCGCACTCCGGTCCGGAACAGGTAAAGGTCGCGGAAGAATCCGAAGTCGTCGTACATCGCCTCGCTGACCAGGCCGGCCGATCGGTCGGCCTCCCACAGCCGGGAACCGGGAATTTGCAGGTACCACTGGAGAAGGATCCGGACCCCGAACTCGGCGTGCAGCCCCGCCGCAAAACGGATCGTCGCACGGATCTCGTCCATCGTCTCCCAGGGCAGGCCGAGCATGAACGAGAAGTCGGCACGCTCGCTGATGCCGAACTTGGCGAGTTTGGCCGCGGCCAGGCGCAGCTTCTCCGTGGTCGTTCCCTTACCGATCCTCTTGAGTCCCTCGTCGTAGCCGCATTCGGCACCCACGAGGAACTGGCACGTCAAGTCCGCCATGCCTTCGACGTACCCCGGGAAAAGGAGGTCGTTCGCCCGCGAGTCGTAGACCAGCCAGGGCTCGATGCCGCGATCGTGCAGCAGCTCGGTGATGCGTACCGCCCGGCGTGGATTCATCGAGAACTCGTCATCGATGATGTGCGTACTGCCGTACCTGGTCAGTGGGAGGTGCGGCATGACGGCCGTCAGCCGGTCGACGAACTCCTCTGCCGGAATCGGTCGCCACGACCGGCGGTACGACGTCGAGCAGAACGAGCAGTCGAACGCACAGCCCCGGGACGACTCGATCGCGAGCCCTTTGTACACACCCGGAGCCAGGGACGAATAGTCCGGTAGGGGAAAGGAACCCAGCTCCTCATTGTCGATCTTCGCCGAGGCCGGGTTGCGCATGATTTTCCCGTCCGGCGCCCGCCAGGTCAGACCCGGCACGTTCGCGACGGACCTTCCCGCGCCGACGCATTCGCACAGCTGGAGAAGCGCGCGTTCACCTTCGCCGCGTACTACATAGGTGGCCGGAGAGGTCTCCAGCACGTAGCGGTCGAACATCGTCGGGTGAATTCCGCCGAGGACGACGGGGACGGCCGGCAGCATGCGCTCGATCTGCTGCAGCACGACCCGCGCGCTCGGCCACGACAAGGACGTGGCACCCACGCCGACGAGCTCGCAACCCTTCAGATCACCTTCGTGCGGCGTGAGGTCCACGCTCTGCTCCGCGATCAGGTCCACCAGAACGACTTCATGCCCCTCCCGGCGAAGAGCCGCGGCCAGCATGTAGATCCCGTAGGGAGGGCACTCCCGCTCGGCATCCATGGAGATCGTCCGTAGAGCACCTTCGACCACATCCATCATCGGCGGGGCCAGCAAGCAAACCTTCACAGCGCGTCCTCTTCATGCTGAGCCGACGGGATATGGCGGTGTGAAAACCGTCCTCGTGAATCGTCGTTCGAGAAATGAGGTGACGCATCTCCGGTTAGCCCGAAAGAGGCGCGGGACGAGGGCTGGATGTGTCAGGACCCCACTTGCCGGGTGAGCGGCGGGCGGTGAGGACGACGGCTGGCCCCTGGAGGCGGCGGCCGCCGCGCGAGCCCGGGGGCGCCGGCCCTGCGGGCCCGTAGGGCCGACCGCAGCGCGACGCCGGGTTGCCGGTGATGAATCAAGCGGCCGCTTCCCCGGCGCGGACCGTCCCCGCCACGGTGTAGGACTCGGTCTCGTGCCCGCTCCCGGGCGGCCGCGGGAGTGTGTGGATGGTGTTACTCGTCGAGTGCCGCCGTCATGCGGTCGAGGTCGGCGAGGAACTGGGCGAGGCGTTGTCCCGGGATGGCTTGGGTCATGCGCTGGTCGATGGTGTAGACGGCGGAGCGTGCCGCGGTGAGGCGGTGGTGGCCCTGTTCGGTGAGGTGGGCGGGCAGGGCGCGGCCGTGGTCGGTGGTGGCGGGGCGGGTGATGAGGCCGGCGTCCTGCAGTCCGCGCAGGACGACGTTCATGGACTGGCGGGTGACGAAGGTGCCGCGGGCCAGTTCGGCGTTGGACAGGCCGGGGTGCTGGTCGAGGAGTTCGAGGCAGGCGTACTGCGGAACCGTCAGGCCGTGTTCGCGCAGCGCTTTGTCCATCGCGCCGCGCAGGGCCGCGGCGGTGCGCTTGAGGCGGTATCCCAGGCGCTGGGTGACGTCGGCGGGCGAGGTGTGGCTGGAGGGCGTCCCATCGTGCATGTCAGGAGTTTGACATGTAAGTGCGGCGCCGTCTAACTTTCCCTATGTCAAAGTCCTGACATAAAAAAGGATCGGGGAGTACTCATGACTGCCACTGCCACTGCCATCGGGCCGGACTTCATCGCTGTGCAGGTACGCGATGTCGAAGCGGCCGCCGCCTTCTACGAGAAGCACCTCGGGCTGTGCCGGACGCCCGCCTCGCCGCCCGGCGCCGTGGTGTTCGCCACCGAGCCGGTTGCCTTCGCCGTCCGTGAGCCGCTGCCGGGGGTGGATCTCGACGCCGTCGAGCGGCCCGGCCTCGGGGTCGCCCTGTGGTGGCGGACCAGTGACGCGCAGGCGCTGCACGACCGGCTTCACGCCGCCGGGGTCCCCATCCTCAAGGCGCCCCAGGACGGCCCGTTCGGCAGGATGTTCACCTTCGCCGGCCCCGAGGGCTACGCCATCACGATGCACGACGCCTGACCGCGACCGCCATCACCATCACCCCGCGCGCCGAGGGCTTGGGGGCTCAGGCCCGTGAGCAGGTGAAGGCGCTCACCAGCCTGCTCGCGGGAGCGCGCGGCACATCGCCCACGAGCTGGCCACCGAGGCACGGCCGGCCTCGTCCCGCACGGGCCGAGACGTTGGGGGGATCGGCCGAGGTGCGCCCCCAAAGGGACACTGCCGTGCGACGATCCGCTGTGACGGCGGTCTGGTTCCCACCCGTTTCCATCCCGGCGGATGGGCCGCTGCGGCCGAACACCCCGGGTCAGCGTGTACGCGCTGCCACCCACAAGGAGGGTCGTACCGCTGAACGCACCCGCCCTTCGGTCTCCGGGGAGGACGCTGGTGTGGTTCGTCCTGAACCGGCATGCGGTGCCGGGAAGTTGGAGCCTTGAGGGGGAAACCTTGAAAGCAGCCAGATGCCTGCTCGCTCCGCTCGCCACGGCGTTGGTGCTGACGGCGGCGGCGCCTGCTTCCGCCGCGGTGCCGGCCAAGCGCATCGCGCTCACGAACGCCGACAGCGGGAGGCCCTTGGAGGTGTCCCTCGGTGACGACATCGACGTGCGCCTCACCCACTATTACGAAGGCCCGCGTACGTACACGTGGGACATCCCGCAGTCCAGCAACTCCACGGTGCTCCGGCGGACGAAGGGCGCCACGACACCGCAAGGCAGCGCGTCCGCGCAGTTCCACGCGCAGCACCAGGGCGTCGCCACGATCAGCGCCACACCCAAGTGCCGCCTCAACTCCGGCCGGATCTGCCCTTTGACCATCGCGCCGTGGAAGATCAAGGTCGAGGTGAAGTGAGACGCGCGGTGGCTCAGTTGCGGGACGAAGGCGGGCTGGTCGCGTCGTAGCGGGCACCGGCGATCCGCTAGGGCGGGGCGGCAGCCTCGCTGGTGGCGAGGCCCTCGGAAGTCAGCTCCACGCTCAAGGCCGCGAGGTTCTCCGGGGGAGAGGCCATAGGCGGCACGGAACCGCGCGGCTGAATCCGGTCGGGGCGGTCAGGCCCCACTGCGCGTCGGCGCAGGCTCAGCGTGATTGGAACACCCCTACCAAACGCTTGCCGCGTGGACGGGAGCCACTCGGGCAAGGGGAATAGGAGCCACGTTGCCCTGTTCGCGGCGGAGTTGGGCCGTGGCACAGGCCCGTGACCGGCAACGAGATGGGGAGTCACCCCTATCCGGTGACTTACGACGTCGCCGGGCTGGGTGCCGGAGTGTCTGTGCGAGCGGTCCACGCGCGGGCCGATGGCGGCGTCCCGGGTTCTCCCAGTCCGCGCGTCCGATGGGAACGCTGCCGCCTCCTCCGCCGTTTCCCGACCGTCAACTGTGTCGAGGATGATGATGGGGGGCCAGCTGTGGCGATGTGGGCCATGTCGTTCCCGGCGTTCGCGTGTCTATTGGTCTTGTTCGCCCTGGTGGAGAGCGTGTGGCGATGGTTCACGGGGCTGGGCTTGATCCCGTGGCTGAGCAGGCGTACGGGGCAGTCGTTGTCGAACACGGCCTTCGATGAATTCACGGCGGTCGTGAACGGAAACAAGACGGTAGAGCTGGAGCAGCGGCGGGTGGAGCTGCTGCGGCGGGACGACGAGAGCGACGGTGCGCCGCCCCGCTCCAGCATCGATCTGGCCAAGGGCACCGCGTTCATCGTGTTGCCACGGCAAGCGGACGGCCCGTGCGCTGACAGGCGCGATGCCCCTGAGGGCCGGCGGTGAAACGCGAACCGGAGGGAACGGGCGCACGCCGAAAGGGCTCACCAGCCCGGCTGACCTGCGAACTCTCGGTACTCATCCACGAGCCGGAAGAAGGCATCAAGCGGAGATTCGCCAGGCAGGTTCTCCACGATCGCGGCGTCCCACCCGGTCGCCATCGACCATCCACGAGTCCTGCTGAGCCAAGAGGCGAACCCTCCACTTCCATGGTGAAACTCGAACACCTCATCGACATCGTGGACCTGAAGGGCGAGGCCATACCCGAACATCAGTGCTGCCAACTCCTGCAACGAGCCGTTACGCACCCATGCGTTCGGCCGCCGCCGAACGGCATCCAGCAGGTCATAGACGCCCCGCCACTCTTCGACGGCCCGCATCTTCGGCCCTCCATCTGACGCCCCCACCGCATCCCCCTTCACTCAGCCGGCATCGCCAGCAAGCTAACCCGCCATCTTGACGAACTGCATAGGGACCCCCGGAGCCCCCCCCGGCGGCAGTCGGCGCTCCCTGTCGGCCCCAGCGCCATGCCATGACGGCCAGCCGAAGCGGTTCAACGAGGCCGCGACATCCGCCTCGCGCGTGCGCCAACCGGTCTCCGGTCGGCGCGTTCAGCCTTCCTCGCCTGTGAGGGCTCTGTTCGGCGTGCCGACCTCCATCGCGTTCGAGGTCGATTTCCTCACTGTCGTACACGCGGAAATCTATGTTGGTCGGAGTAGACATTGGGTGGTGACGTGGTTATGGTTTCTCTCGTAGCCCAGAGAGACAGCAAGGCCTGGCAGAGATGAACTGCCGGCCAGAAGTACCTGAAGTTGCAGTTCGCAGGACGGTGCGGTGGTGGAGTTCCGAAGCCAGAGCGGTTGCAGAGCGGCGACGGGACTGACGACCGGACCGGGTGGCTCGCAGTGATCAGGGGCCGCCATGAGTAAGGCCGCGGTCGACGCGGTGGCAGTACCCGTAAGTGCAGTTCGCGATATCCAGCAGTGAAGTCAGTGAGCAGTACCTCGGTGAAGGCGTCGGCTGCGGGCGCGCGCACCGGGAGGTTCGGCAGTGGGGTTCCAAGCCAGAGCAGGCGCACGATGGGCGACGGGGCCGGCTGCTGAAGGGTGGCGCTGTCACAGGCCACTGAGTAGTTCGCATCACCAGCAGTACGCAGTACCCAGTTTGGTAAGCAGTTGATCACCGAGGGAAGAACGGAGGAGCCGAGCACCATCAGGATCGCCCGGGCGAAAGCCTTGAACCCGGGTACCGCAGGACATCGATAGTGAGGTGGTCTCCGGTCAAGCAACCGCGATCCCAGCACCCCCGACAGCATCCGGGTCGGGTCTGCGGAAACAGGAAGCCGGCGCAGTACCAGGGCCGGCAGATGGTGTAGCAGTTCCTTCGGGGCCCTGGTGCCATATGGCACCAGGGCCCCTCTACGCGTTCCACAGAAGGAGCGAACGACAGCAGACGACTCGTACGACCGTCTCGACGACGAGGACTGTCCCGCCTACATCATGGTTCGGGCCCGCCGAGATGCTCGGGCTGGGAGCTGGGAGCTGGGAGCTGGGAGCTGTCCCACTCGTCCCGGCGGCCGAGCCGGGTCCGGTAGCGACCGGCGCATCAACGAACAGCTCCTGCACAGTCTGCCCGAGCCTGACCGTCCCCCTGCGCTCCGCCCTCTCGGGGAGCTTGCCGGAGCCCCGCCGGCCACCGAGCGCGCAGCGGACGAGGGACCGAACTGCCGACCTGACGGTCGGTCGCGTCCTCGGTGGTGACAGTGGTGACCGGGAGCGCAAAAGCTCGCGTCGTGCTGCGTCACGCCCTGGACCTGTCCGAGAAGGACACCGCCGTCGCCCTCGGAATATCCGTCGGCACGGTGAAGAGCCAGACCTCCAAGGCCATGGCCGAGCTGCAGCGCCTCCTCGGGGCGAGCGCCTCCGAAGAACTGACCGGAACGGGGAACTGATGGAGGACCTGAAGCGCCTGCTCCGGGAAGCGGCGACCGCGCATGAACCCGACCGGAACGCCATGCTGGCGCGCGTCCGGCGCGGCATGACCGGCAATCCCCGTCCCGCGAAGCACCCGGCCGGCCCCCTCTCCTGGCCGCGCGTCACCCTTGCCACCCTTGTCTCGACAGCAGTGCTCCTGGCCGGGGGGTACACGACTGCCACCGTCCTTCAGGGTGACGGCCCGGCCCAGGAGGCCGCCACAGTACCGGCGGTGCCGTCACCGGCCTCCCCGACGGACGGCGCCGTCACCCCTTCCACTCCTTCCGCCCCCTCCAGCTCCACCGCACCACCCCGCACGCACGCCGGACCGCTCCGGACGGACGGCTCGGTCGACCCCCACAGCAACCCCTACTGGGCCCAGAGCAACATCACCCTGGAGACCGGCGCACCACTCGCAGCGCTCACCCTGGAGGTCCGCATCGCGCCGACGGGCGGCGTGGCGTCCACCGGTGCCTGGCGGACCCTGCCCGAGGACGACTTCACCATGACCGTCACCGACGAGAACGGCACCTTGAGCTACCGCTGGACCCTCAAGCGAGGCCGAACCGCACCCCCGGGGCGCCACATCTTCGCCGTCCAGTACAACCACGCCAAAAGCGACCGGCCCGCGGCCGGCGACACCTACACCGCGATCGCCACCACCACGAAGAACGAGCAGTACACCGTCACAGGTGGCTTCCGGCCGGCGAGACCGCAGGGGTAGCGGAGGGGGCTTCTGTCGGGTCTTGTGCACGTGGGTGGTGTCGCTGTCCAGGAGGATGCCGTCGGCGGTGGTCGGCGAGTGAATCTCGCCGCCGGCTGCGCGGCATAGACGCTCGCCACAGCGACCCCGCATATCACCGCGAGCAGTTCTGGAGCCGATGGGACGCGGTCTCGGTCTGTCGGCAGACCTCACCGGGTGGATCGTCGCGACCAGCCAGTTCGGCCATCTGGCAGGGCTGCTGTTGCTGGTGCCGCTCGGCGATGTGGCCGACAGGCGCCGACTCGTCGCCGCACACCTGGCTATCGGCCGCTGCGGGAGACGCAATCCCCGACATCGGCCACTACTCCGGCAAGGTGCCGCAGGACGCCGACCAGCGGTTCCCGGGTCGGCTGGCAGCCTTCGCCTGGCATCGCCGTACGCGGCGCGTCACCACTTCGGGGAGGAGGTTGTCCGTCCACAACTGACGGTAGAGGCAAGGGGGGTAACCACTCCTTGCCACTTTCAACTTATAGCGCACCGGGGGACTTGCGGCAAGGCCCGGGGCGTACCGCAGAATGGTCGGCCAAGGCCAGGACCTGCGGAAATGACAGAATCGCGAAGTCGCGTCCTGTCGTGTGCGGGTGTGCGGTGTGCGGGTATGCGCGCCGCGAGGCCCTGCGCGGAGTGCTGGCCGAAATTCTTTCTTGTTACATGGGGGCTTTGTGATTGACGTGATCGTGGTCGGCAGCGGACCGACCGGCCTGATGCTGGCCGGCGAGTTGCGGCTGCACGGTGTGCACGCGGTCGTGCTGGAGAAGCTGGCCGAGCCGACCACGGAGTCCCGTGGGCGCGGTCTGCACGTGCGCAGCGTCGAGGTCATGGACCAGCGTGGCCTGCTGGAGCGGTTCCGCGAGGTCGGCGAGCCGTTCTCGGTCGGTGGTCCCTTCGCCGCCTTCCCCACGCCGTGGCCGGACCAGTTGGACACCGCGCACCCGTACGGCCTCGCCATGCCGCAGCCGGTCACCGAGCGCGTGCTGGCCGAGCGCGCGGTCGAACTCGGCACCGAGATACGGCGCGGCTGCGAGGTGGTCGGGCTGAGCCAGGACGAGGAGGGGGTGAGCGTCGAGCTGGCCAGTGGGGGCACCCCCGCCAATGAGGGCGTAGCCGGCGGGGGAGGTACGCGGCTGCGCTCGCGCTACCTCGTCGGCTGCGACGGCGGCCGCAGTACGGTGCGCAAGCTGCTCGGCGTCGGCTTCCCCGGTGAGCCTCCTACGGTCGAGACGCTGCTGGGCGACATGGAGGTGACCGAGGATCCGGCGACGGTGGCCGCCGTGACAGCCGAGATCAGCAAGACCTACGTACGGTTCGGCGTCATCCCCAACCCGGACGGGACGTACCGCGTCATCGTGCCCGCCGACGGGGTGGCCGAGGAGCGTGCCGCGCCGACCCTGGAGGAGTTCAAGCAGCGGCTGCGGGAGGTCGCGGGCACCGACTTCGGCGTGCACTCGCCGCGCTGGCTGTCCCGCTTCGGCGACGCCACCCGGCAGGCCGAGCGCTACCGTGTCGGCCGGGTGCTGCTGGCCGGCGACGCGGCGCACATCCACCCGCCGGTCGGCGGGCAGGGGCTCAACCTCGGCGTCCAGGACGCGTTCAACCTCGGCTGGAAACTGGCCGCCGAGGTCAACGGCTGGGCACCGGAGGGGCTCCTGGACAGCTACCACGCCGAACGGCATCCGGTGGGCGCCCGCGTCGTGTCCAACACCCGCGCGCAGAGCGTGCTGCTGGGTACCGACGCGGGTGCGGTGGCGTTGAAGGAGATGTTCTCGGAGCTGTTGGAGTTCGAGGTCGTGAACCGGTATGTGACCGAGATGATCACCGCGGTCGGGGTCCGCTACGACTTCGGCGAGGGCCACGAACTGCTCGGCCGGCGGATGCGGGACGTGGGGCTGAAGCAGGGGCGCCTCTACGAGCTGATGCGCGGTGGCCGCGGGCTGCTGCTCGACCAGACCGGCCGGCTTTCGGTGGAGGGCTGGGCGGATCGGGTCGACCACGTCGTCGACGTCAGCGAGGAACTGGACGTGCCCGCGGTGCTGCTGCGGCCGGACGGACACGTGGCATGGGTCGGTGAAGACCAGCAGGATCTGCTCAGCCGGCTGCCACAGTGGTTCGGCGCTGCCGCCGGCTGAGCGCGCAGTCGCGGTGCGAAAGGGTGGGCCCCGTCTCCGGCCGAGTTCGGCGCGGTCCGGGGCCGTACCTCCCGTCCCGCGCCGGCGGGACACCTCAACGGCGAGGGTCCGGCGGAACAACGTGGCCCCAGTGACCGTCGCGTTCCTCTGACCCCCCGGACTCGGCCTAGCGCACCCGGTACACCTGCCCCGTCTGCGCCCCCTCGGCCGAGCGGACGTACGCCGTCGCGACGCGTGCGGCCGGGACGGGCTCCATGCCGGCGAAGAACGGCCCGTAGGCGGGCGGGGACTCCTCGGCCACCGTCGGGCTCACCGCGTTGATCCGCTGCGGCGGGAGCTCGATCGCGGCGGCCCGTACGAACGCCTCGACGGCGCCGTTGGCCGCGGACGCGGCGGCCCCGGCCACGATCGGTTGCTCCGTGAGGACCCCGCTGACCAGCGTGAACGAGCCGGTCGCGGTCACGTGCCGGGCGCCCTGGCGGACCAGCTCCAACTGGCCGAGGGCCTTGCCGCGGAACGTCGCCGCGAAGTCGTCCGCGGCCAGCTCGGCCAGCGGCTTGAACACGGCGTCGCCGACCGCGACGGCCACCGCGTCCAGCGGACCGGCCTGACAACAGCACCGCGGGCCTGGCCACCGGCGACACCGACGTGGCGGTGCTTCGCACCGTCCCCGCCGACCCGCGCATCCGCACCGAGGCCCTCTACACCGAGAACCGGGTCGCCGCCACGGTCTACCCGGCCCGCCCGGCCCACCCCACGCACCCGCGCACGGAGGAGTTCCTCGCGGCGGTGCGGGAGGTCGTCAGCGCCCAGAGGGCCTCCCCACGCACCCGGAGCTCGAGTCGGTGGTCAGCCACGGCCGGGGGTCGGCTGCTCGTCAGCGCGCGGACGCGCGCCATGCGGTGCGTGGGGGAGCGGGGCGTGCGGCTTGTGCCTACGGTGTTGCCGCGGTCTCGATGTACTGCTTGATGAGTTCGTACGAACGCAAGCGGTCGCGGAGATCGTAGACAGGTGTGGTCAGCATGAGTTCGTCCGCTCCGGTGTCGTCGGCCAGCCGCGTGAGCCGCTCGACGACGGTCCGGGGTGTCCCGACGGCTTGCTGTGCGCGGAAGCCGTCCAGCGCCTGCCGTTCTTCCGCCGTGAAGGGGTGGGCGGCCGCATCCGCCGGCGTGGGGAAGGGGATCTCACTCCGGCCCTTGAGGAGCCCGGCCTTGACGACCTCCATGGGTCCGACGCGCCACGCGGCCTCTTCTTCCGTCTCGGCGCACATTGTCTCCACGCACACCAGTACCCGTGGTCGCTCGCACCACTGGGACGGGGTGAACGCCGCCCGGTAACGTTCCAGGGCCGCGAGGGTGTTGTCCGGTCGGATGTGGTGCGCGATGGCGATCGGCAGGCCGAGTTCCGCGGCCAGAGCGGCACCCGCGGTGCTGGAGGCCAGCAGCCACGGCTCCGGCAGCGGGCCGAGCGCGACCTCGTCGACCAGGAGGGACAGGATCGCGGCTACGTCACTCCGGTACTCGCCATCCGTCGCCGGTCCGGCTCCGCGGCGCAGTGCCCGTGCGGTGACCTCGTCGAAGGTCCCAGGGCCACGGCCGATCCCCAGGTCGATGCGATCCGGATGCAAGGCGGCCAGCGTGCCGAACTGCTCCGCCAGCGATATGGGCGCGTGGTTGGGGGCCAGTACTCCGCCCGAACCGAGACGGATGGATGAGGTCGAGGCGGCGGAGTGCGCGGTCAACACGACCGGCGGGAACGCGCCGATCGCGGGTGAGTGGTGATGCTCGGCGTACCAGATCCGGTGGTAGCCCAGCCGTTCCAGTCCCTGCGCGAAGGCCGCGGTGTCACGCACGGTGTCCACGGCTCGGGTGCCCGCTTGGACGATCGCGACTTCCAGCGCTGAAAGAGGTATATCGATCATGTCGTCAGCATAGAGATCGAGCGGTCGGCGAGGAGAGCCGTGGTTTCTGACCGGCGCAGGCGCTGGTGGAACGCCACCAGCGGCCCGCCCGCGGTCGGGCGACGCCCTATGACGTTCGCCCCGGCCGCCGAGAGGGGTGGTGGCGTGGTCAGCTGCTGTGGGCAGGGGTCGGTCCGGGGCCCATATCCCCATACGGCCCGGGGGAGTTGCCTCGCGCTTCGGGGGTAACGGAAGGGGCAGGCAGATCAACCCTGACGGGGGGTCGACCGTGATGGTGCGCAAAGTCCCGCACGACAATGCCACGAAGGACTCGGAGAGCCGGGCGGCCGCCGGCGCGCATCGGCTGACACGGCCGATGCGCGTGCTGGTCATGCTGCTGGCCTTCGCCGGGATGGTGGCCTTCGGAGTGGTACTGGCCCGGCTGACCCTGGAACCCTCGGCTGCCTCGGAATCGCTGACGCACAGCAACCTGCGGCCAGGTGACTCCGTCCGCGAGTACCTCGCCCGACCGGCCTTCCGTGACACCGCCAAGCAGCTCGGCGGCAATATCGCGCTGGGTGTTCCGTTCGGCCTGCTGCTGCCCGTACTGGTGCCCCGCGCCCGGGGGCTCCTCCGCGTCGCCGCTGTCACCGCGGTGGTGATGTTGCTGGTCGAACTGGTCCAGGGCGCCCTCATCACGGGCCGGGCTTTCGACATCGACGATGTGCTGCTCAATACGGCGGGCGCCCTGCTGGGCTATCTGGTGATCGGCCGCAGGCTGGGCCGGGCCGTCCACCCCCGGCGTCGTCACTGGTGGCACCGCTTCACCGGACATCGGACTCCCCGCGAACGTGAGTGAGCGGGTCCGGCATGGCCCAGCCGTTCACGCTCACGCCAGTGGGGCAGGGAGCTGCCCGCCCCCGGCCGCGATCGGTCACCGCCGGGCGACGACGACCCCGTCGTCCCCGGCGCCGATGACGGCACCCGTGGCCCGCAGCGCGGCGGTCACCGGCTGGAAGAACGTCTCGCCTCCCTGGGTGCAGTCACCACTGCCGCCGGAAGTGAGCCCCACAGCCGACTCGCCGGCGAACAACGCGCCTCCGCTGTCACCGGGTTCGGCGCACACATCCGTCTGGATGAGACCGTTGACGACGTCCCCGTTGCCGTAGTTCACCGTCGCGCCCAAGCCGGTGACGGTGCCGCCCTTCAGTCCCGTCGTGCTGCCGACCCGCTGCACCCGCAGCCCCACACTCGCCTCGGCGGCGCCGGTGATCCGCTGGACCGTGCCGTTGAGCAGGTCGACCGCGCTCGCCGGACGGGCGGCGGGGTCGTCGTACTTCACCAGGGCGAAGTCGGCGCCGGGGAACTGCGTCTCCACCACGCTGCCCAGGCGCACAGCACCGGCCTGGTCCGCGGTCCAGGACCGCGAGGCGTTGCCGCAGTGCCCCGCGGTGAGGAAGGCCGGCGCCCCCTGCGCCGTGACATTGAAGCCGAGGGAGCAGCGGGCCCCGCCACCGAAGATGGCGCTGCCACCGACCGGACCGCCCGCGCCGGAACCACCGGCTGCCGAACCACCGGCCCCGGAACCGCCCGTACGGGCGCCGCCGTCGTACCGCCTGAACTCGCCCGGTGAACGCTTGAGCCGCACCAGCCCGCCCATCCGGTCGGTGACCTTCGTGAGCGCGTCCAGTCTGCTGCCGGTCACGGTCCTGTCGGCGGTGACCACGACCTCGTTCGTCCGCGGATCCATCGACCAGGCGGTGCCGGGCATCGAGGCGTCGCTGCTCAGCGTGCGGGCGGCGGCCTTCAGTGCGGCGGCGCTGTTCCGTACGATCCGTGGAACGGCCCCCTCCGCACCGACCCGGCGCGCGGCGTCCTCGGACACCACGTTCACCACCATGTGGCCCGTGGCGCCGTCCACGTACCAGCCTGCTGTCTTCTCCCGGACCTCCGGGTCGAGCGAGGCCGCGAGCCGGCCGGCCGACTGCGAGGTGAACGTCCGAGGCGTACTTGCGTTGTCCGTGTTCGCGTTGGCGTGGGGGAGCAGCATCGCCGCTGCCGCGAGGCCGGCGGCAGCGGCGGCGGCGACAGCGACGCCGCTGCGACGTGTGACACGACGGTGGTTCAACGGAAGGACCTCCAGCTCGGAGCGGGGGGATGCGTACGAACGCCCAGGAATCGTGTGTTCCGATGCTCGTACGCGCTTGCCATCCAGTCGTACGGGCCCGGCGCGCGCCGGTCTCACGGCTGCTCAGGATGTGATGAATTCCGGCACGCGCCCCCGCTTGGCCGTAAGCTTCTCCGGTTGCGGTACGGCCGTCGCTCACGGAGGAGGCCACGGTGTCCGTGCGCACCACCGGCGACCTCGGCGTCGCCCACCGCACCCGCGCGCGGCGTGCCCTGATCGCGGGCTCGGTGGGCAACTTCATCGAGTGGTACGAGTTCGGGGTGTACGGCTGCTTCGCCACGGTCTTCGCCGCCAACTTCTTCAGCGGCGACACCGGGGGCGGCGGCACCGAGAGTCTCGTGAAGTCCTACGCGTCGTTCGCGCTGGCCTTCTTCTTCCGGCCGCTGGGCGCGGCCCTGTTCGGCCGGGCCGGGGACCGGTTCGGCCGACGCCCCGCCCTCGTCCTGGCGCTGCTCCTCATGACGGGCTCCACCACCGCGATCGGACTCCTGCCCACCTACGCGACGCTCGGGGCCGCCGCCCCCTGGGTCCTCACTTCCGTCCGGGTGCTGCAGGGCCTTTCCGCGGGCGGGGAGTTCGGTGGCGCGGTGGCGCTGATGACGGAGTCCGCCCCGCGCGGGCGACGCGGGCTGTACGGGGCGTGGCAGTCGTTCACCGTCGCCCTGGGCCTGCTCGCGGGCGCGGCGCTCGCGGTGGGGGCGGCGACGGCCCTCGGGCAGGGCGCGCTGTACGACTGGGGGTGGCGGGTGCCGTTCCTGCTGGCCCTGCCGCTCGGTCTGGCCGCGCTGTGGCTCCGGTTGCGGCTCGACGAGACGCCCGCGTTCCGGGACACCCGCCCCGGTGGCGGGTCGCCTCGCGCGGGCGCGGTTCCGGCGTCGCCGGGCGAGGTGTGGCGGGCGGTCGTGGTGGGCATCGGCCGGATCATGGGCTGGTCGGCGGCCGGCTACACCTTCCTGGTCGTCCTCCCGGCCTACCTCCAGCACACCCTCGGCGCCACGTTCCAGGAGGCTTTGGCCGCCACGGTGCTCGCCGATCTCGGCTTCGCCCTGTCGATCCTCCCCGCCGGGGCGCTGAGCGACCGCGTCGGCCGCCGTCCCGTCATGGTCGCGGGCGCGGGGCTGGTCGTCCTCCTCGCGCTTCCGCTGCTGGGTGTCGTGCGGAGCGAGGGGGCGCCGACGGCTGCCAAGGGACTCGCGGTCCTCCTCGCGGGGGCGGTGGTCGGACTGATGGCGGGCCCGGGGCCGGCGATGCTGGCGGAGATGTTCCCCACCAGGGTGCGCTGTACGGGCCTGGGCCTGGCCTACTCGCTCGCCAACGCGGTCTTCTCCGGCTGCGCCGGCCTCGTCGTCACCGAACTGGCCGGGCGGACCGCCGACCCCGACATCCCGGCCTACTACGCCATGGCGACCTGCGCGGTCAGCGTTCCGGCGCTGCTGACCCTGCGCGCCGACGACCACCGGCGCGCGTTGCGGGACTGAACGCGAGGGAGCGGGGGAGCACACTGGTGGCCATGCGCGTGATCGGTCTGATGTCGGGAACGTCCCACGATGCCGTCGACGCGGCGGCGGCCGATCTGCGGCTCGACGCCGACACCCTTCACCTGACGCCCCTGGGCATGGTCGGCCAGGAGTACGACGAGCACCTGCGCGCAGGACTCGCCGCCGCGCTGCCCCCGGCGGACGTCACCCTCGAAACCGTCTGCAAGCTGGACACCCTGATCGGCCGGACCTTCGGCGAGGTCGCCCACCGGGCCGACCGCGAACTGTGCGGAGGCCGGGCGGAGCTCATCGCCTCCCATGGGCAGACCGTCTTCCACTGGGCGGAGAACGACCGCGTCCAGGGCACTCTCCAGATCGGCCGGCCGTCCTGGATCGCCGAGCGCACGGGGCTTCCCGTCGTCTCCGACTTCCGGTCGCGCGATGTGGCCGCGGGCGGGCAGGGCGCCCCGCTGGTCGCCATCGTGGACCTCATGTGGCTGCGCGACAGACCGGGCCGCCCGGTCGCGCTCAACCTCGGCGGCATCGCCAACATCACGGCGGGCAGCGGCCCGAAGGGCCCTCTCGCGTACGACACCGGGCCCGCGAACGCCCTGATCGACGCCGCCGTCCGGCACTTCTCGCACGGCCGTCGCACCTTCGATGCCGACGGCGCCCTGGCCGCCCGGGGCACGGTGCACAGGCCGCTCCTGGACCGGCTGCTCGCCGACCCGTACTACGCGCGGCCCGCCCCGAAGACCACCGGCAAGGAACTCTTCCACCTGCCCTACCTGCTGGCCGCACTGTCCGGGCTGCCCGGGGCGGCTCCCCCGGAGCCGGAGGACATCGTCGCCACGGTCACCGCCCTCACCGCCCGCACGGTGGCCGACGCCGTGAGGGAGTGCGCGGGCACCGAGGTCATCGCTTCCGGGGGCGGCACCCACAACCCGACGCTGATGCGCATGCTCGCTGCCGCGCTGCCCGGCGTCCCGGTGCGCACCTCCGACGCGTTGGGCATGCCGTCGGCGGCCAAGGAGGGCTACGCCTTCGCGGTGCTGGGGTTCCTGACCGCGCACGGCCTGCCGGGGACGGTGCCGGCGTGCACGGGGGCCCGGCACGCGAGCATCCTCGGCTCGCTCACCCCTGGCTCCGGCCCCCTGCGGCTGCCCCCTGCGGCGGCCGGCGGCGCGCCCACCCGGCTGAGGGTGGGGGGACAGCCTTGAGGGACGGCAGCTCTGGGCAACGGTGCCGCAGGGCGGTGTGATTGGCTACGCCGTATGGGTCTCAGGCGAGTGTTCCCCGGGTGTACGTGTGTGCAGCCGAGCTGTCTCACCGGAGGTGCCGGGCGCTGTCCCGCCGTCCGACTGGGGGCCGGTTCATGAACGTACGCCGCGCGCCGTCGGTGTCCGGCCGTGTTCCGACTCCGAAGGCGGCGCCCCCCTTCGACCCCGAACTGGACGCCGTGCTGGCGGCCTTGGGCAAGGAGTCGAGGGAGCCGGTCACCCCGGACAATCTTGAGGCCCGGCAAAAGCGGGATGCCACGGCCCGGCCCAGGCCGACGGCCGAGGACCTCCGCGCCGACGGCCGTTTCGAGGTGACGGAGTTCTGTGTGCCGGGACCGCCGGGCGGACCGGACGTCACGCTCGTGAGCGCGCGGCCCTCCGGGCTCGTCGGGCCGCTGCCTCTGCTGTACTACATGCACGGCGGCGCGATGATCATGGGCAACGCGTGGTCCGTGCTTCCCCGGATCCTTCGCGAGTGGGCCCTCCCGCTGGAACTGGCTGTCATCTCGGTCGAGTACCGCTTGGCACCGCGGGCGCGGTATCCGGAACCGCTGGAGGACTGCTACGCCGGACTCGTCTGGGCGGCCGAGCACGCGGCCGAACTGGACATCGACGCGGACCGCATCGTCATCGGAGGGAAGAGCGCCGGCGGCGGGCTCGCCGCGGCCCTGGCCCTGCTGACCCGCGACCGCGGCGGTCCCGGGCCCCTGGGGCAACTCCTGCTGTGCCCGATGCTCGACGACCGCGGCAGCACCTTCTCCAGCCATCAGATGACGGGCCTCGGAATCTGGGACCTCACCTCCAACGAGACCGCGTGGAAAGCCCTGCTGGGTGACCGCTACGGGGCCGCGGACCTGCCGCCTTACGCGGCCCCCGCCCGCGCCACGGACCTTTCCGGACTCCCGCCGGCCTATATCGAGGCCGGGTCGGCCGAGATGTTCCGGGACGAGGACGTGGCCTACGCGAACGCGATCTGGCAGGCCGGCGGCCAGGCCGAACTGCACGTATGGCCCGGTGCCTGCCACGGCTTCGACGGCTTGGCACCGCGGGCGGCCCTCAGCCAGGACGCACGCGACGCCCGTACCCGCTGGCTCCGGCGCCTCCTCGCGCAGTCCGGCGAGAGGAGCCGACCTGCGGGATGAGCGGGAATGAGCGGGACGCCGAGCCGCGTCGGAGAGAGCGTCGGGCGCGCCGAATTCCCCGGCACCTCCGGTGTATTTCCCCGGCACCGTCACCTCGCCCCGGGCCGTAACCAGGCTGTGCTGTGAACGGCCGCGAGCCCGGCCGTAATTCGCTTGCCCTGACCACGGGTCAACACTGCACTGTGATCAGGCACCACGAGTCGTGGTGCCGGTATTGCGGGGAGGCAGCGGCGGCAATGGAAATTCGTTCCACGACCGATGAGGACCTTGACGTCTTCGTCGACACACTCCATGCCGCGTTCGGGCTCTTCCCGGAAACCCCGACCGAGGGCGGCGGGCTCTGGTGGTCGGCGCTCGAAATGGACCGCTGCCTGGTCGCCCTGACGGCGGACGGGCGGCCCGTCGGCACCGCCGCCGCGCACTCCTTCGAGCTCACCCTGCCCGGTGAGACCCTCGTCCCGGCCGCCGGGGTGACCGCCGTCGGCGTCCTGCCCTCGCACCGGCGCCAGGGCGTGCTCAGCGCCATGATGCGGCATCAGCTCACCGAGCTGCGGGCCCGCGGGGAGTTCCTCTCCGTGCTGCTGGCCTCGGAGGCCCCGATCTACGGCAGGTTCGGCTACGGACCGGCGACGTACACGGCGCGGCTGACGGTGCCGCGCCACAAGGCCGCCCTCGCCGTTCCCCGGGCGCGCGGAGTGGTCGACGCACCGGCGACCGGCTCGGTCGAGGTGCTGCGGCGTGCCGAGTGCCAAGAGATTCTGGAAGAGGTCTACGACCGGTACCGCCGCGCCCAACCCGGTGCGCTGTCCCGGCCGCACCGCTGGTGGGCCTTGCGCGCGGGGCAGCCCCCGATCTCGCCGGCGCCGCGCTACGTCGCCGTTCACCGTGACGCCGACGGCGTCCCGGACGGGTACGCCAGCTACTCGATCGGCGAGTCCGAGACCTTGACGGTCGACGAGACCATCGCCACCGACGACGCCGTCTTCACGGCCCTGGCCCGGTTCGTACTCGGACACGACCTGGTCTCTCAGGTCGTGTTCAAACACGTCCCGCCCGAGCACCCGCTGCGCTGGCAGCTCGCGGACTTCCGCGCCGGCGAGGTGAGCGGCGACACCGACTGGCTCTGGGTGCGGCTGCTGGACGTTCCGCGTGCGCTGACCGCGCGCGGCTGGTTCATGGACGGCGAGCTCGTCCTCGACGTCGAGGACCCGTTCCTCGGCGAGCACGGCCGCTACCTGCTGACCGTCCGGGACGGCAAGGCCGACTGCGTCCCGACGGACCGGGAGCCCGACCTGTCCCTGGACGTGAGCGACCTGGGCTCGGTCTACCTCGGCGGCACCGCCCCGAGCACGCTCGTGCGTGCCGGACACATCCGGGCCCACCGCCCGGGCGCGGCCGCCCTCGCCGACGCCCTCTTCCGCGCCGAGCGCTCCCCGCACTGCCTGCACTGGTTCTGACCGCGCGCTCGCCGCCCCTGCGCAAGTCTCGGCAGCCGGGCTCCAAGCTGGTCGCCCGACATGGGCGCGCTCGCCCCCACGGCCGTGTGCGACGAACTCGTCCGCCATCGCGCGACAGCCCTCCTCCTGCTGACCGGCCACCCGGAGCCGGCGCGGACCGGGCGCGCATCGCCGAATCCTGGCCGCGCGTCGCTGTCGAGGGCACCCGCGGGCAGATCCGGTTCTCCCGCACGCCGGGCATCAGCGTTTGGCAATGGGCCTGGACGTCAGTCCAAGTCGTTGATCGGGATCCGGCGGAACCCGATCGCTTCCGGATCCTTCACACCGGCTGAGACAGCACGGAGGCCGGAACCTCCTCAGCCTCCCACCGTCCGTCAGGAAGCGGCTCAGGAGGCCGAACGACCGGCCGCTGCGGCGAGCATGATCTCCCTGACTCGGTCGACGTACTTCGGCACGCCCGCCGCTGCCTCCGGCGTGTCCGGCATGTTGACCACCAGGTCGGCCCGGTCGGGGAACCAGCTGATCCACAGGGATACGCCCCGGGCGTTGTCGGGGCCGGCCAGTACGGTGGCGTCCGCGCGCAGGTAGTCGCGGGAGCCCGGTGCGGTGCGGCCGTCCAGGTAGGAGACCATGGGCGGGATGGACGGGACGTCGCCGCCCAGGAGTTCGATCGCCCGGTGCAGCGGCACGTCGTATCCGGCGCGGGCGCGCTGGAAGCCCTGCTGGGCGGCGGCGATCGCGTCGGCCAGGGTCGGGGAGGCGGGGAGCCGGAACAGGAGCGGCACGAAATTGACCAGCCAGCCGTGGACCTGGAGCAGCTGGGGATAGGCCCTGGTCGACACGACGGTGAGCACGCGGTAGACGTCGTTGCCGGTGAACTCCCGCTGCGCGAGTGCCAGTGCGGCGAAGGCGCCCGCACCGAACCCGCCGCCGTGCCGGGCGCAATACGCGCGGAACGCGCGTGCCTGGGCGCCTGTGAGCACCGGGTACTGGACTCGCGTGCCGGGCAGCAGTTCGTCGGCGTCGTTGCCCACCCCGACGGGGAAGTCGGGGAAGCCGCCGTCCCCCGCGGCCAGGAACTCCGACCATAGGGCGAGTTCCGGTGCGGACGCCGTCAGGGACGCGGAGCGTTCCCGCTCGCGGAGGTTGTGGTCCAGATAGCCGGGTGCCGGTGCCAGGTCGGCCGGGGCGCCGTCGAGGGCCGCGTGATATCGGGTGCGGACCTCGTCGAACAGCAGCGCCAGGGAGTGCCCGTCGGTATAGGCGTGGTCCACCGCGACGTACACCGTGGACACCGCGTCCCGTCGGATCACGCCGGCCAGCAGACCCGGCCGGCTCACCGCGGTCCGCTCATCGATCCGCCGGTGCAGGTAGGCGCGCAGGTCGGCCGAGTCCGTGAAGTCGCCGACGTGCGACGGACGCATCGTGAGGGATTCGGGTGGCAGGCGGAACCCGGGCAGGTGCTCGGTGTCCGGCTCGTACCAGGTGTGGAACGCCTCGTGGCGCCGTACGAGTCCCTGCCATGCGGCGGTGAGCGCGTCGAGATCGGCCCGGCCCGGGAGGTCGAACTTCATGGCCACCCAGGGCGATTGCCGTCGCCCGGTGGCGCGGTGGGCGGCCGCCAGCTGCCAGTGCACGCGCTGGAAGTGTGACGCGGGCACGTCGTGCGGTACGGGCGCCCGGTCGGTGGTCAGCTCGAATTCGACCACTTCGCCCGGCTCGGGGCGCCAGTCGAGGATCTGGGTCATACGCACGGTGGGGTCTCCTCCTCCATCGGTGGGCCGGCCTAGGCGGGCGTGGGTACGGCTTCGGCCCGGTGGGCGTCCGCGGCGCGGGCGGCGGCCTGTGCGGCGGCCAGGACGAAGCGTCCGACATTGGCGCGCGCCACGGCCGTGTCGGGGAAGCGCGTCGACAGGTGCACTCCGCGCTCACCTCTGGTCAGCCACAGGTACACCGCGGGCCGGCCGTGGATCCGGCTGCGCAGCATGACGTCGTCGGGCTGTGGCGGGGTGCCGGCCACCCGGCGCACGTCGAAATAGGACACGACGAACCGCGGGCGGATCTCCCTGCGCAGCATCCGGCTGATGTGGGGCAGCGAACTGCCCGGCCCCGGCCGGCGGCGGCGCAGTTCGGCGGTGGCGAGGGCGACGGTGTCGGCGAAGGTCGCGCCGGGGGCTGTCGGGATCCGCACCGGGTGCAGTCCGACGAGCCAGCCCGGCACCGTTCGCCAGTGGTCGAGCCGGGTGTTGGCCAGGCTGATGACGGACAGGTGCCGCTCACCCGCGACCTTCGCGGCGGCGAGCGCGAGGCAGGCGAGCAGGCCCGAGGCGGTGGTGCCTCCGGCCGCGCTCGACGCGGCGGCGAACCTGGTGGTCGCCGGTCCGTCGAGAAGCCGACGGTAGGTGCTGCACTGCGTGAGCGGCACCTCGGACGCGCCGAGCGGCAGGGGGAAAGCGGGTGTCCTGCCGTGGGCGTGGCGCAGCAGGGACCGCCAATGGTCCGCGTGCTCAGGGCCCATGGGAGCTCGGTCGGTGAGGACCCGTTCCTCGGCCCCGACGTCCAGGAAGGTCGGCCCGGTCGGGTCCGCGGCGCGGCCTGCCAGGACGTCGCGGATCTGCCCGGGGACCATGGCGAGCGTGTAGGCGTCCACGACACCGTGGTCCGCCCCTGCGAACACCGTCACCCCCTCCGCGCCCTCGACCGTCGCGAAGACCACCTGCGGCCAGCCCAATGGGCCGGTGCCACGGTCGAAGAACGCCTCGATCTGCCGGCGGACCGAGGCGTCGTCGGCGAAGACGCCGATGTCCTCGCGTCGCAGCGCGACCGCGCTCGCCGGGAGGGTGCGGCGCACGCAGCGCTCGCCGACCGGCACCAGCCTGCTGCGCAGGTGCTCATGTCCGCGCAACCAGGCCGACAACGCGGAACCGACCTGGTGCGGGCCGGCTCGGCCCACGCCGAACGACACCCCGATCCACGCCGGATCCACGTGCCGCGGCCCCCGCGCCGCCGCGGTACGCACGTGGTGCTCGTGGACGAGCGCGGGAGCCCGTGGGTCGTCCGCCCAGGCCGGGGCCGAGGCGGTGGGTGTCCAGAACACCAGTCGGCCGGCGGGAACGGTACTGTCGCCCAATTCTGTGAATTCCAATGTCTCACCGATCAGGAAAAGTGCGGCGCCGGCCTCGGACCATCATCACGATGCTCTCCTTATGACGCCTCGGTGTGGCTTGCCGAAGTTATCCGGTCGCGATGAAACAAAGATGAAGTGGGGAGGTGTTCGCTGGTCACGCAGATCTGCGCGCCATGGTCGGCAGAACCCCTCTTGTTGGCCCAAGAACGCGCTGGTAGCTTCGGCCCCCGTCATTCATTCCGCGCTGCTCCGATTCTCGATCGCAGCCGACGGAGGGTAAATCAATGAACGTAAGAGCAGTGAGCCGATCCCCCCGAGCATCAGCCGACGCCGGACCGTCCATGGACTATGCCGCGCTGCGCCGCGACCCGGAATACGCCGAGTTGAACCGCGCGCTGCTCGACCTGGTCCCGGCCGGTTCCGGGCCGTCCGTGCTCGATCTGGGGTGCGGCGACGGAGCCGTCAGCGAACAACTGCTGCTGCGCGACCCGTCCATGTCCCTGGTCGGCGCCGATCCCGAGCCGTCCCTGCTCGAGGCGGCACGGGCCCGCCTGGGCGACCGGGCCCGCTTCGTCGTGGGCGACGCGGCCTCCGTCTCCCGGCTGTTCCCGCCGGACTCCTTCGACACCGTCGTGCTGGCCAACTGCGTTCATCTCGTCCCGGACCTCGACGAGGCGCTCGACGCGATCGGGCGGGTTCTCAACCCTGGCGGACGCCTGATATTCAACTCGGCCTTCTACTCGGGCGCGGAGACCGCGGCCGACCTGCCCCTGTACGCCGAGCTGGTCGGCACGGCCCGCCGCGTCGCCCGGACGCTGGGGCTCCCGCTGGCCCGGTCGTCCGCCGGCCGGCCCTCGGGGCTGCGCAGGAGCGTCGGGGACTATCAGGCCGCCCTCGACGCGGGCGGCTTCACCGGCGTGGTCACCACCGAGCGGGAATTCACCCTCGGCCCGCGCTTTCTCGCCGCATTGTGCTCGACGCCGATGTTCGCCGCCACCGCGCTACCCGGGATCGAACGGCATGTCGCCGCGGGACTGCTCACCGAGACGATGGAGCGGCAATACGAGCACGCCCCGTTCACGATCACGCGGCGCTGCGTGTACTTTTCCGCTGTCCGGCCATGAAAACCTCACGAAAGGACTGCTCCATGACCGAGGCATTGAACGTGGTCACCCGGGCCATCATCGGTATCCGGCCCGACCTGGGCGAATCCCGGGCGGCGATAACCCGCGACGCGGCCATATTCTATGCCGCCGACCCCGACCAGCCGGTATTGGGACTCGACTCCATGGAGGCGCTCGAACTGATCGCCGTGCTGGAGCAGGAATTCGGGGTCCAGCTGGCGGACACCAGCATCAGGATCACCGACCTCCACACCGTCGGAGACGTGGTCGACGCCATGTCGGGGACGCTGTGATATCCAGGGCGACGCGCGACCGCGTACTGGTGACCGGCATCGGCGTCGAGTCGTGCGCGGGCGGCACACCGGACGCGTTGTGGGACGCCCTGTCCGCGGGCCGGCCCGCGATCTCGGCGCTGGAACTCGAGGAACCGCTGCCGTGCCAGGTCGGCGGAGTGGTCAAGGGGTTCGACCCCCGGGAGCACATGTCCGCCCAGCAGGTACGCCGTACGTCACGCTTTCAGCAGTTGTTGTTCGCCGCGGCGATGAAGGCGCGGGCGGACGCGGGGCTGCGCGTACCGCCGGGAGCGCTGTACGTCGGCACCGGCGGGGGAGGGCTCGACGAGACCGCGCAGCTCGTGACCGTACTGCGCCGGGACGGGTGGTCGCGGATGAACCGGCTCGGCCTGCTCCGTCTGCTGCCCAACCAGGCCGCCGGACTCGTCGCCCAGGAACTGGACATCACGGGCCCGGTGCTCACCCTCTCGACCGCCTGCGCCGCCTCGACGGACGCCATCGGAGCCGGAATGCGCGCGGTGCGCGACGGCATCGCCGACGTGGTCCTCGTCGGCGGTGTGGAGAGCTGGCTGGACCTGCCGTGCCTGGCGTCGTTCTGCCTGCTGGACGCGCTCTCCCAGCGACCCGCGGCGCAGGCGGCGAGCGCGTCCCGGCCGTTCGACCGCGACCGCGACGGCATGGTGCCGGCCGAAGGCGCCGCCGTGCTCGTGCTGGAGTCCGAACGCTCCGCGCTACGCCGTGGCGCGACCGTACACGGCGAGGTGCTCGGCGCCGCGTCCACCTGCGACGCCCACCACCCCTTGGCTCCCCGGTCGGACGGCTCGGTAGCGGCCAGGACGATCGAGCTGGCCTGCGCCGACGCCGGCCTCGACACCGCTGCCGTGGACCTGGTCAGCGCGCACGGCACATCGACACCGCTCAACGACCGTGCCGAAACCGCGGCCGTCAAGCTCGCGTTCGGCTCCCACGCGCGGCACGTGGCGATCACGGCACCCAAATCGGTCATCGGCCACGCCTGCGGCGCGTGCGGGGTGTTGGAGAGCGTCGGCGTGCTGCTCGCCATGCGCGAGAAGTACGTGCCGCCCACCGCGAACCTGGACAACCCCGACCCCGAGTGCGATCTGGACTACACCCCGGTCGTGGGACGACCCGCCGCGATCCATGTCGCCATCAAGCAGAACTTCGGATTCGGCGGCCAGAACTCGGCGGTCGTCTTCGGCTCCGCGTGACCGTACCGGGCGACGCCGCGCCGCCCTGGGACGTACCTCTCAGGTCCTCGGCGCGGCGCGGCGGCGATCGCCGTCACCGAGGGGGCGCGGCACCGCCCGACCCCGCCGGCCGGCGGGGACCACGGGACGCCCGGTAGTTACGGGCGAGGTGGTCCTGGAGGCGGGCGTGGCGGAACTGGTAGACCGCGCCGGCCTGGCGGAGCACGCCCCGTTGATAGGCGTCCTCCAGGAAGGCGACGAGGGCCCAGGGCAGCCGGCCGGTCAGCGGCAGCCAGATCCGGGCGAAGACCACCCACTGACCCCAGGCGGTCAGGCCGAGTACGTATCCGAAGGCGCCGCCGAGCCCGCTGATGAGGCCGAGCTTGATCGAGGCCGTGAGGTCCCAGACGAGCGGTCCCAGGAACGCCGACATGGGCCGGATCACCACCCCGGACCCGACGCCGACCAGGAGCCCGAAGGCGGCTGCCCAGACGATGAACTGGGCGACGACCGTTCGGCGGTTCGTCCGCAGGAGGCCGACCGGGTTGACGGCGGACCGGATGTCGAGAGGGGCTTCGAGAAGGGCCAGGAGCGCGAGGGTGGGGCCGGCTCCCAGCGCGAACACGAGCCCGAAGAGTATGCCGTCGTCGAGACCGATGTGCAGGGCGGTGGAGAGGCCGAGGCGGCGGAGGGAGCCGATGAGCACTCCGTGGATGAATCCGTAGCCGAAGCCGAAGACCAGCCCGAACAGCGAACCGATCAGGAACCGGGTGGCGGTTCCCCGCCTGACGTTGCCCGCCCTGCTGAACACCTTCATGCCCACGTTGGAGGGCGGCACCGCCGTGTCCTTGGCCGCGACCATGAACCAGTACGCGAGCCCGAGCGTGACCCCGGCGAGGAGCCCCACCACCAGTCCGTCCGCGAGTTGGAAGCCGAACGGATCGAAGAGGGCGCCCACGGCACAGTCGACGAACCCGATGGTCAGGCAGATCACCGACGCGATCACCAGCGTGCGAGTGGAGCGGCGCAGCCCTGAGCCGAACCGCCACCATTCCAGGTTGGGGGTGTCGAGCCGGGCCAGGTGGTGGGCGAGGCAACCGAGCCAGTACCGGGCGCGATCCGGGTCGAAGCCGCGGGGTGGGCCGCCGGCCGGGCGGTGGCCCGGGCGAAGGCGGTAGGCGGTGGCGATGAAGTTGTCGAGAAGGTGGGTCTCCAGCTCCTCGGCGCTCCCGAATCGACCGGTGTCCAGGAGCGAGGCCGGGTCACGGTCGGGGGTGTCGCTGTAGACGGCGCGGGCGAGCGTGACCATCAGCGGGGTGGTCAGCACCGCGGCGAGGTGGGCACCGTCCTGGCCGCGCGGCCGCTCGCGCAGCTCGCTCAGCACGGGGTCCCACGCGGTCGTCGCGGGATCCCCGCCGTGAGCCTTGCGCGTGGTGCGCGGCAGGTAGTCGGCCAGGTCGCCCAGGGTGAGATCGGCGAGATCCACCGCGGCGGCGGAAGTGAGCACGTCGGTCTCCGCCACGGCGGCCGCGTACTCGGACGGACGACCCGTCAGCAGCAGGGGAAGAGTGGTGGCGTTGAGCGCCTCCAGCGCGGGGCGATTCAGACCGTCGGCGATCTCGTCGAAGCCGTCCAGCACGGGGAGTATCCGGCCGGACTCGACCAGTGCGGCGGCCAGGCTCGGGCCGCCCGGCCCCGGGGCGGCGAGACCAGGATGATCACGGGTCAGCTGCGCGGTCAGCCAGTCCCGGAACGTGACGGCGGTGGGATCCCACGCGCCGATACTGAAGATCACCGGTACGGGCTCGGTGCGGGCCCTCGACTTCAGGTAGTCCAGGACGAACCGCATGGCGAGAATCGTCTTCCCGGAACCGGGCCGGCCCAGCACGACCAGCCGCCCGGACGGGATCCGCCGGTACACGCCCGCGATCTCGTCCAGCCGACCGCTGAGGTCCAGCGGGCCGTGCGTGCCCCCGGCGGGCAGGCGCCGGATGTTGGCCCAGTGGTCGGTGAGCTCCTCGGGAGCCGGCCGCCAGTGCACCGGCAGCGGGTACGGGTCGTGCACCTGCCGTTGCTCCTCCTCGCGCTGCCAGCGGGCGGCCACCGCGTGGGCGAGCTGCTCGGCGACGTCGGTCAGGGTGTCGTGCAACACCGACGCCGGCGGCCCGGGAGCCGGTTCGACGTGGTCGGCCGAGTCGTCCGGCCGGCTCGTGTCCTCGGCCCGGCGAACGGCGGCCGCCAGCAGTGCCTCGCGTTCGGCCGGTTTCAGCCCGAGCGCGTCGGCCAGCAGCCGCACCGTGGTCACCCTGGGGTCGGCGCGCTCACCCGTCTCCAACCCGCGGATGGTGCGCACACCCACTCCGGCGCGCTCCGCCAGAGCCTCCTGGGTCATTTCCGCGTTGTGCCGCAGCCGCCGTAACAGCGTGCTGAACTCACTGGCCACAGGTCACGGCCTCCCGCTCGGATATGTTGTTTTCCCAGGTGGGGAATCTAGCGTGGCCACCGGCCGGATACGGCCGGTACCCCTGGCCTGTCTGTTTTCCGGCGCCGGGACCAGCCTCGACGGCACGCGCCGCGGGAAGCGGCCCGAAGCCAGGGGAGCCACGATGCCGACCACCACCACGACCACTGGCCGTCCGAGCACCACGACCACCGGCAGTCCGAGCACCACCACGCTCAGGCACCAGGAGCGCGAGGTGCTCTACGCGGTCGGCTGCGGCCTGAGGGACGACGAGATCGCCACCGCCCTCGCCATTCCCGAGGACGCGGTGGCCGGACACCTCGCCCGGATCCTCGTCAAGCTCGGACTGCGTGATCGCGCCGCCGTCATCGTCCACGCCTTCGACTGCGGCCTGGTCGCCCCCGGCCGCGGCCCCCGCAGACAGGCGGCGAGCCCGGTGCCGCCGACGGCGGCCCGCCACCTGCCCGGACCACGACTGGAGATCTCGGTGCTCGGGCCGCTGAGGGCACGGCGCGACGGGCAGCCCCTGGAACTGGGACATCTGCGCCGGCAAGCCGTGCTGACGGTGCTGGCGCTGTGCCTGGGCCGGACGGTCAGCCGGCAGGAACTGCTCGACGGGGTGTGGGGGGAGGAGCCGCCGAACACGAACGTGGTGCCGGTGTACATCTACCGGCTGCGCAAGCTCCTGGACACGGGAGGCGGCCCGGACTCGGTGATCGACCGCGATCAGTGCGGCTACCGGCTGCTCCCCGGCACGGTCGCCGTGGACGTGGCGCGCATGGAGGAACTGGTCACCGCGGCCGGCACGGCCGAGCGGGCGGGCGAGTTGGCAGCGGCGGTCCGTGCCTGCTCCCGGGCGCTGGACCTGTTCCGTGGCGAGCCCCTGGCCGGCCAGCCCGGCCCGTTCGCCGAGCTGGAGCGGCTGCGGCTCACCGAGCGCAGGACCGCCCTCGTACAGCGGAAGATCGGCTGGCAGCTGCGGCTGGGCCGGCACCTCGAAGTGATCGAAGAACTCTCGGCCTTGACCGCGGCGCAGCCCCTGAACGAACCGGTCGCCGCGATGCTGATGCGCGCGCTGTACCTCAGCGGCCGACAGGCCGACGCGTTGAGGGTGTTCGACCGTACCCGCCGCTCTCTGGCCGATGAACTGGGCGTCTCTCCGGGCCGGATACTGCGGCGGACGCACCAGATGATCCTGCGCGGGGAGGAAGCCCGCCTCGACCTCACCGGGACCGCGCAGTGACGCAACCGGCGCGGCGTACGCCCAGCGAGGAACTGCTGCTGGCGAGGATCTCGGCGGCGGCCGGCCGCGAACACCTCGGCAAGCGGCGCGCCACCTACGCGGGAGCCACGCACACGGCACCCGCGAAGGTACTGAAGTCCCAGGGGATCCACGGTCTGCTGGCCTTGGTCTTCGTCGTTGTCCTCGGCTTCGTCCGGCACGGCAGGTCTTCTGCGGCGAAAGGGCGCGACGACGCGCGACTGGACCTGTACGAGCATGGAATGACGGTCACCGTCAAGGGGCGGATCCACGTCGTCCGCTACGACACCACCTCCGTATCCCGTACGGGCCCCCTGCGCCCGTACGACCCGGCCCGCTCCGGCGGCGCCTGCACGCTCACCGACGTCGACGGGCGGCGGGTGATGCTGCGCGGCGGGCCGGAGCGGGGCGACGGGGCGGAATGGTGGACGGAGATCCAGCGGGGTATCACCGGCGCCCAACTGCCTTCGGCACTGTTCGCGCTTGACCAGGGCGAGCGTCTGACCTTCGACGATGTGTGGCTGACCGGGGAGGAGATCGGATTCGGGGAGGTCCGCGCGCGGTGGCCGCAGGTCCGGCGGATCCGGATCCGGGAGGGAGCCGTCGAGCTCGACATCGACGGGACGTGGCACGGGCTGGGCTCCGAGGCGTCCGACATCCCCAACGTCTTCATCCTGCGGGCGCTCGTCGAGCGTCTTGGGCCGGGCGGTGTGCGCTGAAGTCCGGGGGTGCGGGGCGGAGTCCGTCCGGCCCGGGACCGAGTCCGGCGATCCGTTTCATCGCGATGTCAACGGCCGTGCCTAACGTCGAAGCGTTTCCCGTCAGTTGCCTGTCGTCTCGACTCGAGGAGAACCAGAGGGATGGCCCTGATCCGCAGAGGGAAGAAGGCGATCTTCGCCGCCGGTGCGGCGGCGGCGATGGTGGCCGCCACAGCCGTCGCTCCCACCGTCGCCCGCGCCGATCCGGTGCGGCACTACTACCTGGAACTCGGCGGCACGGGCGCGGCGGCGCCCGCCCCCGACTGCACCAGCAGCTACCAATTCGCCAACAAGCACCTCAACGGCGGCATTCCGGTTCCGGTTTGCTATCCGGCGAGCGCCGGACCCTGGCTCAACGGCAACAACTCGCCGGATCCGGGCGCGCCGAGCTTCGACGTCAGCGTGCGCGAGGGATACCGCAATCTGCTGGCCGCCGTCGAGGCCACCCACCGCCGGGACCCGAGCGCCCGTCTCACGATCGTCGGCTACTCACAGGGCGCCCAGGCGGCCGACCAGGTGCTCCAGACGATCGCCAACGGAGGCACCGACATACCCCGCTCACAGGTGAACGGCATGCTCTACGCCGACCCGATGCAGCCGGGCACCGGCATCTGGGCGCTGACGCCCAAGGGGTGGAGCGCCTTCGGGTTCACTTCTACGGGCCCCGGCCCGGCTAAGTACGACGGCGTCCCGGTGCGGCGCTTCTGCATCCGCACCGATGGTGTGTGCGACGCGACGTCGGTGAGGTCCATCGGCGGCTTCCTGGTCCAGCACCCCAAGTACTGGCAGGAGGGCGATGTCATGACGAAGACCATCGGCAACGACGGTGGTGAGGGAGTCGTCTGGTTCGACTCCTGACCACCCTCTCGCGCGGCCCTGGGACGACTGGTCGGGCCGGTGACACGGGGGAGTGCCCGGGTCCGGTGGACCTCCACCGGCCCCGGGCGCCGGCGCGGGCCGTTCCGGAGCCGGGCCGGGTCCGGGATCTACCGGTAGTCCCAGCGCTGGTAATCCTGGCTGTTGCAGGGGAAGGAACGAACTCCCACGGGGCTGTCGTCCAGACAGCGTCCGGTCTGGCGGTTCCGCAGTTCCAGTGCTCCGGCGGTGTCCGTCAGGACCCACTCCTGATTGGGTCCTCCGTTGCACACGATGGTGCGCAATCCGTACGGGTTGCTGTCGTCCAGGCAGCGACCGGTAGCCATATTCGTGACGTTCCACCAGTAATGGAGAACGGTATTCCAGCGTTGGAAATCAAGCCCATTGCACGGGAATCCGCGCAAGCCGTACTCGTGACTGTCGTCCAGGCACGCACGCGTGTACCGATTTTGCAGGGTTATTATGCGGTTGGCGACGGCGACCCGGTGCTCGCCGGGCGCGGTGACCGTGCCGGAAGCCTTGCCCGAGCCGGCCGCGGCTTGCGCGACCGTGGGTGTCGGGATCATCGCGGTGACGGCCATCCCCGAGACGAGTGCGAGAACGAGACGCCTTTTGCCTCTCATTGTCATGATCTCCTTTCCTTTCAGGGGCAGTAAGGAAGATGTAGTCGTCGCAGATCTCTGACACTCCGGCCGGTGAGGCCGCATCTTTCATGAGCGCCCCCATCTCGGGGGCCATCGTCCTCTGTTGAACTCGCCCACGGCGAGCCCTGTTTCCAGCCGATTCCTACGAGTTGTCACCGCGTGGTTCTCCGGACTCGGGGAGTCTTTCGGCCTGCCAGGCAAATGCGGGTTCGATTTCGGGAGCCTCCGGCCGACGCGTGGACGCGCCTGGCTGTCCGAAGGTTTGGCAGGCGCGCGAGTCGTTCTGTCGGCGTGGCACAGACAGTCTTCACGAATGAAGCGGATTCAGCGGGCCGCCGGCGCGGTCATCGGCTCAGCGGTGGGTGACGCCCTGGGCGGCCCCTTCGAGAGCATGCCCTGGGACCTGGCCGCCGCGAGCCGTTTCCAGGTCAACCAGCGAGCTGCGGGAAACGGCTCCCTGATGCGGGCATCGACTTCCGCGGTCTACTTCGCGCCCGCCGGCCAACAGGCCACCATGGACGCGGCCCGCCGCATCGCCGCCCTCACCCACGCAGCGAGGCACACCTCGCCTGGGCCGTGATCACCCTCATGAGCCGCCGCCTCGGGTAGGCGTCGTGGTCCCGCTGCGGACGGACTGGCGCGAGGTGCCACTGCTGCGCGGCTAGGCGGAACTGGTGGTGCTGGTCGGCAGAGCCTGCTGGTAGAGCGCTACCAGCACGCCGTGCACGGGCTGGTCCTCTGCATTTTCCTCGGCCTCGTTGACCAGTTTGGCGAGCGTCTCGCCGAGTTCTCTTGCCTTCGCGGGGCTGAGACGCAGGTGGCGCAGTGTCAGGTTCTCGGCAGGGGAGAGGTCCAGCTCCTGGGCGACCGCGGCGAGCATCGCGGCGGTTCCTGCCGCTTGGGGTTCGGCGACGACCATGCGGCGTGCCGTGCGCTGGTAGTACTGCTCGGTGCCGCCGCGGACCTGACGGGTCTCGGCGACGTGGACCAGTCCGGCTCCGCGGAGCACTTTGAGGTGGTGGGCCACGTTACCCTTCTTCGCGTCGAGTTGCGCGGCAAGCTGGCTGATGGTGGCAGGCCGATGGCCCAGGGCGAAGAGCAACCGCTGACGCAATGGGTGAGAGAGCGCCGCGAACTGCTCAGGCGCACCGATCTCCAGGACGTCCTCAGGAGGTGGCAGGTAGGAAGGCTGGTCGCGCATACCGAAAGTGTCTAAATTCTTTGACGCTTTCGCAAGGTCGGTGCTCTACTCTCTGCCATGACAACGCGTACGAAACTTCCGTCGGCTCCTGTCATCGGCGAGACGGCCCGGCTGCTGATCGAGCACTACGTCTTCCCCGAGATAGCCGAGCAGCTCGTCGGCCTGCTGCAACGACGCCTCGCCGAGGGCGCCTATGACGTCGACGGCGCGGAAGAGCTCGCTCGGCTGGTCACCGCGGACCTGCAGTCCGTCAACGGCGATCGGCACCTGAGCCTGAAGTACCACGCCGACCCGGTGCCTCCCAAGCAGGGGGCGGCCGCCCTGGATTCCATGCGCCGGGACTTCGACGCCTCGCTGGGCGGTGCGCCCCGGATCCAGTTGCTCGACGGAGGGGTCGCCGTACTGGAGCTGGCGCCGATGCTGTTCCCGCTGGATTGGGTCGCCGAACCGCTGAGCGCCGCGCTCACCCTGGCCTCCCGAGCCCAGGCGCTGATCGTGGACCTTCGCGCCAACCGGGGCGGCGACCCGGACACGGTCGCCTTCGTCTGCAGCTACCTACTGGACAAGCGTACCCACCTCAACACCATGTACTGGCGCGGCGGTGAGCGCAGCGAGCAGTCCTGGAGCCTGCCGCACGTTCCCGGCGCGCGCTTCGGTGGCAGCAAGCCACTGTATGTGCTGTCCAGCGGCCATACCTTCTCCGCTGCTGAGGAGCTGGCATACGACCTGCAGCAGCTCGGCCGCGCCGTTGTCGTCGGCGAGCGCACCCGCGGCGGCGCACACCCTCGGGAGGGATGGACGGTGCACCCGCACTTGGAAGCCACTATCCCGGTTGGCCGCGCGATCAACCCCGTCTCCGGCACGAACTGGGAGGGCACCGGTGTGCAGCCGGACATCCCTTGCGCTGCTGCCGACTCCCTCGACCGCGCTCACGCACTGGCCCTCGCCCAGCTGGCAGGCTGACCCACTCCAGCTGACGGAGCGTCACCAACCACGGGATATGGCACAGCTCTTGAACAGCCTCACCGCCGCCTGCGCCGCGGAGGCGGGGCGAAGCCGATGGCTGGAGTACGACCCGGCTCACGACTGGCTGCCCGAACCGGCTCGTAGCGCACGGTGTGCGTCCGTCTCGGGGTGATCAGCAGCAGGTGCCCGGTCGGCTCGACGGCTGCCCGCGGTAGTACCCACCGGACCGTGCCACGCGACCGCTGGGACTCTCAAGGTGCTCAGCCTTTCGGTTTGCCGAGCACCAGGGCGTGGTAGCGGGCAACTCGGCTCACGGCCCGGTGGGCCTGGGCGGTGTCGATGAGCTCGCTCCAGTCCGAGGCAGTGAATTCTTTCAGTCCTGGCGAGAGCAGGTGCAGGGCTTGGCGGCCGGCACGGCGCCGTGCGAGGAACATCGCCGCGGTTGTCTGCCAGGCGTGCGGTGGTGTAGCCCCGCCCAGGCCGCGTCGAGGACGAGGTGTCCGGGCAGGGCGTGCAGCAGGGCCGTTGAACGGTGCGCCAGGGCACGTTGGAAGGAGGCCAGCGAGCGGAGGCAGGAGGCAAGGCCGGCAGGGTGGCGTAGCCCAGATTGTGCAGGTCGCCCCAGCCCAGATGACGCAGGAAGTGAAACAGGACGTTGGTGTCGTCGTACGCCGGGGAGAGGTCTGGACGGTGGTTGGGCACAGTCTTGCCTCCTGGCGGTCGGGGTGGGCTGGGAGGGCGTCCTGCCAGGGTTGCAGCACACCAGCTCCACGCGCCGGGGGTGAGTTCGCCCATGACGGCGGCATCCACCCGTCCGCCGGTGGTGACGGACTGATCAGGCCCCGTTCGTCGGACGACGCCGTCCACAACGTCTCAAGCACGCTCTGCGGCGGCGAACAGGCCGCCGGAGCCGAAGACCAGCGCGGCGAAGCGTTCGCCGATGCGGTGGTGCGTGGCGGCGTCCGGGTGGAGCTGGTCGGGCAGGGGCAGTTCCGCGAAGTCCGCCTCGCCGTAGAGGTCGCGGCCGTCGAGGTAGTGCAGGTTCGGGTCGTCGACCGCCCGCTGCTTCACGATGCGGGCCAGTTCGTCCCGGATGACATTGAGGGTCAGCTTCCCGGCGGCCCGTTCCGCAGGGTCACCCGCGGCCCGGAACTGGAGCCTCCCGGCGCTGAAGTCCGGGGCGCTGGGTCCGGGCGTGTCCTCGTGGATGGGGCACAGCACGGGCGAGACGACCAGGAGGGGAGTGGCGGGGTGGCCCTCGCGAATGGTGTCGAGGAAGCCGTGCACCGCGGGGCCGAAGGCGCGCAGGCGCATCAGGTCGGTGTTGACGAGGTTGATGCCGATCTTGACGCTGATCAAGTCGGCCGGGGCGTCACGCAGGGCACGGGCGGTGAACGGGTCGAGCAAGGCGCTGCCACCGAGACCCAGGTTGGTCAGCTCCACGCCGCCGAGGGAGGCGGCCAGCGCGGGCCAGGTCGTGCTGGGGCTCGCGGCGACGGAGCCGTGGCTGATCGAACTGCCGTGGTGCAGCCACCGCTTGCGGCCCCTGTCCGGCAAAGGCTCGACGGGGGCGTCGGTGCGCAGGGCGACCAGCTGGGTGATCTCGTTGTACGGCAGCCAGATCTCGACGTCCTTGACGCGGTCGGAGAGGCCGGAGAACCGGACGGTGCCGACCGGGCCGGGCCGGGTCTCCGCGGACCCGGTGGCCATGTCCACCATCAGGACGTTGCCGCCGGGCACACTGGCCTGCCCGGTCAGCCGGCCGTCGACGAGCAGGTCGTACACGCCATCGGGGCGGGGCGGGGCGCCCTCGTAGGCATTCTTGGTGCGCAGTGCGTCCAGCTCAACGGTCGTGGCATGCGTGCGGAACACCATCCGTACGCCGGAGGGCTGAGCCTCGGCCATGGCCAGCTGCCCGTCGGCACACTGAGCACGGGCCCGGGCGGGCAGCCGGTGCGGCAGCACGCCGTGCTCGGTGCGCTCCAGATCCAGGGCGCCGCGCAGGAGGTCCGCGGTGATGGGCGTGGTGATCCAGTCCGTCGCCGGGGCCGCCGTGGGGTCGCCGGGGACGTCGTCGAGCCGGTCGTTCATGATTGCATTCTGCTGGTCGGATGCGTGGTCCGGCCAATGGTTTTCCTGGCACGGCGGGCCTTCACTCCGACCACCGGCGCCGGTGTCTCGGACTGATTCGCGGATGCGCCCACGGCGTCGGCGCCGGAGAATAAAAGCAGGAAGATCCTCGCTCCGTCGAGGGGAAACCGCTGATGACGAGCGAACAGGTACCCCACTGCAGGAACGGGCATCAGCCGGCGCCGGGGGAGCCCGCATCCTGGTTTTGCGCGGCCTGCGGCGCACCCATGGTGGTCACATGCCCCAACGGCCACGAGGTCGAACCCGCACCGTACTGCAGCGTGTGTGGCGTCCCCGTGACAGGCACCGGCGGGGACGAGGCGCCGACAGTACAGGGAACACAGATACCGGAACCTACGGCTCGAAATCTGTACAGCGACGAGCCGACGGTGCAGGGCGGCTTCTACGCGGACGAGCCGACGGTCCAGCACCCCTACGCCGAGGAGCCACCCGTAGAGCCGCCACCGGGAGGACCACCCAAGCACCGGCGCGGACCGCCCCCGCGGTTGATCGCCGCGGGGCTGCTCCTCGCGGCGATGCTCGCCGGGGGCGCGTACGCAGGGGTGACACAACTGACCGGCTCGGACTCCAGGGAGCCGGTGGACACCGTCACGGTGACGGAGTCCGCCTCGCCCTCCGAACCGGCCTCCCCCTCTCAGTCCGCCGGGCAGCCCGCACCGGGCACCACGGGGGGCACAGCGTCCTCACCGACCGCATCCGGCCCGCAGGCCACGGTCGAGGCATACTTCGCCGCCATCAACGCAGGCGACTTCCGACAGGCATGGGACCTCGGAGGCAAGAACCTCATCGGGGGCACCTACGAGTCCTTCGTCGACACCTTCAAGGGAACGGCGTCCGACGAGGTCACCGTCCTCTCCGTCGTCGGTGACCGGGTACAGGTCGCCCTCGACGTCACGCAGACGGACGGCACCCACCAGCACTTCGCCGGGATCTACACCGTCAGCGACGGCGTCATCACGTCGGCCGATATCGAGCAGCAATGACCACCCCTGCACCCCGCGCCGGCATCCGTCGCTCGTGGGACCCGGGTGCCGAGGGCCGGTCGTGCCGCGCAATGAGGAACGTGAGTGAGGCATCATGTCGGACTCAGTGAACTGCCCGAACTGCGGCGCATCGGTCGGGCCGGCGGCCGCCTTCTGTCCTCAGTGCGGCCACCAGCGTGTCACCGCAGCGGGCGTGGGCGGTGGGGCGCCGAGCCCCGGGCCGCCGCAGCCTTTGGGAGCCCCCACCGCGTCGGGAGCACCACTCCACGGTCCGCCGCCCCGGTTCGGCCCTCCGCATCAGCGGGTCGGAGGGCCACCTGCCGCGGAGAAGGGCTTCTTCGGGGATCTGTTCTCCTTCGGCTTCACCAGCTTCGTGACTCCTAAAGTCATCAAGTTCATCTACGTGGTGGCCACGATCATCATCGTGTGCGCCTGGATCTTCTATGTCATTCTGGGCTTCACCGTCTCGGCGGCCGGGGGCGTCATCGTCCTGGTCTTCGGCCCCGTCGTGGCGCTGTTGTGGCTGCTCGCGGTCCGTGTCGCCCTCGAACTGACGATGGTGATCTTCCGGATGGGTTCCGACCTCCATGAGATCCGGGAGCGCGGCGACGGACACAGAGGAGTGTGACGAGTCATGGCGATTGTGCGGGAGGCGACGCCGAAGGACCGTCATCCGAGAAGGACTTCGCCGGCCCGGCGGCGGTGCACTGCGCGGGCAGCCGCGCCCGCCCTGGCGCTGGCCGCGTCCGCCGCGCTCACCGTCGTGGCCTCCGGATGCGGATCCGATGAGGCGCCCCCGGCCCACGAGACCACGAAGACGGCGCCGGCCGGGGGCGGAGCGAGTGCCGGGGGCGGGACGAGCGATTCCCCCACGACGGCGCCTTCCACGACGGCACCCGCTACGGAGTACCTCGGCGAGATGGACCCGCTGCGCACTTCTTCTGGCGTCGACAACGGATCCGCCGACGTGAACGGCAGGACGTTCCCCCGCAGCGTTTCCCTCCGCGCGGACAAGAGCTCCATCCCGGCGAACGAGGCGGAATACCAGCTCGGCCGCCATTGGCGGACGTTCACCGCCGCAGCCGGCCTGCGCGACGACTCCCCGACAGGATCGACGACGACGTTCGAAGTCCTCGCCGACGGCAAATCCCTGTACAAGGAGCCGATCCGGCTGGGCGAGGTCAAGAACGTCCGCCTCGATGTCACCGACGTCCTGCGCATCACGCTGGTGGTCACCTACACCGGTCCCGATGCCGACACGTACGCCTACGGCGTATGGGGCGACGCCCGCCTCGACTGAGCCGCCCGGATCCCGGACGGTTCGGCGGGCGCCTCCGGCGCGCGTGAGCCAGGCGGCTGTGTGCGCTGCCCGGCTCTGTACGAGTGGTTCAAGACATCAGCGGTGAGGTGGCGATGCCACCCCGGAAGACGGGATCGATCTGGTGGAAGAGGCAGCCGCCCGGGCCCCTGCTGATGTAGGTAGCCTTGTCGCAGCGCAGCCCCAGCGTGTGGCGTACGAAGACACCGTTGCTGCCCTCCATCCGCACCACGGCCTGATGGAAGCTCACCACATCGTCGTCGTGATGGGGATTCTTCGCACCGGTATCCGTCACCGCGCTCTTCGGCGAGCTGGACGCATCGAGGGTGAACTCGCCCTTGTGCTGGGATAGGTACCAGTTCTCGAGTGTGTGGCTGTTCACGCGGGCATTGGTACTGCACGTGGCGCCGCCGTGGCCGCGCACGTCAGGGAGAGTGTGAAGGCCTCTTTCTTGGCCCTGTTCCAGTCGCCCCAAGGGTCGATGTCATCCAGCACCCACTCGAATCGGGCCTCACGGCCCCCGGTGTGCCGTCCATGGCCCAACAGCGTGACACGGAAATTCAGCACCGCCGAAAGGGGGTGCGCCCGGTTCTCTTGCGCCCATTTGAGCGCGCCGTACCATGCACGACTCGAATCGGCTACGGAACGCGTAGGCCACACCGAACTTACCCGGGAGCTTGGCCTCGTCGCGGCACTCCTTGAAGGAATACGGACCGACTGTCGCCGGATCGGCTGCTGACTCGGACCCCGCCGAGGTGGATGGCTGCTGCGGAGCTTCCTGGACGGAGGCATGTCTCCCTCGCGCGACAGAGGCGGATGCCTGCGTGGGTAGCGACGCGGGCACGGTGACGGCGACCGCCGCGGCCAGTACGAGCGCGGCCCGCCGCCAACGTATGTGGATGGGTCTGCCCAAGGGGTGATCCATTTCTGTGATCCCTCCCTTGGCGTCCGAGCCCCGTGCGAACCGCCCGGAGTCCCCGGAAAGGCCGCCAGGGTACTGGCGGACCCAGGAGCAGGAATAGGTCTCTTCACTGACCCGTACCTCTGTGCCGAGCGCATGGGCGCGGAGGCGCGTCGGCCGCTTTTGGTGAGGCCGGCGGCCGGCCCCGGTCGCCTCTCGCGTATGCCGTGACAGGCCTGGTGTTGGGCGGGTGGGGTGGGTTCGGGTGGCGGGTTGGTGGGCCGTTGGTAGTTGGCGTGAAGGAATCTTGCATGGTTTTGACGTTGCTCACCAAGGCCTGAATGGTTGCGGGTTGACGGGGGGTGTGGTGAGCGATGAAGCTTTATCTCAGCCCCGCCGGGCCGGTAAAACCGATGAAAAGGAAGAACTCCCGACTTTCGTGTGCGCGGTGTGCCGACGCGCCATTGAGAGCGCGTACCGGCAGGCAAGAGTCTCCTGGTGAGTGAGGGTTTGCTTTTCGGGTTTCGTGGCCGTGGTGCGGTGGTTTTGGTCGTGTCGGCGTTGTTGATTTCCGCAGGGTTTCTTCTTGTTGCATGTCTGGTGGCCGTGGTGGCCGTGAAGTTTTTCGTTCGTGAGGAGAGGTTTATGGATGCCGCGGTGATTATCGTGGGTGCTGGTCCGGCCGGGCTCATGCTCGCCGGTGAACTGCGCCTGGCCGGGACGGAGGTCATTGTTCTGGAGCGGCTGGCGGCACGGACGGGTGAGTCACGGGGTCTGGGCTTCACCGCGCGGACGATGGAGATCTTCGATCAGCGGGGGCTGCTGGGCCGTTTCGGGGATATCGATACCAGTACCCAGGGTCATTTCGGTGGGCTGCCCGTCGATTTCGGGGTCCTTCAGGGGGCGCAGCAGGCCGCCAAGTCGGTGCCGCAGTCGCACACCGAGACGGTGCTCGAGGAGTGGGTGCTCTCGCTGGGCACGGACCTGCGGCGCGAGCACGAGGTGTTGTCCTTCGCCGATGAGGGCGATCACATCCGGGTCGAGGTCAGCGGCCCCACCGGTCCGCTCACGTTGCGGGCGAAGTATCTGGTGGGGTGTGACGGGGGGCGCAGCCTGATCCGTAAGGGAGCGGGTTTCGATTTCCCCGGTACGGCGGCGACGATGGAGATGTTCCTCGCCGATGTGAAGGGTCTGGATCTCGAGCCGCGGATGATCGGGGAGACTCTGCCCGGCGGTATGGTCATGGTCGGCCCGCTGCCCGGCGGGATCACCCGGATCATCGTCTGCGAGCGCGGTACCCCGCCCCAGCGGCGGGCTGTTCCTCCTTCGTTCGAGGAGGTCGCCGCGGCGTGGAAGCGGCTGACGGGTACCGACATCTCCCACGGTGAGCCGGAGTGGGTCTCCTCCTTCGGGGACGCCACCCGTCAGGTCACCGAGTACCGGCGGGGCCGGGTCCTGCTGGCCGGTGATGCCGCGCACATCCATCTGCCCGCCGGCGGACAGGGGATGAACACCTCGATCCAGGACGCCGTCAACCTCGGCTGGAAACTGGCCGCCGTCACCGCCGGGACCGCGCCGGAGAGCCTGCTCGAGACCTACCACGACGAGCGGCACCCGGTCGGGCAGCGGCTGCTGATGAACACCCGCGCCCAGGGCCTGCTCTTCCTCTCCGGCCCCGAGGTCCAGCCTCTGCGTGACGTGCTGGGCGAGCTCATCGGCTATGAGGACGTCAGCCGCCATCTGGCCGGCATGGTCAGCGGCCTGGAGATCACCTACCCCGTCGGGACCGGCAGCCACCCGCTGCTCGGACGCCGGATGCCCCGCCTGGAACTGGTGGGGCCCAGCCTGAAGACCTCCAGCACCGAACTGCTGCACGCCGGCCGGGGTGTTCTGCTCGATCTTGAGGACAACCCGCGGCTGCGTTCCCGGGCCGCCGGCTGGCGCGACCGCATCGACATCGTCACCGCCGCCCCGCACGGCCTCGTCCCCGGCGATGATCTGCACGGCACCGGTGCGGTCCTCATCCGCCCCGACGGCTACATCGCCTGGGCCGCTCCCGGCGCCCACCACGATCTGCCCATGGCCCTGGAACGCTGGTTCGGCAAGCCCCTTATCTGACCCTCCGCCCCGCCCTGACCTGCCCTGGGTGGACTGCGGCCGGCAGACGATGCCACCCGGCGGGGCCGCGGACCACGGTCGGCGCGACCACGTACGTACCCACCCACCGGCGTACCGGATTCCGAATTACTGTCCTCCCATTCAGAAGAGAGTTCCTTCATGCACAGCACGTTGATCGTGGCCCGGATGGAGCCTGGCTCCAGCACTGATGTCGCCCGCCTTTTCGGTGACTTCGATGCCACGGAGATGCCGCACCGTATGGGTACGTTGCGCCGTCAGCTGTTCTCCTACCGGGGCCTGTATTTCCACCTGCAGGATTTCGAGGGGGACAACGGCGGCGAGCTGATCGAGGAGGCCAAGAGCGACCCGCGGTTCGTGGGGATCAGCCAGGACCTCAAGCCGTTCATCGAGGCGTACGACCCGGCGACCTGGCGGTCCCCGGCGGACGCGATGGCCACCCGTTTCTACAACTGGACGGCCGAGTGACCCCCGCCCCGGAGCCGGGCGCGGATTCGGTGGCGTGGACGTTGTTTACTGATACGAGGGGAGGCGACCTGTAGTGGGACGCCGGGTAGTAATCACGGGAATCGGTGTGCTGGCACCGGGCGGTATCGGGACGAAGAATTTCTGGAGTCTGCTGAGCGAGGGCCGCACCGCGACCCGGGGGATCACTTTCTTCGACCCCACTCCATTTCGCTCGCAGGTCGCCGCCGAGGCCGACTTCGACCCCGAGCTGCACGGGCTGAGCCCGCAGGAGATCCGGCGGATGGACCGCGCCGCGCAGTTCGGTGTCGTCACCGCCCGCGAGGCGCTGGCCGACTCCGGCCTGGACCTGGCCGGCCTCGACCCGCACCGCACCGGTGTCACCATCGGCAGCGCGGTGGGTGCGACCACCGGTCTGGACAACGAGTACCGCGTCGTCTCCGACGGCGGCCGCCTGGACCTGGTCGACCACACCTACACCCCCCAGCACCTGTACAACCACTTCGTGCCCAGCTCGTTCGCGGCCGAGGTGGCCTGGGCGACCGGCGCGGAGGGCCCGGCGACGGTGGTCTCCACCGGCTGCACCTCCGGTATCGACTCCGTCGGCCACGCGGTCGAGCTGATCCGCGAGGGCACCACGGATGTGATGATCGCCGGAGCGACCGACGCGCCGATCTCCCCGATCACCATGGCCTGCTTCGACGCGATCAAGGCGACCACGCCCCGCAACGACGACCCCGCCCACGCCTCCCGCCCCTTCGACGGCACCCGCAACGGCTTCGTCCTGGGCGAGGGTTCGGCCGTCTTCGTCCTGGAGGAACTGGGCTGCGCCCTCAAGCGCGGCGCACGGATCTACGCCGAGATCGCCGGCTACGCCTCGCGCTGCAACGCCTTCCACATGACGGGCCTGCGCCCGGACGGCCGCGAGATGGCCGAGGCGATCACCGTGGCGCTCGACGAGGCGCGGATGAACGCCACCGAGATCGATTACATCAACGCGCACGGCTCGGGCACCAAGCAGAACGACCGGCACGAGACGGCCGCGTTCAAGCTGAGCCTGGGTGAGCACGCCTACCGCACCCCGGTCTCCTCCATCAAGTCGATGGTGGGCCACTCCCTGGGCGCGATCGGCTCGATCGAGATCGCCGCCTCGGTGCTGGCCATGGCGAACAACGTGGTGCCGCCCACCGCGAACCTGCACACCCCCGATCCCGAGTGCGACCTGGACTATGTGCCGCTGACCGCCCGGGAGCACACCACCGATGCCGTGCTGACCGTCGGCAGCGGATTCGGCGGGTTCCAGTCCGCGATGGTGCTGGCCCGTCCTGAGAGGAGCATGGCGTGAGCGCCAAGGTAGTCATCACCGGTATCGGCGTCGCCACCCCCAACGGACTGGGCGTGGACGACTACTGGGCCGCCACCCGTATCGGCAAGAACGCGATCGGCCCCGTCACCCGCTTCGACGCCGGCCAGTACCCCTCGAAGCTGGCCGGTGAGATCACCACCTTCACCGCCGAGGACCACCTGCCCAGCCGGCTGATCCCGCAGACCGACCGCATGACCCGCCTGGCCCTGGTCGCCGCCGACTGCGCGTTCGAGGACGCCGGTGTCAAGCCCGGCGACATCCCCGAGTTCGACATGGGCGTGGTCACCGCCAGTGCCTCCGGCGGTTTCGAGTTCGGCCAGAACGAGCTGAAGAAGCTGTGGGGCCAGGGCAGCCAGTACGTCTCCGCCTACCAGTCCTTCGCCTGGTTCTACGCCGTCAACAGCGGCCAGATCTCCATCCGCAACGGCATGCGCGGCCCCTCCGGTGTCGTCGTCTCCGACCAGGCCGGCGGCCTGGACGCCATCGCCCAGGCCAGGCGGGCGATCCGCAAGGGCAGCAAGCTCATCTTCTCCGGCGGCTTCGACGCCTCCATCTGCCCCTGGGGCTGGGTCGCCCAGCTCGCCGGCGGCCGGATGAGCACGGTCGAGAACCCCGAGCGGGCCTACCTGCCCTTCGACGCCGACGCCTGCGGCTACGTCCCCGGCGAGGGCGGCGCCCTGCTGATCCTGGAGGACGCCGACGCGGCCCAGGCCCGCGGTGCCACCAACATCTACGGCACCATCGCCGGCTACGGCGCCACCTTCGACCCCAAGCCCGGCTCCGGCCGCGAGAGCGGTCTGCGCCGCGCGATCGAGGTCGCCCTGGCCGATGCGGGCCTCGAGCCCGGCGACGTCGATGTGGTCTTCGCCGACGCCGACGGCAACCCGGCGGCCGACCGCATCGAGGCCGACGCCATCAGCGCCGTCTTCGGTCCCGGCCGCGTGCCCGTCACCGCGCCCAAGACGATGACCGGCCGCCTGTACTCCGGCGCCGCCCCTGTCGACGTCGTCGCCGCGGTCCTGGCCATGCGCGAGGGCCTCATCCCGCCCACCACCAACGTCGAGCTCTCACCGGCCTACGACATCGACCTGGTCACCGGCAACGCCCGCCCGGCCGAGGTCCGCGCGGCCCTGGTCGTCGCCCGCGGCTACGGCGGCTTCAACTCCGCTGTCGTCGTGACCGCTGCCGACTAGCTCCCACGGCAGGGCGGCCCCGGGGAGCGCCAGGGCCTGACGGAGACCAGCCCGCCGGGGACCCGCTGGGGCCCGTGGGAGAACAACTCCCGGGGATTCGCCCGGGGTTCGCGGGCGAGCGGTCCGACGGGGACGTGTACGCGCCCCCCGCCCGGCGCCCATCCGACCCCCTTCATTCTCTCCTTTTTCTTCTCTCTTTTTCTCTTTCGCATCGGAAGGACAACCACCATGTCTGCCAAGGAATTCACCATCGAGGACCTCAAGCGCATCCTGCTCGAGGGCGCGGGCGCGGACGAGGGCGTCGACCTCGACAGCGACATCCTCGACACCGACTTCGAAGAGCTCGGCTACGAGTCGCTGGCCCTGCTGGAGACCGGCGGCCGCATCGAGCGCGAGTACGGCGTCTCCTTCGACGACGACACCCTCACTGAGAACCGCACCCCCCGCGCCCTGGTCGCCACCGTCAACGCCCTCCTCAACGACACCGTCGGCGTCTGACACACCCCCCAGGGGAAGGGCACGTCCCTTCCCGCACCACCTTTACGCCGCGGCCGCCGTGCCGGCCCACCCCGGCACGGCGCCCCGCCCCCCCGGCCCCGCCCCGAACACCCCTTTACCTTCTTGGAGTAGGCACTCATGTCGCAGAGCCCGGCGCGCGTCGCCCTCGTCACCGGCGCCACCAGCGGGATCGGCCTGGCCGTCGCCCGCCTGCTGGCCACCCAGAACCACAAGGTCTTCATCGGCGCCCGCAACGCCGACAACGTCGCCGCCACCGTCAAGGAACTCACCTCCGAGGGCCTGGACGTCGACGGCACCACCCTCGACGTCCGCTCCGCCGACGACGTCCGCGCCTTCGTGCAGGCCGCCGTCGACCGCTTCGGCACTGTCGACGTCCTGGTCAACAACGCCGGCCGCAGCGGCGGCGGCGTCACCGCCGACATCGACGACGAGCTGTGGCACGACGTCATCGACACCAACCTCAACAGCGTCTTCCGCCTCACCCGCGAGGTGCTGACCACTGGTGGCCTGCGCCACAAGGACCGCGGCCGCATCATCAACATCGCCTCCACCGCCGGCAAGCAGGGTGTCGTCCTGGGCGCGCCCTACTCCGCCTCCAAGCACGGCGTCGTCGGCTTCACCAAGGCCCTGGGCAACGAACTCGCCCCCACCGGCATCACCGTCAACGCCGTCTGCCCCGGCTACGTCGAGACGCCCATGGCCCAGAAGGTCCGCCAGGGCTACGCCGCCGCCTACGACACCTCCGAGGCCGCGATCCTCGACAAGTTCCAGTCGAAGATCCCCCTCGGCCGCTACTCCACCCCCGAGGAGGTCGCGGGCCTGGTCGGCTACCTCGCCTCCGACACCGCCGCCTCCATCACCGCCCAGGCCCTCAATGTCTGCGGCGGCCTGGGCAACTTCTGACCCGGCCCCGGCACCCGTACGCACACCCCGTACGCACAGGTCGGAACCTCGTACGGACCTGCCGGAACCCGTACGTACGCCCCGCGCCCCCGGTACGTACGTGCCCTACACGCGCGGCGCGGCTTTCCGTGGCCCGGGCCCGGGACCCCCGCCCGGCCCCGGCCCGGGGAGAGCGCCCCGAAAACAACCCGTCTTTCGCGTCTTTTGAGGAGTCATCGAACATGCCGCAGTCTTCCCTGCGTGAGGTGGAGCACGAGATCAGCGTCTCGGCCCCGGCCGTCGCGGTCTACGCCCTGATCGCCGATGTCGCGAACTGGCCGCGGATCTTCCCGCCCACCATCTACGTCGACCACGCCGAGCGGGGCGAGAACAGCGAGCGGATCCGTATCTGGGCCACCGCCAACGGCGAGCCGAAGAACTGGACCTCGCGCCGGACCCTGGACCCGCAAGCACTGAAGATCACCTTCCGCCAGGAGGTGTCGACCCCGCCGGTCGCCTCGATGGGCGGTACCTGGATCATCGAGCCGCTCGACGAGGGGTCCTGCCGGGTGCGGCTGCTGCACGACTACCGCGCGGTGGACGAGGCGCCCGAGTCCCTGGCCTGGATCGACGAGGCCGTCGACCGTAACTCCCGCTCCGAGCTGGCGGCGCTGAAGACCAACGTGGAGGCCGCCCACGCCGCCCAGGAGGCGACGTTCTCCTTCGAGGACACCGTGTACATCGACGGCTCGGCCAAGGACGTCTACGACTTCATCAACGAAGCCCACCTGTGGCCCGAGCGCCTCCCGCACGTGGCCACCGTCGACCTCCGGGAGGACGCCCCCGGCCTGCAGAGCCTGCAGATGGACACCCGCGCCAAGGACGGCTCGACCCACACCACCAAGTCCTACCGGGTCTGCTTCCCCAGCAACAAGATCGCCTACAAGCAGGTCACCCTGCCGGCCCTGATGACCCTGCACACCGGCTACTGGACCTTCGCCGAGCACGGCAACGGCGTGGCGGCCTCCTCCCAGCACACCGTCACGCTCAACACCGCCAACATCACCAAGATCCTCGGCCCCGACGCCGGTATCGCCGAGGCCCGCGCCTACGTCCACACCGCTCTGTCCACCAACTCCACCGCCACCTTGAACCACGCCAAGGCCTACGCCGAGCAGCAGCGCTGACCCATGGCGACGGACCACAGCGAAACCCAGGTGATCGTGGTCGGGGCCGGCCCGGTCGGGCTGATGCTCGCCGGTGAACTGCGCCTGGCCGGCGCCCAGGTGACCGTCCTGGAACAGCGCACCGCTCCCTCCACCGAGTCCCGGGCCTCGACCCTGCACGCCCGCACCATGGAGATCCTCGACGCCCGCGGGCTCCTGGAGGAGCTGGGGGAGACGCCCCCCAACCAGCGCATGGGCCACTTCGGCGGCATCCCCCTCGATCTGAGCCTGCCCAGCCCCTACCCGGGGCAGTGGAAGGTCGACCAGTGGCGCACCGAGGAACTGCTGGACGCCTGGGCCAGGCGCCTGGGCGCCACCGTCCTGCGCGGCCACCAGGTCCACGGGATCAGCGTCACCGACGACTACGCCCAGGTGGAGGCCACCGGTCCCGACGGCAAGCCGGTCATCTGGCGGGCCAAGTGTGTGGTGGGCTGCGACGGCGAGGATTCCACCGTGCGCCGTCTGGGCGACTTCGCCTTCCCTCACACGGCGCCCACCCGGGAGCTGCTGCGGGCCGATGTGCGGGGGATCTCCATCGCCGAGCGCCGCTTCGAGCGGCTGCCGGGCGGGCTGGCCATCGCCGCCCGGCGCGGCGACACCACCCGCGTCATGGTGTGCGAGTTCGACGCCGAGGCGAAACCCCGCACCGGCGACGTCGACTTCGCCGAGATCGCCGCCGCCTGGCACCGGGTGACCGGCGAGGACATCAGCGCCGGTACCCCGGTCTGGGTCAATGCCTTCACCGACGCCTCCGGCCAGGCCACCGCCTACCGCGACTACCGCCTCTTCCTGGCCGGCGACGCCGCCCACCAGAAGATGCCCATCGGCGGTCAGGCCCTCAACCTCGGTCTGCAGGACGCGGTCAACCTCGGCTGGAAGCTCGCCGCCCAGGTCGCCGGGCGCGGCCCGGACGGGCTGCTGGCGAGCTACCACAGCGAACGCCACGCCACCGGCGCCCGCACCCTGAGCAACATCCGCGCCCAGGCGCTGCTGCTGCTCGGCGGCGGCGAAGTGGACGCCGCCCGCGAGGTGATGGCCGAGCTCCTCGACCACGAACCGGTCCGCGAACACCTCGCCGGCATGATCTCCGGCCTGGACATCCGCTACGACACCGGCGACGGCGTCGGCGAACACCCCCTGCTGGGCATGCGCATGCCCCACTTCACGCTCACCACCGCCGAGGGCGAGAGCGTCACCTCCACCTCGCTGCTGCGCACCGGCGGCGGCCTGCTGCTGGACCTCACCGGTCAGGCGGCCGGGACCCTGGCCCGTACCGCGGCGCCCTGGGCGTCCCTGGTCCGTACCGTCACCGCCCGCCCCACCCCCGGCGGAGAGGTACCCGCGGGCACGGAAGCACTGCTGGTACGCCCCGACGGCTACGTCGCCTGGGCCGCCGGCGCGGACGCCGCTGGTACGGACAACACCGCTACGGGAGCCGCTGGTACCGGGGGGTTGGTCACCGCCCTCACCCGCTGGTTCGGCACCGCCGCACCCGCGCCGGGGTCCGCCGTCCCGGCGCCCGATCCATCCTCAGCACCTGTCACCGCACAGACCGCACAGAACGGGAGTACCCCCATGGGCAGGCTCAACGGCAAGACCGCGCTCGTCACCGGCTCCAGCCGCGGCATGGGCCGCGCCGCCGCCCTCCGCCTGGCACGCGAGGGCGCCCTGGTCGCCGTCCACTACACCGCCAACGCCGACGCCGCCGGCGAGGTCGTCGCCGAGATCGAGAAGGACGGCGGCCGCGCGTTCGCCGTCCGCGCCGAGCTGGGGGTGCCCGGCGATGTCCACGAGCTGTTCACGGGCCTGGAGAAGGGCCTGAAGGAGCGCACCGGCACCACCGACCTCCACATCCTGGTCAACAACGCCGGCGTCATGGGCGGGGTGGCCGCCGACGCCACCACGCCCGAGCAGTTCGACCGCCTGGTCGCGGTCAACGCCAAGGCACCGTTCTTCATCATCCAGCGCGCCCTGAAGAACATCCCCGACGGCGGCCGCATCATCAACATCTCCTCCGGCCTGACCCGCGTGGCCAACCCGGAGGAGATCGCCTACGCGATGACCAAGGGCGCCGTCGAACAGCTCGCCCTGCACTTCGCCAAGCTCCTGGGCCCCCGCAACATCACCATCAACAGCGTCGCCCCGGGCATCACCCGCAACGGCAACCCCGCCTTCGACATCCCCGAGGTCGTCGAGCAGATGGCGGCCCTCTCCGCCTTCAACCGCGTCGGCGAGCCCAACGACGTCGCCGACATCGTCGCCTTCCTCGCCGGTGACGACGCCCGCTGGATCACCGGCGCCTTCATCGACGCCACGGGCGGCACGCTCCTGGGCTGAGCCCACGGCCCTACGAGACGCCCCACGAGTACGAGCGCGCATGCCGGCGCTCCGTGTGGCCCACGCCTCTCTGCGGTCCGCGGCCCGTGCGGCGCGTGCGGCCCGACCACCTGCGGCCGCGCCCTGTGCGGGCGCGCGTACCCGGCGAGTCGACCGCGCTCTTGCGCCGTGCGGCCGGCCCCGGGGCCCAGCACGGACCGGCCCGGACCCGGGCTCCGGGGCCGGCCCTGGGCATCCCAGGCCGCGCCTGGTCTTGGCTCACGGGGCCGACTTCGGAGCCCGGGCCGCCCGTGCCCCCGGCCCCGGACGCCGGGCAACCCTGGCCGTACTGGCCTTGGATGACGAAGCCGGGGCGGGGGTTGCCCACCGCTGCGGCTCGGGCTCCGGGGGCTTGGCTCCCGGCCCGGTCCCGGGCTCTCGGTCCAGGGCCCCGGCCTCCGGCCTTCCGCCTCCGGCCTCGCGGTGCCCGGACCCCAACTCCGCCCGTAGCCGCCCGCCCCCCCTTCTCCGCCTCTCCGCCTCACCGCCCCGGAAAAGGACCATGAACCGCTCCCCACTCCTCTCCCCGCCCGCCGCCGCGGCACCCTCCGGCACGTGGAGCCCCCGCCTGTGGGGCCTGCTGGTGGTCCTGTCCGGGAACATGCTCATCGACGCCCTCGAAGTGTCCGTGGCCGTCGTGGCCCTGCCCTCGATCGGTGACGACCTGGGCCTGGCCGCCACCACCGTGCAGTGGACGATGAGCGGCTTCGCCCTCGGCTTCGGTGCCCTGATGCTCTTCGGCGCCCGGGTGGTCACCCACCTCGGCCGCCGCCGCATGTACCTGCTCGCGCTCCTCGTCTTCGCCGCCGCCTCCCTCCTGGCCGCCCTCACCAGCGACCCCGCCCTGCTGATCGCCACCCGCTTCGTCAAGGGACTGTGCGCCGCACTGACCGCCCCCACCGGCCTGGCCATCCTCTCCACCACCTTCGCCGAGGGCCGTGACCGCGACCGCGCCTTCTCCCTCTACACCCTCGCCGGCGCCAGCGGCTTCACCGCCGGTCTGCTCCTCTCCGGCGCCCTGACCACCGTCAGCTGGCGCCTGACCTTCCTCTTTCCCGCCCCCGTGGTGCTGCTGCTGTTCGTCTTCTGCCTGCGCCTGGTGCCCACCGACACCCCACCCGCCACCGGGGGGCGGCGCCGCTACGGACTGCCCGGCGCCGCCGCCCTCCTGGCCGCCCTGACCGCCCTGGTCCACGCGGTCAGCGGCCTGCCCTCAGACGGCCTGACCCACCCGCGCACCCTGGTGCCGCTGGCCGCGGCCGCGGCCCTGATCGCCGCCTTCGTCCGCCTCGAACGCGCCAGTGCCCAACCGCTGATCGGCCCCGGCGTCCTGAGCGACCCCGCCATGGCCCGCTCCGCGCTCGGCGCCGCCGCCCTCAACGGCTCCTACCTCGGCCTGCTGTTCATCGTCACCTTCCAGACCCAGCACCAGCTCGGCTACGGACCGATGCGCACCGCCCTGGCCATCGTCCCCGCGAGCCTGCCGCTGGCCGTCTGCGCCCTGGCTTCCGGACGCCTCGTACGCCGCTTCGGCGCCCCCCGCCTGATCGCCGTCGGCGCCCTGGCACCACCCCTGGGCTACGCCCTCTTCCTGCGCCTGCCCGCCCCCACCAGCTACCTCACCGACATCGCCCCGACGATGGTGCTGGTCGGCGCGGGGTTCGTCGCCTCCTTCGCGGCCCTCAACGCCCAGGCCGTCTCGGCCTTCCCGCCCGAGCGGCGCGGTGAGGCCGGCAGCGTCTACCAGACGGCCGTGCAGATCGGCGCCGCCCTGATGCTCGCCGCCACCGCCGCCCTGGTGGTCGCCTACCAGGCACCGCCGGGCGCCTCCGCCCAGCAGGCCATGGCCGGCTACCGCCCCGCCGTGGCGCTGGTGACCGCCGTCGGCACGGCCGGCCTGCTGGTCGCCCTGACCGGCGTCGTACGCCGTCGGCCTTCCGCCTCCTGACCCCACTGTGAACTCCCCGGCCCCTCTTCGTCCGCTGTCTTCCTTCCCGCCCTCTTTCCGCCGTCCGGGAGAACCATGAGCACCGACCAGCACACCGTCGACTGGGACGCCTCCGCCCTCGTCCACACCACCCACCCCGGCGCCGGCTCCGACTTCGATCCCGCCTTCGATTCCGACTTCGACTTCGGGTTCGACTTCGACGCGGCCTTCGCCTCCCACCCCGACCCCGACCCCGATGCCTGGGCCGGTGAGGCAGCGGAGGCGGCGGAGGTGACCGTGCCGGACCTGGGCGTCCTGGCCCGCGCCGCGCTGCCCGAGCGCACGGCCCTGCTGGAGCGTTACGTCCGCCAGGAGATCGGCCGCGTCCTGGGCGTCGCTCCCGAGGACATCGACACCACCGGCCGGCCCATGAACAGCCTGGGCGTCGGCTCCATCAACGGCATGGAACTCCAGGCCCGCATGGAGGCCGCCCTGGGCGTGGAGCTGAACCTGCAGAGCCTGCTGCGCGCCAACAGCGCCGCCGAACTGATCGACTGCCTGGCCGGCCAGCTCGGAGACGAGGACAGCCCCCACAAGCGTCCCGCCGCCCCCACCACCCCCGCGGCCGGCGCATGAGAACCACCGCCGCACCTCCCGCCGCGACCCCGGCGCCCACCGTGCTGGACCAGGGCCGCCTCGACCTGTGGCTGATCGCCACCCCGCCCCCGCACAACTCCACCGGCGTGTCGGATGCCTCCGTGTTGGACACCTCCGAGCTGGACGAGGCCGAACGCCGGCGCACCGCCTCCTTCATCCGCCCCTCCGACGCCGCCACCTACGCCACCGCCCACATCGCCCTGCGGCGCCTCCTGGGCGCCTACCTCGACCAACCGCCCCAGGACCTGGTGTTCGTGCGCGAGCCCTGCCCGGGCTGCGGAGAACCGCACGGCCGGCCCGCCGTCGCCGCCCCGGGCCCCGCACCCCTGCACTTCTCCCTCTCCCACAGCCACGGCATGGTCCTGGTGGCCGTGGCCGCCCGCCCGGTGGGCGCGGACGTGGAACGCCTGCCCCGCCCGCAGACCACCGCGGTGTGCACCCCCGCCCTCCACCCCCAGGAGCGCGCCGAGCTCCAGCAGGTCCCCGACGCGCTGCGCCCGGCCGCCTTCGGGCAGCTGTGGACCCGTAAAGAGGCCTACCTCAAGGGCATCGGCACCGGACTCAGCCGCTCTCCCGCCGCCGACTACCTCGGCGCCGACCCCGCGCGCCGTCCGGCCGGCTGGACCCTGCTGGACATCCCCGCGGGCCCCCGCCACCACGGCGCCGTCGCCCTGGCCGGCCCCCCGCCCCGCACGGCGAGCGTGCGGCCGCTGTCCGCCCGCGCCCTGCTGCCCGGCGCCACCGTGGACGTCCACGCCGCAGGCGGTCGGCCCCTGCCCACCCCCCGACGCACCCCCTGAACCAGGCGCGCGCATTCCACAGCCGCCGTTCTCTGCCCCCGTTTTCGCCCCGGCCGCGCCGTAACGCCGGAGCCCGCCGGACGTGACCCCGCCGGACGTGACCCTTCGATCCGAACCAAAGGTGAGGAACACCCATGCCTGTTGCCGCAACGACCACGACCGAGCACGACGAGCCCAGCACCGCACCGGCGGACCAGCCGCGCGAGTGGACCCTGCACGAGCGCGTCGAGGAACTGGGCCTGATCCGCGACGAGGCCCACGCCGGCCCCGATCCGGCCGCCACCGAACGCCAGCACGCCAAGGGCAAACTCACCGCCCGCGAGCGCATCGCCCTGCTGCTGGACGAGGACTCCTTCACCGAGGTCGAAACCCTGCGCCGACACCGTGCCACCGGATTCGGCCTGGAGAGCAAGAAGCCTTACACCGATGGTGTGATCACCGGCTGGGGCACCGTCCACGGCCGTACGGTCTTCGTCTACGCCCACGACTTCCGGATCTTCGGCGGCGCGCTGGGCGAGGCTCACGCCACCAAGATCCACAAGATCATGGACATGGCCCTGGCCGCCGGGGCACCGCTGGTCTCTCTCAACGACGGTGCCGGTGCCCGTATCCAGGAGGGCGTCTCCGCGCTCGCCGGTTACGGCGGCATCTTCCAGCGCAACACCAAGGCGTCCGGCGTCATCCCGCAGATCTCCGTGATGCTCGGCCCCTGCGCCGGCGGCGCCGCCTACAGCCCCGCGCTGACCGACTTCGTCTTCATGGTCCGCGAGACCTCGCAGATGTTCATCACCGGCCCCGACGTCGTCCGCGCCGTCACCGGTGAGGAGATCACCCAGAACGGCCTCGGCGGCGCGGACGTGCACTCGGCCACGTCCGGCGTCTCCCACTTCGCCTACGACGACGAGGAGTCCTGCCTGGAGGACGTGCGCTTCCTGCTCTCCCTGCTGCCCGCCAACAACCGCGAACTGCCGCCCGCCACACCCCCCGAGGACGCCCCGCACCGGCGCACCGACGCCCTGCTCGACCTCGTCCCGGACGACCCCACCCGCAGCTACGACATCCGCGCGGTCATCGAGGAGATCGTCGACGACGGCGAGTACTTCGAGATCCACCCCGCCTGGGCCACCAACATCGTCTGCTCCCTGGCCCGCCTGGACGGCCACGTGGTGGGCATCGTCGCCAACCAGCCCGCTTCCTACGCCGGCGTCCTGGACATCGAGTCCAGCGAGAAGGCCGCCCGCTTCGTGCAGTTCTGCGACGCCTTCAACATCCCCCTGATCACCCTCGTCGACGTCCCCGGCTTCCTGCCCGGCGTCGACCAGGAACACAACGGCATCATCCGCCGCGGCGCGAAACTCCTCTACGCATACTGCAACGCCACCGTGCCGCGGATCTCCCTGGTCCTGCGCAAGGCCTACGGCGGCGCCTACATCGTCATGGACTCCCGCTCCATCGGCGCCGACCTGGCCCTGGCCTGGCCCAGCAACGAGATCGCGGTCATGGGCGCCGAAGGCGCGGCCAACGTCATCTTCCGCCGCGAGATCAACGCCTCCGCCGACCCCGAGGCGGTACGCCGGCAGAAGATCAAGGAATACAAGGCCGAGCTGATGCACCCCTACTACGCCGCCGAACGCGGCCTGGTCGACGACGTCATCGACCCCGGCGCCACCCGCGAGGTCCTCGTCCGCTCCCTGGCCATGCTCCGCAACAAGCACGCCGACCTGCCCTCCCGCAAGCACGGCAACCCGCCCCAGTAAGGCAGAGACCCCTCATGTCCCTCCCCGCCCCGCTCATCCGCGTCGAGAAGGGCCACGCCGGCCCCGAGGAGCTCGCCGCGCTGACCGCCGTCCTCCTCACCCGCGCCGCCACCACCGCCGGTGACACCGGCAGTGACGGCGGTGGCCGGGCCGCCGCCGGCTGGGCGCGCCCCGAGCGCACCGCTCGTACCCCCGGCCCGCGCAGCTGGAGCGCCCCGCGCCGGCGCCCATGACCCACCGCCCACCTCCACCCCACCCCACCCCTGACACCGGGGGCCGGGGGCCGGTGGGGGAGCGGCACCCCATCCGCGTACCACCGCCCACCGCCCCCTTCGGAGAGCAGGCCATGCCCCCGTCCGACGACGAGTTCACCGCGCTGCGCACCCAGCTGCGCACCCTGGCCGACCGGGCCGCCATCAGTGAACTCATCGACCGCTACGTCATCCTCCTGGACACCCAGGACGACGACGGCTTCGACGAATCCTGGCCCGCGACCGTCTTCACCGACGACGTCGAACTGTCCTTTCCCGTCGGCGACTGCAAGGGCCTGGACGGCGTCGCACGCTTCCACTACAACGCCAAGTCCCGCTTCGCGCGGACCTTGCACCTGAGCTCCAACCACACCATCGCCCTCGACGGCGACCGGGCGACGGTGCGCCTGCACCTGATCGCCACCCACGTCCACCACCCCACCACCGGGGGCCGCCCCCCGTTCGACATCGGTGGGGTCTACCGCGGCGAGGCCGTACGCACCGCTGAGGGCTGGCGGTTTCGCACCTGGGCCTTCCGCCTGGAGTGGAGCACCGGCCCCGGACCCGACGGCCATCCTCTTAACTGACCGGTGGCCGGTGAAAGTGCCGCTCCCTTACGAAACCGGGGTGAAGAAACCCTCCCAAGTGAAATCTCTGTCCGGTCCCCGATAAATCAGCGGCAATCCACCCATCACTACCGCCTGTCGCCGGGAATATGGTCGCGAAGCGGCCCCGCGACGGCAGGGCCATTCGCCTTTTTCACCGGCACGTTTCGTCGGCGCATACCGAGAAGAATTCCGGCGTCGACCGACCCACCCCCAGGGCCCCGGCCCCGGGGACCATGGCCGTCCGAGTGACGCGGCATCCGGTGCCGGCGGGGGACACGCGGACGGGATGGGAAACACACAAGGAGACCAACCGTGGCGACCCCCACCGACAACCCCGCACGCCCCGGGGCCCCGCAGCCCCAGGCACAGGCGCGGCCCGGCTCCCGCCCGGTGCTGCTGACCCTGCTGCTGGCCAGCATGCTCACCACCATGGCGGGCGCCATCATCGCCCCCTCGCTTCCGGCGATGGAGAAGCACTTCGCCGGCGTCGACAACGCCGCCTTCCTGGTCCGCATGGTCCTCACCGTCCCCGCCCTGATGATCGCCTTCGGCGCTCCCGTGGTGGGCACCCTGGTGGACCGCGTCGGCCGCAAACCCGTACTGGCCGCCTCCGTCGGCCTGTTCGGCGTCGCGGGCGGCTCGGGCCTGCTGCTGGACGACCTCTACGCCATCCTCGCCGGCCGCCTCCTGCTGGGCGTCGCCGTCGCCGGCATCATGACCGCCACCACCACCCTGGTCACCGACTACTACCCCGGCACCTCCCGCTCCCGCGTCCTGGGCCTGCAGGCGGGCTTCATGGGCTTCGGCGGCGTCGCCTTCCTCTCCCTGGGCGGCGTCCTGGCCGACATCGACTGGCGCGGCCCCTTCGCCATCTACCTCATCGCCCTGCCGCTGACCCTCCTCGTCCTGCGCTTCATCACCGAGCCGCCCGCCGCCGCGCCCACCGCCGACGGCCGCCCCGCCGGCGCCCGCATTCCCACCATGGCCTTCGGGATCTACGCGCTCGTCCTGGTCTCGCAGATCATGTTCTACACCGTCCCCTCCCAACTGCCCTTCTACCTGGAGGACATCGGAGGCATCGGTGCCAGCGGCGCGGGCCTGGCGATCGCGCTGATGAGCCTGGCCAACGCCCTGGTCGGCCTCAACTACGGGCGGATCAACAAGCGCTTCGCCTTCCGCCCGGTGGCGGTGGCCACCTTCGCCCTCCTCGGTACCGGCTTCGCCGCCATCGGCGCCTCCTCCCACCTGGCACTGGTCCTGCTCGGCCTGGTCGTCGTCGGCGCCGGCATCGGCCTGCTGATCCCCAACCTCAACACCTGGCTCGCCTCCCGCACCCCCGCCGCCATCCGCGGCCGGGTGCTGAGCGGGGTGACCTCCTCGATGTTCCTGGGCCAGTTCCTCTCCCCGGCCCTGTCCCAGCCGGTCACCGGCCCCATCGGCATCGACGGCGTCTACCTCGCCGCCGGCGTGCTGGGTGCCCTGGTCGTGGCCGTCCTGTTGCTCCTGCGCACCCCTGCCCAGCCCGAGGCACAGGTGGAGGCGGGAACCGGGCTCCGGCCGGCCGACGACCGAGCCCCGGCGAAACGGCCCTGACCGACCACCCTGCACCACACCCCGTTTTCGAAGGAACCATGACCATGGTGAGCGTCCCGCCCGCACCCCGCCGCGTCGACATCGTCCTCGACATCATCTGCGCCCACTCCTACATCGGCTACACCCGCTTCGCCCGCGCCGCCCGCCGCTACCGCGACCAGGGAGGCACCCTCGAGGTGCGTTTCCTGCCCTTCCAGCTGGACCCCGAGGCGCCCACCACCGGCGAGCCCCTCCTAGCCGCCCTGGAGCGCAAGTTCGGCAGCGCCGCCGCGGCCGAGACCGCCCGCATCGCCGCCCACGCCCAGCGCGACGGCCTGCACTTGGACTACGAGCGCGCCGTGCACACCACCACCTTCGAAGCCCACCGCCACATCGCCCTGGCCGCCGGGCAACACCTGGCCGAAGAGGTCACCGAACGCCTCTTCCGCGCCTACTTCACCGACGGCCTCAACATCTCCGACCCCGCCGTCCTGGACCGCCTCGCCACCGAGACGGGCCTGAAGACCGGCCCCGACCCGCAGGCCTGCGCACAGGACGTACGCGCCGGCCTGGAGCGCGTACGCCGCGGCGGCGTCCACGCGGTGCCGCTCTTCCTCTTCGAGGACGGCCCCGTCCTCTCGGGCGCGCAATCGGAACAGACCTACCTCGCCGCACTCGGGAACTGAAGAAAACACAGGGGAACGACAATTCCCCGTCAACTCCCTTCCCGGCGCTTGACCCCACCCCGGGTCCATCAGGAAGGCTTTACCGCACCCCCTCCGCTACATCCCCCTTCTTTTTCTTGTTCGCATTTCCCGCACCACAAGGAGCACACCGTGTCCCAGACCCCCTTCCGGCTCGCCGTGATCGTCGCCAGCGTCCGCGAGGGCCGCTTCGGCCCGACGGTGGCCAACTGGTTCGTCAAGCAGGCCGGCGTGCGTGACGACTACGACGTCGACGTCATCGACCTCGCCGACCACGAGCTGCCCTACGTCCTGTCCCAGCAGCCCTCCGCCGAGGTCACCGAGGCCCTCGCCAAGATCACCCCGCGCCTGGAGCAGGCCGACGCCTTCGTGATCGTCACCCCCGAGTACAACCACAGCTTCCCCGCCTCCCTGAAGTCCCTCATCGACTGGCACTACACCCAGTGGCAGGGCAAGCCCGTCGGCTTCGTCTCCTACGGCGGCCTCGCCGGCGGCCTGCGCTCCGCCGAGCAGCTGCGCCCGATCTTCGCCGAGCTGCACGCGGTCACCATCCGCGAGGCCGTCAGCTTCCACATGGCCTGGGAGCAGTTCGACGAGAACGGCGAGCCGAAGGACACCAGCGGCCCGGCCGGCGCCGCCAAGTCCCTGCTGGACCAGCTCGGCTGGTGGGCCGACGCCCTGCGCGAGGCCCGCGCCCGCCGCCCCTACGGCAAGTAACCGCTCCCACCTCTCCCGGACCCGGCAGCCGCCCCCTCCTTCCACCCCGGGGCGGCCACCGGGTCCGCGGCGCACCTGGCTATTGCAGCGCCCGCTCGCTGCGGGCAGTCGCCCGTCCTGGCGGGGTCGGGTGCCAACCTGACCCTGGACGAGGCGGGTTGGCACGCACCGCCGGGTAGGGGCAGGGCGGCGCGACGGCGGCTCGCCCACCACCGGGCACCTCCACGCACGGCCCAGGCGCCGGCACCGCACGACCCGCCCGCGCCCCAACCCGCACCCCCACCGCGCGACAGCCGGTCACCCCCAGTCAACCCCTCTCGCAGGGCACCGCGTACGTCCGCCACCCTCCGGCCCGCCAGGCCGGCACCGCCCCGCCCCGATGCGGTCACCGCCTCACGACGACCCGTCATCCGGGCTCTGGACCAATGGAGTACGGACCCGTCATGTCACCACTGACCCAACCCACCGCCCCCGTCGCCGCTCCTGTCACCGCCCCCGTCTCCGACGTGCGCGACATCGTCCTGGACGCCGACGGCGCGCACCTGTCGGGGCTGCTCATCGAGCCGCGCAACACACCCCCGCGGGCCTTGGTGGTCGCCGTCCACGGCGGCGGCATGCGAGCGGGCTACTTCCACGGCCAGACCCACCCCAGCCAGTCCCTGCTCACCCTCGGCGCCCGCCTGGGCTTCACCGTCCTGGCCATCGACCGCCCCGGGTACGGCCTCTCCGCCGCCCGCTTCCCCCACGGCCAGACCCTCGCCGAGCAGTCCCGCATCCTGCACACCGCCCTGGCCGGCTTCGCCGCCACCCACGACACCGGCGCCGGGACCTTCCTCATGGCCCACTCCTACGGCGGCAAGCTCGCCCTGCACGCCGCCGCCGACGACCGCGGCACCCATCTGATCGGCCTGGACATCTCCGGCATCAGCCACCGCTACGCCGTCGACGTGCGCCAGTTCCAGGACTTCCACGCACTGAAGACCTGGCCCCTGCACTGGGGAAAGCTGGCCCTCTACCCGCCGGGCACCTTCCGCTCCGCCAAACCCCTGGTCACCCCCATGCCCCGGCGCGAGGCCGGCGAGGCCCGCCGCTGGGCCGGCGACTTCCCCGGGCTGGCCGCCCGCGTGAAGGTACCGGTGCGCTTCACCTTCGCCGAGCACGAGGGCTGGTGGCACCACGACGAGGACACCATCGCCTCCATGCGCCACCTCCTGCACGCCTCACCCAAGGTCGTCTTCGACCGCCAGCCCCACGCCGGACACAACATCAGCCTGGGCTGGGCCGCCCGCTCCTACCACCTGCGCGCCCTTGCCTTCGTAGAGGAATGCCTCATCACCCGCGACGCCGCGTGAACCCTTGCCGGCCGAGGGGCCTTCCCTGCCCACGCCACCGCGCCGTCGGCCGGTTGCCCGCGCGCATCGGCCGCCAGGCCCGCACCGTCGCCCGGCAGAAGGCAACACGCGTACGCACGACTGACCCCGCGGGGACACCCCTGACCTCGGCCCACCCCTTGCCCCAGGCCCTGGCCCGGGCGCCTCCCCACCCCTGCAACCTGCCCCTGATCACCCTCACCACCCGGAGCACCTTTCCCATGCCCTCCCTCGCTGACGAGATCAGCCGCCTGCGCCACGACGTCACCGCCCTGACCGACCGCGTCCACCTCACCGGCCTCCTCGACCGCTTCGCCGCCGGCCTGGACCACCCCGACCCAGACGCCTGCGACGAACAGTGGTACCGCGCCCTGTTCACCGAGGACATCCACCTCGACCTGCCCAACGGCCACCACCACGGACTGGCCGGCCTGCCGGAGTTCTTCCGTGCCCCCAAGGCGGCCTGGGAGCGCACCCACCACCTGGTCACCAACCACAGCATCGACATCGACGGCGACCGCGCCTCGGGCCAGGCATCCGCCCACGCCACCCACGTACCCCCGGGCGGCGGCCCCCTGTTCACCGGCGGCGCCCACTACCACTTCACCGCCCGCCGCACCCCGGCCGGCTGGCGCATCGACCACCTGGCCGTCACCATCATCTGGGCCACCACCGCCCCCCACTGAGACGCCGCTTCCTGTGCCGGGCCACCAGCGCCCCTGGTCGGCGAGCGTGCGGCGCTCCGGTTACGGGGCGAACCCCCGGGCCTGCGAGGCATTCTCGGGTCATCTCAGGTGGGCCGGCCGGCTGCGGACGGCCGAGCGTGACAGCGAAAGTCGGCCACTTCCGTCCGGCACCCTGAGTCACAAGTGATTACCCGAGGTCGGGTCAATAGCCTGTTTTCCCGTCCGGCACCTGGCGGGGTCCCCTATCCTCCTTCCACCGCAGCTGCGCATCACTGAGCCGGGCTACTGGGGGGATCATGGCAAGGCTGTATGGGCGGACGGCTTTACTCGAGATCGTCGTGCCCTCGCTCGTCGGACTCAAGCCCGGCGGTAAAGGACGTATCGCCCCGCCACGCCGGGGACATCCGCTCCTGGTCAAGTGCGTCGGCGGGCGAGGCGCGGGCAAGAGCGCCGTTCTGACGGCGCTGACGGAGCAGTACGCCCAGTGCATACCCCAGGCCCACGCGGACCTCGCGGCCGATGACTTCGGCCAGCCGGCTCTCGCCGCATTGGCCGAGGACAACACGGCGAACGCCTCCCGCACGTCCGATCTGCTCTTCCATCTGAATTACCGGCTGAGCCGGAAACCGGCGGAATTCGGGAAGAAGATGTCCTTCCCCCGGCTCACGCAAGGGCTGCTCGCGGTCAGCGGCTGGCAGACGGAGAACGAGGGCGATCCCGGGCACGCGGTCCGGCCGGAGGAGCTGGCGGCCGCGAAACGACGGCTCGCGGAACTGCTCCGGGCGAGCCAGCCGGACCAGCAGCGACGCAAGGACAAGGCCGCGGCCTGGGCCGACGAGGTGGTCCAGGCGGTCGGCCCGGTGCTGGGTCTGCCCCCGGGGACGGACGCGATGGTGCAGGCCCTGTTGCGGATCGTCGCCGGTGAATTGTTCACTCCGCGCGCGCATCAGGGCGGCCTGACATGGTGGTCCGGCCGACAGGTGACCCAGCAGGGCGATGCCCACGACCAACTCACCGAGCTCGCCATGAAGTTCCGCGGTGACACCGACGACCGGCAGCTCGCCGAACGGCATCTGATCGCGGCCCTGCTCGCGGACATCGCGAACCACTACGGCTTCCTTCAGGTCGCCAACGGTGTACCGCGTCCCTTGCTGCTCCTGGACAACGTCCACAGTCCGCTGGGCCGCGTATTCCTGGAACAGCTGGGGCGGGTCTGGCACGAGGAGACGGCGGGCCCCCGCCGGGTGATGCGGCCGGTCGTCGTCGCCACGTCGTTGCGGGAGACCTCACCCGTCCGGGACGACGACATCACGCCCTCGACGCGGCGTGCGACCGGCCCCTTCTGGCAGGAGCGCAGGCCGGACGCGGCGGCCGACTGGATCGTGTCACTGCCCCTGGCACAACTGGACCTCGACGAGGTCAAGGCGATGTTCAAGGAGTTCAAGGAAGGCGACCCGCCCGGCATCGCCCGGCTGATCCTGCGGCTGAGCAGCGGGCGGGCGGGCATCGCCCACGCCCTGGTCAAAGCGATCGCGCGGCGCATCCGCCTGAAAGAGAGCATCAGCCACTCAGGGCTGCTCGACACCCCGGCCGCCGCGGACCCGGAGCCCACCTTGAGCACCGCGCTCCTGGAGTGGCTGATACCTGAGGAGGTGACTCGCCGGCGGCTCACCTACTACGCGCCGGCTCTCGACGACACAGCCGCCCACCGGCTCAGCACCCACTACCCACCGCAGGACCCCGGCGGCGTCCCCGTCCAGGAGGCCAGGGCCCACCTCCGCGACAATCAGTGGAGTCGGCTGCCCTGGCCCGGCACTGAAGGGCCGTTCGTCGGCGACCCCACTCTGCGGCCGCTGCTGCTGCACGAGCTGAGAACCCGCACCGGCCAGGTGACCGGCGCCGAACCGTGGAAGAACATCCATCTGCGGCTGCGGTCCCTGTACGACCCGGACGGTCGGGGCGGTGCGGCCCACCGCCCTGATACGCTGTATCTGCACCACTCGCTCGCCCTGGGCGAGACAGGCCCCGTCGTACGCTCCCTGCACCACAGGTTCAGCGAACAGGACGCACCCGGCTGGCTCGCCGCCGTGAACCTCATCTGCGCGGCGCCACGCCCCCCGGACACCCTGCCCGATCCGCCCGACGACACCGTCGCGTGCCCCGCCTGCGCATCCGGCCACCGCCCCGTCCACCAGGCCGTCGAGCTCCTCGTGAACCAGCTGTGGCACCTGTCCCAGCCGCTCGCCACCCCACAGGCCGCCACGATCGACAGCATTGGACTGCAACTGCTCACCCTGGCCCAGAACAGCGGCCCTCAGGCCCAGAGGATCTTCTTCCGCGCCCACGAGGAGTGGCCGAAGGAGCTGCACCACTGGACCCAAGCACCCCATCTGCCGATCTACGGAGAGTCCGGCGCATGAAGCTGAAGCCGTGGCCCGAAGGAAAGCTCTACCGCACATTGTTGATCGGCGCCTTGGCCCTCGCACTCGGCCTCGGTATCTACTTCCTGGTGATTTGCCTGACCACTGATGATCCGTCGTGTTCCGAGGGCGTCGAGAAGCGCGGCACGAAGAACGAATGCACAGGAGTGACCGACGGCAGATTTCCCTTCGCCGACTCACTGGCGCAGGTCTCACGGCGCATCAAAGCCGAGAACGACAGCGTCGCCGACAAGTCGCCGGCCACCGTCGCTCTGATGATCCCGATGATCTCGAACAACCCGGCCGAGCAGCACGAGTTGACCGAGCAGGTCCAAGGCGCCTATCTCGCCCAATACCATGCCAACCACGAGGGCAACGGACAGCGGCCGCCCATCCGGCTGACGCTCGCCAATCCCGGGCGCAATTACGAGTTCTGGGAGCCGGTGGCCGGACAGCTCGCCGACGCGGCCGCCTCCAGCTCCGAGAACCTCCGGGCCGTCGCGGGCATCAACATCAGCATCAAGGAGACCGAGAAGGCGATTCGCTTCCTCACCGCGACCAAGGGCATTCCCGTGGTCGCCGGGCCGATGACCGCTGACGACATCATGAACACCGCCGCCAACCCACATGCCTACCCGGGCCTTGCCCGAGTCGCCCCCAGCAACTCCGACCAGGCGGCCGCCCTCGGCTCCTACGGGTCGGACATCAAGCCCGCCGAGACCATGGTGGTCGAGGACATCCGGGAGGACGACAACTACCTGTCCACCCTCCGCCAGACCTTCGAGAAGCTCGCCAAGGGGGCACCGAACGCCCCGGAAACCTTCCGTTCCCCCGCCGATTTCAACGACGAGGGCAACCTCTCCAACGACTTCCACCAGATGGTGCCGGACATCTGCTCCTCCGACGCCAAGACCATTTACTTTGCCGGGCGTCCTGTGCAACTGCGCCAGTTCCTCGTGGAACTGGGCAAGCGCAACTGCAACAAGCACTACACGGTCATCAGCGGCTCGCACGCCTCCACTCTGACCGTGGACAGCAGGTTCGCCGACAAGTGGGGCGCGCTGACGGCGGGCGCCGGGATCACCGTCCGCTATGCCGCCCTCGCCCACCCGGACGCCTGGGGCGGTGACGGTCCCGAAACGCCAGGCGGCTCCAAGAGCGGATACAAGGATCTCGCTCAGCTCGCCCGGAAGTTCGGCAACACCTCGCCCACGGGAATCGGCCCGACCTCGCTCTCGGACGGGCGCACCATCATCACCTACGACTCCGTCACCACCGCCATCAGCGGTATCCGTAACGACACCGTCGGCAAGGTGGAGATGCCCACCCTGGCCGAGGTGACCAACAGCTGGCTCCGTCTCCACGGTGGCAACCGGGTCAACGGCGCCAGCGGTTGGATCTGCCTCGACCAGCACGGCAACCCTTACAACAAGGCCGTCGCCATCGTGCACTTGGATCCGGCCACCAAGTCCGCTGTCTTCGACCGCCTGGCCTGGCCCGACGGCCGCGCTCCGGACACGAACTGTTCGATCCGCTCGGGTGGATGAGGGATCCGCCCTACCGCGTCCGGTCGAGCACCCTCCGAAATGAGCCCGTCAGCTCTTGCTGAGACTCGCGCATTTCAGGGCCCGATCTCGAACTCAGGCGGCTTCGGACTCTCCAGGCACCCGGTCTTCGGCGCGCCCGGATTGTCGAAGAACGAGACGGTGATCTCCTGGGCGCATTCCGACGTGGCGAACACGACGTGCGGCTCGTAGGGGACCGTGACGACCTTGGCCCGGCTCAGCGTACGGGCGACGTACGGCCCGTTGTCCGCCCCGGTCTGGGAGTCGAACCCGCCCGACAGGGCGAGGGTGGGGATGTCGCCGCGCGTGACGTCCCGGATCGAGGGCGCCGCCGCGGGGACGTTCCAGACCTCGCAGTCCGGACGGAGGAAGGTGAGCTGCGGAGCCTGGGCCTGCACCGAGCGGGGGAAGGTCGGGAATGCTTCCTGCCCGCCCCGGAGCGCCTCCTCCTGGCTCTCGTACGGCGTCCACTCACCGCAGAAGATGCCGTAGGCGAGACCGTGCGCGACCCTTCCCATGGCCTGCGGGCCGAGCTTGCCGCCCGCCCACTGCTGGGCGATCCGCTGCGGCTTGCCGTGCGCCAGCTCGTCGAGGGCGCGGGGGACCAGGGGCGCCACGTGGGTGGCGGAGGTCATCCAGTTCACCAGGGCTCCGCCGTCCAGTACGACCTTCACCGGCTTGTCGTCGCCGGGGAGCGTGACGGTGGTGGTGACCGGCTTGGCTTCGAGGTCGCGGACGAGCCGGTCGAAGGTGGCCGACAGGTTCGGATAGCGCTTGTCGCACGCCGGCTGGTCCGCGCAGGCCTTGAACAGGCCGTCGAAGCCCTGCCGGGCGCTGCTCCAGGTCATGGCCGACCCGGCCTTGGACGGCGGCAGTATGCCGTCGATGCCCACCGAGCGGAGCCCCTCGGGGTGCAGGCGCATGTAGACCAGTGCCAGGTGGGTGCCGTAGGAGATGCCGAACAGGTTCCACTCCTTGATGCCCAGCGCGGTGCGCAGGTCCTCGTAGTCGGCGGCGCTCTCGGTGTCGTTGTAGGCACTGAGGTCGATCCCGCGGCCCGCCAGCTGGTCGCGGCAGGCCTTCGTGGCCTCGACGTGCAGGCGCTCGGTGGACGGCGCGTCGTGGACGAGGCCGACCGCGCGTGCGTTGAACTGGTCGATGTCGGGGCAGAGGAGTGCCGGGTCGGCCGAGTACGTACCGCGCTGGGACATGAGGACCACGTCACGGTCGCGGTTCAGGCCGCCGTCGACGGCCATCTTCGCCTCCCCGACCGCGTCGTCCCCGGGTCCGCCCGCGAGCCACACGATGGGGTCGGGTTTCGGTGTGTCGGTCGCGGCGGGCACGATCGCGACACCGAGTTCGATCGTTCGACTGCTCGGCTCGGCGCGGTTCTCGGGCACGGTGAGCGTTCCGCAGCGGGCCCCCTTGAGCGCCTCGATCGGTTCCGGCGTCTTCGGGCAGGGGCCCGGTTCGAAGCCGGCGTCCCCCACCGTCCGGGCGGCCGTCCCGATCGGCGCTGCGGCGCCGGTGCGGGACTGTGCCGGAGCGGGCGCTGCGAGCAGGCCGGTGACGAGGAGACCGGTCGCCAGGCCGGCCGACGTGGCCTGCAGTCGTCGGACGGTGCGCCGACGGCGGGATGCTCGGTGGAGAATCATCTGCCCTCCCGGTCATTTCGGGATGATCGTGAACGGTTCGGGCTCAAGGCCGTCGACGCATCTGGTGTCGGGCGCGGTCGGGCGAGCGAGGAACGAGGCCAGCACGCGCTGCGCACAAGGCAACTGCGGGAGCACCCAGTGGCCGATTCCGGGGACCTGCACGGCGGTCGATCCGGACAGGTCACGGGTCACCCCCCGCGCCCAACCCGCCCCGGTCTTCACGTCGAACGTGCCGGAGATGAGGAGCGCCGGCACCGAACTGACCGTGGCCACCCGCTGGACGGACGCGCGGTCCGGAACGTTCCAGACCCGGCACGCCGCGTACTGGAAGGGAAGTTGCGGCGGCTGGGCCAGGACCGTGTCCGGCCACCCGGGGAAGGCCCGGCGCCCGGCGTTCAGCACGTCGGATTCCGAGTACCCCGGCGCCCACTCGCCGCACGCCACCGACTCCGTCAGGCCGTGCGCGAACGCGCCGACGTTCTGGACCGAGCCGGCCGCGCGGGCCTGCGCGAAGCGCTCCGGTTTCCCGTGGCCGAGTTCCTCGAGCGCCGCCGGAACGTCCTTGGGCCGGGGGGTGTGGGCGACGATCAGGTTCAGCAGCGCGCCCCCGTCGAGGACGACCTTGACCGGCTTGCCTCCGCTCGGCGGCGGGACGTTCAGCGTCAGCGGTTGTGCCTCCAGCCTGCGCACCTGCTCCGTCAGCGTACGGGGGAGGTCCGGGTACCGGCCCTTGCAGGCGGGCTGCGCCGCGCACGCCTCGAAGAGGTTGCCGATCCCCTCAGCGGCGCTGCTCCAGGTCCAGGGCAGGGTCGTGGTCCGGGGAGGTGCGATCGAGTCGAGTGCCACCGCGCGGATTCCCTCGGAGTGCCTGCGCAGGTAGGTGAGGGCGAGGTCGGTACCGTAGGAGTACCCGTAGACGTTCCACCGGGGGACGCCCAGCGCCTTCCGCAGGTCGGCGAAGTCGGCGGCGTTCTCAGTGGTGTTGTACGCGCTCAGGTCGATGCCGTCGGCCGCCAGTCGGGCCCGGCACTCCTTCACGGCCTTCAGCAGGAGCTTTTCCGTCGGCTGTGCGTCATAGGGCAGGCCCACGGCCTGCGCGTTGAACCGGTCGACCTCCGGGCAGGCGAGGTTCGGCTGCGAGTAGAGGTTTCCGCGCTGGGCCATGATGATCAGTTCGCGGTTCCTGTTCAGCCCGGAGTCGATGAGGAACGGAATGTCGTCGATCGCGTCGCTACCGGGGCCGCCCGCCATGAACACCACGGGGTCCTGTGCGGGCTTCGCGGGGGTGGCAGCCGGAATGATCGCCACGGCCAGCTTGATGGTCCGGCCGCCGGGGCGGGAGCGGTTCTCGGGAAGCTCGAGGAAGCCGCACCGTGCGCCGCTCAGCGCGGCGACTGGCTGAGGCGGCTTCGGACACGGGCCGGGCACGAACCGGTACGGAGCTGCCGGGCTGCCGGCGGACTGGGCGGGTGACGAAGGGGCGCCGCTGGGTGTGGGGCCGAATGCTGTCAGGCAGGTGAGAGCGGCCGCGGCAGTCACCGCGTGGATGCTGTGCTTTGGCATGTGATTTCGTTCCTCTGCCGACATCGACGGCGGCGCTGCCGGGCCAGGCCGCGGCGGTTCGGAACGCGCGTTTTCGACGCTACCGGGTGGCGCGTCCGCGCGCACGCGGAGCGGTCGCGCCCCGTGGCTTGAGCCGCCCCCGGCCGTCCGGCAGGACGCTCCAAAGCGCGTTGCGAAAGTGCCGACCGTGTCGCATGACGATGTCTGGTTTCCGCCAGCAAGAGGCGACTTTGCCGATCATGCTGGCAGCATGACGATGACATCCACTACAGACTCAGTGACAGTCCTCACCGGCATGTACGCGGCTGAGGCGCAGTACCTGGCAGCCGGGGGCCCCGGCGAGGCTTCGTTCGACCTGCTCGCCCCCTTCTTCGCGCCGAATGTCGAGCTGTATCAAGCGGATGCTCTGCCCTACGGAGGCACGTGGCGCGGGCACAAGGGAATGACGCGGTTCTTCCTTGCCATGGGGCAGGCCTGGGAGACGTTCGACATGGTGGAGCAGGAGTTTCTTGCCACCGGTAAGACTGCGGTCGTGCTCACTCAGGTCCGTGCTCGCGCTCGTGCTACCGGCCGTGAACTCAGCTTCCCCATCCTGCAAACGATCACGGTCGAGGACGGGCGGATCACCGAAGTGCGTCCGTTCTACTGGGACACTCAGGCCATCGCCGACGCCTGCACCGCGCCCTCGCCGAAAGACTGAGACCGACCGCAATCCGCCGGTCACAGCTCCTGCCTCCTCTTGGTCGCCTCCTCCGGCCGGCGCTGCCCCGGCACCGCGGCGTCCTGGAACTGGGCGCGCTGCATCTCGTACAGGTCCCGGAAGACCCCGGCCGCCGGCTTGCTCAGCAGTTCTTCGAAGGTGCCGCTCTCGCGCAGCTCGCCGTCCTCGAGCACGTGGATGAGGTCGGCGTGCCGGACCGATGCGAGCCTGTGGGTGATCAGGACGACGGTCTGCCCGCCGTCGGCGAGCTTGCGGATCTGGTCGAAGACTTCCAGCTCGGCCTTCGCGTCGAGGGCGGAAGTGGGTTCGTCGACGATGAGGATCTGGGCGTCGCGGTAGCGGGCGCGAGCGATGCCCAGCTTCTGCCATTGGCCCCCCGACAGCTCCCGACCTCCCTTGTAACCCTTGTTCAACAGGGTGTCCCAGCCCCGGGGGAGTTCGGCGACGACCTTGTCGGCTCCCGCGTAGGCGGCGGCCTCCTCCAGAGCCTGCTCGCGGAGTGGCCGCTCCGCCCGGCCGATGGCGATGTTCATGCGGCAGGTGAACGGCCACCGGTGAAAGTCCTGGCTGACCACCGCGATCCTGTCCCACAGCTGGGCGCGGTCCAGGTCGCGGGTGTCGATGCCGTCCCAGCGGATGCTGCCGTCGTCCGGCTGGTAGAGGCCGGCCAGCAGCTTGGAGACGGTGGTCTTGCCGGAACCGTTCTCGCCGACCAGCGCCACGATCTTGCCCAGAGGAATGTCGAGGGTGACCTCCTTCAGCGCCGGCCGCTCCGCCTTGGATGTGTCCTCCGGGTCGTCGTCGGCGTCGCCGTCTTCGGGGTAGTGGAAGGTGACGTTCTCGAAGCGGATCAGTGCCAGGTCGTCGGGCACGGGCACGCCCCCGACGGGAACCGCCCGGCTGACGGCTTCTTGGAATAGGCGTTCGAGGTCCTGCACGTAGCACGCCTGCTCGTACAGGTTGTTGACCTGGAGGACCAGAGTGGCCAGGCTCTGCCCGCCGGTGCGGATGGCCAGCACGGCGGTTCCCGCGACCGACAGCGCCATCATGCCCGTGGCCAGCAGCGTGCCGAGGGCGACGTAGGTGAGGGTGGCGGCGATGCCGGTCAGGGCGGAGGCGGCCAGGCGGACGCGGGCGCGGCTGGAAGCCAGGCGGGACTGCTCGGTCTCGTATGCCTGCGACATCCCCCGGAAGTGATGGAGCAGGAACGGGCCGACGCCGTGGACCCGGATCTCCGGTGCGGGACCGGTCCGCATCAGGGACTGGCTCAGCAGCCGCCCGGCCCGCGAGTGCTGCATCCACTGCTGGTAACTGGCGTACCGGGCCCGTGAATTGCGCAGGGAGGCCCATGAGCGGGGAAGGGTCATCAGGACCAGGAGGGGAAGCAGCGCCGGGTGGAGAACGGTGAGGACGCCGGCGGCGGCCACGAAGGACACCAGGGAGCCGACGACCCCGGTGCAGGAGTTGACCATGCGGCGGGCTTCACCGGCTCCGTACTGGGCGCTGTCCATGAGCCGGTTGAAGTCGGAGTCCTCGACCGCCGCCAGCTCGACCCTGACCACGTGATCGAGGTACATCTCCGTGGCGACACGCTCGACCTTCGGCTCCAGCCGCCCCGTGCCCGCCGTCGACGCCGCCGACGCGAGCGCGCCGATGACGCCGGTGACCGCGACACCGATCATGGCGGGGATCGCCGCCTGCACACGGTCCTGGACGGTGCCGGTGGCCAGCACGGTGGCCAGGACCGAGTTCACCGCGATCAGACCGATGGCCTGGCTGATCCCGCGCGCCAGCTCCCCGGCGCCCACCGTCCACAGTGCCCGGCGGTCGGCGCGCCACGCCAGACGCACGGTGAACGCCACCAGACGAGGCAGCTGCAGGGCCATGGCCCACAGCGACATCTGGAAATAGGCGTTCTTGTGCTCCGCCCAGCGGGCGTTGTACAGCAGCGGCCCGCCGAACAGCAGCCGCTCCGACTCCGACCCTTCCGCGGAGTCCGGCTGCTCGTGCGGCTTCTTCGGCTTCAGCTTCACGCCGTGCCTCCCGCAGGGGTGGTGGGCCAGCCGTGCGTGGACAACAGCGCACCGGAGCAGAACCGGTCCAGGACAGCGGCCGTGTAGGGCACACAGTCGGCCGGTGGCCGGGCGGGGGCGGCCCACACCAGCCCCGAGCACTTGGCCGGCTCCCGGTTGCGCGGCTCCCCGGACCAGCGTTGGGTCGTGAACACGACCCCCAGCCGTGCCTCGCCTTCCGGGGAACGGTGGTGGACGAGGTGGCAGAACTCCAGGTCGGCCGGAGCGATACCGACCCCGACCTCTTCGTCGACCTCCCGCAGGGCCCCCTCGGTGACGGTCTCGCCGTCCTCCAGGTGCCCGCCCGGGGGCGCGAGGAGGCCGCTGGCGTACACGTCCCCGGCCCGGCGCAGCAGCAGGACGCGGCCGTCGGCCCGGTGCAGCAGGACCATGACGTCGACCACGCTTTTGTAGCGGATCTGCTTGTTCACGCCGACCTCCTCGTACTGGGTGCGGTGGGGGCTGTGAGTGGCTGGCAATCGAACAGCAAGGGCACCCTCGTGCAGTTCGTACGGCGGGTGTGACGGTGATGCACTTCGCCTCCTCGTTGACGCGTGGATCGGACGAGTGATCGGAAAAACGACCCCCGATCGGGTCCGTCACGGACTCTTGAGGGCGTTTCGTCGCGCGTAAGTTCGGGTTGAGGTCAATGGGGCTGTGATCGCGGGGTGGGAGCATGGGCCGACCGTGTGCGATTCACTCGGCCGTGGCTGCTCACCCGTTCCGGGGGTTGCGTTGCGGGCGGAAACGGCAGCCCGCCACCTGCTGACCGGCATCTTCCGGGCGGCGGGCGCGACGTCTTTGCAACTGGCCGGGTGACGGGCCCGACGGGCATGCCCAAGGCTCGTCGGCTTCCTGGCCTCCCCGACCAGGGCCTGGTGGAGCAGTGAGGGGTCATCCGGCCGGCTGGGCGGGACGCCCCGCCGGACGTCCCGGCCACCGAGGCGGGCACCGGGCAGTGGAAGCCTCAGGTCCTCCCTCGGAGGGTGCGCGCTCCTTCGCACGGCGGAGACGGTCCGCCGTTGCGGATGAAGCGCGGCTGCCATGCCCTGGCCCAGCATGAATGTCATGACCACAGCGACCGCTTCTCTCTCCACCGCTACACCGGCGCCTGTCTGGGCTCGCCGTGCCGCTCACGCCATCGCCCTGTGCGCCCTCCCGTCCGGCCTGTGGCGCATCGCCATGGCATCCGGTGTCTATGTGGGCTACAGCGACCAGGTGCTGCGCGACGTCTTCGCCATCCCGGGCTGGGGCATCGCATACGTCGTCGGCCTCTCCGTCCTTGCCGAGCTGGCCGCCTTGTTTCCGCTGCTGCTCGTCAGCGACCGGTGGCGGCCGCTGCGGCCCAGGACCCTCGCCGCGCTGGCCTGGACCGCCTCAGGCTTCCTGGTCCTGGTGGCGCTGTGGCAACTCGTGGTTGCTGTCACCGTCGAGAGCCGGACGTACATGTCGAGCGATACGGCACAGACCGCCTGGGGCTTCATCTTCGCCCCACTGTCCGCCATTCCGGCCTTGATGACCGCGGTGACCTGGTCGTACGCAAAGCGGCACCGGGCACGGGGGTAGGCGCGGCGGGCACGTGCCGGCACAGGGGGCGCGATCGTGACGGCTGGGAGGCGGCTGCTTGTACGAGGCCCGACACGGCAGACAGACGTACGCGGTCTTGGCGGGGGAGCCACCCGGTGACGGTCGCCACCGGGGTGCTCATGGCTCGCCCTCGCAAGCGCCTCAGGGCGCCCCCGTAGCGGCGTTCGGCGTCTGGGATTCCCGGTTCTGCGGGGCGTCTTCCCGCTGGGCGCGGACGCCGGGGACGAGAAGGAAGCGCTGCCGGTCACCGAGATCGACCAGCCCGAACTGTGGGGCACCGTACGCTCGTCGGCCGAGCGCTCCGGAACCCGTGCGCCCGACGAGATCCTCCTCACCGGGGAGGTGAACGCGGCGGTCTCCGAGGACGCCCGGCTGCTGGGTCTGTTGCCGCAGCTGCACTCGGTGATCGCCCACGAGCTGGGCCACTACGGCAACGCGGACACCCGCCTCGCGGGCATCACCCGGTGAGGCCGCGACTGCGTGCTACGGACCGTGGCGGCCTTCCAGGAGCAGGAGGCGAAGCGCATCGGCAAGGCGCGGTCCCGGCAGGAGGAAGCGGCCGCCAGGCGGCTGCGCAAAGGCAAGAAGGCAAAGGACGTGGACACCCGAGGCGCCGGGTTCCGCTACCGGATGATGGCCAAGCCCTTCCAGGCGTACGCGCGGTACTACCTGCGGGTCACCAGCGGTGTGGGCCGGCAGCAGGAGCTCGCCGCCGACCGCATGGCGGTCCGGGTCGCGGGCTGGGACGCCACGGCCTCGGCACTGAGGGAGACCGCGGCGCTCGACGCCGCCCACGACTTCTACCAGAGCCGGTACGCCCTGCTGGGCATCGAGGCGGGCCTCCTTCCGCCGCGCGGCGAGGCCTTCGGCGGGCTGCGCCACCTGCTCGCCGACCCCGGGCGCCGGTCCGCCCTGACGGAGCTGCGCGGCGAACCGCCGGCCGGCGAGGAATCCCCGTACGACTCGCACCCCCCGGTGGCCGAGCGGGTGCGGCTGATCGAGGCGCAGCCCGACGACGGCCGTGGGACGGATCCGGCGCGGCCCGCGCTGGCACTGCTGCGCGATGCCGAGCGGGTGCTGGTGGAGTTGGAGGACGTCCTCCTCACACCGGAGGCACTGGCCATGGAGCGGGCGGACTGGCCGGAACTGGCACACAGGGGGATGCACGCGCTGGCCGCGGCGACCGCCGAGCCGTTGCGGACGGCACTGGCCAACGCGGGGGTCGCCTCGGGCAGCGCCGCGGGAGACCTCGCGGCCTTGCTGGACTCCGCCGACGCGGGGCGACTGTGGCTGGTCGCGGGCCACTTGCCCAAGTCGCCGGAGGCGGCACGGGCGACAGGCCGGGCGGCGCGGGAATTCCTGCGGCCGGCTCTGGAGGCCGGGACGTACCGGCTGGCGGAGCTGGCCCCTGGTGGAGAAGGCAGGGGCGTACTGGGAGCTGTCCTGGTCCGAGCGGCCGCGGCTTCGGACGGCGGGGGCCGCGTACACCGGTGAGATGGAGGAGGCTCTGGCGGCCGCGGTACGGGCGGCCGTCGCGGACGCTCCGGACACCGCGCCGCTGCGCACCCTTCTCGGTTACTGAACCCACGGACGCACGAACCTTCCCGGACCCACGGACCCACGGATCCCGGGGCCCCCGGACCCCCTGGCCCCCGGATCCCGGGACACCCGAGCCCCCGATCCACACATGCACGAACTCATCACTGACCTGATCGGACCTCAAAAACCCATGCCCCGGATCATCCCGCTCATCGTCATCGCAGCCATGCTCTTCTTCTGGCTCCGCTCCAAAAAGCGCGCCAAGCGCACGGAGAGACTCGCCGCCGAAATCGGTGCGGGCCTGCTGCCGCCGGAGCGCCAGAACACGGACCGGGCGTACTTCGACCCCGAAGCGGAAGCCGTGCTGGCGGCCCTCTCCCGGGGCGACTGGCAGCCCGCCGCACAGGTGCTCGCCGCCGCGGGCGCCGACTGGGAACGCCGCTCCTACCTCGTCGGTGTCATCGCGGGGCGGGCGGCCGAGGACGACACCTGGTTGCGTGCCTGGCAGGCCGCGCGCCCCGACGACCCGGACGCGGCCGTGGTCCACGCGGACGCGAAGGTGTCGCTGGCCTGGCGGATACGCGGCTCGGGCTGGGCCGAGGACACCACCGCCGCGCAGGCCGCGGCGACGGCTCCGCACGGCAGTCTGCTGACCATGTTCCCGCTGATCAGCTGGTACGAGCACAACGACGACGAGGCGCCGGCCGAGGCCTACGGCTGGCCGGAGATGACGGCGCTGACCGAGGCCGCCCTGGCGGATGCCGCCGCGGCGCGGCCGGACCACCCCAGGATCGCGGAGGTCCGGCACATGCTGGCCTACTGCCTGACCAAGCAGGGCGGCCACGAGGCCGCCTGGGACAGTTCCGGCTGGTGGACGGTTATGTGGCGGCCCTGCCGTGGCGCTACTACAGCGACCCGGCCGAGGTCTACTGCCACGTCAGGGACAGGGCGCTCAAGGGCACCGCAGCGGCCTCCGGCTGAGCCTCTCCCGCCGGGCCGCTCCGCCCGGTCGGTCTCCAGGGCACCCACCGGTTCGGCGCGGGCTCGGCGGCTGAACTCCGTCGGCGGACGGCGGTCAACGCCCCAGCACGGCCATCGCCGCGTTGTGCCCCGGGACCCCGCTGACCCCGCCGCCTCGAACCGCGCCCGCGCCGCAGAGAAGCACGTTGCGGTGGGCGGTTTCGACGCCCCAACGGCCGGTGGCCTCGTCCGCGTGGGGGAAGGCCAGATCGCGGTGGAAGATGTGCCCACCGGGCAACCGCAGGTCACGTTCCAGGTCGAGTGGCGACTTGGCCTCGATACACGGCCGACCGTCCTCGTCAACGGCCAGACAGTCCTCGATCGGCTCCTCCAGACAGGTGTCGAGTTCGGCGAGAGTGGCCTTCAGCAGAGCGTCGCGTACCGCCTCATGGCGCTCCGTGAAGAGGCGCGCGGGGGCGTGCAGTCCGAAGAGGGTCAGCGTCTGGAAGCCCTGGGCAGCGAGTTCGGGTCCGAGGACGGACGGGTCGGTCAGCGAGTGGCAGTAGATCTCGGAGGGCGGCGCTCCGGGCAGCCGCCCGGCGGCGGCCTGCGCGTAGGCCGCCGCCAGTTGGGCGTACCCCTCGGAGACATGGAAGGTGCCCGCGAACGCCTGGCGCGGATCGACGGTGTGGTCGCGCAACCGCGGCAAGCGTCGCAACAGCATGTTGACCTTGAGCTGTGCCCCCTCCGCGGAGCCCGGGGATTCCTCGCCGAGCAGCGTGGCGAGGGCTTGAGGGGAGGCGTTCACCAAGACCTTGCCGGCGGCCACGGTGCCTTCACGGCAGGCGGTGCGGAAGGCGACCTCGGCCGATGTCCCGTCGGTGTCGATCCGGATCGCCTCATGGCCGGTGACGATCTCCGCACCGGCGGCGCGCGCGGTGTCGGCGAGGGCGTCGGTGAGCGCGCCCATCCCGCCCACGGGCACATTCCAGTCACCGGTGCCGCCGCCGATGACGTGGTAGAGGAAGCACCGGTTCTGCACCAGGGACGGGTCGTGGGCATCGGCGAAGGTGCCGATCAATGCGTCGGTGAGGACGACGCCACGGACCAGGTCGTCCGCGAAGTTCTCCTCGATGGCGACGCCGATGGGCTCCTCGAACAGCATGCGCCAGGTCTCGTCGTCGCCGACCCTGGCGCGCAGCTCGGAGCGGGTCGGCAGCGGTTCGGTGAGGGTCGGGAAGACGCGCTCGGCCATGCGGCGGATCCGGCCGTGGTAGCGCTGCCACGACGCGTACTCCCTCTCCGATCCCGTGAGGTCGGCGAACGACGCACGGGTACGGTCGGGACCGCCGCCCACCAGCAGACCGGTGGGCCTGCCCCTGCGGACCGTGGGCGTGTAGCTGGAGACGGCGCGCTCGCGTACGGCGAAACGCAGCCCCAGGTCGCGCACGATCGTGTCGGGCAGCAGGGACACCAGGTACGAGTAGCGGGAGAGCCGGGCGTCGAACCCGGCGAAGGGACGGGTCGAGACGGCGGCGCCCCCGGTGTTCCCGAGGCGCTCCAGGACGAGGACGGAGCGGCCTGCCCGCGCGAGGTAGGCGGCGGCGACCAGTCCGTTGTGGCCACCGCCGACGATGACGGCGTCGTACGCAGCTCGGTCGAACGTCACGGCTGCGGGCATGACCCTTCGTAACACACGATGTCCGGCGCGGGCCAGGTGGCCTCGGGCCGCGTGGGCCCGCCCGGCTCCCCATGGCCCGGGTCGGCTGCGCCGCACTCAGCCGGACAGCCGGGCCCGCAGCGCCCCCCTGTCCGGCTTGCCCGCTGCCGTCAGCGGGACGGCGGTCACCAGGTGCAGGGCGTCGGGAGCGTAGAGCCGCCCCTTGCGGGCGGTGACGAAGTCCCGGATCTCTTCCAGCGAGGGGCGCTGTCCGGCGGCGGGCACCACGGCGGCGTGGACGTGTTCCACCGACTCCTCGTCCCGGCTCCCGAAGACCACGCACTGGGCTACGGAGGGATGGCCCAGCAGCAGGTCCTCCAGCTCCGCCGGGTAGACGTGGCCCCCGACGACCACGATCATCTCCTTGATCCGGTCCACGATGAAGAGGTAGCCGTCCTCGTCGAGGTAACCGACGTCACCGGTGTGCACCCAGCCGTCCCGCAGCACCTCGGCGGTCAGCTCCGGCTGCTTCCAGTAGCCGGGCATCACGTAGGGCGAACGCACCTGAACTTCGCCCCGCTCCCCGGCCGGCAAGGTGGTGCCGTCGGCGTCCCGGATGGCGATCTCCACGCCGGGCAGGGCCCGGCCGACCGTCAGATGCCCGCCGCGGCCGGTCAGCTCCTGCTCCGCGGGGCCCGCCTCGGTGATCGACTGCGCCTCGGCCTGCCCGTACCAGCCGTAGAGCACGGGCCCCAGGGCCTTGGCCGCCTGCCGCAGCCTGGCCGGTGAGGCCGCGGTGCCGCCATAGGTGATCCGGCTCAGGCTGGACAGATCGGTGCCGGTCAGGTCCGGGTGATCCAGCAGCTGGTAGAGCAGCGGCGGCAACAGCCAGGTGTGGGTGATGCGCTCGCGCTCGATCGCGGCCAGCACGTCGCCGGGCTCGAAACCGTGCCGCAGGACCACCGAGCCGCCCTGGTAGAGCGTCATATCGGTGAGGATTCCGGCGAGGTGGGTGAGAGAGGTGCAGGCCAGATAGCGGGGCGGTTCGCCGGCGTCGGCGATCCGGTGCCCCAGGCCTCGCAGGTAGGAACCATGGCTCATCCGGATGCCCTTGGGGATTCCGGTGGTCCCGCCGGTGTGCCGGATGCACCAGTCGTCGTCGGGGCCCACCAGGCCGCCCATCGGCCGCGCCGGGCGCCGGGCGGCCGCGGCCAGTACGTCCTCGGCGAAGCCGCTCGGCCCCAGGGAGAGCGCCCCGGGGACACCGGCGAGCTGAAGAAGCTCCTCGGCGGTGGTGTGCCGTTGGCTGTCCACCAGCAGGAGGGAGCAGTCCACGCTCGCCATGATGCGGGCCATGGTCGGCGGGCTCGTGCCCTCGTAGAGGCCGACCACCCGGGCGCCGGCCAGATTGGCGGCGTAGCGGGCGATCAGGGCCTCGGCGGTGTTGCCGGTGAGGAGGGTGACCGTGGTGCCGCGGCCCACCCCGCGCTCCGCGAGCTCCCCGGCGAGCCGGTAGACCTGGTTCCGGAACTCGGCCGCGCTGATCACCAGCCCCTCGGCGGTGGTGAGGACCGCCCGCCACGGCTCGGCGGACAGCACGTCGAGGACGGCCTCCACGTAACCGCTGAAGCCGCTGTCCGCGGCGGCGTGTCGCTGGCTCATCGCTGTTCTCCCTTGTCGGAACCCGGTGGACGCTCCTGACGCTAGTGCCGCCCGTTCATGCCTTCCACGACCGGTTTCGCCATATGCTCATGCCTCCGGGAGCGTGATCCGTTCCATGGCCAGCCGGCGGAAGTCCAGGGCGGCGGGGGAGAGGTAGGCGTCCTGACGCCATACCAAAGTCAGCGTCCGGTGGCAGTCCGCGGCGTCCAGCCGCAGCCAGGCCACCGGACTGCGCTCGCCGAGGGTCCGCCGGGCGACGGCCGGCATCAGACCGATGCCCAGCCCGGCGCCGATCAGCTCCGGGGTGGCGGCGGCTTCATCGCCCTCGCAGACCACCCGCGGCGTGAGCCCCTCGCGGGCGAACAGCCGGTCCAGCAGGGAGCGTTGCCAGTGGCCGGCGCGCGTGCTGACGAACTCCTCGCCGGCCAGCTCGGCCACCGTGACACGCTCCCGGGCAGCCAGCGGATGCTCGGGCGGCACGGCCAGCAGCACCTCCTCCCGCGCCAGTTCCACCGAGCGCAATTCGGGCCCGGCCAGCGGTTGCGAGGCGAGCGCGAAGTCCACTTCGGCGGAGCGCAGATGCCGCCGCATCGAGTCCACGGGAGCCTGGAACAGGCGCACCTTCACCCCGGGGCGCTGCGCGCGGAAGGCGGGCAGCACTCCGGCCAGCTGAAGCAGGGTCTCGGCGGCGACGGCGACCCGGCCCGGGCCGTCACCGGCGGCATCGGCCATTTCCCGGCGGGCGTCGTCGAGTTCGGCCAGTGCGCGCTCGACCCGGTGCAGGAAGGCCGTGCCGTGCTCATTGAGCCGTATTCGTCGGCCCTGGCGGTCAAATAGCGGAATTCCTAGTTCCGATTCAAGCCGGATGATGGTCCGGCTCACCGACGGCTGGGCGACCCGGAGTTCCTCCGCGGCCCGGCTGACGTGCTGGTGGCGGGCCACGGCCTGGAAATATCTCAGCGACAGAAGATCCATGACCGAAGTCTCGCCCGCCAGCCGGGTGGGCGGCCGCCCCTCGGATCCTTCGCCGAGGATCAGAGGCCGCCCGCCACTCCGACGCCCACTGGCACACCCGTTCCCGAATCGCTGTCACCGCGATGTCGGCCGGGCGGACGGAGCGGGTCTGCCTCTGACCGTCATACCGGGCGCTGCTCGGGAGCCGGGGAGGGGTTGATGCGCCGCTTCCAGAAAGGGTGCGTCGGCCAGCGCCGTTCCTGGCCGTAGTAGTGCGCGTGGTGGCCGAGGTAGACGTCGGCGATGCCGTCGAGGAACGCGGCGTACTCGGCGAGGGCCTCGCCGGCGGTGCCGCGCAGGCACAGGTCGACGGTGCGGCCGGCGAGGGCCCCGGTGTGCAGGGCGGTGAGGATGCCCTGGGAGGAGAGCGGGTCGAAGGCGAGGGCGGCGTCCCCGGTGGCGAGCCACCCCGCCCCCGCCGGCGGCGAGAGGCGCAGGCTGTGAGCGGCGGCCCAGCGCGGAGCGGCCGCGGGCGGGGCGTAACCCTCCAGCCGGTTCCGCAGGTGCAGGGTGCGTGCGGCGTGGGCCAGGAATCCGGTGGGCGTGCGCAGCGCGGGAGGGGCGAGGTCGGTGTCGGTCAGATGCGCCACGAGTCGACCGGCGGGGATCCTGACGGTGTACCACCAGCCGTGGGGCACCGCCTCGACGAGGGTGCGCAGGTCGTCGTCCGGTCTCCGGCCGTGCGACACGTGGCGGTCGAAGAGGGCGTAGGCGGCGACGAGCCGGTCCTTGCGGTGCCGGACGGCTCGGCGGCGGCCGATGACGCAGCGGCGGCCGGTCGCGTCGACGACCCAGTCGCAGCGCACTTCCTCGACGGCACCCTCCCGGCGCAGCAGGATCCGCTGGTCCGTGCCCTGGGCGAGGTGGCGCACGACGGTGGCCCGGCGGGGTTCGGCGCCCGCGGCCACGGCGGCACCGCGCAGCGAGGCGTCGAAGCGGCTTCGGTCGAGGTGCCTGCCGTGTCCGTTCGGGTCGAACACGTCGCTGCGGTCGTACAGCTCCGACGATCCCCAGGCGGCCAGGGTCCCGGTGGACCGCAGGTGTCCACCGGCCGTGACGTGCGGCCACAGCCCCAGGTCCGCCAGGAGCGGCCGGGCCGCGGGCGGCAGTGTCTCCCCGATGGTGAGCCCTGCGGCCCCGGGCGGCCCGGCGCGGTCGTCGACGAGGAGGACACGGCGGCCCGCCCGGGCCAGGAGCAGAGCCGCCACGGCGCCCGCGGGGCCGCCGCCGGCCACGACCACCTCGAAGCGCCCGCCCGCCGGGGGCGCGGTGCGGGCGGTCACCGCCGGTCCGTGGAGCGGACGATCTTCTCGAAGTAGCCCGCCAGCACCTCCTCGCCGGGGCGGTCCACCGTGCGCAGGGCGGCGTCCACCGCTTCGTCCCGGTGGGCGGGGTCGGCGGCCTCGGGCACGTGCAGGCACACCAGGTTGCGCAGGTCGGGAGGGGGCGTGCTCGGGGTGAAGCCCACTTCGGACTCCACCAGCATGGCCCGGGGGAGCTCCGGGTCGTCGGTCGGCCCCTCGCGCCGTTCGACGAGGCCGAGCTTGCCGAAGTCCTTGACCATGGCGTTCATCTGGGCCGCGGGGCTGGTGGCGGGCAGCCATCTGTCCCACACGGCGCGATTCTCGAAGGCGGTCCGGCGCTCCTCGGGGGTGCGGGTGGTGTCGAGGGCGGTCCTGTAGTCCGCCTCCGTGAGCACGTGGTTGGGCACCCGTGCCGGCCAGAAGGTCGGGAGGTAGGGGTCGTAGCGGGCGCCGTAGCCGGACCGGCAGCGGGCGGTGTCCGCCTGCCAGGGCACGGCCATCCACCGGGTCAGGTCACCCGGCCCCTGTGCATTCACCGGGCCGTCGTCCGCGACCGCCTGCTGGGGCGTGAGCGTCGGACCGTACGAGGGCTCGGGTGTGTCCGGGTCGCGGTGCCGCAGCCGGAAGGGGGCGGCGTACATGGTCAAGTGGCGCATCGGCCAGGTGAACTCGCAGCCCGGGTGGAAGGCGTCGGCCAGACAGAAGGACAGAACGGCCTGATCCAGCGCCCGGGGGCGCTCGGCCAGGGGAAGTTCGTCGAGGGACGTGGGTGCCGTGGCGGCCGGGTCGTGGTCGGCGGTGAAGTCCCCGGCGGCCCAGCGGTCGAGCAACCGGTACTGCAGCCGGGTGAGCGCCAGGTGCTGCCGCGGCGAGGGAGGGCGCGTGCCCATCGCGTCCCCGTAGATCGCGGGCCAGGGAACGGGAGAGGCGCCGTCGCGGTCCATGTCCCGCATCGTCGCCCAGATCTGGTGGCGCAGTTCGGCATTGCGGGGGTGGGGGTCGGCCAGCCGGGCGAGCCGCTCGGGGGCGAGGAGGTGCTCGCGCCCTGCGTGCCCGAAGTGGGCCGCGAAGCCGTGGTTGACCCACTGCAGGTCGCACAGGCGCCGCAGCAGCGGCAGCACCTCGCGGGTGAAGGAGACCTGCCGCGGCGCCGTGAGCGTGCCCGCGGACACGAAGAGGTCGCGCAGCAGGTCGTACATCGTGCGCACCGACTTGAGCTCCGGCGCGTAGTTCGGCGGAGCGACCACGACCCAGGCGGGGTCGACCGGCACGGGACGCCCGTCGATGCGGACCTCGGCGGTCACGGGGCCGTCGGAGATGTCGTCGTGCCAGGTGTCGTTGTTGGCGAAGTGTCCTGCCGGGGTGTTGGTGCTGGAGGCCGACACCCCGCGGCCGCCGAGGAAGACCAGTCGGCCGGCGGTGTCGGTGCGCAGCTCGCCCAGGTAGACGGGCCTGTCCATGAAGGTGCCGGTGTCGAAGACGTATTCGGGCTTGCCCGAGCGGTTGGCGCCGCGGATGGACCGGGGCCCGGGATCGATGACCAGGCGGTGCCGCTCGGGTTCCGGGACGGCGGCGTTGCGCAGCGCGGTCGCGGGGGCCTGGGCCGCCTCCGGGATGTCCAGCGCGAGCTGGAACTGGTACCAGGCGGCCTTCTCGTTGGCCACGTGCACGGTCCACCGGAGGTCGGCGTTGTCCGAGGTGAGCTCGGCGACCGGCTCGCCGGCGGCGTTGAAGCCGTACACCCGGAAGCGGGCCGCCTGGCGCTTGAGGGCGCCGGTCGCGTCCTTGTAGCCCCCGGTGGGCAGCGGAGGGGCGTCGTCCACCTCGGGGCCCAGGAAGAACTCCTCGGCGCTGTCCCCGATCCGCGCCACCCCGATCGCGGGGTGGATCGCGGCCCGGACGATCCGGGTGTCACGGCCGGGCGCTTCGGTGGACGCCGGCCGGGCCGGGCCGGGTTCCACCGCCGGGACGCCGTTCGCGTCGCGGCGGCGGGTGGCCGAGGTGGCGTAGACGACCTTGCGGGCCTCCCCGAGGCTGCCGGCCGGCCGGTGCTCGGGCAGGCCGTGCCAGGGGTTGAAGGCGAGGTTGTCGCCGTAGGCCTCCTGGCCGCGGGCCGTGACGTCCTGCCGGTGCAGGGTCAGCCTCGCCGCCTTCACGGGGGCGCTCAGCGATTCCTCCCAGCGCACGGTCGCCCGGTCCAGCGGCATGCGGTCCGGATCGGTGCGGAACTGCAGCAGCAGGTCGAAGGCGGCCTCGCCGGCGGCCAGCCGGTGTCGCAGGTCGCCGCGGAGGAAGGAGGGGTTCTCGTCCGGCGGGGCCGCCTGCGGGTCGCCCGGTGCGCAGCCGACCGGTACGAGCTTGTACTTCACGTACCGGTCCGGGCCGAACGCGTACGGGAGCACGCCCCAGTACGTGGCGGTCAGTACGCTCTCCTCGGGCTTGCGCATCTCCCGCAGGATGCGGTCGGTGACCGGATGGTCGCGCCGGTAGGCCGCGGGGTCCTGCTGGAACTCGCACATGTCCCGGGCGGTGTCGACGAAGAAGACGTCGTGGTTCTGCAGGATCAGGTCCTGGGTGTCCGCCCGGCTCTCCCGCTCGACCAGCTTCGGGCCGGGCACGTCGAACAGTTTGATGCCGACGCCGGCCGTCCTGCGCAGATCCGGCAGGTCGGGGAGGACGTCGCTGGAGAATCGCACCCAGGCCGTCAGGCCGCCCGTCCGCTCCTCGGCGGCTCGCAGGAAGCCGATGCACAGGTCCGGCGGGAGAGCGGGATCGACGGTGAGCACGCCGCGGGCGACGCCGTGGAACTTGACGAAGACCGGCCGCAGGACCGGGTCCTGCCCCCGGGCGATCCTGCCTCCCATCCGCCGGTCCACGAACTCGGTCACCAGGGCCGCGACGGGATCGGCGGCACAGTCGGGGAGCGCCTCGGGGAAATCCCCGGGGACAGCGGACGTCCCGCTCATGACGTGACCCTTCTGTCGGCAGAGTGGAGTGGACGAGGGGCCTTTCGCCCGCACGGCTGGGATATCACTGCCCTTCGCGCATCCGTCGTCATGCGAAATGCGAATAACAGATGAATGGGGTTCGCGAAATATCACCCGGTCGCCGTAGTGGGCCGAGCACCGGCAGGCCGTAACGGTGCTCAAGCACCCGCCCCCGCGGCGCGCAGCCCGCCACGTACGGTGGTGGACATGAATGATCTTTCCACCCCGTACGTCGAGGTCGACGGCCGTGCCGTCGACGCCGATCCGCTGTTCCTCGCGCTCATGGGCGGCTACGGCCACATGACCGCCATGCAGGTCCGGGAGGGCCGGGTGCGCGGGCTGGACCTCCACCTCACCCGGCTGGACAAGGCCACCGAGGAGCTCTTCGGCGAGGGGCTGGACGGCGCGCTGGTCCGTGGCCGGATCCGGCAGGCCATGGGCGAGGCAGGAGTGCGCGACGCTTCGGTCCGGGTCTACGTGTACGAGCCGGAACCCGGCGGCGGGACCGTGACAGCGGTGATCGTGCGGCCCTCCGTACCCGAGCCCGGCCCGCAGAGCCTGCGCAGCGTCCCGTACGTGCGGCCCGCCGCCCACCTCAAGCACGTGGGCGTCTTCGGGCAGGTTCACCACCTCAGGCGGGTGAAGGCCGAGGGATTCGACGAGGCACTGCTGGTGGAGCCCGACGGCACCGTGGCCGAGGGCGCCATCACCAACGTGGGCTTCATCGACGGGGACACGGTGATCTGGCCCGCGGCCCCCGCCCTGGACGGCATCACGATGTTGGTGCTGCGGCGGGAGATGGACCGGGCGGGCCTGCTGTGGCGGCGCCGTGAGATCCGGCTCGACGAGGTGGCGCGCTTCGACGCCGCGTTCGTCTGCAACTCCCTGGGAGTCTCCCCGGTCACACGGATCGACGAGGTGCCCTTCCCGCCGACCGCGGAGCCCGTGGGGATGTTGCGGCAGCTGTACACGGCCGCGCCGTGGGATGTGATCTGACCGGGATCACGGGCATGAGACCTCCCGGGGCCCGCACCCTCACCGCTAGCATCCGCACATGGATGCGAACACCGGTTTCGACCCGTGGTCTCCCCGGTTCGTCGCCGACCCCTATCCGGGGTACGAGCGGCTGCGCGCCGCCGGGCGGGTGCACTGGTTCGAGCCGAGCCGTCAGTGGCTGGTGCCGCACCATGAGGACGTCCGGGCGCTGCTGCGCGATCGGCGGCTGGGCCGGACGTATCTCCACCGGTTCTCCCACGAGGAGTTCGGGCGCCCGGTCCCTCCGGCGGCCCACGAGCCGTTCCACGTCCTCAACGGCAACGGCCTGCTGGACCTCGAACCGCCTGACCACACACGCATCCGGCGCCTGGTGTCGAAGGCGTTCACTCCGCGCACGGTCGAGAACCTGGTGCCGGTCGTGGCACGGCTGGCGCGCGGGCTGGTGGACGAGCTGCTCGCCGAGGGCGGTGGGGATCTCATCGGCGCGGTCGCCGAGCCGCTGCCGGTGGCCGTCATCGCGGAGATGCTGGGCATCCCCGAGGCCGACCGGAAGCTGCTGCGGCCCTGGTCGGCGGCGATCTGCGGGATGTACGAGCTCAACCCGGACGAGGAGAAGGCGCGGAACGCCGTCCGCGCCTCCCTCGACTTCTCCGCCTACCTCCGGGAACTGATCGCCGATCGTCGCGCCCGCCCCGGCGACGACCTGATCACCGCGCTCGTCCACGCGCACGACGAAGGCGACCGGCTCACCGAGCAGGAAATGGTCTCGACCTGCGTCCTGTTGCTCAACGCGGGCCACGAAGCCACCACCAACACCACGGGCAACGGCTGGTGGGCGCTCTTCCGCCACCCGGAGCAACTCGCCGCCCTGCGCGCGGACCCCGGGCTCCTGCCGGGAGCGGTCGAGGAGCTCATGCGCTACGACACCCCGTTGCAGCTCTTCGAACGGTGGGTCCTGGACGACATCGAGATCGCCGGCACGGTCGTCCCGCGCGGCAGCGAGGTCGCCCTCCTCTTCGGCTCCGCCAACCGCGACCCCGCCCGCTTCCCCGACCCGGACCGCCTGGACATCACCCGCGCGGACAACCCCCACATCAGCCTGGGCGCGGGCATCCACTACTGCCTGGGCGCGCCGCTCGCCCGCCTGGAACTCGCCGCCTCCTTCGGCGAATTGCTGCGGCGGGCGCCCCGCCTCCGGCTCACGGCGGAACCGGAGTGGAAGCCCGGCTTTGTGATCCGGGGGCTGGGGGAGCTTCTCGTGGAGTGCTGACGTCACCTCACAGTGGGAAGCGACGGAGCCGTCACGTCATCTCGTAAAGTGACGGCCATGGCATGCCGAATCAGTGAACTGGTCATCGACGCCGCGGACCCCGACCGGCTGGCCGCATTCTGGAGCGACGTCCTCGGCTACGTCGAGTTCGATCGGGAGGGCGACGGAAGCATCGCGATCGGCCCGCCCGACACCGGTTTCGGCGGCCCGCGGCCCACCCTCGTCTTGAGCCCGACCAGTGCTCCCAGGACGGGAAAGCTCCGGCTGCACATCGATGTCAACGCCACCGATCGCGACCAGGATGCTGAGCTGGAACGACTGCTCGCCCTCGGCGCAAGGCCCGTCGACATCGGCCAGACCGGCACCGAAAGCTGGCACGTCCTGGCCGACCCCGAGGGCAACGAGTTCTGCCTCCTGCGCACCCGGCTCAAGCCCCTGTGACCATTGTGTCCTTCGTGCGAGGCCATGTACGCGGCTTCGGCTGGCGCCGCCTGGGCGCGGTTCTTTCCCGGGGCCCCGGGGTTCCCGCCCAGTCCGACCGCGCTTGTGCCCGCCGTGAGGCCTCGGACTGCGCACCGTTGAAAAGCTCGGCCCCTCAGGGGTGGAGCGCGCCGGCGAGGCCTGGTACCAGCACAACGGGTCCACCAGTCGCTGCTGGATGCCACGTGGCGGCCGGTGCCGGCCGATCCGGTACCGGCGCCGAACGGGCTGATCGACAAGCAGGCGTGGACGTTCTGTGTGCTGGAGGTCCTGCATACCGCCCTCAAACGGCGGGATGTATTCGCCCGGGTAAGGACCCCACATCCAAGACGCCGCCGGACGCAAGTGACGCGCGCCGACACACATGGCCGAAAGTCGGCCGTCCCGGGACGGCTGAGGTAGCACATGCCTTGTGTGCGTCTGTTCGACGAACCTAGCGTCGATGGCTCGTGGCCGGTCAAGGCCGCGAGGAGCGACTCGAGGAGCGTCCATGCACTGGCCGATACGCCGCGCGCTGACCACTGTTCTGGTCGGCGCCGCCTGTACCGCTCTGCCCATCTCCTACGCGGCGGCACAGCCCGCCGCCCATGACGCGACGGCGGGGGTCACCATGACACCCGTTCAAATCGTCGACGCCCACCACGCCCTGCCCGCTCTGGGAAGCAGAGCGCCGGAGGCCGCCCGGTGGCGGGAGCCGGCGCCGCGGCCGCCCGCCACGCTGAACGAGCACGGTGACGAGACCGGCCAACGGCTGGGTCTGTCCTACGTTTCCGCGGACCAGGGCAGTGCCGCGCCCACCGCCGTGGACCTGAGTGCCTGCCGGCGCCTGTTCCCGAACTCCGGTGAACGGATCATCAACCACTACGAGTACTGCCACGTCACGCCCCTGGCCTACTCCGTGGTGCAGGGCGGCAAAGTGATCGGCCGGGTCTCCTGGCGCCACACCACCGCCGGCGAAGGCACCAAGGGCTCCCGGGTCATCCGGCTGGTGACCGGCATGGACAACGTCGTGCGCACGGGCACGACCACGGACGGCAAGCTCGCCATCGGCTGGGCCACCGCCGGCTACTCCGGTCCCGACGGAAGCAACAAGGCGTGCGGTGTCAACGGTTCCGGGCCGCAGTTGCTGAGCGCCTGGCAGGCCGGCCAGACCGCCATCTACACCATTTCCTCGGCCGCGGCCGACGGCTACGGCCGCGACAAGGTGGCACGCTGCGCCATCCGCTCGTCCGTCACCAACACCGGTGGCACCGGGACGGTCCTCGACAACGGGGTCCGGTTCGACTCCGCGAGCTACCTGGGGTCCAACGGTGCCGGCATCTTCGACCGCGTCATGCCGGTGATGGCGGAGTACAGCGTCGGCTCCACGCGCAACGGCGCGGTCGCCCGCCACGTCCAGCTGGCCCAGAGCAACCCGGGAGCCACCTACCCGCCGGCCCCCGCAGGCGGCACGAAGTCCATTCCCGGCGGCATCGCCTCGGGCAAGCCGCTGCACCGGCTGATGTCCACCTGGGACGCCGCGGCCACCACGGCCTACAACAACAACCGCAACGTGGTGCGCAGCACCTGTGCCCCGCTCTCGCACCAGGCGGACGAGGAGTGCGACGAATACCCCTTCGCCTCGTCCTGGGAGGGCGCGGGCAAGGGTGACGGCAACTTCTCGGTGAAGTACGTCAACGGCACCCAGAACGGAAACGCCGGAACCGACCTGAACAACTGGTACGTGGCCGACCGCATCCTGCACAAGGACGCCTTTTACGTCAGCATCCGCTGAACCGCCATCACCGCTGTCCCCCGTCGGGCCCGCCCGACGGGGGACAGCGCCACAACTGGATCACGAACCGCTCCAGACCGGTGAACAGCGGCGGGTCCGCGGCATCCTGCCGGGCCCGCGCCTCCGGGCCGCCCCCGTACCGGTACACACGGACGGCATACGAGCCGGGCCCGTCGAGCGCCATCGGCTCGCCGACCGGACCGTGCGGCACCGCCCAGGCCGTCACCGTGCCGGAGGGAACACTGAGCACACACTCCGCCGACGCCCCACCGGATTCCGGTGGAGGCGGCGCGTCCCACAACTCCAGCCGCACATCCGCGTCGTGCATCGCCACGGTGCTGGCCACCGTCAACCCGCTTCCGTTGACCGCGCTCTGCCGTCCCTCCAGGGCCGGTAGTTCCCACGGTCGTCCGTCGAACGGCGCGGTCGCGTCGCACAGCGCGAACTGGCTTCGCTCGACGCCCACCAGCTGTTCGGACATCCGTACCACAGTCGTCATGCCGACCTCCCGCCACGCCAGAGACCACGTGCGCACACTTCCGTCTTGTGACCCACTCACCGTAGCCCGTAGGGCGTGTCGGGGTGTGCCCGGCGATGCCACGCGACCGTAACCGCTCCGGAGTACCGGACCTGCCGTCGCCTACGCCTCGTGGAACCCGTCAGTCCGCCGCGATGACGATGACCTCGTCCCCGTCCGACCACCGCCGGACCTCCGTCTTGGGAGGGTTGACCCGCACCCCGTACCCCGGGCACACCGCCGCGTCGGCTTGGGACCGGTACCCGATGGCGCAGGCTCCTTGGCGCCGCGCCGACTCCACCACGGTGGCGAAGGACGCCGCGCGTCCAGGTTCGACGTAGTGGCCGGCGGGCCTGAGGTAAACGGTGTTGCCCCCCGGGGAGAACAACTCCTCGAAGAGGGCGGCGAGATCCTCGTTCTGGGAGATCTGCGCCATCAGCAACCCGACCAACTTGCCGCTGACGACGAAGTCCGCTCCGGGGCTGACCGGGGCGATGGCCCGGTTCCGGTCGTCGGCCATCTCGGTGACGACGGGGACGCGGTGCCCGCTCTCCCGTTCCAGGGCGCGCAGGAGCAGCAGCGTGACCAGGGTCCGGTCGTCCGGTTCGGCGTGGCCTGTCCGGCGGTCGGCGCCGAGGACGATGACACCGTCGTACGCGGCGGCGTCGAGACGCTCGACCGTTTCGCGCAGCGTGGGGTCACCGGGGTGGAAGACGACCGACAACGTGTCGCCGCTCGCCGCGCCGGCGGCCCGGACCGCCGTGGCTGTGGCCGCCCGGTCGTCGGCGACGACGTCGAGGACCGAACCGCGGGCGGCGCTCCGCGACAGCTGGTCCACGACGCGCCGTGCGCGGCGGTTCCACCCCAGCAGCAGCACCCGTTCGGGACGTATCTCCCGCGCGGGCCGTGGCACGATCACCGCCGGGTCGACGGGCGGCGGTTCGTCGGGCAGGACGGTGATGCCGTCGTCCTCGGCGATGACGACGAGGCGGTCACCGGCGAGGATCTCCGTCGCCGACGGCGGATTCAGAACGAGATCCCCACCGGCCCGGACGATGCCCACGGTGCAGGAGACGGGGTAGGCGGCGAGCGCTTCGCCGAAGCGGCGACCGACCAGTGCCGGTTCCTCGACCGTGTAGAACTCGTCGCCGGCGAAGTCGAGAAGGTCCTGGTAGATGAGGGAGAGCCCGGGTTGCCGGGCGCACTGCACCAACAGCCGCGCGGACACGTCGTCGATCTCCAGAACGGTCGCGCCGGAACCCGCGGCGAGCTGGGCGGCGACCCGGTACCGGTCGTCGCGGACCACTGCCACGACCTGGACCGGGCAGTCCTCTCCCACCGTGGCCCGGAGGGACAGCAGCGTCTTGACGATCTCGGCGTCGTCGGACGGGTCGTCCCTCGGGAGGACGAGAACGGCGTCGGCCGACGATGGGCTGACCCTCGCCAGGGCGGCGGGGTCGGTGGGACGCCCGCTCCGGCAGATGACCCGTGTACGACCCGTCTCCCCGACGGTGCCGTGCAGTTCCTCCTCCATCTCCGTCTTGTCCCTGTCGGCGAGGACGACGATCGTGCCCCGCCGCTGGTTGGCCAGCGCCGCGACCAGTTCGGCGACCACCGTGGGCGTCTGCTCGGACCATCCCAGTACGACTGTGTGGCCGTGCTCCAGCACGGTGGAGTGGCCGCGGCGCAGAGCGGTCAGCTTCTCGGTGATGCCGGCTGTGAGGAGGCCGACGAGGGCCGAAACGTAGAGGAGGGCGACCAGGGCCAGCAGCAATGAGAGCGCGACGCTCAGCGGTGGTCCGACGTCCCCGCCCAGCCGCAAGGTCTGCCCGATGTTCCGCCACACCGCCGCGATCTTCCCCTGGAGGGAGGCGGGAGCACGGCGGTCGGTCCACACGAGCAGCGCGCTCGCGGGAACGACCACGGCCAGACAGGCTAGGGCCAGCCACCCGATGAGGGCGGAGGTGCCTCGCGCCATCGTGTTGTCGAACCAGTACCGGAGGCGATCCGCAGGGGTGCCCCGCCGGGGCTCCGGTCGCCCGCGCGGTGCAGGTGCCGCCTTCATCCGCTTCGTCGCATGCGTGCGTCCGCCATCGGTCCGCTGCCGGGGGAGCGCCTCCCTGCCTTCCTTGCGCACGCCAGCAGCGTGGTGCTTGACCGCGAGCGAGGAGACCGCATCGGGGTGGCGTTCATCCTTTTGGACGGCTTGCGCCTCGCAGGCGGGGCGATGCCGCCGCGTGCCGTAGCGCGATCGCCTCGTCCTCGCGCAGCGGCCTCACGCCACCGCGTACCCGGCGCGGCGGATCCAGGCCCCGCGTCGGGTCGCTCTCGCACAGGCCCAGCTCGCGCGCACTGTGGAAGCGCATCCGCAGCACGCTGCGGCGCAGGTGCCGGGTGGGCGAGCGCGGCCTGGCGATCACGCGTTGGTTTCTGGGAGCCGTGTACTGCGCACCAGCTTGTCTTCGCCCGCGCTCGCGAGGTACTGACCGTCCGGATAGAAGGCCACCGCGTTCACTGAGCGTTTGTGTTTGACCTGCAACAGCGACTCCCCCGTGGCGGCCCGCCACACGCCTACGGCACCGTCCTCGCCCCCGGTGGCGATCAGGCTGCTGTCCGGGCTGAACGCCAGGGCTCTCAGGCCGCTGCGGTGCTCGATACAGAAGAGCGGGGTCCACGTTTCCGTCTCCCATACCTGGGCAGTTCGGTCCTCGCCGCAGGTCGCAAGTCTCCGTCCATCGGGAGAGAACGCAACACCGAGTACCAAATCCTCGTGAGGGATCTGCGCCTTTCGCTCGCCCGTGTCCACGTTCCAGACGTAGGCGCTTCTGTCATCGCATGCTGTGAGCAGGAGCCGTCCGTCAGGACTGAACATGACGTCTCTGACCGCGCGGGTATGACGCACGGTCAATATCTTTGCACCGGAACCGAGATCCCAGATATGGGCCGAGGCTCCCGCACTCCCGGTGGCCAGGTATCTCGCGCTGAAATCGAAGTCCACTGCATTGACGAAATGCTCGTGCGTCAGCTCCAGTGAGAGGTGACCGGTCGCCATGTCCCAGACGCGCGCGATGTTGTCCGTGCTGCCGGTGGCCAGTCTTCTACCGTCGGCGCTGAAGGCGATCGCGTTCACCATCGTGCTCCAACCGCCGAGCCGACGGTCCCATGTCACCTGGCCGGTGGTGACGTCCCAGATCCGCACCAACTTACGAGCTCCAGTGGCAAGCAGCCGGCCCTGTGGATGGACGGCCATGCTCACAACCCAATGATCCGTGTCGATCTCTGATCGTGGTGCGATGCCGACGAGGGGAGATTTGAGGGATGGGGTGATCGGCGGGGCGGATTGCCCAGCGGGTTCTCCACCCTGCTTTTCCTTCTCCAGCTGGTTGATCTCCTCGACTGTCGTCCTGGGGGGAGTGCTCTTTCTCGGCTGGGTGAAGTCGAAGAGATGGGCATCGCTGCTGCGTTGGTACAGGACGGGTGTGAAGCACTCAAGGCTGTCGTCCTTGTCCGCCCGCAATGCGATGCGGCCCGTGCGCACTGCCTCGTCGACCGGCCGGTTGGCCGCGAGGGCCAGGTAGAGGTTCCTGGAGAACAGAACGGCCCCCTTGTCGGTGACAGGGAACTGCATGGCCACGACTGCGGGCACGGTGTGTTCCAGTTCGGCCGCCGTACTGGAGAACAGCTCCTGTGCGTTCGACGTTCCTGTCTCACAGCTGTTGAGCACGACGAGGCGTGGCGCGGGCTCGGCGACGCTGATGAGCGAGCCGAGAACCTCTGCGTGCAGCGGGTCTTCCCGCCCCATCTCATCGGCGAAGAGGATCATTCCTTGGCGGCGGCGTTCGTCGAACCGCCCGTGACCGATGAAGTGGAGGACATGGCAGCCGCCGAGGAGCGCTTGGTGGAGGTGTTGTTTGGTCTGGCCCGGCACCCAGTCGAGCTGTACCGTGCCTTCGTCGATGAGCGGCTTCAGCGCGGTGCTCAGGCTCTCCTGCTCGGCCTCTGCGTCCAGCGCGCCCAGCGAGCCGGGAAGAGCCACCATGCCCAGGATGCGAAGAGGCGGCTCCACTCGAAGCGGCGAAACCGGCTCCAGGACTTCGACGTAGCGGATGATCGGGTGATGCAGACACAGGTAGCCACCGAGCTTCGTGTCGTAAAGAAGCTCCCAGGGCAGCGCGGCGAGTTCAGGTGAGCGGACCCGAAGAACGAGTCGTAGCCTTTGGTCGTGATCTTTCGCCTTCTGCCTGCTGGAGAGGTAGAGCGCCTTGATTGCGTTTTGAAATACCGAGTTGAACAGAGTGCCGCCGATCTGCCGGACAGGCATCTCGAGTTCGCTTCCCGCACCTCGCGAGCGCGCCGCGGAGCCGAGAACCGCTGCCTTCAGCGCGGGGAGCCTGCTCAGCAGCTCGTGAGCATCGAGGTCGACAAGGGCACGGTCCTCACCGCACGGCGACGACACCTCGATGCTGTAGCCACCGGGCGCCTCGCTCATCTCGACCACGAAGTCGAACTCCGTCGGCATGGCGTCCTGCTCCCTCCGGCCGGGTCAGTGCGTTCCCGCGGGGGGCTGGACAGGTGTCGCAGCTGTGGAGTTCGTCGGCTCTACGGGATGCGAGACGTTGTCGACCCAGTCGACGAATTGGGAAAAGGATTGGGGATCATTATGGGCGGCTTGCACGATGATATTGAATCGTTGATCCGTGTAACTGACCGATGCGACGCCGTCAGGGGATTCCCCACAGGCCTCGTCGCCGATTGTGTCGGACGCGTCACCCAGGGTGTAAGTCGTGTTGGAACCCTTCTGGAAGTCTTCCTTGCTGGAACATTCGGTTCCAGGGAGCTTCTCCGGATCGACGGTCTTAGCCCAGTAGTCCTGCATGGCTTTCCCATCCGGGAACATGATGTAGTAGGCGTCTTGGTTCGGCATGTCGTCGCGCGCGTCGCTGCACATCATTTGAACCGCCCCTTTGGGGGCTTCGACCTGCTCTTCGCAGTTAAGATTACCCGTCACCTCGGGAGGAATGTGGGCTTTGAGGTCCGCCAGCGAGGGACCGTGCTTCTCCGTCTCAAGCGCCAGGAGCAACCCTCCGGTGGCAAGCAGCAACGCACCGAGAACGGCGAGGATGATGCGGGGCGCCCGGTGCATCTTCGGGATGGTCATCAAGCGCCGCGAGATGCCGCTACCGATCAGTGCGAGCACCAGGAGGAGAATGCCGATGACGATGAGTATGATCTTGATGGCGAGAGGCATCGCTCAACTCCTTCATGAGTGAGACCACCTGCTTCGCGGCCGAAGCCCGTCGGCCCCGACCTCGCCTTGGAGTTACGCGTGCGGCGAATAGCAGAACCATCAACTACATCCGCCACTTGGTGATTTCCGATATTCCGTGCTAATCCATACTCTATGAGTATCGTGGAGTTCGCGCTACAAGACGGCAGCACGGTGCTGGTCAAGGTCGCCGATGAGCAGGCTCAGAGCCCTGTCATTACCCGAGGCGCCTCGACGTCCGCGGTCATTGAACGGGCGGAGGGGACGTTCGAGTCCGTCATGGACGCCGTTCGGGCAGTGACCCGTGGTGTGGCCGCACAAGTAGAGGACTTCGTGCAGCGGCCGGACGCGCTCACGGTGGAGTTCGGTATCGAGTTGAGTGCTCAAGCAGGGGCCGTCATCACGACAGCTGGAGCCTCTGCTCACCTGAAGGTCAGCCTGACGTGGAACAAAACGTGATCAGCAGTCACCGATCAGTCCTCAACTCAATGAGGGAACTGCGTATTTCGGGGTTTTTCCAGTTGAACTGGCGATGTCGAGGGGGCAGGGCAGGGTGGTGATCAGCCCGGTCTCGACCGGGAGGCCGTCAATGAGCTGCGGCCGGTACTGAATCTTGGGCAGGCCTTGTCCGGTTGTCCGTAGGGGTGATCGGGGTCAGGGGTGGCGACGTTGGCCCGGTTCTCTCGTCGCAGCCTTGCCGGCATGGAGCCGTCGCGGCTAGGAGCCACCTGCGGGAGAGAGAGCCCTTCCGGCAGGCAGCCAAGCGCCTCGCAACGGCATACGCCCTCGGCCCACCCAGCCCCATGCGCTGGGCCACCCTTGATGGGCGCGTCACCGCAGAACCGGAAGAGGAGTCACCGAATACCTGGCACGACGCTCGCGTGTACATCGCCCACATCGGCACCCCACGAGGTGACGGCGGACGAGCGATGGCGTCCCGCTGAGTGGTGTAGCCGGTCGCGGGCCGAGAACGCGCGGGTGACGGTGGCCTCTGTCGCCCAGGGGATCCGCTACTGGATGACCTCGTAGATCTGCTTGTAGCCGGATACCGCGTTGCTGTTAAACGTATCGATCAGTGACTGGGCGTTCTCATCTGGATTCACGAAGAACGCTCGCTCCATGGTGAAGTACTGGTCGAGGCTGTCGAATTCCCATTGGCAGACGACTGTATCCATGGGGCCGGCGTAATCGACGTAGATTCGCCGGTTCGCGTACCCGGCCTCTTCAAACACCTTGGTGAGGGTCTTGAACGCCGCCACGATCTCCGGCGCCTTCCCACGTTCAGCTTGGTAGACCTCGCGCATCATGTACATGATGTGATCCTGCTTTCCTGCTCGAGCAGTAATCGACTAGCAGGCGCTGTTTTTCATGCTAAGTCATCAAAATGTCGCCCGCATGACGAGCGAGGTCCGGCTATCAGCAGCGTGATCTGGACGTCTCCTGTCTTGGCCATAGTCTGGCTGTACGCCCTCCCTGCACCTCGGGTTCCCGGTGAGTCCGGCCCACGCCCCGACAAGCTGGGACTCGGCGGTGCCCGCATCGTCCTGTCCTACCTCATCGCACGGGACGGTTCCCGCTGTGGCATCTGCCAACCACGGGTCGTGTCTCGCCGAGTGGCGCAGTCACTGGCCGAGCTGATTCGGTTCAGGCGCGGGAAGCCGGCGGTCGTTCTCGGTGGGGTGGGCGGTGAGGAGTTCGGCCATGGCGGTTTCGGAGAGGTAGTGGCGGTCGAAGACCTGCCACTCGTCGTGCAGTTCGGCCAGAACCGCGGCTGCGAGCCGGCCGAGGGCGGCGGGGTTGGGGAAGACCTGGACGACGTCGGCCCGCCGCTTGATCTCCCGGTTCAGCCGCTCCAGAGGGTTGGTGCTCCAGATCTTCTTCCAGTGCGCTGGCGGGAAGTCCGCGAACGCGGTGATATCCCCAGCGGCGTTCAGCCGCATGGTCCTGACCTGGGGGAACTGCCGTCCGAGCATGTCGGCGACTACGTGCGGCTGGGTGCGGACGGCCCCGGCGGTGGTCTGCGCGAAGATGGTGCGGATGGTGGCCGCCATTTCCGGGCCCAGAAGCTCAACTTGCTGCTGGATTTCGATTTCTGAGTTTTCATCAAGCCCCACGGTGACCCGGCGGTGTCAGCACACTCTTCACCGACCTCGTCGCTGCGACGGTCCTCACTGGGTCGTCAACGCTGCCCCGCGAGGAATCTTGAGAGTCGGACCGAAGCGCTGAGGCCGTGAAGCAGACAGGCGCTGTCCCGGAACCGACACCCGATGGCTCCCTGATGAGTACCATCCAGCCACAACGTCCACGAGCGGAATGAGACTTACCGTGCCCGAGCAGACGGCCCCCGCAGGCGGATCCAGGACTCTCGAGGAGCAGTACAGCGCGCAGCTGGCCGCTGACCTGGACCGTATCGAGAGCGAGCAGAGGCAGATCACCGCCGAGGTGGAGGCATTGCAGGCGCGCCTGCTCATTCTGCGCAGGGACCACACTCTGCTCCTGAACATGCAGGAATCGCTGGGCCGCACCAAGCCCGGGCCGGTCGTCACCGACGACCACCATGACGAACCGGCTGACTCGAAGGCGAACACGAAAACGCCGGGCCCTCGCGAAAGCCGGATCCCCGCCGCACGAGCAGGCGGCGCGAAGACCACGGCCTCTCCCAAGACCAGGAAGACGAAGGAGCCGGTGGCCGCCGGGGAGCAGGCGCCGAAGAAGGCGAAGGAGCCGCTGCATGCACTCGTCAGCGCGGTTTTGGCGGAGCAGAAAGAGCCCCGCTCGGCTGTCGAGATCGCCGCTGCTGTGTCTGCGGCGTACCCCGAACGAGAGGTGAAGCCCCCGCTCGTGCGCAACGCACTGGAAACTCTCGTTTCCCGAGGAGGCGCCGAACGCGCACGCCAGAAGCGCGCCGTGTTCTACTCGGCGGTTCCGGTAGATGCCATGCACAGCGCCGGCGAGACGGTTGAGGATCAGGCCAGCGATGCGGAACTACCGGCCTGAGGGACGGTAAGCGCATCTACGAGCGCAATGAGCAGGGCGGGCTCCGTCCGACCTGTGCCAGGAGGGTTCCGTATCGTAGGCGCGAAGGTTGCTCAAAATGTTCGGGGGCTGGGTGCGAATCGCAGATCACGCTGGATGGGACCGGGACTTTCCGGTGAAGTACCTCCTGATCAAGGAGGACGAAGACGGCGTGGAACAGTTTTGGGGGAGGTGCGCGGGCGTCGAAGGGTTGTTCGTCGACCGAGTCCCACCGCCACGGGAGGTCCTTGTTCTCCGCGGATGCAGCCCTGACGGCCCGCTGAACCATGCCCTTGCCGAGCCCGAGGTCTCGCTCCAGGGGCTGGGCGACTTGTGCGTCGAGGTCTGGGACGACGAGCGGCCCGTGCAGTGGTGGGCTCTCGTCGATACGGTTGTGGTGGCCCATCAGCCCCACCCGGCCGACCCTGCGCGGTACGACATCGTGCTCGGCGCCGGCGTCAGGAGCGAGGAGAGCTTCTTCGAACTGCCTGCGGCGCCCCGCTTCGAGCTCTTCGCGGGAACGACGGTCGCTACTGCAAGTGCAGGGCGGTGCTCCGCCGTGGACGGCCTGTTCAAGTCGCGAGCGGACCCGGTCCCCGTCCCGATGGAGCTGATCGGCTGCGAGCCTGCGGAGCCCCTACTCGCGGCGCTGCGGCGACCCCGTCGTTGGGAGCGGGATTGGGTTCGTCTTCTGGTGCTGGATCGCCATGGTGCCGTGATGGCCTCCCGCACCGTGGGCCTGGGGATCACCGGAGCGCACCCGTCCGTGCTCGGCGGCACGCTCGTCGACATCACCCTCACCGACGGTGGCGACGATCGACCATCGCCGGCGGCTCGCCCGATCTGGGAGAAGTGGTACGAGGGTGCGCCGGCAGAGCCCAACATGTGGGCACCGTACGACTCGCAGGGCAGGGCCGATTGGTTGGATCTGACCACTCGGGCCTGGCGGGTGCCTGTGCCCCGGCCGGATCGGTCCGGCGGTGAGCACCATCTCGACGGCCGGTTCGTCACGGATGTTCCCGGGCTGCACTGCGCGATCGCCGAGGCTCTGCTCGGGCCCGGCCGCTACTTCGGCCGGGAGTGGAACGCCTTCAAGGACTGCCTGGGCGGTGGATTCGGAGTGGCCCCGCCTTTCACCTTGACCTGGCACGAATCCGAGGTCGCACGCCGCGCGCTGGCGGACGTGGTGGAGGATCCGGAGGGCAAGCTCTCCTACTTCGAGGAGATCGTGCGACTCCTCGAACGGCGCGGCGTCACGGTCGTGCTCCGGTGAGCCGCAGGCACCCGAGCGAAAAGGACTCCAGGACGGGCTGAGCAAGCTTCAGCGCCTGCGGTTGCCGGGCGCGAGCAGGCTGGTGACCTCAGCGATCGCCTCCGGGGACGGCTTGGAGCAGCGGCGGACGTTCTCCGCCTTGTGCCGCGACCTTGCCATCAGCACCAGCGGGCTGGTCCCGGCCTCACCAAGGTGGGTCAGGCCGGATTGTGTGTCACGGGATTCACTCTGTGGAGTGCGGGTGTTGATGCGTCGCGGTGAACCGTGCGTGGTGGTCAGACCGGTGTCAACGCTGTCCGGCCTGACCGTCGCCATGTTCGATCGGGGGCATGCCGGACCGGTACTGCACGGTTCATCCTCGATGATGTTCGCCCGCGCTACGCGGAGGGAGGGGCGGCCTCGTGTCGCTCCCGGGCGGGTACCTCGATGAGGGTGCGGTAGTAGTGGGGCAGGAAGGGTTTACCGACCGCGGCCCCCTCGGCTTCGACCCAGGCATGCGCGTCGAAGGGTGGCGCGCAGCGGATCCCGACGCACCAGGTGGGCCATTGGCCGCGCACGCGGCACAGCAGGACGGTCGACAAGGACCGCGGCAGGCATCCTTGGTGTCCGGCGCAGGCCGGACTGACCGCGACCACGGTCTCGCGAGCGGCTGCGGTTTCCTCGATGGTGGCTGGCCGGGCGCCGTGGTTCCCCAGGCTCAGCACGGAACGGATGCGCTGAGGCGAACGGGTGGCCAGCACGCGTGCGGCACTCACCAAGGCGCGCCAGGATCCGGCGTGGAAACGGTACGGATCCCGGTCCGTAGGCGACGGCTTGCGGAATGCTCACGGAGTCCCCCTCCGCCGCGGCCCGGAACGCTGTGCTGCTGGGGCATCCGCTTCTTCGATGATCAGTCCGACCGAGCGCAGCCGGCCGAGGATCTCCAGGACGTCCTGCCGGGCGGTGTCGGCGTCGATCGCGTACTGCCGGGTGATCTCGGCGACCGCTTGGTCGAGGGGTCTGCCGTCCAGCAGGGTGCGCAGGGCCAGGGTGCCGGTCGGGTTGAGTCTGGAGTACTGCCCGCTGGCCTGGTCCAGCAGGGCGAGTCCGTAGTCGGTGTCGGTGGTGACCACGCCGCTGCGCGGCTTGAGTGTCATGTGTCCGGTCCTCGGCTCGTCGGGAAACGTTCGAGCCCGCGCAGCCATACCTCGCAGGCCACGGTCTGGCAGGGTGGGCGCCGCGGCGATCGTACGCATTCAGCAGGTCGAACAGCTGCCGATGGAGCCGCTCGGCCCGACCACTGCGGCGCCCCGGTCCCGGGCCGCCGAACACCCTGTTTCCCTCGCCTTCGAGCAGGTGCGCTTCCGTTACCGTCCCGAGCTGCCGGAGGTTCATCGCGGCGTCAGCTTCACCGTTCCGTCCCGTGGCATGACCGCCTTGGTCGGGCCATCGGGCGCGGGCAAGACCACGGTCTTCTCCCTTGCCGAACGGTTCTACGACCCCGATTCCGGAGGCGTGATCATCGACGGCAAGGACGTGGCCGAGTGGCCGGTCGGCGAACTGCGTGCCGCCATCGGCTATGTCGAGCAGGACTCGCCCGTCCTGCCCGGCACTCTGCGCGAGAATCTCCTCTTCGGCGTCCCGGCCGCCGGTGAGGAACTGCGCGCGGTATTACGATCCACCCGGCTCGACACCTTGGAGGCGAGCCTGCCCGAAGGGCTGGACACCCTGGTCGGCCATCGCGGCACCAAGCTCTCCGGGGGCGAACGGCAAAGGGTGGCCATCGCCCGCGCGATCCTCGGACGCCCCCGGCTGCTCCTGCTCGACGAGGTCACCTCCCAGCTCGACGCGGTCAACGAGGCCGCCCTCCGGGCCACCATCACCGAGGCCGCCCGTACCACCACCGTGCTCGTGGTCGCTCACCGACTGTCCACCGTGATCACGGCCGACCGCATCGTGGTCATGAACCGCGGCCGCGTACGGTCGATCGGCACCCACACCGAACTCCTGACCGCCGACCCGTTCTACGCGGAACTCGCCGCCACCCAGCTCCTCACGCCGAGAAGAGAGTGACCGTAGCGCCTCTCCTATGGAGAGCCGGCCGTCAACCCACCGCCGGCGTACCGTCCTGCTTCCCGGTGGGAACGCTCCGGCGCCAGGGCAGCTTGTACGCGCCGCCGCAGATCCGGCACCGCGCGCGGCAGAGGCGGCGGCCGGGCCGAAGTTCTCGCTGGGCCGGGCCGGGAGCCCTCGGCCCTCGATCTTCGCAACCGGCTCCGGCGTTTCGCAGAGGCAGAAGTCCAGCCGGACCACCTCCGCGCGCTGGTCCGTCGGCCGTTTCGGTGCCCCGTAGGCTTACCGGCTGAAGTGCCTGAGCCCGAGCTCGTCGCCGAACAGCCACAGCATCCCGGCCGGCAGCAGGTACGCCTGCCCCCGCAGCAGACGCCGCGACGGGTTGAACACCGCGAACGGCACCCCCTCGCCGTCAACCAGCGGGATACCGCCTGCCCAGCAGGGATCGGCCACGCTCGGCTCGCTGAACAAGCCCGCCTATCGTCCCCCCCTGGCCTGGATCGTGCTCCGGCTCTGCGAGGGCGTCGACGATCAGGATGTGGGGGCGGGAGAGATGGTCGGCCCAATAGGAGTCGCCGTAGTCACGCCGGCCGGCTGCGGACACCTCCGGCAGATACCAGGCGATCTGGGTGAATCCCGCGCTCACCAGCGCCTGTTCCTGGGCCTTGAGCGACCAGCAGCGGGCTTCGGCGCCAATGGTGCGGCCGGCAGTGCGCGTTGTGATGCGCACGGGGGCTCCTTCGGTGCCGCGGTGGTCGGTGGTCAGCGTGATGCTGTAATGGCAGTAGGCCGGGGGCGGTATTGAAGCCGGGGTTGAGATGTTCACGAGTTTTGGTTCTGGCTCAACTTCTGTGCTGCGGTAACGCTACGTAGTCGATGCGAGCGTGTGCGCTTTACGTCCAGACGACGCATCCTCGCTGCGCGAGGAGATCGAGTAGGCGCTGCGCCGGCTCGATGGTGTTCCAGCGCAAATCCAACTTTTCGAGTGAGGAGAGTCTGGGCAGCCAGTCAGGCAATGTGCGGAGTCTGTTGCTCCGTAGGTCGAGGTGGCGGAGCCGTGGGAGTTCCGCCAGGACCTCCGGGAGGTCTGTCAGCGCGTTCTCCCGCAGGTCAAGGTGGCGTAGATCGGTCAGGTCGGTGAAAGATTCTGGTAGGCGGGTGAGCATGTTGCCTCGTAGCCATAGCTCGCGGAGCTTGTCGAGGCAGCCGATCGATTCGGGGAGTGCGGTCAGTTGATTGCGCTCGGCTCGAAGTTCCACCAGCTCCGTCATCGTGCCGATGGTCGTTGGCAAACGGGTGAGTTGGTTGTCGCCGACGTTGAGGTATCGGAGCGCCTTGAGCCGACCTAGTGATCGGGGAAGCTCTGTGAGCCGGTTGTCATGCAGGTACAGGTACTGAGTGAGAGGTAGTTCAGTCAGCTCATGGGGGATCGAGGCGAGTCTGTTGTGGCCCAGATCCAGGGTTTGCAGCTGCCTCAAATGTGCGATCTTGGGTGAGATCTGCGTCAGCGCGTTGTCCGCGAGGATCAGCACGTGCAGTTCGGTGCGCTGCCACAGCGCCTCTGGTAACACCCCGAGTTGACGCTTCCACAGACTCAGTGTCGTTGTCATGCCGACTTGCCTCCAAGTTGATGGGACTCGCTGCCCTGCAGCCTATGGCCGGTGCTGACATCGTCACGCGAGGAGGACACGCTTCCGGAGGAGGCGGAAGCCAGCCCGTCCGAACATCTGACGCTTGAGCATCTTGATGCGGTTGACGTGACCTTCGACAACGCCGGAGTTCCAGGGCAGGGTGAGGCCGGCGATGACGGCGTCGCGGTCACGGTCGATGCCTGCGGCGAGGGTATGCAGGCTAGGCAGGTCGTCCTGCCGGACGGCGTCGAGCCAGTCGGGCAGGTGCTCGCCCTGGCGCTCGGTGAGCATGGTGGCGAAGAAGCGGACGTGCCCGGTAAGGGCGTCGAGTTCGGGGCAGTGCGTCCGGACGGCTTTGAGCTGGAGTTGCTCGGTCTCGGTGAGGGTGTCCGGACGGCGGAGGATCCACCCGGCGACGGCCCGGGGCGAGGGCGGCCGGGCAGTCACTGGCAGCGGTGAGATGCGCTTGTCGTGCACGGCCGCTGGAGTTACTGCTGATGCCTGGATCGACGGTGTTGGAGCCAACGCGGATCTCATGGCGCTTGCCAATGGCCACGCGCAGCAGTGCTTCATCGGGACGGCAAAGGGATTGGTCGACCTGCTGACCGTCCCGCTACTCGAAGCAGCGCCGCCCGTACGGGTCAAGCGCGGCCGCCGCCCGTCGCCGCCCCGACATCGTGCTCGGCGGCCGTGGCTACGACCACGACAAGTACCGCCGCCTCGTCCGCACGCTCGGCGTGAAACCGCTGATCGCCCGCCGGGGCACCGAGCACGGCTCCGGCCTCGGAACCCAACGCTGAGTCGTGGAACGCGCATTTGCCCACCTGCACTTGTTGCGCCGCCTGCGGATCCGCTGGGAGATCCGCGACGACATCCACGAAGCCTTCCTCACCCTCGGATGTGCGCTGATCTGCTGGCGTCGGCTGGTTCAGCTCGGGCAGAGCTGTCCGTAATGGGTCTACTTCGACGACAGCTGACGGACGCGCTCCAAGTACCGGCGCTGTCCTTCGACCCAGCCGTCCGGCAGATCCACCGGGACGGCCATGGCTGTCCCGGAGGCCCATGCAGGAGACGTTCTGGACGTCTTCAGGTGCTCCGGGGTTCCGGGACGGGGCTGGCGTGTGACATCTCATGCGCGCAAGCACACGCCCCCGTCGAGCGCGCTTCTTGGCGCCCTTTTCAGGCGATTGTTTTAACGCTCCGGGCGGACTGACGCGATGGGTGCCTCGCCGCGCAGTGCCTGCTGGATCCGCTCGACGGTCATTGTGGTGACGGACATGAGCCGGTCGGCGGGAACCGGCGTCCCCTGCTTCCAGGTGTATTTGATGCTCGCGATCACGGACCCCTGCCGGACGTTGATTCCGCGACCTTCCCAGCTCTGGCCCGGGGAGATTTCAAAGCCGTCGATCTGATCGCCGGGCGGATTCTTCCCGACCTCGTCCTCGGTCCCTGCGCCGGCGAACAACTCTGCGGCCTTCTGGGGCGTGGTGAAGGAGATCAGCCGGACGGACAGTTCCTGGTCCTGCATGTTCGTGTACGCGGCGATGCCGAACGAGACTGCCTGGGCGCACCACTTGGCCTGCCACTCCTCGGACTGGCAGATGGTGGGGTCGTAGGAGTCCCACGCCTTCCGGTTACGCGGCTGCGCGACGTCTGCGGGGACGCTGAACTGATCCGGCAGCGCGCGCTCGAGCCGCGGGGCGTCGAGGATCAACTCGACCGGCTTGGGCGGCTTGGTGGCCTTGGCGGGGTTGCCGGGCTGGGGATCGGACCCGTTGTCCGCGCTGCAGCCGGTGGACAGGGCGACGGTCGCGAGGGCAAGGGCCAGGCAGGCGGTCGCAGTCTTGGTGCGCAGTGGCCGCGGGCGTGCGCCGTGTCTGTGCGTGTACATGATCAACAACGATACGGCCCGGTCGTTCGGGGGTGCCCGGCGGACCAGGGGACGCTTCCGCGCGCCATTGGCCGCGCCGGGTTTCCGCCATCGCGACTCGGCCGAGACAGGACACCGGCAGCTGCCCGGTGGAGCCCTCTTAGGCGCCGCGGCACGGCGGACGGCATGCGGAGGGCCCCGGCCAGGGAGAGGCGCTGACACGCTGGGCCGGACCAGATGGGTGGTGGAGCGAACCTTGTGCGCCACGAGGCGCTCTGTTGCAAGCGCAGAACGGTGTAGGGATCAGTTAAGGGGTGGTGGCCACACCGGCGTGCAGGAGGGGCTACGGCGTGGTGGCTTCCAGGATCAGCGCCTGCGGTGCGCGGAGGTACGCGGACCAGTAGGCCTCCCCGAGGAGCTCTCGGCCCTGGGGCGACACGGCCAGAGGCGTCCAGGCCGTGCGAGCGAACCCTGCCGCGCGGGCGGCTCTTTCATAGGTGTCGCGCGACCACCAGTGCGCGGTGACGTGCAACCGCCCGCCACTGGGGAGGGTCGCGTCCAGGGTGACGGGGGCGCCCTCCCGCTCGTCCGGCTGCGTCAGGGTGAAGCCGTAGGGGGCGTAGTAGGCGGTACCCCGCCCGTAGTCCGGGTTGAGCGTGACGGCGACGAGGCGGCCTCCGGCGGGGCGCAGCGCGCGGCGTGCCGTGGCGAGGACGGCGGTCAGCTCCTGCTCGGAGCGGGCGTAGCACAGGACGTAGACACTCAGGACGAGGTCGGTGGTGCCTTCGGTGCCGTCCGTGACCGGCCGGGTGGCGTCGGTGTGCACGTACCGGGCGCCGACCGGTCGTGCTCGTTCGACGGCCCGTGCCGTGGCGAGCATGCCTGCGGAGCAGTCGACGCCGGTGACGCGGGCCGCGCCCCATGCCGCCAGGCGGCGGGTGTAGAGCCCCGAGCCGCATCCGAGGTCGAGGGCGTTGAGTCCCGTGATGTCGCCGACGGCCTTCCGGACCGAGTGGTGTTCCAGGTGTTCGCGGAAGGGCAGCCGGGCCGATTCCTCGTAGAGACCGCCCAGGGCGTCGAAAGCGTCCGTCCCCTCGGTCGCGTCCACCGTGTTCAGGTCGCTCGCACTCAGGTCGCCCATAGGGGGTTCATCTCCAGACGACGGGCAGGGCGGCGGGCCGGACGAACATGGAGGTGGTGTCCCAGGCGATTTCCCGGGGTGACACGGCGAGCTCCAGGTCGGGCAGCCGCTCGAACAGGGCGCGGTAGGCGATGGTCAGAGTGGTACGTGCCTGGGCGGCGCCGAGGCAGTAGTGGGGGCCCGCTCCGAAGGTGGGATCGGCGTTCTCCTGCCGCTGGACGTTGAACCTGGATGGGTTGCGGTAGTGGGCGGGATCCCAGGTGGCGCCGAGCATCGTGGCGCATACGGCGTCGCCTTCCCGGATGAGGGTGCCGTGCAGTTCGACGTCCTCCAGGGCGATGCGCGGCAGCCCGAGGACGCCGTTGTGGTGGTAGCGCAGCACCTCCTCGACCGCGTCCGGCCACAGGGCCGGGTCCGCGAGGCAGCGCAGGAGCTGTCCACGGTGGAGCAGGAGTGTCAGGGGGCCGGTGGCCATGGGGGAGACCAGCGATTCCACGCTGGTGACGAGGAGGTAGGAGGCTGTCCCGTAGAGCTCTTCCTCCGTGATGACGCCGGCCTCGTATGCCGTCAGAAGCGCGCCCAGGGGGTCGTCGCGGCCGGACGGATCAGCGCGGCGATGGTCGACGGTCCGCCGAGTGAAGTCGCTGACGGCCGCGGTCGCGGCGGCCACGTCCGCGCTGTCGTCGGCGAAGCTCGTCTGCGTGGCGAACCCCGCCGCGGCCTGTTCCCACAGCGGCCGGGGAATCCGTAGGAGGGCACAGGCCAGCCGGGGCGGGAGGGGAGCGGCGAAGGCCTCCATGAGGTCGCAGGGGTTGGGACCGCAGGCCACCTTGTCGAGAGCCTCGTCGACCAGCGCGCGGATCACCGGCCGGCAGCGCGCGACCGCCGTACGCGTGTAGTAGGGGGCGAGGACCTGGCGGAGACGGGTGTGGTCGGGCGGGTCGAGGTTGAAGAGGGAACCGGGCACGGCGGTGAAGTCCTCGCCGACCACCCGTGGAGCCCCCGCGAAGGCGAGCCTGCGCGAGAAGCGCCGGTCGGCCAGGACGGAGCGGATGTCGTCCCCGCGCGTGAGCATCCAGGCCCGTGCTCCGGACGGCAACAGGACGGGGCAGACCGGCCGGTGGGCCCGCGCCCAGTGGATGACGGGCGGCGGCGTGCCCATGGGGCCGAGGGTGAACGGGTAGCGCAGGGGCAGGGAAGGCGCGGTCGGCGGCATCGGCAGGACGGTCACAGAGCCGAGACCTCCCGACCTTGCGCTCCCCGTACATCCTGGACCTCTTCTGCCGCGTCGCCGGGGGACGGCCGCCCTGCGGGTGCGACGACGAAGCCCTGCCCCGGGGCGGGACGCAGCGCGGCGTCGTCCTGCAGGAGCGACTCGATGAGCGGTGTGCGCCGGTGGTAGACGAGGACCGAGGAGGCGACGCCGAAGATCCCGGGCGAGTCGAGCATGACCGGCAGCTCCGCCCAGGCGTAACGGGCCGCGGTGTCCAGCCGCTCCTCGGACAGCTCTGGTTCCTGCTCCGGCTCGGGCTGCGACGCGGTCCGCGCGTGTGCGGCGAGCGCTCCGGCGACGGCGGCACGGGCAACGGCCCGGCAAGCCGTACGGACGCCTGGATCCTGGTGGTACGTGTGCTCCACCGTGCGACGAAGCTGCAGGTATCGCGGCCGCGCCGCCAGAGAGGTGCCCGTATGGACCCGGCCCTCCCCGCACCCGGCCCGCAGAAGCGCGCGCTGCGCCGGCCCGCGGAGCTTCTTGACCGCCCGACGCGCCCGGCCGACTGCCACGGACGGCTCCACTCCGGCCGCGATCAGGGTGTAGGCCGCCTCGTAGCTCGGAATGAACACATCCACCCTGCGGAAGGCGCCGACGGCCCACTCCACGAGCGTCTCGACTCGCCGCGCCGTGAAGTAGCCGTTCCACGGTGACAGACCGATCAGGGCGTGCTCGGCCGCCAGGAGGTGGCGCCCGCACTGTTCGGTGTAGGGGAGCGTGCGAAAAGAGGACTTGGTCTCCATGGGGCTCCGTGGGGTCTTCGTGGGTCTGGTGGGGTCTCCATGGCGGGGCGGACCGTCCGATGATGAATTCCGAAAATCGCAGTCCGATGGGGAAATGGTGACGCAACGCCCACGTCAGGGCCCGCATCACACGCCGGGTGCGCCCCAGCCCTCTGGGCGCCGACGCATTCGGGTGGCTTCGCGCGTATCCCGCGTACGGGGAAACGGGGCGGGAGATCCTTCAGAGAGCTGCGACGGGTGCACATCGAGGAAGGAAATCGGCATGCTGGGAGACAAACTGAACCCCGGGGAACTCGTCCGTTTCGGTGAAGGGCGGGGTGAATACCACCTGACGTCCCGTGCGGCCACCGCCCTGCAAGAGGCCGGGATCACCTTGCAGGCGCTGTCCCCTGGCGAAGCGCACAGCAACGGAAACGGTGGAGTGTCGCTGCCCATCACCGGCGGGGGCATCAACCCGGATTTCTCCCAGGGCAAGCTGCAGTGCAAGGGTGGATTCGACTTCACTCACAGCAACGGCCGAAGGCTGCAGATCCGCGATCACTGGGCGGACGCGGCGGCCTCGCGCTACTACGCCACCGTCGACGGGCGCGAAGTGCCCTGGCTCGCCTTCCGCCTGGACCCGCAGGCCCTGTCGCTGACCCCTGCCCGGCTCACGGCGAAACTCCCGGTCACGCTGACCGAGGAGGGCGCCGCCCTGTTCACGGAGGTGCTGGGCGTCTCCCCGGTCTCCGCGGGCGAGCACCTCTTCGACACGGAAGGTCAGGTTTCGCTGGCGACGACGCCGTTGGGTATCTGACGGAGGCGGTCTTCCGAGGACAGCAGTGCTCGCTGTCTGGAGTGAACCGACAAGCAACCTTGGCGGAGGGTGCTGGACGCCTTCGAACAGCGCAATGCGCTCGCTGTACTGCCGGCCACGCCTTCCCGGTCGCCCGTTTCGGGACGGAAGCGGAAGCGCGAACATCGCAGGCAGGGCGTTCGGCAAGGATCCAGAGGTTATGCAGGCATCCTGCCGATCGCCCCTATGGACCCTGCATGTATTCAGCATCCGCGGCCTCGTGAGCACTGTCGGTCAATCATGCGCACCGTACGAGCAAATTCACGTAGCCATGAACATTGATTACTTTCAGTAACTGTCGGTTGTGGCGGCTCTTCCGTACTCAGACGGTACGCGTGCTCCATGGTCCGGGGTATGGGCGCTACGGAGCCGGGACATCGGCCGCATCGGACGCAGGGCCGGCGCGGGGCCATAGCCGGATCGCGGCGACGGTGATCAAGCCCTGCGATCTGTGATCGGTGCGTCCCGCTGGGTCGCCGCCTTGGGCCTGTGGGCCGATCCGCGCACACTGGAACTATGCGCGAAATGATCGTCGGCGCGACGGCGGAGCGTGAGGATCTGCTCGCGGCAGCCGTCGTCGAAGCCGTCGAAGGAACCGGCGCTTACGCGGGGAGCGCGTTTCTCCGCTCCCGCGACCGCCGGTCGATCATTCTCGCCGCGACGTGCGGGGTGCCACCCTCGCTGCTCGGTGGCTGGCGCCTCATTCCGGTGAGCAGCCCCATCCCGGTCGCCGTGGCGTACAGCTCCGGGCGCACGGTCCACCTGGCCGACGCGGACGAGACGATGCGCCGGTACTCGCAGCTCGCGGTGGCTCTTCCGTACGCCTTCGGCTCCTGCTCCGTGCCGGTGGCCGCGGGTGGGGAGACCTTCGGGGCTCTGTCGATCGTCTGGGGGGCGTCACCTGGCAGCGAAGGGTTGTCCAAGGCCCAACGCCGCCACGTGCGGAGCGTCGCCAACCGGCTCGGTGGCTCCCTCGCCGCCCTCCGCACCCGTACCGGCGATCCCGTCGAGTGCGACCCGCAGACGATTCCCGTCGAGAACCCAGCCCCCTCGGCACCGGCCGTGCGGGCCGGCCTGTTCGACTGGGACCTCGTTACCGGCACCCTCACCGTCGACGACGAGCTCTGCGCGATCTTCGGTCTCGACCCCCGCGCTTTCGACGGACGAGAAGAAACGCTTGCTTCCCGCCTGCACCCCGGCGACCGCGGCGCCCTTCGGACGACCGCCCGCGCGGCAGCCGCCGAGGGGCGGATCAACGCGCGGCGCCTACGCATACGGGATCGCGGAGACAGCGGCGAGGGGTATCGCACGGTCGAGGTGTGGGGCCGCGTACCGGAGGGCGACGACGCACGGGCGCGTACCCACCTGGTCGGCACAGTCGTCGACGCGCAGGCCGGCAGCGCGGCCGTCGCCGCGGTCGAACGGCTGCGAGACGGGCTGTTCTCCCTCGCCCCCGACGGGCGGGTCACCTACGCCAACCACAGCGCCGTGCAGCTGCTGGGCGTACGCGACGACGAGTTGCTGGGCCAGTTCCTCTCGGACGTGCTGCCGTGGCTGTCCGATCCCGACGTCGAGTACCAGCACCGGTCCGCGATGGTCTCGCAGGCGCCGGTCTCCTTCCTGGCCTGCCGACCGCCCGACCGGTGGCTCGCCTTCTCCCTCCACCCGGAAGCGGACGGAGCAACCGGCCGAGTGGTGCCCTGCGGCCATCCGCCCTCGCCCTCGACGCCATCCGCCTCCTCGGCCGAGACAGCAACCGCTGCCACACCGGCGCGCTTGGGCGTCATGTACCACGTCCTGCAGCTGGGCAGCGCGCTGACCGAGGCGGTCACCGCCCGCGAAGTCTGCGAAGTCGTCTCCGACCAGCTCCTACCGGCCTTCGGAGGCCAGCAACTGGCGATCTACGTGGTGCGCGACGGAACCATGCACCTGCTCTTTCACACCGGCCACCACGCGGACTTCCTCGACTGGTTGGAGGGCATGCCACTGCATGCGAGCCTGCCCGGTACGGAGACCCTGACCTCCGGTGCTCCGCTCTTCATCGAGTCGCAGCAGGACCTCTCCGAGGACTACCCGGGCATCCCCACGGGCGCGGTGAGCTCCTGGGCGTATCTGCCACTGATCGCCTCCAGCCGCCCCGTCGGCACCTGTGTCCTCGGCTTCGACGAGGCCCACCAGTTCACGGAGAAGGACCGCGGTGTCCTGACCGCACTCGCCGGGCTGATCGCCCAGGCCCTGGAACGAGCGCGGCTGTACGACTCGGAGTTCGCCCTCGCGCGCGGCCTGCAGCGGGCGCTCCTGCCGCACCGGCTGCCAGCAGTCCCCGGCATCCGCACCATCGCGCGCTATCTGCCCGGCACCAGCGGAATGGACATCGGTGGCGACTGGTACGACGTCATCCCCACGGGCGGTGGGGTCTATCTCGTCATCGGAGACGTGGAGGGACACAGCATCGCCGCCGCGGCCACCATGGCCCAGATGCGCAGCGCCGTACGGGCCTTCGCGGCAGTAGGCCATACACCCGGCGACGTGATGGCGGGCGTCAACCGAACCCTCGTCGACCTCGACCCCGGGCTGCTGGCCAGCTGCTGCTACATCCGCCTCGAACCCCACGGCCACCACGCCTACGCCGTCACCGCCGGCCACCCCCCGCCCCTGCTCCGCCGTCCCGACGGGACGACCGACGCCCTCGAACTGGACGCCGGCCCAGTCCTCGGCGTGGATCGCGCAAGCGCCTATTCAGCAACCCGGATCGACCTACCGCCAGGATCAATCCTCGCTCTCTACACCGACGGACTGGTCGAAGAACGCGACGCCGACATCGACGTGGGCATCGACCGCCTGCGAACGTCCCTGGCCCACGCCCCTGCGGACTCACTGGACGAACTCGCCAACCGGCTTCTGGCCAACGCCCGAGGCTCCCCGTACCGAGCCGACGACATCGCCCTGCTGCTCACCGAGTTCGGTTCCGGTCACGGCGCTGAGGTGACACCTCAGAGCGGTGCCACTCTCACCGACCCGGCACAACGCTGAGGCCGACGCTGAACTCGCCTGCGGTCGTGATCAGTGATGTCGGGCTGGATCGGCCTGACCGAGCTCAGCGTCGGCGACACCGCGCTCTTCGTGGAGCTCCGCCGGACGGCAGCCTCGTGGTCCTCACCGGCTCCAGCGTTCCACCGGGCCGGAATCCGCCGTACTCGTCGTAGCGGAGGAGAAGAAAAGCCCTTCTGCTGCGCCGAGTTCTACCTATGGTTAACGAGGACATATCTCGAAGAGGGAGGGCTGTGATGGATGGAGGGGACCGGCAGTCGGGGGACGGGCAGGTCGGCGGGCCGTACTCCAGCCCCGGTGACCCGGGCAATCCGATGCCCGAACCGGACGACACCGACATCGACGACTAGAAAGCGGCCCCACGATGGCGATGACCGCCGAGGGCCTGCGCGCACGCTGCGCACAGGAGATGAGCCAAACCCCGCGCGGGTTCGCCGGCTGTGCCTGGCTTCACCGGGCCTTCCTGGAGGTATCCCGGGAGGCGTTCGTGCCGGACCGGGTGTGGTGGCCCGCCCGTCAAGACGACGGCCGCTACCCCTTGATCGACCGCAACGAGAAACCGCGCGCCTGGCTCAGGGCGGTCTACCAGCCCGGCGCCGCGCTCATCACGCAGATCGACGACGGCACCACCCCACCCACCGGCCCGGCCGACGGCACATTCACCTCCAGCATCTCCTCGCCCGGCGTCGTCATCGAGCTGCTGCGCCACTTGGCGCCCGAGCCCGGCGAGAACATCCTCGAGGTCGGTACCGGCACCGGCTACACCACAGCGCTCCTGGTCCACCGGGCCGGCGCAGCCTCCGTGGTCACCGTTGAGATCGATCCCCGCCTCGCCGCCCGTGCCGAAGGCCGACTGCGTGCGGTGGGCATGAGCCCGTGTGTCATCACGGGCGACGGCGAGCAAGGCCACGTCGGCGGTGGACCCTACGACCGCATCTTGTCCACCGCCTCGGTGCGGCAGATCCCCCGCGCCTGGCTGCGACAGCTCAAGCGGGGCGGCGTCCTGGTCACCCCGCTGGACAGCCCGTTCGGCTACGACCTGCTGGTGCGCCTCGTCGGCGACGGCCGCGGTGGCGCGGCGGGCGCCGCGGTGGCGCAGGTGGAGTTCATGCGGGTGCGCGGCCAGCGAGCGTGGCGCCCGTACGCGGAACTGGGTTGGCCCGAAAGGCTGGAGACCACACATTGGAGGGATCTGATGGTGAGAGCCGATCAGGGTGGTCAGCACATCACTGCTGCCGTCACAGAGGCCGCGGGCAACCGGTGAGTGTTCCAAGTTGAGGGGCGAGCCGCACCGCGGTCACGGTCAGCCCCTGTGACGGGGCGGTCCATACGGCAGCGAGATCCCGCACAAGGGACGCCGCCTGGAATCTTCACCCGGGCCTGACCGGGCGCCCGCCGGTGAGGTGCGCCTTGTGGATCAGGCAGGCGGCTGTCTTCCGCCCGTTCGGCCACGCCACTACCGTGATCCTCCGCACCACTGCGCGCCACAAAACAGTTGCACGGCGGGACTGCTGAACGCTCGGGGGAGGCGGCGATGGCGACGGCAGAAGGCGACGATACGGAAGCCGGGCTGCGACGGGATGCCGTGGGCGGGGCCCAGCTGCTGTTCCAGAGCGTGACGGCCATGGCGCCCGCAGCGGCCGTGGTGGCCTCGATTCCGGGTGGGGCGGCCTTCGCCGGAGGCAGCCTGCCGCTGGCCGTCCTCCTCGCCCTGGCCGCGTCGCTGCTCACGGCCTCCTGCCTGGGCGAGCTGGCCCGGCACCTGCCGGCCGCCGGTTCGGTGGCGACCTACGCCGCCCGGGGCCTGCACCCCGCAGCCGGCTTCCTGGTGGCCTGGGGGTACGTCTTCGCGGAGGCGCTCGTCGCACCGCTGGTGCTCCTCCAGCTCGGCTTCACCATGGCGGGTACGCTGCACCGCCAGTGGGCCGCGTATCCGGCGGACCTGTGGTGGCCGTGGGTCCTGGCCGGTGCGGCGACGGTCACCGCCGCCGGGTACCGGGGCATTCGCGCCTCCGCGCGGCTCGGCACCGTTCTCGGTGTCTTCGAGATCGCCGTCTTCGTGGTGATAGCGGTCCTGCTGATCGTCCGGGCGGGCACAGGCAACACCCTCTCCGTTTTCACCGCTTCGCACACCGCCCCAGGCCACTCCGCCGCCGGAGGGGTGTTCGCGGGATCGGTCTACTGCATGCTCGCCTTCGCGGGATTCGAGGCCGCCGCCCCGCTGGCCGAGGAGGCCCGCCGGCCCCGGCACACGGTGCGGCGAGCCATGGTGGGCGCGGCCCTGGGCGTGGGTGCCTTCTACGTCGTGACCACCTACGCCATGGCCGTCTATTACGGGCCCGGCCGGTTCGCGGAATTCGGCGCGAACGGTGATGCGTCGTGGGACGGGGTGGCCCGCGGGGCCTTCGGCCTGTTGTGGGTGCCGGTGTTCCTGGCGGTGGTCAACTCCTGCGTCGCCAACGCCAATGCCGGCGCCAACGCGGCGACGCGCACGGCGTACGCGTTCGGCCGTGCCGGACTCTTCCCACGGTCCCTGGCAACCGTCCACGCCCGGCACCATGTCCCGGTGACGGCCCTCGCGGCACAGACCGTCGTGACCGTCGCGGTGGCCCTGGGGCTCGGCTTCGCGTACGGCCCGGTCACGGCCTTCTACCTCATCGCCACAGGGGTCGTCATCGTGGTCATCGGCGTCTACGTCACGGCCAACCTGGCCTGTGCGGGGTACTTCCTGCGGCATGCGGGGCTCCGTCCGGTACGCCACCTCCTCGTCCCCGCCCTGGCGAGCGCCGCCCTCGTACCGGCTCTGCTCACGGCCACCGGGCTGCCGGTGTTCTCCTTCGTCACCCCGCTCCAGCCACCGGTCTCGTACGCGGGCGCGGCCGTGGGCGCGTGGATGCTGCTGGGGGCGGGCGTGCTGCTGGTGCTGCGACGACGGCATCCGGAGCGGCTGACCGGGTCAGTCTTTCAGGGCGTAGAAATGGATCGGTGAGTTCGGCTTGAAACCGATGCGCGGGTACACGGGGGCCCCGGCGGCGGTCGCGTGCAAAGTGGCGCGGGTCAGCCCGGTGGCCCGGGCACCCTCGTACAGCGCCTTGCGCGTGACCGCCTCGCCGTAGCCCCTGCGTTGCCACTGCGGGTCTGTGGCGACGAGCACGACGAAGAGGCGGCCTTCCGCTTCGACCGCACCTGCGCACGCCACTGGAACGTCCCCTCGCATGCCCAGGTAGGCGAACACCTCGTTCTTCCAGAGCATGGATCCGACGAGCCCATCGCGGCCCTCCTCCAAGGGAAAGCCGTAGGCACGTGAGTTGAGGTCCGCATAGGCGCGCAGCTGATCGTCGGTCGTCACCCGCACGAACGTCAGGTCCGGGTGGGCCGGCTCCGAAATGGGGAGTATGTCTCCGGCCATGCCCGTGGCAGGGAAGGCGTATTGAAGCCCCGCCGCGTCTGCCGCCGCGCCCGACGCGGAACGTGCCTCCTCATCGACAAGGTCTTCGAAGAGCCACAGGAAGCCCGGGTGCGTCTTCGAGCGCATGATGTCCGCTGCCTGGCTCAGGCGATGCCTGACGAGCTCTGCTTCCGCTCCCACATCGGTCAAAGTCACGCAGTTCCAGAACGAGAATCGGCAGTCGGCCCAGCGGACAGCGACGCCCGGAAGGTCACGCACATCCGCACGGGCATCGCGATCGAGCACCATGGCACGCCAGACGGCAGCGAGTTGCTCAACCGATTCGATGGACTCCGCGAGATCATTCACCGTACCTCCAGGAATTATTGAGCGTGCAGCAACACATGAACAGGTAATACACGACTCCGGCGCCCCTGGGCAGTGGACGGATGTTCCACCACTGCTGGTTGGTGTGGTCGGGCGGGCGACAAGGCTGGTTCGGTCGGTGGTGCCGTTGTACTGGGCGGCGAGGAAGGTGGCGTTGATACCCCCGCCCGGCGGGCGCCCCCCGGCAGACACCGGGCAGCTTTGCCCACCGACCGGCCTGCTGGTAACGTCACGCTCTTCGCCGGTGTCGGCCGCGCGGAGTTCCCTGGCAGGTCCCGGCATGTCCGAACCCCTCGCACTCGACCCCTACTCGATGTGGCGCGACGCGCTCGCCGAGCTGGACGAGGTCTTCGCAACGCCACCCAGGCTCGACCGTCCGGTCGGCGGGTGCACGTTCTGCACTCCGGAGTCGGAGCTGCGCGTTCTCGGCGGCGACCCCGCCGATGTGCCGGACGATCTCCTCGGACACTTCATGCGCGAGGTCGCCAGTCACTGGAACGCGGACCAGTACCCCGTCCTGTGGCGCCGCTTCATCCCTCGGGCGCTGCGCCGCTGGGGCCCGGACGGGAACGGTACCGACCCGTCGGAGGAGATGGGGCGCCTCGGCCTCGACGGCGCCCGGCTCGCGGACTGGCCCGCGGCTGAGCGCGCCGCGGTCGAGCGGGCCTTCCGGGCGCTGCTGCACATCGCCGTGACCGACGGCCGGCCGTACTGGGAGATCACCGATCTGATCGCGGGGATCGCCCATGCAACAGGTGGCCTGGAGCCGTGGCTGAACCACATAGCCAGGCTCGCCGGTCCTGAAACGGACGCCGGCGCAGTCCGCCTCGCCTTCGGCTGGGCCACCGAACTCCTTTGGGAGGACCTGAAGTTCACCTGGTGGTACGACGGCGACCCGCGGCTCATCGCCGCCTGGCTGCCCACCCTGCGCGCCCGCATCGCGGCCTTCGCCGTGCGGCACCCCCGCTGCAAGGACGCATCCGACGCGCTGATCGCGATCGGCGCGCTCGAGGACGACGGCTGGGGCCCCTGGCTCTACCCCTACGACATGCGTAGGCTCGGCGGCCCTGCGCTCATCGACCAGGGCTGAGGTCAACGGGCGGCGACGAAACCGCGGCCTGTTCGACTCTCCGCCGCGCCCCATTGCTGCGGCGCATCCCCGGGGTCCGGTGTGCACAAACTTGCCCGGCTGCTTGTGACCGCGACCGCTCGTGTACCGCCGCAGTGGTCTCATCCGGCTTCGCTCGTGATCGGCTGGACAGTGTCTGCGGCAGGCCCACCGAGTCCTGCGGAATCGCTGGGATCCGGGCTTCATGAGCGCTGCCGCTGCCCGACCGTGTGGGCGAATGGTGCCTGGGCGGCGAGCGGTGGGCAAGTCAACTCGCGTTATCGGACGGCTGGTTGGTCCGTTCGATGCTACAGTCGTCGGCCTGTCGTGCACATGACGTCGCGCCTTTTCTCGTGACGTCCCGGCACTAGGGGGAAGCCTTGCCCGCAAGTCGTCAACTCCTCACCATCGTCGCCGCCACCGGTCTGGTCCTCGCATCCGCGCTGCCCGCCGGTGCGGACGGTCCCGAATCCGGGGGCCGGCCCACGCCCTCGGCGGGGGCTGAGCAGCAGAACGCGGTCCTGTCCCTGGAAGAGCCGTTCCGGACCCCGCAGAACGCGGCACAGCGCGACTGGCTCGCCCAGCAGAACACGCTCGCCGCGAAGGTCGGCTGCGAGATAGGCCGGCAGACAAAGGACCGGCACTCCTCATGCTTCATGGAGTTCATCCCGTTCAAGGTGATCCAGCTCCCCAGCCGCCAGGAAATCGGCCGCGGACTCATCGGTTCGGCGAACACCACCAAGCTCGGCTACAAGTCCAGCACCTACACCCAGGATGTGAACCTGGGTCTCGTCCAGGCGTCCGGCGTGGCCACGGAGCTGTCCCGGGCCTCGGTCGCCATGGACTGCGCGGCGTCCTCCGGCGGCGGCTGTACGGTCACCGGCGGGGGCGGCGAGCAGTGGCTGCGCTACCCGACACAGAACCAGCACTTCACCTTCGAGGTGAAGTCGCCCGGCAAGAACATCAGCTACCACCAGCCGTCCGTGAGGGTCACGGTGTCGAACCTCGCCGCGCCGAACAAACTGACGCGCAAACTGGGCGACACCGCCCAGGTCCGCTGTGACAGCGAGCCCGTCGGCAGCGGCACCGGCCGCGGGTGCGTGAACTGGACCTACGACCCCACGTACACCCTCGACACCCGCGACCCGCGAATCACCCAGGTCGCCTGGCACGTGTACTGGGCACAGAACAACCTGCGCTACAAGTGGGGCCTGAAGGGGAAAGGACGGCCCTTGCACCACCTCTCCGACGTGGACGTCCAGGAGTACAACCGCCGTATCGCCTGCCCGCGCGGCAAGTATCCCGGCCGCAGCTGCGACGAATTCCCCTTCGCGGCCACCTATGAGGGCGCCGGCATCAACTCCGACTACTCCACTCACCCGGTGCCCCTGAGGCAGAACACCACCGAGGGCGGGTCCGAGTACCGCGGCAGGTTCCTGCGGGAGAACCGGATACTCGACTACGACGAGTACTGGGTACACGTCAAGCGTTGACCGCCGGAGAGAGGAAGCCGCCGATGCCGGGACCCCTGCGGGACGTACGCGCCCGCCTGTTCGTCGCCGAGGGCCAGTACGTGATCACCGGCGATGAGGAGCGGGTGCCCGGCATACGGCAGCCCGTGGCCACCGGCGTGATCATCGCCGCGACCGACGGTGCCCTGCTCCTGCCCGGCATGAACACCGGCGACATCTGGATGCGGGCCGAGACCTGGGCCGCGGCTCCGCCACTGGAGCTGTCCGGCTGGGACGACGTCGTCGAAGTCAGCTACCCCGCCACGACGGAGGCCCGGCTCCGCACGGGAGCCGGCGGCACGCACGAGGAACTCCCGGATCTCGCCTGGGACGGACCGGGCACCTACCGGCTGCGCGTCAGCACCCGGGGCAGGGACGCCGGAGCCGAAGCCGACTGGCTCGACGACGATGAGGAACCCGTCGAGGAACACCGCATCCAGTCCTGGCCCGCACCAGCTTCGCCACCCGTCGTGCACAAGGCCACGGACGAGCTGGGCGCGTACTGGCGAAGTGACTCCGACTGACGGTCGCGGCCGTTGCACAGACGTCCCTGCTCCGGCCGCCACCATGCGGCGGGACGTGAGCGGGACCAGGTGGTGGCCGCCCGCCTTATCGTTCAGATCAACGACCCAGGCACGGGACGGCCACATGATCGGCTGGACTGGCCCGAGCTGGGACGGGGCGAGTCATCGTCGCGGGGTGGGGAGGGTGGAGGCGGCGATCCGGCCCAGGAGAGTGGCAAGTTGCCGGGGCATGGAGAGGAACGGCGAGTGGCTGCTCGGCAGCCGGTGGACGGAATCGGCGCGCGTGGCGAGCTCGCGTTGCCGGGACGGCTCGAGCGCCTGGTCGCGGTCGCAGACGACGTAGCTGGAGGGTACGGTGCGCCATCCTGCCGTGGTCACCCGCTCCGTGAAGGACCGGACGCTCTGCGGGCGCAGCCGGGCCACGGCTCGGTCGGCATCGGCCTCGGGCACGTCGTCGAAGAGTATCCGCCGGGCGTCCTCGTACGGCGGGGCGTGGCCCGTGCCGTCGTTCGGTACGGGCGCTCCGAGGAACGTGAACATGCTTTCGCCCACGTCCAGTTGGAATCCGGCGAGGTATACCGCCCCCACCACGTTCGCGGCATCCGCGATGGCTTCCGTGGTGGGGACGCCGCCGTAGGAGTGGGCGATCACCACCACCGGGCCGTCGATGCGCCGGAGGCTGTCCCGGATGGCGTCCGCGTCGTCCAGCATGCCCACCGGGCGGGCGCCGTCGTGCCGGCCGGCCGGGGGATTGGCGCTGGGCAGGTCGACGGCGTGGGAGCGCCAACCGTCGGCGTCGAGCGCGGCGCGTACGAGGTCCCAGCACCAGGCTCCGTGCCAGGCTCCGTGGACCAGCAGGAAGGATGGCCGGTCGGTGTCGGCGTTCATGTGCGGTACCTCCGTTGTTCGAGCCGCGGATGGCGGGAGACTGTGGCGCGAAGCGGGCCGCCTCGCCCATGGGTCGCGGGCCGAGTGGCCCGCACTCAGGACCTTCGACGATACTGCTCGGCCCCTGCACCAGCGGCGGCCGGTTCGCGCGTCCGGGGTGGTCGGCTCGTCAGCGTGATCGACCGGACAACTCCCAGTCATCGCGGATGCGCCTGCCACCAGTTGGTACATGCCCGAGCATCGGGTGTTTCCGCGCTGGCTCGGCGCCGACTCGGAGTCGGAGCTGCTCACCGCCGCGGATGCCGTCCTCGCCGATCCCGACGTCGAGTGGGAGGACGTCGGGATCTGGGGGCGGATGGGCCCGCGGTCCTCATGGGCTCTCACACGCCGGGTGCCGAGCTCAATGAGGAGTACTCCGACGGCGGCCAGCTGGAGCAGGCGCCTGGAGTTTCAGCCGTCTTCACCGGGCGGCGTGCCGCAGCTTGGGCCGCCCGGGCCGTCGAACTGCACCGAGCTGAAGAAGCTCTGGTAGGTGGGGAAGAAGTTGCCCTTGCCGGTCGGGCCGGCGGAGGTAACGGCCGTGCAGCCGGTGTAGTTCGCGTCGGACCAGAGGTAGATGGTCGAGGACGTCCGGTTCCAGTCCGACTTGGCGCGGTCGTTCATGCCGATGGATGCGAGGTTCGGCGTGTTTCCCCTCAGGGTGACCATATCGCCGGTGCCGTCGAGACCCGAGAACATGCAGTAGTAGCCGTCAGGACACCGGTCGTACCCGTCGGCCGCGTGAGCCGTGGAGGCGGGCACCAGGGTGGCAGCTGCTGCAGCCACTGGCACGAGCAGTGCGCACAACGCGTTTCTCATTTACGCTCCTTGAACCGAAGCTTCGTGAACTTCTCGTGGGGAACGGTAAGTTGCGCGCACCGCGCGGTCACGCCGACTCGCCGGGAGCCCGGCCGGATCTGAGCGGACTCGGTTTGTCGCATCCCCACCCGTTGACGCAGGCCCCGGACAGGTCGCACTGGGCGAACGGCGCTCCCGCCAGCGAGCACTTCGAGAAGAGCGCCGGCCCCGTCGCGCGGGGCATAGCCCGGTGCGACCGCAGGCGCAGTACGCGGCCGTCAGGGAGATGGGTGTCGGGTAGGACCAGCTCCCGCAGGCTGTCAGCATGCATCGCCTGCTCATTGTCGGGCCACCCTTCTTTTTTCTCTTGTCGTGGTGGGTGTTGGCCGTGTGCTTGTTGGTGTGGAGGGGTGGGTGTGGCCCCCCTTGTCTGGGTGGCGGCTGTGTCTGCCCGCCGCCGGG
>NZ_JBVHJJ010000020.1:0-61931 GCF_055560115.1 Streptomyces sp. NPDC023527
GCGTCCCGACCAGAAGGCCGGAGACGGGGTATTTTATAGTCTGGCGTTGACTTTTGGCACGCTGTTGAGTTCTCAAGGAACGGACGCTTCCTTTGTACTCACCCTCTCGGGCTTTCCTCCGGGCGCTTCCCTTCGGTATTTCGTGTTTCCAACCTTACCAGATCCGTTTCCGTCCCTGGCCCCCTGCTGGAGCGGGGTCCCACCGTCTCGCTTTCGCTTTCCGGCGGTGCCGACTCTACCAGATCCTTTTCCGTGCCGTTTCCGGCTCGATTTCGTTTCCGATTCCCCGTCGGCGGGGATTTGTTTCGCGCCTTTCGGCGTGATCACTACTTTAGCGGATTCCCCGGGCGGTTCCTAATCGGAACCCGGTCCCGAATTCCGGCATGCCGAAATCGATCCCGTTCAAGGGCCGTGCGGTAGAGAGTGCCGCCAGTGAGGCGTGAAGTGCGGCCTCGCCGTCCTCGCGGACGCCGTGGCAACTCGGAGAACACTACACGAGTCCCGGGGGTGCTCCGTACCCACCCGTACACCCCACCCGTACGCCCCGCCCGTACCCACCCGGCACCGCCGACGGACCCGTCAGCGCCCCTTGCGCCGACCCTTGCCCTTGCCGTTGCCCTTCGCCTTCACCGACGGGTTGCCCGTCCGCGTCGTGCGGCGGCGCTCGTACCGCGCGGCGGCCTCCTCGTACTCCCGGCGGTGCAGCTTCTCGCCCGGGGCCTCGGTGAGGGTGCGGAGGGCGTACGCGAGAAGGGAGCCGATGAAGCCGATCAGCATGATGCTCTGCATCGACCGCTCGTCCACCGTGCCGGTCGGGCGGCCGACGAAGCGCTCCCATGTACGGCGGAACGCGAGCGCGCTGCATACGGCGAAGGCGACGACCACCAGCATGTTGACCAGGCTGCCGACCTCGGCGATCGCCAGGCCCTCGTAGCCGAAGCGCAGGACGAACGCGCCCGCCGCCGCGGCCACGAGCGCGCCGAGGCCGGCGCCCACGCGGCGCAGCGCGTAGCCGCCGTCGTGGTGGACCCAGGTCGTGCCGTAGAACCGGATCGGTTCCGGCCGCGGGCCCGTCGCGTCGGGTGCCGGTGCCTGCTGCTCATCGCTCATACGTCGATTATCGCCACCGGCGCCGGACCCGCCGTGGCCCCGGCGGCCGTCAGGCGCAGCGGATCGTCACGAACCCGTCGGCACCCGTCTTCACATACGCGTCCGACACGTACTGACCCGGCGCGATGCTGTCCCAGATGTCGGTGGTGCCGTACGGGCCGGTGACCGTCTCGCCGCGCGTCTGGCAGCGGATGGTGACGCGGGAGTCCTCGGGGAGGACCTTGATGATCTGGCTTCCGGTGTTCGGGCCGCGGCGGACGTTGACCTGGACGCCGGGGGCGACGGGGTAGTAGACGGCCGCGGCGGCCCGCATCGTCGGCGACGCCGTCTCGCCGGCCTCGGTCAGTTCGCCGCTGTCCGTGCTCTCGTTGATCTCGTCGACGGCCATGTGGCCCTCCCCCGTGAAGAATTGATCGCTCATCGAATGGCATGTGCAGGCTAGCAAGGCGGCCCCGGCACGCCTCCCGGGAATCGTCCAGGCCATCGATTAGGCTCCGGAGGCCGCCGGAAGCGGCCGAAAACACACGGGGGTGGGGGGAATGCCGCCGCTGCGCAGGACCGGGGGGCGCCCGGAAGCGGAGGATCCGGGGTACGCCGGTCAGTACCGTCTGGAAGGGCGGCTCGGCTCCGGCGGCATGGGCGTGGTCCATCTGGCGCGCTCCGCCTCCGGGCTGCGGTTGGCGGTCAAGGTGGTGCACGCCGAGTACGCGGCGGATCCGGAGTTCAGGGCACGTTTCCGGCAGGAGGTCGCGGCCGCGCGGCGGGTGAGCGGCGCGTTCACGGCGCCGGTCGTGGACGCCGATCCGGACGGTGAGCGGCCCTGGATGGCCACTCTCTATATTCCCGGTCCCACGCTTTCCGAGCGCGTCAAGCGGAACGGCCCCATGTCCGGCGGCGAGGTACTGCGGCTGGCGGCCGGGCTGGCCGAGGCGCTGCGCGACATCCACCGTGCCGGTGTCGTGCACCGCGATCTCAAGCCGAGCAATGTGCTGCTCGCCGAGGACGGCCCGAAGGTCATCGACTTCGGGATCTCCCGCCCGTACGACAGTGAGCTGCGCACCGAGACCGGCAAATTGATCGGGACGCCGCCCTTCATGGCGCCCGAGCAGTTCCAGCGCCCGCGCGAGGTGGGGCCGGCGGCGGATGTGTTCGCGCTGGCGTCGCTGCTGGTGCACGCGGCGACGGGTCGCGGGCCGTTCGAGTCGGAGAGCCCGTACATCGTCGCGTACCAGGTGGTGCACAACGAGCCGGATCTGAGCGGTGTCCCCGAGGACCTCGTGCCGCTGCTCCGTGCCTGTCTGGCGAAGGACCCGGCGGAGCGGCCCACGCCGGACGCGATCATGGCCCGGCTGCCGGACGCCGCGTCCCGCCGGGAGCCCGACGAGGCGTGCCGCCGGGAGATCCGGGGCGTCCCGCCCGCGCGGTCCGCCCCGTGCGACGCCCTCCCCACCCACGTCCGTGTCCCTCCTCAGCAGGCCGCGGCGCCTGCCCGCGCCGGCGCTCCCCGTCGCCGCGGCCGGTGGATCGCGGCGGTGGCCGCGGCCGTCGTGGCCCTGGGCGCCGGCGGCTACTGGGTGCTGGACCGGGGGGACGTCCTGGACCGCCCCTTGGAGTCGCGGCCCACCGCGGCCGGGGCCGACTGGCAGCCGTGGGAGGCGTCCGTACCGGCGGACGCGGCCGGGGACGGCACGGTACGGGCCGGCTTCTGTACGTACGGGCAGTCGGCGCTGTACTGCTCCGCGCACGGCGTGCCGGCGGCCCGGATCGACACCGGCGGCGGCAAGGTCGTCTGGCGCCGCCCGGCCGACAGCGGTCCCGCCGAGCCGGGCGCCACCGCCGCCCCGCCCGCGCCGGTGGTCTCCGGTGGCCTCGTCCACGTCATGACGCCGGACGGCGGCGTGCTCTCCGCGCTCGATCCGGCGACGGGCGAGCCGCGGTGGACGCGGAACGTGGCGGCGTACGGCGGGCGGGTCTATCACGCGGGTGACACGGTGCTGCTGGTCGCCGAGGACGGCACCGTGACCGCCGTCGACGGCGCCACCAACCGGCAGCGCTGGAGCCACCGCCTCCCCGGTCACGCCAAGCCCGTCTTCTCCTTCTACGGGGACGGCCCCGCCTATGCCGTCTCGCCGGCCGGTCAGGGCCGGCACCGTACGCAGATCCTCGCGCTCGACGCGGCGCGCGGTACGACGCTGTGGCAGCGGACGGCGGACGGGGACCTGACCGCCGTCGGCGCGGGACCGCGCGAGGCGTTGTACCTGACCGCCGCCGACTCCGACAACCGCGTCTCGGCCGTGGTGCGCTACGAGCCGGCCGACCGGCGCGAGCACCGGGTGCCGCTCGGCTCGCCCCTGTCCGTGACGAGTGCCGTCGCGTACGGCGACTCGGTCTATCTGCTTTCCTCGGACGGCGGGTTGACGGCGGTCGGCACCCAGGAGGGTCGGCGGCGGCAGCTGTGGCGGCTGGAGACCTCCATCGCCAACGGTTCGGCGCTGGTCGCCGCCGACCGGCGGCTGTACTTCTCCGCCGCCGACGGCCGGCTGCTGGCCGTGGACACCGGGCGCGGCGCGCTGCTCGGACAGACCTCGCCCCGCCTGACCAGGGCCGGGCGGGGCTATCTGGATCTGCTTCCGGCGCCGGTCGCGGCGGACGGGAAGGTCTTCGGGGCGGCGCCGGACGGGACGGTGTTCGCGGTGAGCGACCACAACCCGGCCGGCTGGCGGTGACCCGGCGGGCTAGGGCAGCCGGCTGACGTCGCGCACGGCGCCCTTGTCGGCGCTGGTGGCCATCGCCGCGTAGGCCCGCAGCGCCGCCGAGACCTTGCGGTCGCGGTTCTTCGGCGCGTACGTACCGCCGAGCGCCTCCCGGCGGGCCGTCAGCTCGGCCTCGCCGACGAGGAGTTCGATCGAGCGGTTCGGGATGTCGATGCGGATGCGGTCGCCGTCCTCGACCAGGGCGATCGTGCCGCCGGAGGCCGCCTCGGGCGAGGCGTGGCCGATGGACAGGCCCGAGGTGCCGCCGGAGAAGCGGCCGTCGGTGACCAGGGCGCAGGACTTGCCGAGGCCGCGGCCCTTGAGGAACGACGTCGGGTAGAGCATTTCCTGCATGCCGGGGCCGCCGCGGGGGCCTTCGTAGCGGATGACGACGACGTCGCCCTCCTTGATCTCCTTGCGGAGGATCTTGTCGACGGCCTCGTCCTGGGACTCGCAGACGACGGCCGGGCCCTCGAAGGTCCAGATCGATTCGTCGACACCGGCCGTCTTCACGACGCAGCCGTCGACGGCCAGGTTGCCCTTGAGGACGGCCAGGCCGCCGTCCTTGGAGTAGGCGTGCGCCGCGTCGCGGATGCAGCCGCCGGCCGCGTCCGTGTCCAGGGTCTCCCAGCGCTCGGACTGCGAGAAGGCGGTCGCGGAGCGGACGCAGCCGGGGGCCGCGTGCCACAGCTCGACGGCCTCGGCCGAGGGCGAGCCGCCGCGCACGTCCCACGTCTCCAGCCAGTCCTTGATGCCCCGCGAGTGGACGGTGTGGACGTCCTCGTCGAGCAGCCCGGCGCGGTAGAGCTCGCCGAGGATGGCGGGGATGCCGCCGGCGCGGTGCACGTCCTCCATGTAGTACGTGCCGCCGGGCGCGACGTTCGGGGCGACCTTGGCCAGGCACGGCACGCGGCGCGAGACCGCGTCGATGTCGGTCAGGTCGTAGTCGAGCCCGGCCTCCTGGGCGGCGGCGAGCAGGTGCAGGATCGTGTTGGTCGAGCCGCCCATGGCGATGTCGAGCGCCATGGCGTTGTCGAAGGCGGCGCGGGTGGCGATGTTGCGCGGCAGGACCGAGTCGTCGTCCTGCTCGTAGTAGCGCTTGGTGATCTCGACGACCGTGCGGGCCGCGTTCTCGTACAGCGCCTTGCGGGCGGTGTGGGTGGCGAGGACGGAGCCGTTGCCCGGCAGGGAGAGGCCGATGGCCTCGGTCAGGCAGTTCATGGAGTTGGCCGTGAACATGCCGGAACACGAGCCGCAGGTCGGGCAGGCGTTCTCCTCGATGCGCAGGACGTCCTCGTCGGAGACGTTCTCGTCGACCGCGTCCACGATGGCGTTGATCAGGTCGAGCTTGCGGACCGTGCCGTCGACGAGGGTGGCCTGGCCGGCCTCCATCGGGCCGCCGGAGACGAAGACGACCGGGATGTTGAGGCGCAGCGCGGCCATCAGCATGCCGGGGGTGATCTTGTCGCAGTTGGAGATGCAGATCAGCGCGTCGGCGCAGTGGGCCTCGACCATGTACTCGACGGAGTCGGCGATCAGGTCGCGGGAGGGCAGCGAATAGAGCATGCCGGCGTGGCCCATGGCGATGCCGTCGTCGACCGCGATGGTGTTGAACTCGCGCGGGACCGCGCCCGCCGCCAGGATCGCGTCGGAGACGATCCGGCCGACCGGTGCGAGGTGGGTGTGGCCGGGGACGAATTCGGTGAAGGAGTTGGCGACCGCGATGATCGGCTTGCCGATGTCCGCGCCCGCTACGCCCGAGGCCCGCATAAGGGCGCGGGCGCCCGCCATGTTGCGGCCGTGGGTGACGGTGCGGGACCTCAGCTCGGGCATCCTGCTCCACTCCTCGAAGTGTGTCGGCGACGCGTGGTGCGGCAGCGCTGTGACAGCGTCTTTCGAGCGTACGCCGGTGATCCGGGATCCGGACAGGGTCTCCGCCATTTGAGACGTATCGCGAGACGCATTGCGAGATGCATGCGAGACGTGGCGCGTCATCGGCGGGCGCCGCGGACCGTTATCCGGGTCCCGTCAGATGGTGCTGGACCGCCGGTGCCACCCGGGCGACGACCTGCTCGAAGTCGGCCGACGCCAGCGGCTCGACCTTGATCACATAGCGCAGCATGGCGACGCCGACCAGCTGGGCCGCGGCCAGCTCGGAGCGCAGCCGCGGGTCGGGGACGTCGAGCTCGCCGGCGATGCGGACCATCAGGCGGCTGGTGACGAGGTCGCGGAAGACGGCGGCGGCGGTCTCGTTGGCGACGGCGGAGCGGACGATCGCGAGGAGCCGCTCGCGGGTGGCCGGGTCCTCCCACAGGCCGAGGATGAAGCGGGTCATCCGCTCGCCCAGCGTCTCGGGGCCGCCGTGCCGGAGGATCTCCGGCGCTTCGAGGGCGGGCGCGAAGTCCGTCTCGACGGCGGCGGCGAAGATCTTCTCCTTCGGTCCGAAGTAGTGGTGCACGAGCGCCGGGTCGACGTCCGCGCCCTTGGCGATGGCGCGGATGGACGCCTTGTCGTAGCCGCGCTCGGCGAATTCGGCGCGGGCCGCGGCGAGGATGCGCTCACGGGCGCCGGGGCCCGCGGAGGCGTCGGTACGGGCGGGCCGGCCGCGCTTCTTGGGGGCACCGGCGGAGGCGCCGGCGGGGGTGTCGGCCCGGGCGTCGGTCATGGGCGGGGCACGCTGGTGGGCGAGGCCAGGTGCAGACGGGTGAAGGCCAGGGCCTCGGCGAGGTCGGCCTCGCGCTCGGCCGATGACATCGCGCGGCGGGTGTTGACCTCGATCACCACGTGCCCGTCGAAGCCGGTGGTGGCGAGCCGCTCCAGCAGCTCGGCGCAGGGCTGTTTGCCGCGGCCGGGGACGAGGTGTTCGTCCTTGGCCGAACCGTTTCCGTCGGCGAGGTGGATGTGCGCGAGCCGGCCCCCCATCCGGTCGATCATCTGGAGGGCGTCCGTCCGGGCGGTGGAGGTGTGCGAGAGGTCGACGGTGAAGTGGCGGTAGTCCTCTTTGGTGACGTCCCAGTCGGGCGCGTAGGCGAGCATCTCGCGGTCGCGGTAGCGCCAGGGGTACATGTTCTCGACGGCGAACCGGACGTCCGTCTCGTCCGCCATCCGCCACAGGCCCCGGACGAAATCGCGCGCGTACCCCCGCTGCCAGCGGAACGGCGGGTGGACGACGACCGTGCTCGCGCCGAGCTTCTCGGCGGCCGTACGGGCGCGCTGGAGCTTGACCCAGGGGTCCGTCGACCAGACTCTCTGGGTGATCAGCAGGCAGGGGGCGTGAACGGCCAGGATCGGCACCCGGTGGTAGTCGGACAGGCGGCGGAGCGCCTCGATGTCCTGGCTGACCGGATCGGTCCACACCATGACCTCGACCCCGTCGTAACCCAGGCGCCCCGCGATCTCGAAGGCCGCCGCCGTCGACTCGGGGTAGACCGAGGCCGTGGACAGCGCGACCTTCGCATCCGGGATGCGCACCACTGGCTCTGTCACGAGGGACAGCGTACGACCGCCTCTCACGCGGCGTGGCAGGTGTCTCCCATGTGGCGGAGTGTGATCCATGGTGCGGCCGACCGGCTCACCCGGTCGTACGAGTGTCCGACAGGCGCGGGGGGTCACCCCGTCGGCAGGTGATCCAGCCTGCGCAGGATGACGCCCTCGCGCAGCGCCCAGGGGCAGATCTCCAGTTCGTCGATGCCGAGGAGGTCCATCGCCGCCTCGGCGACCAGCGCGCCCGCGAGCAGCTGGGGCGCCCGGCCCTCCGCCACCCCCGGCAGCTGCGCGCGCCGCGCGGTGGTCATGCCGGCGAGTCTGGGCACCCACTCCTCCAGGGCCTTGCGGGTGAGTCCGCGCTGGACGTAGAGGCCCTCGGTGGAGCGGGCGGCGCCGGCGATGCGGGCGAGCTGCCGGAAGGTCTTGGACGTGCCGACGGTGCGGTCGGGGGCACCGAGCCGGGCGAAGTCCCCCACGATGCGGGCGATCTGTGCCCGTACGTGCCGCCGCAGGGCCCGTACGTCGGTGGGGTCGGGCGGGTCGCCGGGCAGCCAGGCGGCGGTGAGCCGGCCTGCGCCCAGCGGCAGCGAGGCGGCCCGGTCCGGCTCCTCGTCGAGGCCGAAAGCGATCTCCAGGGAGCCGCCGCCGATGTCGAGGAGGAGCAGCTTCCCGGACGACCAGCCGAACCAGCGGCGGGCGGCCAGGAAGGTCAGCCGCGCCTCTTCCTCTCCGCTCAGGACGGTCAGGGTGACGCCGGTCTCCTTCCGTACGCGGTCGAGGACGGCGTCGGCGTTGGCGGCTTCCCGGACGGCGGAGGTGGCGAAGGGCAGGACGTCCTCGCAGCCCTTGTCCTCGGCGGCCTGGAGGGCGTCCTTGATGACGGCGACGAGGCGGTCGATGCCGCCGTCGCTGATCGATCCGTCGTCGTCGAGGAGTTCCGCCAGGCGCAGCTCCGCCTTGTGGGAATGGGCGGGCAGGGGGCAGGCGCCCGGATGCGCGTCCACCACCAGCAGGTGGACCGTATTCGAACCCACATCGAGGACACCGAGTCTCATGGCCTGAACGCTACTGCTGCCTTCGCGGGCGCATAGGCTTGAGGGGTGGCAAAGACGAAGAAGGCGAAGTCGGACAAAAAGCGCGACAGGGCCAAGAAGACCTCCGAGGTCGTGACGGCCGCCGCCGGGACCGCGGAGGTCCCGGACGAGGTCGGGCTCGACTTCGCCCGCGCCTGGGTCGAGTTCCCCGACCCGGCCGATGACGAGCAGGTCTTCCGCTGCGACCTGACCTGGCTGACCTCCCGCTGGAGCTGTGTCTTCGGCAGCGGTTGCCAGGGCATCCAGGCCGGGCGCGCGGACGACGGCTGCTGCACGCTGGGCGCGCACTTCTCCGACGAGGACGACGAGAAGCGGGTGGCGGGGCACGTGGCCCGGCTCACGCCGGAGATGTGGCAGTTCCACGACGTGGGGAGCGACAGCGGCTGGACGCAGCTCGACGAGGACGGCGAGCGGCAGACGCGCCGCTGGCAGGGCTCGTGCATCTTCCAGAACCGGCCGGGCTTCGCGGGCGGCGCCGGGTGCTCGCTGCACATCCTCGCGCTGAAGGAGGGCCGCGAGCCGCTGGAGACCAAGCCGGACGTCTGCTGGCAGCTGCCGGTGCGGCGCACCTACGACTGGATCGACCGGCCGGACGACACGCGGGTGCTGCAGATCTCCATCGGTGAGTACGACCGCCGCGGGTGGGGGCCGGGCGGCCATGACCTGCACTGGTGGTGCACGTCGGCGACGTCCGCGCACGGCGCGGGCGATCCGGTGTACGTGACGTACGCGCCGGAGCTGCGGGAGCTGATGGGCAAGGAGGCGTACGACCGCCTGGTCGAGCTGTGCGAGGAGCGGCTGGCGTCCCTGCTGCCGATGGCTCCGCATCCGGCGGACCCGCGCTGACCACTGTCGGCGCGCCCCGCGGGCGCTCAGGGCGACGGCGTCGGCCCCGGTGACGTCGGTGTCGGGCTCGGCGGGGTCGGGGACGGCTGGGGCGGGGTGGGGGTGGGCTCCGGGGCGCTGCCCCGGCCCTCGATCGTGACCACCGCGCCGCCCGGCGCCATGACCACCCGGGCGCTCCAGCGCCCGGCGGGCTCGCTCGCGTGGTCGACGGTGACCACGACGGTGAGGGACTGACCGGGCCGCAGCACGCCGCCCGTACGGCTGAGCTTCAGCCAGGGCGCGTCGGTCGTCATCGACCAGACCACCGGTTCCCCGCCGCTCGCCGAGAGCGTGATCAGCGTCGTCGTGCCGCTGGGCCGCGCCTCGACCGTCAGCCGGCCGGGGCCCCGCTCGGGGCCGGGAGGCGGACCGGGCAGCGGCACCGCGCTGCCGCCGGACGCGACCGGGGCGCCGCTGGTCCCCGGGGAGGGCAGCGGTCTGCCGTCCGGTCCGAGCACCGCGACGGAGACCTCGGTGACCCCGGGCGTCCGGCGCTCGCCCGCGGCCCGCGAACCGACCGAGCCGACGGCCTTTCCGGCCTTCCCCGTCTCCTCGTACGGATACTCGCCGCCGGTGTCCCTGGCGGACAGCGACGCGGGGTCCTGGCTCTCCCCCGTCATCGGCGCGCCCCGGTAGGCGGCCCACAGCGCCAGCACAGGGGCGGCGATGACGGTGGCCACGACGGTGATGGTGATGGCTCCCTTGCGCAGCCGGCTGCGGCGGGCGGCGCGGTCCTTGGGGTCCTGGGGGTAGCCCCGCCGGTCGAAGCGCGGGGTGGGGGGTGCGGCGGACCCGCGCTGCCGGCTCGCGCGCTGGGCGTCCAGCATGGCGGCGTGCGCCGCGGCGGCCGGCGCCGCTATGACGGGCAGGGGCGCCGAGGAGGCGGCCGTGCCGGGCCAGGGCTCGCCCGCGGTGGCGCGCTCGGCCGTGCGGCGGCAGTCGGCGCAGTCGTCGACATGGCGGACCAGCTCGCGCCGGAGCGCCGCGCCCAGCAGCACCTGGGCGTCGCCGGCGAACCGGGAGACGACCGGGCAGTGACCCGACTCGACGACGGCCAGCGCGGTCCGGGTCCGCTCGACCTCGCAGGCGGCGCTGGAGAGCAGCGTCCGGGCGGCGTCGGGCTCCATCCGCACCACGGCGGCGACCTCGTGCGGGGTCAGCCCGTGGCGGACGGCCAGTTCGAGGGCTTCGCGCTGCTCGGCGGTGGTTCCGGCGGCCTCGGGCCAGGCCAGGCGGGCGAGCTCCGCGCGGCGCCGCTCGTCGGCGGGGGCGGTCCGGCCGGGGGCGGCGCCCTTCGCTCCCTTCTCCAGGAGCCGGCGCAGGCACGCCCAGCGGGCGAGGGCGTAGAGCCAGGGGCGGAGCTGCTCGTCGCCGGGGGCACGGTCGGCGCGCCGTTCGGCCAGGGCGAGGACCTCGCCGAGCGCGGCGGTCGCGGTGTCGTGCTCGCACAGGACGGACAGGCAGTAGGTGAAGAGCCCGTCGACGTACGGTTCATAGCGCACGGGCAGCCGCTGCACGAGCGTGTCCTGGCCCGTACGGGCCGTGCGCGGCGCACCGCGCCGGGCTCGGTGCGCGCCGGTGGCGTGCGTGGGGTGCTCGGGCCTGCTCGTCGTCATCCCGGCGACGGTAGGCGGGTGACAGGCCCTCGCCCCTGCTGCGGACGCATGATTAACCCATTCGGGTGACCTTCTCGCTCAAAAGGGGACAGGAGGTCCACGTTCCGTGTCGGGCGGTCACGGTGCGGGGCCGTTCGGCGGCCGCTTGTCAGTGGTCACGGCTACGGTGACCCCATGGCTGCCCGTACCTCACGCTCGTCCGCCAAGGACCGGCCCTCCTACCGCTGCACCGAGTGCGGCTGGACCACCGCCAAGTGGCTCGGCCGCTGCCCCGAGTGCCAGGCGTGGGGCACGGTCGAGGAGTTCGGCGCGCCCGCCGTGCGGACCACCGCCCCCGGCCGGGTCACCTCGGCGGCGCTGCCCATCGCGCAGGTGGACGGCCGCCAGGCCACCGCGCGCGGGACGGGCGTGGACGAGCTGGACCGCGTGCTGGGCGGCGGCCTGGTGCCGGGCGCCGTGGTGCTGCTCGCGGGCGAGCCCGGCGTCGGCAAGTCGACGCTGCTGCTGGACGTCGCCGCCAAGGCCGCGTCCGAGGAGCACCGCACGCTCTATGTGACGGGCGAGGAGTCCGCGAGCCAGGTCCGGATGCGGGCGGAGCGCATCGGCGCCCTGTCCGACCACCTCTATCTGGCCGCCGAGACCGATCTGTCCGCCGTCCTCGGGCACCTGGACACCGTCAAGCCGTCGCTGCTGGTCATGGACTCCGTCCAGACCGTGGCCTCCCCCGAGATCGACGGCGCGCCGGGCGGCATGGCCCAGGTGCGCGAGGTCGCGGGCGCCCTGATCCGGGCCTCCAAGGAGCGCGGCATGGCCACGCTGCTGGTCGGCCACGTCACCAAGGACGGCGCGATCGCCGGCCCCCGGCTGCTGGAGCACCTGGTGGACGTGGTGCTGAGCTTCGAGGGCGACCGGCACGCCCGGCTGCGCCTGGTGCGCGGTGTGAAGAACCGCTACGGCGCCACGGACGAGGTCGGCTGCTTCGAGCTGCACGACGAGGGCATCACCGGGCTGACCGACCCCAGCGGCCTGTTCCTGACCCGCCGCTCCGAGCCGGTGCCCGGCACCTGCCTGACGGTGACGCTGGAGGGCCGCCGACCCCTGGTGGCCGAGGTGCAGGCGCTCACCGTCGACTCGCAGATCCCCTCGCCCCGCCGCACCACCTCGGGCCTGGAGACCTCCCGGGTGTCGATGATGCTCGCGGTGCTGGAACAGCGCGGCAAGATCAGTGCCCTGGGCAAGCGCGACATCTACAGCGCCACGGTCGGCGGTGTGAAGCTCTCCGAGCCGGCCGCCGACCTGGCCATCGCGCTCGCCCTGGCCAGCGCCGCCAGTGACACTCCACTGCCGAAGAACCTGGTGGCCATCGGCGAGGTGGGCCTGGCGGGCGAGGTGCGGCGCGTCACGGGCGTGCAGCGGCGGCTGGCCGAGGCGGCCCGGCTCGGGTTCACGCACGCGCTGGTGCCGGCCGACCCCGGAAAGGTGCCCAGCGGCATGCGGGTGCTGGAGGTCGCGGACATAGGCGAGGCGCTTCGAGTGCTGCCCAAGCGGGTACCCCGGGAGAACCGGCGCAGAGCCGGAGCGGCCGCGCCGGCCGGGGGCGCCCTCTCCGAACCGGAAGAGAGCCCCCTTTAATAGGCTGGGCGCCGGAATACGCCAGTAGACTTTGCCCTGGTCTCGCCCGTACGTACGGACGGCAGGGCGGCCTGCGGTACCGATGACCTTGCGACCGGAGGAGTGCAGTGGCAGCCAATGACCGGGCATCGGGCCCCGGCAGGGCCGGGGGAAGCTCCGGTGGCTCCGGCGTCGACGGCCTGATGCGCGCCTCGCTGAGCGCCGTCGCGCCCGGCACGGCCCTGCGCGACGGCCTGGAGCGCATTCTTCGCGGCAATACGGGCGGACTCATCGTCCTCGGCATGGACAAGACCGTCGAGTCGATGTGCACCGGCGGTTTCGTCCTCGACGTGGAGTTCACCGCCACCCGGCTGCGCGAGCTGTGCAAGCTGGACGGCGCGCTGATCCTCGACAAGGACATCACCAAGATCGTGCGGGCGGGCGTCCAGCTGCTGCCGGACGCCTCGATCCCCACCGAGGAGACCGGCACCCGCCACCGCACCGCGCAGCGCGTCTCCATCCAGTGCGGGTTCCCCGTGGTCTCGGTCAGCCAGTCGATGCGCCTGATCGCGCTGTACGTGGGCGGTGAGCGGCGGGTCCTGGAGGAGTCGGGCGCGATCCTCTCCCGTGCCAACCAGGCGCTGGCCACCCTGGAGCGCTACAAGCTCCGTCTGGACGAGGTCGCCGGCACGCTGTCCGCCCTGGAGATCGAGGACCTGGTGACCGTCCGCGACGTCACCGCGGTCTCCCAGCGGCTGGAGATGGTGCGCCGGATCGCCACGGAGATCGCGGAGTACGTCGTCGAGCTGGGCACCGACGGCCGTCTCCTCACGCTCCAGCTGGACGAGCTGATCGCCGGCGTCGAGCCCGAGCGCGACCTGGTCGTACGGGACTATGTCCCCGAGCCCACCGCCAAGCGCACCCGCACGGTCCCCGAGGCCCTGTCGGAGCTGGACTCCCTCACCCACGCCGAGCTGCTCGAACTGCCCATCGTGGCACGCGCCCTGGGCTACAGCGGCTCGCCGGAGACGCTGGACTCCGCGGTCTCCCCGCGTGGTTACCGCCTGCTGGCCAAGGTGCCGAGGCTGCCCGGCGCGATCATCGAGCGGCTCGTGGACCACTTCGGCGGGCTCCAGAAGCTGCTCGCCGCGAGCGTGGACGACCTGCAGACGGTCGACGGCGTGGGTGAGGCCCGCGCCCGCTCGGTCCGCGAGGGGCTCTCACGGCTGGCGGAGTCGTCGATCCTGGAGCGCTACGTCTAGCGGGAACAGCGGAACGCACGACTGGAGGGGCGGCCCCGCGGGGCCGCCCCTCCAGTCGTTTCCCGGCGAGGTCGAGCTCACCGGCGGGCTCACTTCTCCAGCTTGAATTCCAGCCGTTCGGTGACGCCCGCGACCTTGACCTCGACCCGGTAGGTGCCTTCGCCCGCCGCGGCGTCGCCGGACGGGGTGGCGCACTGCGGGGCGCTGCGCTTGCGGTCCCACTCCACGGTGCGCTTGGTCTCGCCCGAGCCGGGGAGCTCCACCAGAACGGCACCGGCGCCGCGGGCGCAGTCGTCGGAGGACCAGACGTGGTCGTCACCGCTGGTGATTTTGAGGAAGGCCGCGGTCGCCCCGAAGTTCACCTTGCAGGCGCCGCTGCCGGTGTTCTTGACCACGATCTCGAACTTCGGCTTCTCGTCGGGCCGGTAGGCGTCCTTGACGCTGTGGAGCTCCAACCGCACGGAATCTGACGCGCAGTCGGGGAGCTTGGACCCGGCCGGGACGGGCTTGCCGTCGCCCGTTCCGAGGACTCCGGCGCCGGGGCCGCCGGCTCCACCGCCCGTACCGGCGCCGCCGCCACTGCCGGCGCCACCACCGCTTCCGCCACTGCTGGGGTGATCGCCACTGACCCCACCGCTGCCGGTGCCGCCGCCCGAATCACCTCGTCCGCCCGGGCGTTGGCTGATGTGCGGGCCCGAGGGGACCGGGCCGGGGGTGATGGTGGTGTCGCCCGGGCCCTTTCCATTCGAGCCCTTGCCCTGGTCATCGCCGGAGCCGCCGTCACCCCCAAGGGTGACGAACCACAAACCCAGTAGTACGAGAAGGCCGAGCAGGCCCAACGCAACTGCCCTCCGCCGCCAATAGATGGAGGAGGGAAGCGGCCCGATCGGATTGCGCAGTGATCCCACGCGAAGACTCTACGAGAGATCCGCCAGGGCACCAGCCCATACCCGCCGCATGGGTGCCTACTTTTCTCATCATCTGCCCGCACCGGGAGGGCTCGAGGTTGTCGACACTCGACGAAGTCCGGGCTTTACACCTGCCGATCCCCGATGTGGCGCGTCCATTCGGTCTTATGGCCGAAACCCTGCCCGTTGTCGGTCAGCCGCAGCCAGTCGGGGCGCAGCTCCCACAGGTCGGTGCGTTCCATCGCCCGGCGCAGGCGCTCGTCGCGCTCCACGTACGGGTAGCGCGCGGCGTACGCGCGCCAGGCCGTCTCCCGTTCCGCGCCCTCCAGCGTGCGGCAGCCGCCCCGGCCCTGAAGACCCGTCAGCGCGGTCCACTCCTGGCCGTCGCGCTGGGCGGTGAAGGCGGCCCGGCCGTCTCCGGCGAGGAGGGCGCGCCCGTGACGGGTGGTGGCCGAGGTGACGAAGAGCAGGGTGGGGCCCGCGTCCGGGGCTTCCGCCACCGCGTAGAGCACGGCGCACGCCTGCGGGCCGTCCTCGTCGACGTAGGCCAGGGTCATCGTGGAATGCGCGTCGAGGGCGGCGAGGATCTCACCCGGCGGCCGCGTCTGCGTCTCGCTCATGGGCCCATTCCACCCCTCGCGGTCACCGGTCACCAATCCGGGGTCGTACGCCCCCGGATACGACCGGTGCTTCGTACCGCCGCCCGCCTCGTACTGCCCGCCCGGGTCGGCGCTTCGTACCACCGGCCCGTCCGATCCCTACTGCGCCCCGGCGAAAGTCGGACATTCGGGGCCCGGCGCGTTTCCCCGTCGTGGACGGGCGTGTCAGGATCGGGACGCCATGACTGCCATGACTTCCGCCGCCCCGCCCGAAACGCCCGCCATCCTGCACGACCCGGTCATCGACTGGTTCGGCGCGCACGCCCGCGACCTTCCCTGGCGCCGCCCGGAGGCGGGTGCGTGGGGGGTGATGGTCAGCGAGTTCATGCTCCAGCAGACGCCGGTCAGCCGGGTGCTGCCGGTGTACGAGCAGTGGCTCGCCCGCTGGCCGCGACCGGCCGCCCTCGCCGCCGAGCCGCCCGGCGAGGCGGTCCGCGCGTGGGGCCGGCTCGGCTACCCGCGGCGCGCGCTGCGGCTGCACGCCGCCGCGTCGGCGATCACGGAGCTGCACGGCGGTGAGGTACCGAGCGATCACGCCAAACTCCTCGCGCTGCCCGGCGTCGGCGAGTACACGGCGGCGGCCGTGGCCTCCTTCGCGTACGGGCAGCGGCACGCGGTCCTCGACACCAACGTCCGCCGGGTCTTCGCGCGGGCCGTGAGCGGCGCGCAGTACCCGCCGAACGCCACCACCGCCGCCGAGCGGAAGCTGGCCCGCGCGCTGCTGCCGGAGAGCGAGCCGGTGGCCGCCCGCTGGGCCGCCGCGACGATGGAGCTGGGGGCGCTGGTCTGCACGGCCCGCACCCCCGACTGCGCGCGCTGCCCGATCGCGGCCCACTGCGCCTGGCGGGCGGCCGGTTCGCCGGCGCACGACGGTCCGCCGCGCCGCGGCCAGACCTACGCGGGGACGGACCGGCAGGTGCGCGGCAAGCTGCTGGCGGTGCTGCGCGAGGCGGTCGAGCCGGTGGAGCAGGCGGCGCTGGACGCGGTGTGGGACGAGCCGGTGCAGCGGGCCCGGGCGCTTGACGGGCTGGTCGCGGACGGGCTGGTGGAGCCCCTGGAGGGCGGCCGATACCGGCTCCCTCTCACGTAGCGGTGATGAAGTGAAGGCGCAGGGGCCCCCTTGCGCCCCATTTCTTCATCATTTCGGGCTCACTGTTACACAACCTATGGACAGCTGTGCTCCAGCCGAAGGGCTGCTGCACATCACGTCGCAACAGCACCTCCGTAGCGTCCTACTCGTGCTGGAGGACCACCAGCGTGACGCGGGGAATGCAAGCGGAATGGAGGCTGCGAGATGGCCAGCAGCGGCAAGGTTCTGGACTTCGAAGAGTACGTGCGCAACCGTCAGGACGCCCTCCTGCGCAGCGCCCGCCGTCTCGTTCCGGACCCGATCGACGCGCAGGACCTCCTCCAGACCGCTCTGGTGCGCACCTACGGCCGCTGGGAAGGCATAGCGGACAAGTCGCTGGCCGACGCCTACCTCCGCCGTGTCATGATCAACACTCGTACTGAGTGGTGGCGTGCCCGTAAGCTCGATGAGGTGCCCACCGAGCAGCTCCCCGACGCGAGCGTCGAGGACGGCACCGAGCAGCACGCCGACCGCGCCCTGCTGATGGACATCCTCGGAGTCCTGGCACCCAAGCAGCGCAGCGTCGTCGTGCTGCGACACTGGGAGCAGATGAGCACCGAGGAGACCGCGGAGGCGCTCGGCATGTCCACGGGCACGGTCAAGAGCACGCTGCACCGGGCGCTGGCCCGGCTGCGTCAGGAGCTGGAGAGCCGAGACCTGGACTTCCACGCCCTTGAGCGCAACGAGCGGGGGCAGGAACGGTGCGCAGCCTGAAAAAGGCGGCTCCCACAAGGCCGGCACTGATCACCGGCGGCACGGTCACAGCGATGGCCGCGGCCGCCGGTCTTCTGCTTGCCGGATGTGACACGGGCAGCGAGGGCGTCCGGAAGGAGGGCGCCGCGCAGAGCCAGTCCACGGCGAAACCGACCCGGCTGCCCACGGCCTCGGCGATCCCGGCCCAGCAGAAGGTCGACGCGATCAAGCTGATCAAGAGCGATCCCAAGGTCAGCGATCAGGTCAAGAAGAACCTGAAGCCGTGCGTGAAGAACGACTACCCGGTCGACGTGATCTACGGCCAGCTCACCGAAGGCTCCCGCAACGACGTGGTCATCAACGTCCTGACCTGCGGTGAGTCCTTCGGTGTCGGCGCCTATGTGTACCGTGCCAAGGGCGACTCGTACGTGAACGTGTTCTCCGCCGAGCAGCCGCCCGTCTACGCCGAGATCGACCGCCGCGACCTGCGGGTCACCCGGCAGGTCTACGGGCCCGGTGACGCGGCGTGCTGCGCGTCGGGCGAAGATGTCATGACGTACCACTGGTCGGGCGAGGAGTTCCGCGAGACCGGCCGGACGCACACCGACTTCAGCAAGGTCGGGAACAACGACAAGGATGGACTCCCGAGCGTGGGAACGGAGGGCTGAGGGCGGCGTGGCCGATACGCATGTGCTCTTCGTCGAGGACGACGACGTGATCCGCGAGGCGACCCAGCTGGCGCTGGAGCGCGACGGCTTCGAGGTCACCGCGGTGCCGGACGGGCTGCTGGGGCTGGAGAGGTTCCGCGCCCGCAGACCCGACATCGCGCTGCTCGACGTCATGGTCCCGGGCCTGGACGGCGTCAGCCTGTGCCGCCGGATCCGTGACGAGTCGACCGTTCCCGTGATCATGCTGTCCGCGCGGGCGGACTCCATCGACGTCGTGCTCGGCCTGGAGGCCGGCGCCGACGACTACGTCACCAAGCCCTTCGACGGCGCCGTGCTCGTCGCCCGGATACGGGCCGTGCTGCGCCGCTTCGGGCACGCCAGCGGGCCGAACGGCGCCGGCGCGGCCGAGGAGCCGGAGCCGCTGGAGGGCGGGGTGCTGCGCTTCGGCGATCTGGAGGTCGACACGGAGGGCATGGAGGTCCGCAAGGCGGGCGAGCCCGTGGCCCTCACGCCGACGGAGATGCGGCTGCTGCTGGAGTTCTCGGCGGCGCCGGGCACCGTGCTCTCCCGCGACCGGCTGCTGGAGCGCGTCTGGGACTACGGCTGGGGCGGCGACACCCGCGTCGTGGACGTCCACGTCCAGCGGCTGCGCGGCAAGATCGGCCAGGACCGGATCGAGACCGTCCGCGGCTTCGGCTACAAGCTCAGAGGCTGACCACCCGATGGTGACCCACGGAAATCCCCCATGGTGAAGCCGTGGTGAAGCTCGCCCTGCGCTCGGGGCTGCGCTGGAAGGTCAGCCTCGCCATCGCCGGGGTCAGCGCGCTCGTGGCCGTCGCGCTGAGCCTCGTCGTCCACAACGAGGCGCGGCTGTCCATGCTCGACAACGCCCGCGACGCGCTGGACGCCCGGGTGCAGGTCGCCCAGCGTTATTACGAGACCACCAACCGCCTCATGCTCCACGCCAAGCTGGACGACCCGACGCTGCCCCAGCCGCTGCGGGACGCCGCCGCGGTGGGGCTGCGCGCGACCTATCTCCAGGACTCCGGCGGCAAGGGCACCCCCGAGGTCTGGGCGTCGGTGCCCGTGCGCAACGGCAAGATCCTCTCGATCCACACCAAGTTCGAGGACCGCTTCTCGATCCTCGACGCCCTCGACAAGGCGCTGATCATCGGCTCGGTCTCCGTCGTGCTGGGCGGCTCCGCCCTGGGCATCCTCATCGGCGGCCAGCTCTCCCGCCGGCTGCGCAAGGCCGCCACCGCCGCCCGCAAGCTCGCCGACGGCGACTCCGAGGTGCGGGTGCGCGACGCCATCGGGGGCCGGGTGCGCGACGAGACCGACGACCTGGCGCGGGCCGTCGACGGCATGGCCGAGGCGCTCCAGGACCGGCTGGAGGCCGAGCGGCGCGTCACCGCCGACATCGCGCACGAGCTGCGCACGCCCGTCACCGGCCTGCTCACCGCCGCCGAGCTGCTGCCCCCGGGGCGCCCCACCGAGCTCGTACGCGACCGGGCGCAGGCCATGCGCACCCTGGTCGAGGACGTGCTGGAGGTCGCCCGGCTGGACGGCTTCGCCGAGCGCGCCGAGATGCAGGACATCCGGCTGGGCGACTTCGTGCTGCGCCGGGTGCGGATCGTCGAGCCGGACGCCAGGGTCAAGGTCGTCCGGGACGCCTATGTCTCCACCGATCCGCGCCGCCTGGAGCGCATCCTCGGCAATCTCCTCGCCAACGCCGCCAAGCACGGCCAGGGCCCCTTCGAGGTCACGGTCGACGGGCGCGTGCTGCGCGTGCGCGACCACGGGCCGGGGTTCCCGGAGGAGCTGCTGCGGGACGGCCCGAGCCGCTTCCGTACGGGCAGCAAGGACCGCGCGGGCAAGGGCCACGGCCTGGGCCTGACCATCGCGGCCGGCCAGGCCCGGGTGCTGGGCGCGCGGCTGACCTTCCGCAACGCCGACCCCGAGGTCGAGGGGGACACCGGCGCGATCGCCGTGCTCTGGCTGCCGGAGTCGGCGCCGACCAGCACGGGCAGCTTCCCGGTCATACAGGTGCCGGACTAACCGCCCCGCCGCCGGCTACATCGGGTCGACGCACTCGCCCCAGTCCTTGTCGAGGACCGGCCGCTCGCCGCGCTGGGTCAGCGAGAACCAGTTCCCCGAGTCGTCGCGGAAGAGGGCCTCGGTGCCGTAGGGCCGCTCCCGCGGCTCCTGGAGGAACTCCACGCCCTTGGCCGAGAGAGTGGCGTAGTCCCGCCGTACGTCGTCGGTGCTCAGCACCCCCGCGCCCAGCACCCCCTTGGCGACCAGCTTCCGCAGGGCCCCGGCGGAGTCCGGGTCCAGGCCGGGCGGGCCCGGCACCATCAGCGTGAGCTCGACGTCCGGCTGGTCCTTGGCGCCGACCGTCAGCCAGCGCATGCCGTCGTCGCCGCCCATCGTCATGTCGGTGCGGACCTCGAAACCCAGCTTCTCGGTGTAGAACTCCTTCGCCCGGTCCTGGTCGAGGACCCAGACGGTGGTGATGGCGATGCCCTTGATCATGGCGTGCTCCCGGGGATCCGTGTGCTTCACGACCACCGTAGGCACGCATGCGCGTGCCCGGCACGCCCCCGAGGGGGCGTACCGGGCACGCGGATCACGACCGGTTCGGTCAGAGGTTCTGGCCGTGGGCGCTCAGGAACGCGCGCGGCTCGATGCCACTGCCGTAGTTGGCGGTGGTGCGGATCTCGAAGTGCAGGTGGGGGCCGGACGAATTGCCGGTGGAGCCGGAGAGGCCGATCTCCTGGCCGGTGGTCACGGTCTGGCCGATCGAGACCTTCACCTGCGACAGGTGCGCGTACTGCGAGTACGTGTTGTCGTCGTGCTTGATCACGATGGCGTTGCCGTACGCCGGGCCGTCACCGCCGCCGTTCGGGCCGGCCTTCACGACCGTACCGCCGTGCACGGCCTTCACGGACGTACCGGTACCGACGACCAGATCCTGGCCACTGTGCTTGTTGGCCCACATGCTGCCGGCGATGCCGAAGGGCTGGCCGATCTGGTAGCCCTCGACGGGGGCGATCCAGGCGTCGGCACGCTTCTTGCGCGAGGCCTCGGCCTGCTGACGGGCGTCGGCGGCGCGCTTCTCGGCGTCCTGCTTCGCCCGGGCCTGGTCGGCCTTCGCCTTGGCCTCCTTGGCGGCGGCCTTCAGCTGCGTCTCGGCCTGCGCGTGCAGGGCGTCGTCCAGCGCCGCCACGGACGCGAACGCCGGGAGCTGCGCCTGGGAGGTGGTCTCCGCCGCGAGCGCCACCCCGGTTCCGAGTGCGAGCGAGGCCCCGAGCCCGGCGGCCACGACGGCGGCACGGGAACGCAGAAGGGTCGTGCCCGCATTACGGAAAGCGGTGTGCTTCGACATAAAGAAATACCTCCAGGCAAGAATGGGTCCCGGCTGCGGACCGGGATCGCCCTACCTTGGTAACCCGCATTCGCAGCCCTGCCAAGAACGGCCTCTACTAGCGAATGCCGTAGTAGGCGGCCGGGCACCGGACCCTTTATGCCGGGGCACATCGGGCAGAAATACGGGGTTTTCGCGACCGCCATTCCTGCTATCCGGCCTAGTATGTGACGCACGCCCTGTGCGCCGTATCACCGCGGAGGGACTTTCGGCCTCACCCGTTCCGGGACCAAGGGCCCCCGCCTGGCGGTACGCTCCCGGACAGCAGTCGACGGACGCGCACACCGCCGGGGGGCGACACCACGATGGGCAACGATTCCCGCTACTCCCACCTGGACGACATCGAGCTGGCGGACGCCGTCCAGGCGGTCCGCGACGGTCTCACCACCGCGGCCGCCCGCGGCGCGGGCGAGGACATCGTCTTCGAGGTCGGCGAGATCGCCATGGAGTTCACGGTCGAGATCCGCAAGGACGCCAAGGGCTCGGGCGGCGTGAAGGCATGGGTGATCAACGCGGACGCGGAAGCCTCCCGCGGCTCCACCCGCACCCACACGGTCTCCTTCACCCTCACCCCGAAGAACGCCCGCACGGGCGGCAACCTGCGGGTGGGAAATGAGCGGCCGGCCGGCGTCTCACGGTTCGGCTCCGCGGGGCAGTGACAGGGGTGCGCGTCCGGTCGGTGGAGGACCGGCTGGTGGCGGTGCTGGCGGAGGCGCAGGGCAGCGGGGTGCTGCTGACGGGGTCGCTGGTGCTGACCAGTGCGCACGTTCTGGGCGGCGAGGGCGGGGTGCGGGTCGTCGCGCTGGGCCACGCCGGGCCCGTACCGTGCGAGGTGCTGTGGGCCGGCGACCCCGAGCAGTGCGACGCCGCCCTGCTGCTGGCCGAGAGACCGCTGCTGTCCGCCGCCGACCTGCCGCCGCTGCGGTGGGGCGTCTGCGTCGGCCGGTCCCCGGTCGACGGGTGCCAGGCCCTGGGATTCCCGCAGGTCCAGCGGTACGGCCGGGAAGAGCTGGAGGCCGTACAGATCCCCGGCACCCTCGCGCCGCTGTCGGGCGTGCTGCGCGGGCGGTACGTCCTGCGCGCCGCCCATCCCCCACCGTCCGCCGGGCCCTACGGCTCGCCCTGGGCCGGGCTGTCCGGCGGCCCGGTCCTCGCCGGGCCGGTCCTGGTGGGCATCGCCACCGAGGACCCGAAGGGCTGGGCGCACTCGTCCATCGACGCCGTGCCCCTGGTCTCGATCCTGGAGGACACACAGTTCCAGGCCCGCGTGGCGGAGCACTGGCCGCAGGCGCCGCACCTGGAAGAGGTCCACTCGGCCGGTCCGGAGGACAGCGGTTACGAGGCGACGTACGCCGAGGCGATCAAGGCCGCCTACAGCAGGCTGGAGATCTTCGGTCTCGACGACCTCGGTACCGGCGACAACCACTGGGACCTGGACACCGCCTACCTCAGCCTGGAGGCCCAGGCCACCCGCTCCGGCCCGGAACAGCCGCGCTCCGAGCCGCACCGGATCGAGGCCCTGCTCGGCTCCCGCCCCCGGACGCTGCTGCGCGGCGAGGCGGGGGCCGGCAAGACGACGCTGGTGTGGTGGCTGGCCTCGCATGCCGCGTGCAACACCCTGCCCGCCGAGCTGAGCGCCCTCAACGGCCTGGTCCCCTTCGTCATCCCCATGCGCACCCTGGCCGCCCAGGGCATCATCCGCCCCACTCCTTCGCAGTTACCGACCATCGCCCGCCTGTCCGGGGTGGACGCCCCGCCGAGCGGCTGGGCGGGGCGGGTCCTGGCGGCCGGGCGCGCGCTGTTGCTGGTGGACGGGCTGGACGAGCTGCCGCAGGCCGACCGCGCGCCCGCCCGCAAGTGGCTGGCGGAGCTGCTCCGCATGCACCCCCGCACGCGCTGCCTGGTCACGGTGCGGCCGCTCGCCGTCGACCGGGCGTGGCTGGAGTCGGAGGGCTTCGAGGAGCTGCGGCTGCTGCCGATGAGCGACCGCGACATCCAGATGTTCGTGGCGGCGTGGCACACGGCCGCCCGGCTGGAATGCGACGGCTGGGCCGACACCCGGCACGCGGAGCGGATACGGAGCCGGCTCCAGGACCTCGAACGCGATCTCACGCAGGAGTTCCAGCGCAATGCCGCCCTGCGCGACCTGGCGCGCACGCCGCTGCTGTGCGCCGTCATCTGCGCCCTGCACCGCCGCCGCAGCGGTCTGCTCCCCCGGACCCGCTGGGAGCTCTACCGCGCGGCGCTGAACATGCTTCTCGGCAGCCGCGACGCCCACCGCCGCGTCCACAAGCCGGAGGGCATCGAACTGGAACCGGACGACGGCCGGCAGCTTCTCCAGCGCATCGCGATCTGGCTCGTACGGAACGGTCGCACCGAACTGTCCCGGGTCCAGGCCGTGCGGCAGCTGGAATTGGCCATGGCCGGTCTGAGGCGCATACGGCAGCAGGGCACGGCCGATGAAGTCCTCACCCATCTGCTCAACCGCAGCGGGCTTCTCCAGGAGCGCACGCCGAATTCCATCCAATTCATCCACCGCACCTTCCAGGACTATCTCGCGGCGAAGGAATTCCAGGACAGCGACAGCCTGGACGAATTGCTGGGCCACGTGGCGGAGGAGCAGTGGCAGGACGTCATCCGGCTCGTGATCGGGCATTGCGGCCGGAAGGAGGAGGAGCGGGTCATCGACGCCCTCGTCGCGGCGGGCAGGGACGCGAGCCATGAGGATGTCTGGTCGGTCCGTACACTCGCGGCGCAGTGCGCGATCAGCGCGGCGTCCCTGGCCGACACACGGCACTCGGCGGTGTGGGGAGGCCTCCGGGAGCTGGGAGCGCCACGGAGGACGTCGGAGGTCGATCATCTGGCGTCCCTGGGCCCGGAGGTTCTCGGGATCCTTCCGGAACCGGAGGGGCTGGACGGCACGGCGGCGATGCACGTGGTGAAGGTGCTGGGCCCGCTGGGAGAAGCGGCGATGCCTCTCCTGAAGCGCTACGGGCAGCACGAGGATCCGTTCGTCCGCAGGGCTGTGGCCGACGCGTGGAAATTCTCGGACGCACGGCGGTACGCGAGAGAAGTACTCGCTCCCATGCGACTCGACGACCTCAACATCGCGGTCGGAACCGCGGAACAACTCGCGTGCTTGTCGGACATCGGCCCGGTGAAAACGCTGTCCATCGGGTACGACGGGTCGGCTGAGGCTTTGCGGCAGGCGCTCCGGGGGCGCGAGGTGACCAGCCTGGTCCTCGGGGGGAACAGGCATGTCACGGATCTGGACTTCCTGGGCGACCACCCGGAGATCGAATACCTCTCGATCATGGACTGCCCGCAGTTGCGGGACGTCTCTGCCCTGGCCGGGACGCGCCTGCGCGAATTGCACCTCGAGCTCGACGGATCGAGACCGCTGGTCGACCACCTGGAGGTCCTCAAGGGAGCCTCGGAGCTGTCCTTCCTGGATGTGGCGTGCTTGCCCACGAGCGGGGGCCGCAGCAGCCTTCCGCCGCCTCTCAGCGGCGTCTCCCACCTCATGGTCACGGACAGCGACCTGTTGTCCCTGGAGGGCATCGAAGGCTGGACCGGTCTGCGCCGGCTGATGGTGATTCAGGCTTCCTTGGTGTCCCCCCACGAGCTGAACAGGCTGGGGAACCTCCACGGCCTCATCTCGTTGCAGCTCGACAGCTCCATGGACGACCTGGCGGGCGTGGACCCGTTGCCGCAGATCGCCGAGGTGGCCCTCTGCCTCACCACGGTGCCCTCCTCGGTGGACGAAAGGCTGCTGCGAGTCTTCCCCGCGCTTCGCTCGCTCTATCTGGAGCGCCTCGGGCCAGGGCCCATCACGGTGGACCTCACGAGGGTGCGCGAGCTGCCCGGGGAGAGGCTGGAGCTGTACACCTCCCCCGGTCACGAGCTGACGTTGCTGGGAGCCGACGCCTTCGGCGATCGGCTGACGCACGGATACCGGGACCTGGACGACTTCTACGAGCCCGACTGACCTCCCCCCGAACGCAAGAAACCGGCCCCGGAACCGTGCGTACGGTTCCGGGGCCGGCCTACAGCGCTACAGCCGGGCGCTGACGTGCCTTACGCGTCCTTCGACAGGTTGGGGCCGGCCCCACCCGCCGCGGACTCGATCGGCGGAGTGTCCGGCAGCGCCGACTTCTCCTCGCCGCGGAAGGTGAACTTCTTCTCCGTGCCTTCGCCCTCCGTGCCGACGACCACGATGTGGCCGGGGCGCAGCTCGCCGAAGAGGATCTTCTCGGAGAGGATGTCCTCGATCTCGCGCTGGATCGTGCGGCGCAGCGGGCGGGCACCCAGGATCGGGTCGTAGCCACGCTTGGCGAGCAGCGACTTGGCCTCCGAGCTGAGCTCGATGCCCATGTCGCGGTCCTTGAGCCGCTCGTCCACCTTGGCGACCATGAGGTCGACGATCTGGATGATGTCTTCCTCGGTCAGCTGGTGGAAGACCACCGTGTCATCGACGCGGTTGAGGAACTCGGGCCGGAAGTGCTGCTTGAGCTCTTCGTTGACCTTGGCCTTCATCCGCTCGTACCCGGTCTTGACGTCGCCCTGGGCGGCGAAGCCCAGGTTGAAGCCCTTGGAGATGTCCCGGGTGCCGAGGTTCGTCGTCATGATGATGACGGTGTTCTTGAAATCGACCACGCGGCCCTGGGAATCGGTCAGGCGACCGTCCTCCAGGATCTGCAGCAGCGAGTTGAAGATATCCGGGTGGGCCTTCTCGACCTCGTCGAAGAGGACGACGGAGAACGGCTTGCGGCGCACCTTCTCGGTGAGCTGGCCGCCCTCTTCATAACCCACGTATCCGGGCGGGGAACCGAAGAGACGCGAGACGGTGTGCTTCTCGCTGAACTCCGACATGTCGAGGGAGATCAGCGCGTCCTCGTCGCCGAAGAGGAATTCGGCGAGCGTCTTGGACAGCTCCGTCTTACCGACACCGGACGGGCCCGCGAAGATGAACGAGCCGCCGGGGCGCTTCGGGTCCTTGAGGCCCGCACGCGTGCGCCGGATGGCCTGGGAGAGCGCCTTGATGGCGTCCTTCTGGCCGATGACGCGCTTGTGGAGCTCGTCCTCCATGCGCAGCAGGCGGGAGGACTCCTCCTCCGTCAGCTTGAAGACCGGGATGCCCGTGGCCGTGGCCAGGACCTCGGCGATCAGATCGCCGTCGACCTCGGCGACGACGTCCATGTCGCCGGCCTTCCACTCCTTCTCCCGCTTGGCCTTCGCGGCGAGGAGCTGCTTCTCCTTGTCGCGCAGGGAGGCGGCCTTCTCGAAGTCCTGCGAGTCGATCGCGGACTCCTTGTCCCGGCGGACGTCGGCGATCTTCTCGTCGAACTCGCGGAGGTCCGGCGGCGCGGTCATCCGGCGGATGCGCATCCGGGAGCCGGCCTCGTCGATCAGGTCGATCGCCTTGTCCGGGAGGAAGCGGTCCGAGATGTAGCGGTCGGCCAGCTGGGCGGCCTGGACCAGGGCCTCGTCCGTGATGGAGACGCGGTGATGCGCCTCGTACCGGTCGCGCAGACCCTTGAGGATCTCGATGGTGTGCGGCAGCGAGGGCTCGGCGACCTGGATGGGCTGGAAGCGGCGCTCGAGGGCGGCGTCCTTCTCCAGGTGCTTGCGGTACTCGTCCAGCGTCGTGGCGCCGATGGTCTGGAGCTCGCCCCGGGCCAGCATGGGCTTGAGGATGCTCGCGGCGTCGATCGCGCCCTCGGCGGCGCCCGCACCCACCAGGGTGTGGAGCTCGTCGATGAACAGGATGATGTCGCCGCGGGTGCGGATCTCCTTGAGGACCTTCTTCAGGCGCTCCTCGAAGTCACCGCGATAGCGGGAGCCGGCGACCAGGGCGCCGAGGTCGAGGGTGTAGAGGTGCTTGTCCTTGAGGGTCTCGGGCACCTCGCCCTTGACGATGGCCTGGGCCAGGCCCTCGACGACCGCCGTCTTGCCGACGCCGGGCTCGCCGATGAGGACCGGGTTGTTCTTCGTACGGCGGGAGAGCACCTGCATGACCCGCTCGATCTCCTTCTCGCGCCCGATGACCGGGTCGAGCTTGGATTCGCGAGCCGCCTGGGTGAGGTTGCGGCCGAACTGGTCCAGGACGAGCGAGGTCGAGGGCGTGCCCTCGGCCGGGCCGCCGGCCGTGGCGGCCTCCTTGCCCTGGTAGCCGGAGAGCAGCTGGATGACCTGCTGCCGCACCCGGTTCAGATCGGCGCCCAGCTTGACCAGGACCTGGGCGGCGACGCCCTCGCCCTCACGGATCAGGCCGAGCAGGATGTGCTCCGTACCGATGTAGTTGTGGCCGAGCTGGAGGGCCTCGCGGAGCGACAGCTCCAGGACCTTCTTGGCACGGGGAGTGAAGGGGATGTGGCCGGACGGGGCCTGCTGCCCCTGCCCGATGATCTCCTCCACCTGCTGGCGGACCGCCTCGAGCGAAATCCCGAGGCTCTCCAGGGCCTTAGCGGCGACACCCTCACCCTCGTGGATCAGGCCCAGGAGGATGTGCTCGGTGCCGATGTAGTTGTGGTTGAGCATCCGGGCTTCTTCCTGAGCCAGGACGACAACCCGCCGCGCGCGGTCGGTGAACCTCTCGAACATCGTTAATCGCTCCTCAGAGCGGTCAGGCAGTTAGGGGTCGGTCCCCTCCCTGTCCTTCCGCATGCTAGTCCCGCGGGACGGGACAGCTCATTCCAACTGCCGACACCCGTCCTTGGCCTCCTGCCCCGAACAGCCGACATCTGCTCCAACCCGATGGTGGGAGACGATGTTCCCGCAGGCCAGGCATATACGCTCACCACCACTACGCCCATGGCGAACGCCCGCTCGGCCCGACACGCCCGCCCGGAGCCCGACCACCTCCCGCGGTGGCGCGCTCCACGCGGTGTTGTACCGCCTCTTCCCATGGGGAAGGTCCTACCCGCAAGCATTGACAGTCCATGCGGCGCGGGCCCAGCCCATCCGCTACGGGCGAACACCCCCGCACCACCCTGAGCGCCGATGCGCCCCTCAGTCCTTATACGGAGCGTGCCCAACTATCAACCCTGCGTAACCTCTTGAGGGTTTCACAGTTGCACCGCGTATGACCGTTGCCCTCCCGAGCCCCTGTGTCCCCTCATATCCATGGTGCCAGGCACGTCGGTGGTACGAGCACGCGTTGTGCTGGCCGACGGCGGGCGAGGCGCCCCTGGAGCTGCTGACCGGGGTGCGCTTCGATGTGCTGGAGCTGCCCGTGGACGCCGGTTTCGCGGTCCTCGGGCGGGCGGTGCGGACCGGGCCCGTCGCGCTCGACGAGCGGGCGCGGAGGCTACGGTTCCTGGTCGCCGCGGGCAGTGCGGACGAGCTGCCGGGGCTGCTCGACTGGCTGCAGTGGGGCGGGGTGACGCTGGATCTGACCGCGCTGGGTGCGGGCGGCCGGATCGTCGCGCCGGTGCCCGCCGGCCTCGGCCGCGGGCACCACGGGCCGCTCGGGACGGGGAAGGCCGTGTGGGTACGGCCTCCCGAGCCGGGGTCCGAGGTCGAGCCGACGCTGCCGGTGACCGGCCTCGGGGGCGATGGGGGCGCCCCCGATCTCGTACGGCTCGTGGGCGCGGCGGCTACGGAATGCCACCGGGCCCGGTTGCTGCGCGCCGGGGAAGCGCGCACGCGTCGGCCGACGGGAGATCAGCCGTTGGCCTTCTCGTACGCCTCACGGATGTCGGCGGGGACGCGGCCGCGGTCGTTGACGCTGTAGCCGTTCTTCTTGGCCCAGGCGCGGATCTTCGCGGTGTCGGGGCTGCCACCGGTGGCGACGGCACGGCCCTTGCTGCGGCCCGCGGCGGCCCGGCCACCCGTACGACGGCCACTCTTGGTGTACGGCTCCAGCAGGCCCCGGAGCTTGTCCGCGTTGGCCGTGGTGAGGTCGATCTCGTAGGTCTTGCCGTCGAGCGCGAACGTCACGGTCTCGTCCGCCTCGCCACCGTCGAGGTCATCAACAAGAAGGACCTGAACCTTCTGTGCCACGGGGAATCCTTTCAGTGGAAAATGGGATTACGGAGGAATAGCAAACCGCCTTTCCCGGAAAAACACAAACCCCCCGGGAAGGTTCAGCCCGCCTTCACCGTGGGAAGCCTCCCTTCCGGAGCCCTGTGATAGGGGCGCGATTCGGACATAGGGACCGCGATAGGGGTCACGATCACAGATGCAGAAGCATCCGGCTGTTGCCAAGGGTGTTCGGCTTCACCCGTTCGAGACCCAGGAACTCGGCAACACCCTCGTCATAGGAACGCAGGAGCTCGCTGTAGACATCACCGTCCACCGGTGTCTCACCGATCTCGACGAAGCCGTGCTTCGTGAAGAAGTCGACTTCGAAGGTGAGGCAGAAAATGCGCCGCACGCCCAGCCAGCGCGCCGTCTGCAGCAGCTTGCCCAGTACCGCGTGGCCCACTCCGCCGCCCTTGACGGCCGGGTCGACGGCGAGAGTGCGCACCTCCGCGAGGTCTTCCCACATCACATGCAGTGCGCCGCAGCCGATGACCGCGCCGTCCTCGTCCCGCTCGGCGACCCAGAACTCCTGGATGTCCTCGTAAAGCGTGACGGTGGCTTTGTCGAGGAGGATGCGGTCACGAACGTACGTGTTGATGAGCCGGCGCACCGCCGGGACATCGCTGGTCCGGGCGCGGCGGACGGTGACGACTTTTGATAGTGCGGGCATGTCGGGACGCTATCGCCCCGGAGCTCCGCCGGGGTCGCCGGGCCCGTCGAGTTGCACCACCCGGATCGCGTCGCGCAGTGCTTCCCGTTGTTCGGCCGACATCATGCCGAAGAAGGCGACGAGAGCGGCCGCGGGGTTGTCACTGAGGGACCACGCTTCGTTCATCAGTGCGGCCGAGTAGGCGGCCCGGTTGGAGACCGCCTCATATCGATAGGCACGGCCTTCGGCTTCCCGTCGCAGCCAGCCCTTCTGATACAGGTTGTCCATTACGGTCATGACGGTCGTGTACGCGATGGAGCGCTCCTGTTGAAGGTCTTCCAGGACTTCCCGAACAGTGACCGGCCGGTTCCAGTCCCACACGCGCGTCATCACGGCGTCTTCCAGATCACCCAGGCGTCGAACCACACGCGAATAATAGTGGGAGATGTCTAGAATGCCGGTTTATTCGAGTCGGCAAAAAGGGCGTACGGCCGAGAATTTCGGTCTCGGTCCGTACGCCCTGTGGGCACCACGCGGCGGCGCGCCGGCGCGCGTCCGGGGGAAAGTCAGGCGTCGCTGCCCCGGTCGGTCTGGCGGGCGCTCTCGGCGCGGGCCAGCGCGGCGTCGACGAGAGCGTCTTCCTTGCCCTTGTTCGCGCCGCCCTGACTCTTGACGATCGTCACGACCAACGCGATGAATGCCACCGCCATCACCATGGGCGGGACCAACGCGGCGACATAGTCCATGGCCGTCGGCTCCTTCTGGAATCGGGGTCTGCGGTTGCGCAATCGACCCGTCCAGATTACGCGCGCGTCAGGCGGATCTGACCCCGGGGTGACGGGCCCCGGGCGGCGGGGCCGGCTTGCGGCGGGGCGGGAAGACCTCGCCCGGGGTCGGAATGGGCCGGTCGGGCCGGGGCGCGGAGGGGCGGGGCGTCGCGGGGGCCGGAGCGGGCTCCTCGCCGGGTTTGGGTTTCGGGTCCGAGGAGTCCGCGCGTGTCACCCGCCCGCCCGGCAGGGCCCGCAGCCGGGCATGGCCCGGCGCGGGCCCGACGGCGGGTACCGCGCGGTCGGCCAGCCGGGCCCGTACGGCCAGCTCGGCGAGGCGCTCGCAGCGGGCCAGCAGCTCCCGGCGGCGGCCCGCCTCGGTGCGCCCGGCGGGTGTGCGGCAGAGCCCGCGCAGGGCGGCGAGGTCATCGGCGCCGGGCTGGTAGCCCGCCGAGAGGGCGTCCTGGAGCCGCTCGGTGTAGCCGGCCGCCGCGCCGGGCAGGGCGGCGCGGTAGCGGGCGAGGTCGGCGAGGAGGAAGGCACGCAGCCTGCCGCCCTCACGGGCCGCCTCGTCCACGGCCTCCACGAGCCCGAGGCACTCGCGCACCTCTTCGTCGCGTCCGGGGCCGGGACGCCTGGGGACGGATTGGGGGTCGAGGGCGATGGCGAGGGCTCGGCGCAGCACGCGCAGTTCGTCCGCGCTGAACGCCATGCCGCCGCGGGATCCATAGGGCGTGGGCATGCGCCGACTTTAAGTGCTAAGCGGACAAATTTCGCTGACCTGGTGTTTCCGGGCGTGGCACGGCCCCGGGAGGGCCGTTCAGCGCTGTCTGCGGCGGGTGAGGCCCAGGGCTATCGCGCCGGCGGATATGGCGGTGCCGGAGGTGGTGGCGAGCAGCAGGGTGCCATTGGTGTTCGGGTCGGCGGGGGGCGCGGGCGCCGGGTCCACGACCTCCACCTGGATCGGCGCGGAGTCGTTGGCGGGATCGGGGTCGGGGGTGTGCGCGCCGTCGCGTTCGACGATGTGCACCCGGCCCTCCGCGCCGTCGACCTTCCTGTCGATACGGACCCGGAAACGCAGCGTCTCGCGGTCGCCCGCGGGAAAGTCCTCGCCGATGGCGCACACATAGGTGGCGGCACCCCGGGCGGGGGCGGTCCTGGCCACGCACGGCTGTCTGCCGCCGCCACCCGGCGGCGGCGCGGCGGTGATCGTCGTGCCTTCGGGCGGAGTCACCTCGTACGTGCCCGCGCCCCGGCCGCCCGCCGGGGCCGGGCCGCCGTTCCTGACGCCCAGCTCGACCTCGACGGTCTGGCCGACCCGGCCCACGACGGGGTGGGCGATGGCCTGGTAATCGGCGCGCGGCGGCGCCTGGGCGTGCGCGGTGGCGGCCACCAGGCCCGGCCCGGCCGCCGCCACCGCGACGGCGGCCGCCAACCGCCGCATTCTTCGCTTCCCGCCCATACGCTCCACGTCCATCATGTGCACGATCATGTCCCGCAGCTGACAGGACAGTTGGAGCGGGCGGTTGGTTGCCTCCCGGGGAGGGCCTGAACCGGCTACGTGCGAGTCACATTGCGCTCGTAGACCAGGCGCAGGCCGATGAGCGTGAGCCAGGGCTCGTGCTCGTCGATGACCGACGCCTCGCCGACCACCAGCGGCGACAGGCCGCCGGTGGCGATGACCGTGACGTCGTCCGGATCGTCCGCCAGCTCGCGGGCCATGCGGTTGACGACGCCGTCGACCTGCCCGGCGAAGCCGTAGAGGATGCCGGACTGCATGGCCTCGACGGTGTTCTTGCCGATGACGCTGCGCGGCCGGGCCAGCTCGATCTTCCGCAGCTGGGCGCCCTTGACGCCCAGCGCCTCGACCGAGATCTCGATGCCGGGGGCGATCACTCCGCCGGTGTACTCGCCGCGCGCGCTGACCGCGTCGAAGGTGGTGGCGGTGCCGAAGTCGACGACGACGCACGGCCCGCCGTACAGCTCGACGGCCGCGACGGCGTTGACGATCCGGTCCGCGCCGACCTCCTTGGGGTTGTCCATCAGGATCGGCACACCGGTCTTGACGCCCGGCTCGACCAGGACGGCGGGGACGTCGCCGTAATAGCGGCGGGTGACCTCGCGCAGCTCGTGCAGGACGGAGGGGACCGTGGAGCAGATGGCGATGCCGTCGATGCCGTCACCCAGCTCCTCGCCGAGCAAGGGGTGCATGCCCATCAGACCCTGGAGCAGGACGGCCAGTTCATCGGCGGTGCGGCGGGCGTCGGTGGACACCCGCCAGTGCTCGACGATGTCCTCGCCGTCGAACAGACCGAGGACCGTATGGGTGTTGCCGACATCGATGGTGAGCAGCATCAGGCGCTCTCTTCCCGCAGGTCCAGACCGATGTCGAGGATCGGGGACGAGTGGATGAGCGCGCCCACGGCGAGATAGTCGACGCCGGTCTCGGCGTACGCCCGGGCGTTGACCAGGCTGAGGCGGCCCGACGACTCCAGCATGGCGCGGCCCGCGACCAGCTCGACGGCCTCGCGGGTCTGCTCGGGGGTGAAGTTGTCGAGCAGGAGCAGGTCCGCGCCCTCGGCGAGCACCGGCTCGATCTGGTCGATCCGGTCGACCTCGACCTCGACCGGTACGTCGGGGAACCGGCCGCGCACGGCCCGGAACGCCTCGGCGATGCCACCGGCGGCGACGACGTGGTTGTCCTTGATGAGCGCGGCGTCCGACAGGGACATCCGGTGGTTGACGCCGCCGCCGCAGCGGACCGCGTACTTCTCCAGGGCGCGCAGGCCGACCGTGGTCTTGCGGGTGTCGCGGACGGCGGCCTTGGTGCCCTCGAGGATGTCGGCCCACTCGCGGGTGGCGGTGGCGATGCCGGACAGGCGGCACAGGAGGTTGAGCGCGCTGCGCTCGGCGGTCAGCAGGTCGCGGGTGCGGGTGCGGACCGACAGCAGCTTCTGGCCGGCCGTGACGCGGTCGCCGTCCTCGACGTGCCGCTCGACCTCGAACTCGTCGGTGCAGACGACGGAGAGGATCGCCTCGGCGATGCGCAGCCCGGCGACGGTGCCGTCCTCGCGGGCGGTGAAGTCGCCGGTGGCGACGGCGTCCTCGGGGATGGTGGCGACGGTGGTGATGTCCTCACCGCCGTCGAGGTCCTCCTCGATGGCGAGGTGGGCGAGGTCCTCGACCTGGAGGGGGTTCAGGCCGGCCTCGGTCAGCAGGGCGGCCAGGGCGGGGTCGAGCCCGCACTCCGGCAGGTCGTCCTCGAACATCTCACCGCAGCCGCAGCCCTCGCCGCAGTCCCCGATCAGCGTTTCGGCGGGTTCGTCGCCCGGCAGGGCGATCGTGTGCAGGACGAGCTCGTCAGGGGTGCTCACGGCGGACTCCTTGGGGACGGAGGGGATGACGGGCGGGAAGTCGGCCGAGTCCGTGCGGGAGACGGCGAACGAGTGGTCCGGGCGGAGGGTCAGCAGCAGGTGGCGGTGCCAGTCGGCGTCGTCACGGTCGGGGAAGTCCTCGCGCCAGTGGCAGCCGCGGGTCTCCTCGCGGCGCAGGGCGGCGGCGACGAGGACCCGGGCCACGAGGAGGAGGTTGGTGGCCTCCCAGCTCTCGGTGCCGGGCAGCTCCACCGCGGCCTCGTGGTGGAGCCGGTCGAGCTCGGCGGCGGCCTGGCGCAGGCTCTCCGCGGAGCGGAGCACCCCGGCCCCCTGGGTCATGATGCGCTGAACGGCCCAGCGCGCCTTGGGGGCGAGCAGGGGGGTCGCCGGCCGCTCCACCGGAAGGGCGACGGCGGCGGGCGCCTCCGCCGGCAGCCGGCCGGCGATGTCCGCGGCGATGCGCTCGGCGAAGACGAGCCCCTCCAGCAGCGAGTTGGACGCCAGGCGGTTGGCGCCGTGCACGCCCGTGCAGGCGACCTCGCCGCACGCGTAGAGGCCCGGCACCGACGAGCGGCCGCGCAGGTCCGTCCGTACGCCGCCCGAGGCGTAATGGGCCGCCGGGGCGACCGGGATCGGCTCCGTCACCGGGTCGATGCCGTGCGCCCGGCAGGCGGCGAGGATCGTGGGGAAGCGGTGGGCCCACATCTCCGCGCCGAAGTGGCGGGCGTCGAGGTACATGTGCTCGGCGCCCTTCTCCTGCATGCGGCGCATGATGCCCTTGGCGACGATGTCGCGGGGGGCCAGCTCGGCCAGCTCGTGGGCGCCGACCATGAAGCGGTGGCCGTCGGCGTCGACGAGGTGGGCGCCCTCGCCGCGGACCGCCTCCGACACCAGGGGCTGCTGGCCCTCGGCGTCGGGGCCGAGCCACAGGACGGTGGGGTGGAACTGGACGAACTCCAGGTCGGAGACCTCCGCACCGGCGCGCAGCGCGAGGGCGACGCCGTCACCGGTGGAGACGGCGGGGTTGGTGGTCGCGGAGAACACCTGGCCCATGCCGCCGGTGGCCAGCACGACGGCCCCGGCGCGCACGGCGCCGACGCCGTCGCGGCGGCCCTCGCCCATGACGTGCAGGGTGACGCCGGCGGCGCGGCCCCCGGCGTCCTTGAGGAGGTCGAGGACCAGGGCGTGCTCGATGGTCTCGATGCCCGCGTCCCGGACGGCCTCGACGAGCGCGCGGGAGATCTCGGCGCCGGTGGCATCGCCGCCGGCGTGGGCGATCCGGCGGCGGTGGTGGCCGCCCTCGCGGGTCAGCAGGATCTCGCCGGTGTCGGCGTCGGTGTCGAACTCGGCGCCGGTGGCGATCAGGCGGCGGACCGCGTCGGGGCCTTCGGTGACCAGGGCGCGTACGGCCCCGGCTGAGCAGAGCCCGGCGCCGGCCACGAGGGTGTCCTCGTAGTGCTGCTCGGGGGTGTCGCCCTCGCCGAGGGCCGCCGCGATGCCGCCCTGGGCCCAGCGGGTGGAGCCGTCGTCCAGGCGCGCCTTGGTGACGACGGTGACCTTCGCGCCGGCGGCGGCGCAGCGCAGCGCGACGGTCAGTCCGGCGACGCCGGAGCCGATGACGACGACGTCGGCGTCGACCGCCCAGCCGGGGCCGGGGGCGTGGAGTCGTATGCCGGTCATCGCTGTGCTCCGAGGTCCAGGGGGATGTTGTCGATGAGGCGGGTGGTGCCCACCTTGGCCGCGACGGCGAGGACGGCCTCGCCGGTGTGGCCGTCGGGGACCTCGGTGAAGTCGGCGGGGTCGACGAGGGCCACATAGTCGAGGATGAGCGGTGGCTCCCGGCGCGCGGCGGCGTCCAGGACCGCGCGGGCGGAGCCGCGGACGGCGTCGGCGCCGAGCCCGGCTTCCTTCCGCGCGGTGAGCAGGGCGCGGGAGATCTCCAGGGCGGTGGTCCGGTCGGCCGCCGAGAGATAGCGGTTGCGGCTGGAGAGGGCGAGGTCGTCGCTCTCTCGGACCGTGGGGACGCCGACGATCTCGACGGGGAAATTGAGGTCGCGCACCATGCGGCGGATCAGGGCGAGCTGCTGGGCGTCCTTCTGCCCGTAGAGCGCGAGGTCCGGCCGGGTGAGGTGGAGGAGCTTGGCGACGACGGTGAGCACGCCGTCGAAGTGGCCGGGGCGGGAGGCGCCTTCGAGGCGCTCGCCCATGGGGCCCGCGGTGATCCGCACCTGCGGCTCGCCGCCGGGATAGACCTCTTCGACGGAGGGCGCGAAGACGGCGTCGGCGCCGGCCTTCCCGGCGAGCTCCAGGTCGGCGTCGAGGGTGCGCGGATAGCGGTCGAGGTCCTCGCCGGCGCCGAACTGGAGCGGGTTGACGAAGACCGTGACGACGACCTGGCCGTCGGGCCCGGCCAGCTCGCGGGCGGTGCGGACGAGGGTGGCGTGGCCCTCGTGCAGGGCGCCCATCGTCATCACGACGGCGCGGCGGCCCGCGCGGGGCAGGGCGCGCAGCTCCGCGGCGGTGCGGGTGAGCGGGGTGGTCATGCGTTTCCTCCGTCCGCGAGGACGCCGAGCAGGTCCTCCGCCAGTTCCGGCTTGAGCAGGCCGTGCGCGAGGGCGCGGTCGGCGGTCGTACGGGCCATCGCCAGATATCCGGCGACGGCCTGGGGTGCGTGGGTGCGCAGCTCCGCGATGTGCGCGGCGACGGTGCCGGCGTCGCCGCGCGCCACCGGGCCGGTGAGGGCGGCGTCGCCGCTGCGCAGGACGTTGTCCAGGGCGGCGCCGAGCAGGGGGCCGAGCATGCGGTCGGGGGCGGCGACGCCCGCGGTGCGCAGCAGCTCCATGGCCTGGGCGACCAGGGTGACCAGGTGGTTGGAGCTCATGGCGAGGGCCGCGTGGTAGAGCGGGCGGGCCTCCTCCGCCACCCACTCGGGCTCGCCGCCCATCTCGATGACCAGGGCCTCGGCGGCGAGCCGCAGCTCCTCGGGGGCGGTGACGCCGAACGAGCAGCCGGCGAGCCGGTCGACGTCCACGGGCGTGCCGGTGAAGGTCATGGCGGGGTGCAGGGCGAGCGGCAGGGCGCCGGCCCGGCGCGCCGGGTCCAGGATGGCGGTGCCGTGGCGGCCCGAGGTGTGCACGATCAGCTGGCCGGGGCGGACGGCGCCGGTCTCGGCGAGCCCGGCGACGAGCCCGGGGAGGACGTCGTCGGGGACGGTGAGCAGGACCAGCTCGGCGCGCGCCAGCACTTCGGCGGGCGGGACGAGCGGGACGTCCGGGAGCAGGGCGGCGGCCCGGCGGACCGAGGCGTCGGAGACGCCGGAGGCGGCGACGGGGCGGTGCCCGGCGAGCCGGAGGGCGGCGGCGAGCGACGGGCCGACGCGGCCCGCGCCGACGACGCCGACGGTGAGCCTGGCGGGTCGGTCCTGCGGGCTCGGGTGCTCCGGGATGGGGTGTGCGTTCACGCGGCGATGGCCTTCCGTTCCAGTCCGCGGGGGGTACCGGACGATTCCATCGTCATGCTACGCGAGTGAAGGGCGACCGCTTCTGAAGTCCCCAGCCCTGTGGATAACCCGCCGGTGCCGCCTCCGCTGCCCGCTCGCCTGTGGACAACTCGGGGTGGTGTCGGCCCCGTGCGTCATGCTCGGCGCATGGTCGAGGTGGAGCGGTTCGGGGAGGGCGTCGAGGAGCAGGCGGAGAGCGCGTCCGTGGTCTGCCGCGGCGCGGGCGTTTCGGAGGTCGTGGGGGTCATGGGGGTCGTGTGCGTCCCGGAGGTCGTGGGGACCGCGGCGGGGCGGAGGAGACGGAGCAGTGCGCTCCAGCGGGTGCGGCGGCCGGTGGCCCGCCCGGCGACGACGGCCTGGAAGTCGCGCCAGGTGCGGAACTCCCGCACGACCTGCCAGTCGCCCTCACCGGGGGCGGGCGGCGCGGTGTCGCGGTGCTGAGCGGCGCGGAAGAGGTCGAGCATGTGCTGCTGAGTGGCGTCCATGGGCATCACCTTGCGCCGTCCGGAAGCTCTCCCGCCCGTCGATTGACGAGGACCGTCAAATGACGGCCCCACCTGCGGAAAGACAGGAAGGATGAGGCCATGAGCGTGGACATCGACATCACCGGGCTGCCCGCCGGGCGCATCAGGTTCAGCCCTTCGCCCCTGGCCGAGCTGGGCGCGATGCTGCACGTCCTGGCCGAGCCCGGCCACCACCCGGGGCTGCACGGGTGGGCCACCGCCACCGCCTCCTCACTGGAGGCGGACCTCGCGGACCGGCTGACCGAGGCCGACTTCCTGTGGCGCTCCATGCGCTCGGACATCCTGCTGCCCGCGAACCCCCGGGCCACGCTCGCCGAGGAGCTGGACGACCTCGACCGGCTGGAGGACGAGACGTTCGTGACCGTCGCCTTCGAGATCACCTGCTCGGGTGGTTACGACCGCGAGTCGCCCTCCCCGCTGGTCGACCCGGCGCAGCGGGCCCGGGTCCGCGAGCTCTCCGCCGCACGGGGGCCCCGGCAGGCCGAGTTCACGAACCGGATGCTGGAGAACCCCGGGGCGCTGCGGGCCTGGCTGCGCCGCCTCTTCGAGGACTGCGAGCAGGCGTTCTTCGCCGACAACTGGCAGCGCGTGCGGGTCCAGCTCGCCGCCGACGCCCGCCACAAGGGCGACCTGCTGCGCCACAAGGGCCTGCGCGAGGCCCTCACGGCGGTCTCCCCCGCCGTCTCGCTCAGCGAGGACCGGTCCCGGATCGTCATCGACAAGCTGGCGGACGGCAGGACCCGGGCGCCCGGCGACGGGGTCACGTTCCTGCCGACGGCCTTCGGCTGGCCGCACCTGCTGCTCGTCTACCGCCCCGGCTGGCACCCGGTGGTGCAGTACCCCGTATCGGGCCCCGAGCTTCCGGCCGCCATGGCCCCTCAGCTGGTCCAGCAGCGGATGGAAGCCCTGGCCCACCCGGTGCGGATGCGGCTGTGCCGCACCCTCGCCCGCGGCCCCCACACCACCGGCGAGCTGGCCGCCACGTACGGCCTGACCCCGCCCGAGGTGTCCCGGCACATAGCCGTCCTGAAGAAGGCCGGGTTGCTGAGCACCCGGCGGCGGGGCCGCTATGTGCTGCACCAGCTGGATCTGACGGTGGTGGCGCGGATCGGGAGCGACTTCCTGGAGACGGTGCTGCGCTGAGTCGAGCGCGCCCGGGACAGGCAGGTTCGCCCGCCTACCGGCCGCCCGCCCTCACCAACCCGCTCTCGTACGCCATCACGACCACCTGCACCCGGTCCCGCAGCCCCAGCTTGGTCAGGATGCGGCCCACATGGGTCTTCACCGTGGCCTCCGACAGGACCAGGCGGGCCGCGATCTCGCCGTTGGAGAGGCCCTGGGCCACCAGCAGCATCACCTCGCGTTCCCGCTCGGTGAGCCGGCCCAGTTCGGCGCTGGTCGGTTCGGCGTGGGTGCTGGGGAGCATGGGGGTGAAGCGGTCCAGCAGGCGGCGCGTCGTGCTCGGGGCGACGACGGCGTCGCCGCTGTGCACGGCGCGGATCGCGCCCAGCAGCTCGGCCGGCGGCACGTCCTTGAGCATGAAGCCGCTCGCGCCGACCTTGAGCGCGGAGAAGGCGTATTCGTCGAGGTCGAAGGTGGTCAGGATCAGCACCTTCGGCGCGTTCTCCTGCGCGCAGATGCGGCGGGTCGCCTCCACGCCGTCCATCCTCGGCATGCGCACGTCCATCAGGACCACGTCCACCGCCGTGCCGGCCAGCACCTCCAGGGCCTCCGCGCCGTCCCCGGCCTCGGCGACGACCTCCATGTCGGGCTGGGCCGCCAGCACCATCCGGAAGCCGGTGCGCAGCAGCACCTGGTCGTCGACGAGCATCACGCGGATCGACATGCGGTCGCCCTTTCCTAGGTGTTCGGTCGCATCGTAAAGGTGCGGTGGTCGTAAGTGTGCAGGTCGGAAGCGAGAGGCGGCAGTGCGCAGGTCATCGGCGCGCGGGGGCGGCCGGTGCCCGCTCAGCGGCCCTGTTTGGTCGGCAGCAGCACGCTGATCCGGAAGCCGCCGCCCGGTCGCGGCCCCGCGTCCAGCGTGCCCCCGACCATGCCGACGCGCTCGCGCATCCCGATCAGCCCGTGCCCCATGCCGTCCACGCCACCGGACTCGTACAGCTCGTGCTGCGCGCCCCGGCCGTCGTCCTCGACCAGCAGGCCCAGCCCGTCGTCGAAATACGTCAGCCGTACGCTCGCGCCGGCGTCCGGTCCGCCGTGCTTGCGGGTGTTGGTGAGCGCCTCCTGCACGATGCGGTACGCGGTCAGCTCGACGCCGCTGGGCAGCGGCCGCGGCGCGCCCTCCACCTGGAAGTCGACCGGCAGGCCGGCGTTGCGGACCTGCTCCACGAGGTCGCCGATCTGCTCCACGTCGGGCTGCGGTACGTACTCGCCGCCCTCGCCGCCCTCCTCGGTGCGCAGCACGCCCAGCAGCCGGCGCATTTCGGCCAGGGCCTGGCGGCCGGTGCCGGAGATCGTCTCCAGGGCCTGCTTGGCCTGTTCGGGCGAGGCGTCCAGGACATACGCGGCGCCGTCCGCCTGGACCACCATCACCGAGACGTTGTGGGCGACGACGTCGTGCAGTTCGCGCGCGATGCGGGCCCGCTCCGCGACGACCGCCATCCGGCCCTGCTGCTCGCGCTCCTTCTCCAGGCGCGTGGCGCGCTCCTCCAGCTGGGCCCAGTACGCGCGGCGGGTGCGCATCGAGTCGCCCAGCACCCAGGCGAGCACGAACGGAACGGTCACGAAGACGGTGCCGATGATGTGCTCGTTGATCGGCTGGTCGGTATTGCCCCAGCGCGCCGCGGCGATCACCGGCGCGAGCAGCCCGCCGACGAGGGCGTACCGGGAGGCCCAGCGGACCGGCCCGGACGCGACCGTATAGATGATCACCAGCATCGCGAAGTCGGCCAGCTGCTGCGGGGCGTCGAAGACGAGCTGCGCCACCCCGGCCACGGTCGCCAGCAGCAGCATCTTCACCGGGGCCCGCCGCCGCAGGGCCACCACCAGGCACAACAGCACCGATGTGGCCAGGGACGCGAGTTTCTCCTCCCGCCCGACGGTCTCCTCGGCGACGGCCAGCCCGTTGAGGCCGAACAGCAACACAGCCCAGAAGCTGTCCACACCCGTCGGGTGCCTGCGGAGAAAGTCGTAGAGGCGCTGCACGTCACCCAGCGTAGGCATGTCGAGTACGTGCCGGGGTCAGCCGGACGATCGATCCGGCGGCGCCTCGCCTACTCCGCAAGGTGGAGGCGGTGTGGGCACGAAGGGCGCATAGCGTGTGCGTATGGCAAGCGGAACACGAACGTGGCGGGCCGCCACCGAGGTCGCCCTCTACGGCCCGAACGGCTTCTACCGGCGTCCGGAGGGCCCCGCCGGGCACTTCCGTACCTCTGTGCACGCCTCTCCTCGCTATGCGGGGGCCGTCGCCGAACTGCTGCGCCGCGTCGACGCGGCGCTGGGGCACCCGGCGGAGCTGGCGTTCACGGACGTCGGGGCCGGCCGGGGCGAGCTGCTGACGGGCGTGCTCGCGCGGATCCCGGACGAGCTGGCCGCGCGCCTGCGCCCGTACGCCGTGGAACGCGCCGACCGGCCCCCGGGGATCGACCGGCGCATCACCTGGGTGAGTGACATCCCCGACGGCCTCCAAGGGCTGCTTTTCGCCAATGAGTGGCTCGACAACGTCCCGCTGGACGTCGCCGAGGCGGACGCGGAGGGCACCGCGCGCCATGTGCTGGTGCAGGAGGACGGCGAGGAGCTCCTCGGCGAACCGGTGCGCGGCGAGGACGCCGCCTGGCTCGCCCGCTGGTGGCCCCTCGACGGCGCGCCCCCCGGCAGCCGCGCCGAGATCGGCCGGACCCGGGACGCCGCCTGGGCGGGGGCGGTGGGGAGCCTGCGCGCGGGGCTGGCCGTCGCCGTCGACTACGCGCACGAGCGCGACGGCCGCCCGCCCTTCGGGACGCTCACGGGCTTCCGCGACGGCCGCGAGGTGCGGCCCGTGCCGGACGGCTCCTGCGACATCACCGCGCACGTCGCCCTCGACGCCTGCGCCGGCCCCGGCAGCTCGCTGCTGACCCAGCGCGCGGCGCTGCGCGACCTCGGCGTCGACGGAGGCCGCCCGCCGCTGTCGCTCGCCTCGTCCGATCCGGCCGGTTATGTACGGGCCCTGGGGGCGGCCGGAGAGGCGGCCGAGCTGCTGTCACCGGCGGGGCTGGGCGGCTTCGGCTGGCTCGTACAGCCCGTCGGCGACGCCTGCGCGGGGCTGCTGGGGAACGGCGACGACCACCCGGCCGGGAAGGGCTGACAAACTACTCCCCATGGCCCCTAGCTCTGGCACCACTGGCACCTCGGAGACGACAGTCGGCATCGGCGGCGCGGCGGAGAGCACGGACATGGTGCTCAACATCGGACCGCAGCACCCGTCGACGCACGGCGTGCTGCGCCTGCGGCTCGTCCTGGACGGGGAGCGGATCCAGCACGCCGAGCCCGTCGTCGGCTATATGCACCGGGGCGCGGAGAAGCTGTTCGAGGCGCGCGACTACCGGCAGATCATCATGCTGGCCAACCGCCACGACTGGCTGTCGGCGTTCTCCAACGAGCTCGGCGTCGTCCTCGCCGTGGAGCGGATGCTCGGCATGGAGGTGCCCGAGCGCGCGGTGTGGACGCGCACCCTGCTGGCCGAGCTGAACCGGGTGCTCAACCACCTGATGTTCCTCGGCTCGTACCCCCTCGAACTCGGTGGCATCACGCCCGTCTTCCACGCCTTCCACGAGCGCGAGGAGCTCCAGGCCGTGATGGAGGAGGTCTCCGGTGGCCGGATGCACTACATGTTCAACCGCGTCGGCGGCCTGAAGGAGGACCTGCCCGCCGGCTGGCTCGACCGGACCCGGCACGCGGTGGCCCAGGTCGCCTCCCGGATGGACGTCTACGACCGGCTGGTGCTCGGCAACGAGATCTTCCGGGGCCGTACGCGCGGCGTCGGCACGCTGTCGCGCGAGGCGGTGCACGCGTACGGGGTCAGCGGGCCCATCGCCCGCGCGTCGGGCGTCGACTTCGACCTGCGCCGTGACGAGCCGTATCTGGCGTACGGGGAGCTCCAGGACACGCTGCGGGTCGTCACCCGCGAGGAGGGCGACTGCCTGGCCCGCTTCGAGTGCCTGCTGGAGCAGACGCACAACTCCCTGGAGCTGGCGGTGGCGTGCCTGGACCGGATCGCGGAGCTCGCGCCCGGCCCGATCAACCAGCGGCTGCCGAAGGTGCTGAAGGCGCCGGAGGGCTCGACGTACGCCTGGACCGAGAACCCGCTCGGCCTCAACGGCTACTACCTGGTCTCCAAGGGCGACAAGACCCCGTATCGGCTGAAGCTGCGGTCGGCGTCGTTCAACAACATCCAGGCGCTGACCGAGCTGCTGCCGGGGACGCTGGTCGCGGACATGGTGGCGATCCTCGGCTCGCTGTTCTTCGTCGTCGGCGACATCGACAAATAGCCCCCGGAACGGCGAACAACCCCCGGCGGGAGGATCCGCCGGGGGCTGAACGCTGTCGGGCGCCCTGCGAAAGGGCCCTACGAGATGGCGCTGCGCAGGTGCGCGACGTCTATCTGCTCGGTGTCGTCGTGCGCGGTCAGGTCGATGATGTCGTCCCTGCCGTCGCCCTCGGTCCCGGCCTCCGTCTCGGCCTCGGCCTGGGCGAGGGCCTCCTCGCCGACGACGTCCGCGAGGTCCGTCTCCTCGACGGGCCGCGTCAGGGGCCGCTGGGTGCCGAAGAAGTCGAACCCGCCCTGCGTACGCGACGCGGGGCGCCGTGCGGCGAGCCGCGCGGGCTCGGCGGCGACGGACCGCAAGGGGGTGGCGCCGGTGGGCGCGACGGCGTCGGTTCCGTCGGTGGCGTCGGCGCCCTTGGCACCCTTCCGGCCGGTGGTCCCGGAAACCTCGGAGACCTCGCGGTCCTTCGGCCCCTGGGCGGTGGCCTCGGTGGCGTCGGCGTTCCGGGTCTTCTCGGCGGCCGACTTCGACCCGGTCGCCGGCTCGGCCTCCGGGCCGGCCTCCGGGCCAATCTCCGCCGTCGGCTCCGTCAGCGCGGCGAGGGCCTTCTCCTCCGCCTCACGCTGCTGGCGGGCGGCGTTGCTCTCCAGGTCGCGGAGTGCCTCGGCGGCCTTGCGGTAGGCGGACGCCGCGACGTACGAACCGGGCGTGCCGGCCGGGGCGCCGGTCTCCAGCGCCTTCGCGGAACGCGACCGGGGCACGATGCCCCGCGCGACCCGCCGGCCCTCCAGCGCGCTGGCCCGCTCGGTCTCGGCCGTGGCGTAGCGGCGCAGCAGGTCGGCGTGTTCGGTACGGAGCCGGGCGAGCTCGGCGCGCTTCCCGCGCAGCTTGCCCTCCAGCGCGGCCCGGGCCGTGCGGGCCTCCTCCAGCTCCGTCTCCAGCTCGGCTATCCGCTCGTCGGTCTTCCACTCGTCCCGCACCCGGGCGGCGGTGAGCTGGGCGACCCGCTTCCCGGCGGAGCGGTCCCAACGGCGCATCAGCACGGCGCCGACCACCGCGGCGGCGGCGGCCGCCGCGGCGAGACCCCGGATGACGACCGTTTCACCTACCGCCCAGGCGCCGGCGGCGCAGGCGACCGATGTCGCGGCGACCGTCGATGGCGGAAGAAGCCTGTGCAGGGGCGGCGAATGGCGGTGGCGTCCTCGTGGCATGGCCTGAAACTTACCGTGCGTCGCCTCGGGAGTGTGACCCCACCACCAAACTCTTCCCTTGATCTTACTTCTCCGCTACTTCCCTCCTTCGTCGGCTCGACCACGCCGGCTCACTTCGTGAGCAACCGCTTGTCCTTGAGGTACTGCGCGGCGACATCCGCGGGCTTGAGCCGCTGCGCGTCCACCTTCTTGTTGAGTTCGGTGAGATCCTCCGTGGTCAGCACCCTGGTGAGCTTGGCGAGCGCGTCGGCGATCTTCTGCGAACCCGCCTTCTTCGCATTCACCACGGGCAGCACGTTGTCGGAGTTCTGGAGGTTCTTGTCGTCCTTCAGCAGGACGAGACCGAACTGTTCGAGGGTGGCGTCCGTGGTCGTGGTCAGCAGCAGCTGGTCCTTGCCGTCCTTGACCGCCTGCTTGGCCTGCGCGCTGCCGACCTCCAGCGGGTGGATGCCGGTGATGTCGATGCCGTAGGTCTTCTCCAGACCCGGCTGGCAGAAGGGTCGCTGCGGGCATTCGTCGCCCGCGGCGAGCTTGATCTTCTGCTTCGACTTCCCAAGATCGGAAAGCGTCTTGAGGCCGTGCTCCCCGGCGAACTCCTTGGTCACGGCGAAGGCGTTCTGATCGACCGCGCGGCCGGCGTCGAGGACCTTCAGGCCGCGGGGCTCGGCGAGTTTCCGAAGGGCCTTCACCGTGGCCTCGGCGTCGGCGGAGGCGACGGCCGGCGCGTCCTTGCCGTTCTGCTTCTTGTTCAGGAATTCGGCGAGCGTCGCCGCATACTCCGGGACGACATCGATCTCGCCCGTCTCCAAAGCCGGTTCATACAGCTCACGGGCGTCAACGGATTTGATCTTCGTCGAATAGCCGGCGTCCTTCAGCAGCCCCGCGTATATCTCCGCGAGCACCTTGGACTCGGTGAAGGACGCCGCGCCGACCACCAGCGTCCCCTGCCCCGGCTTCGCGGACGCGTCCCCGCCACCGGACTTCTCCAGGCTGTCGCCACCGCAGGCGGCGAGGCCCACCGTCAAGGTGGCGACACCGGCCGCCGCCAGCAGGGCGCGCGTGGTCCGCGCTCGACGCGGGGTGCTGCTCATGGGGAACTCCATCCATTCGGTGAACGTCCGTGTGCCTATGCCCGGACGCCCCTTCGTTCAGGCGCCGCGAGCGGCTTGATCAGGCGTCAGAAGAGGACCGGCTCAGGCGGGAGTGCCCACGGCCGGCAGGGAATCGGCGGCCGGTGCCGGGCCGCCGCCGCCCGCCGCCCGGCCGCGTATGCGCCTCGCGCGGCGGCGCGCCGGGTCCAGCAGCCGCTCCAGGGCGACGAACAGGGCCTCCACCAACAGCGCGAACGCCGCCACCAGCAGCGCCCCGGCCACCACCTGCGCGGTGTCGGTGAGCCGGAACCCGGCCGTGATGATCCGGCCCAGGCCGCCGCCCCCGGCCAGCGCGGCGAGCGTGGCCGTGGCCACGATCTGCACGGCGGCGGTCCGCACCCCGGTCATGATGAGCGGGAAGGCGAGCGGCAGCTCGACCCGGCCGACCACCTGACGCCCCGTCATGCCCATGCCGCGCGCGGCCTCGACCATGTCGCGGTCCACCCCGCGCATCCCCACATAGGCGTTGGTGAGCACCGGCGGGATCGCGAAGAGCACCAGCGCGATGACCGTGGGCCAGGAGCCGTACGTGCCGAGCGGGCTGAGCAGCAACAGCACCAGCACCGCGAACGTCGGCACCGCGCGCCCCGCGTTGGAGAGGTTCACCGCCAGGGCGCCGCCCCGGCCCAGGTGGCCCAGCACCACGGCGACGGGCAGCGCGACGGCGCAGGAGATCAGCAGGCTCAGCGCGGTGAGGTACAGATGCTGGTCGAGCCGGTGCCAGACACCGTCCACGCCCGTCCAGTGCGAGCCGGTGGACAGCCACGTCCACGTCCTCTCGACGACGCCCATCAGGCCACCACCTCGCCGGCCGGGCGCTTCCCGACACCACGGCCGGGGCTCGCGCGCCGCTTCGTGCGGGTCCACGGCGTCAACAGCCGCTGTACGAGCAGCAGGACGACATCGGCGACGACCGCCAGCACCACGCACAGCACCGAGGCGGTGAGCACCTGCGCCTTGAAGTAGCTGCGCAGGCCCTCCAGGATGAGATTGCCCAGGCCGCCGTAGCCGATGATCGACCCGACGGTGGTGAGGGAGACCGTGGAGACCGTGGCGATCCGCAGGCCGGCCATCAGCGCGGGCAGCGCCAGCGGGAGCTCCACCCCGAACAGCAGCCGCACCGGCCCGTATCCCATGCCACGCGCCGCCTCGCGGGCCTCCTCGGGCACGGCGGCCAGCCCGGCCAGGATGTTCCGCACGAGGATGGTCAGCGAATACAGCACCAGGCCCGTGACCACGACGGACACCGACAGTCCGAAGACCGGCACGAGCAACGAGAACATGGCGAGCGACGGGACCGTATAGAGCACGGTCGTCAGACCCAGCACCGGGGCCGCCACGGCACGCCGTCTGCGCGCCAGCAGCGCGAGCGGGAACGCCACGAGCAGGCCGATGCCGACCGACGCGAGCGTGATGCCGATGTGCTGGAGCGTAGCGTCCGCCAGCTCCTGACCGCGGGTGCGCACATATTCGCCGCAGATCCAGTCGTTGGTGACCAAGCAGCTCTGCTCCGCCATACGCCCTCACCTCCCCCTGGGCCTTGACCGTCGGTTACTGGCGACCCTAACCCCGGGCACTGACATTCGAGTCCGCCGCCACACAACGGCAACAATGTCGGGAGCGAGTACGGCCAGAATGGGGAATCATGATCCGCTTCGAGCACGTCACCAAGCGCTACGCCGACGGCACCACCGCCGTGGACGACCTGTCCTTCGAGGTGGCGGAGGGCGAGCTGGTCACGCTCGTCGGGCCGTCCGGCTGCGGCAAGACCACCACGATGAAGATGGTCAACCGGCTGATCGAGCCGAGCGGCGGCCGGATCTTCCTCGACGGCGAGGACATCGCCACGGTCGACCCCGTCGAGCTGCGCCGCCGGATCGGCTACGTCATCCAGCAGGTCGGCCTCTTCCCGCACAAGACCGTGCTCGACAACACCGCGACCGTCCCGCACCTGCTGGGCTGGCAGCGCAAGAAGGCCCGCGCCCGCGCCGCCGAGCTGCTGGACCTCGTCGGCCTCGATCCGAACGTCTACGGCGACCGCTACCCCGACCAGCTCTCCGGCGGGCAGCGCCAGCGCGTCGGGGTGGCCCGCGCGCTGGCCGCCGACCCGCCCGTACTGCTGATGGACGAGCCCTTCGGCGCGGTGGACCCGGTCGTCCGCGAGCACCTCCAGAACGAGTTCCTGCGGCTCCAGTCGCAGGTCCGCAAGACCGTGCTCTTCGTCACGCACGACATCGAGGAGGCCGTCCGCCTCGGTGACCGCATCGCGGTCTACGGGAACGGGCGCATCGAACAGTTCGACGCGCCGTCCGCGGTGCTCGGCGCCCCGGCCACCCCGTACGTCGCCGACTTCGTCGGGGCCGACCGGGGGCTCAAGCGGCTCTCGGTCACCTCCATCGAGGCCGGCGACCTCGAACAGCCGCCGGTGGTGCACCTCGACGACGACGTGAGCCGGACGGCGGCCCGGCTCTCGGGCGAGGGGGCGCGCTGGGCCGTGGTCCTGGACGACTCCGACCACCTCCACGGCTGGATCTCGGCGGACGCGCTCGCCGCCGCGCGGGCGGACGGCACGGTCCGCGACCACGCCCGCCGCATGGACGCCTGGCTGCCCGTGGGGGCCTCGCTCAAGCAGGCGTTCAGCACGATGCTCCAGCACGACGCCGGCTGGATCGCCGTCCTCGACGGCGAGCGGGCGGACCACTTCCTGGGGGTGCTGACGCCGGCGCGCCTGCACGAGGCGCTGCGGCGCTCCACGGCGGCCGACGCGGTGGGCGCCGAGCGCGCCGATGTGAAGGTGGAGACGGTCGCGGACGCGTAGTCGGCGCCGCCCGGCGGCGGGGGTGGCCTCAAGCTCCCCCGGCTACCGCCGGGAGGTGCCCCGGACGGGCTCGACAGGGCTCGGACGGGCGTGCGGAGTCACGCGGGCGCCGCGCCCGGCCCCCCGTGCTCCTCGTCGTCGTCCTCGGGCAGCTTGCACACCCGTTCGAGGAAGAACGCGGCGGCGATCACGGCCGCGCCCGCCAGCACCGACGTACCGGCGTAGATCACCTGGTCGCGGCGGGCCGTGGTGTCCAGGCCCTGGATGAGGAGGAAGACGCCGTCGCCGCCGTACATGCCCGCCACCAGCGCCGCGACCAGCGCGCTGGCCTGGCCGAAGACGACCGCGCGGGCGGCCAGCAGGGGGTCCACGCCCTTCGCGCCGGGCCGCCGCTCGCGCTGGGCCCGCAGCCGGGAGCGCAGCGACAGCGCCGTGGCGGCGAGGACGACGGCGATGACCGCCAGCACGATGGGTGCCGCCACGGGCACGCTCGGCAGTGTGCCGTACGCGTCCCACAGCCGGGCGCCCGCCCAGGACACCACTCCGGCCACGGCGAACAGCCCGACCAGCACCCCGATCCGAAGTTGCTTCACCGAGCCGTCGCCCCTCATCTCATCCGTCCGTCCGTGCGTCGAAAAGACATGATCCCAACGTCTACTCGGGGAGGCGGAGTTCCAGGTCGACCCGCGGCGCCACGCCGCTGGTGCCGACCTGGGCCAGCAGCTCGACGACCGCGCCGCGCCCCGGGACCACGGCCTCCGGGTCCACGTCGTGCCACGGCGCCAGCACGAAGGCGCGCTCGTGCGCGCGCGGGTGCGGCAGCGTGAGCACGGGCTCGTCGGAGACGACGTCCTGATAGGCCACGATGTCGACATCGAGCGTCCGCGGGCCCCAGCGCTCGTCCCGGACCCGCTCGAACGCCTCCTCGATCGCCTGCCCGCGCTCCAGCAGCGAGCCCGGCGGGAGGGTGGTCTTCACCAGCACCACGGCGTTGTAATACGACGGCTGGGTGCCCGGCTCGACGCCCCACGGCTCCGTCTCGTACACCGGGGAGACGGCCTTGACCCGCAGGCCGGGCGTGTCCTCCAGGGCGTCGATCGCGCCCTGGAGGGTCTCCAGGCGGTTGCCGAGATTGCTGCCCAGCGAGATCACGGCCCGCTTGGGGTTGCTCAAGGTCACATCTGCGGCATCCACCTGCTCCACCACGGAGGCGGGCACCGGCTGCACGGTCGGGTCGCTGCTGCTCATACTCGGCTCCGCGTAATAGTGATCGTCACATCGTCAAAAGGCACGGTGATCGGGGCGTCCGGCTTGTGCACGACCACCTCGACCTCCCGTACCGCGTCGTGCTTGAGACACTGCTGGGCGATCCGTTCGGCGAGGGTCTCGATGAGGTCCACGGGCTCCCCCTGGACGACATTGACGACCTCCTCCGCCACCACGCCGTAGTGCACGGTCTTCGTGAGGTCGTCGGCGGCCGCGGCGGGCCGGGTGTCCAGGCTCAGCACCAGGTCCACGATGAAGGTCTGGCCCTCCTCGCGCTCCCGGGGGAACACCCCGTGGTGCCCGCGAGCCTTCAAGCCGCGCAGCGCGACACGATCCACACGAATCACTCCTGCTGGTCGTTCGGTATGGCGCGCACGCACCGCCTTCGGCACGCCGCCCGCCCCCGCCGTCGGCCGGGGCGCCCACTCGAATCTACCTGCGAGCGCCGACAGCGCTCGCACATGGACGCCGAGGGCGTTGGAGATATCTCAGGACATTTACGGTTATTCGCGGACTTCGGGACTTCTGCGGACGCCACGGACAGGAAACCTCACCGGGCCACTCGACCGGGCGCCTCGTACGGACGAGGAACGGGCGGATAAACGGGCGAAGAACGGACCAAGAGCTCCGACGCCGCCGACCCGCTCGCGCCGCGCCTGCCCACCGCCCCGTACCTCACCCCTACCCGTCCTCCGAGCAGCCCGAACGAGTGGCCCGCGATCTCCTCGTACTGACGCGCCGCGCCGACGCGCCCGAGCCGGCCGCGCCGGTCTCAGGCCCCCACCTCGCCGTCCCCGCTCTCCGGCCCCTCCTCCTCGTCCTCGCGCCCGGCGAGGACCGGGGAGCCGTGGTGCGACCACACCTTCCACTCCTCGCCGACCCGCCGGAAGGCGTTCGTGGCCACGACGAGCTGGCCCACCAGCGGCCCCAGCTCGCCCTCGGTCTCGGCCGGGCCGCCGCTGAGGATGTTCTCCGTGCAGGTCACCAGCGCCGTGTCACCGGCCACCGACACCTCGACGTCGGTGAGGAAGAACTGGATGTAGTCGGTGCTCGCCATGATCAGCGCGTACGAGCGGAGCACCTCGCCCCGCCCGCGCAGCACCGGCCACCCGGGGTGCACGCAGGACACCTCGGCGTCGGGGTCGTTCAGCCACATCTCCCCCATGGCCGTCGTGTCGCCGCGCTCGACCGCCTCGTAAAGGGCGGTATTGGCGAGTTCGACCCGCTCGCTGTCCGTACGAGCGGCGCTCACACGGCCTCCCCGGCGGCCACCCGGGCCGCCTCCGCCGCCTCCGCCGCTTCCTCCACGGCCCGCACCACCCGCACCGCGTCCGCGCTCGCCCGCACCTCGTGCACCCGCACCGCCCACGCGCCCTCGCGCGCCGCGATGGTGGAGACCGCCGCCGTCGCCGCGTCCCGCTCCCGGGCCGGCGGCGGGCTGCCGTCGGGACCGGCCAGCACCCGGCCCAGGAACCGCTTCCGGGACGCCGCCACCAGCATCGGCCGGCCCAGCTCCCGGCCGAGCCGGCCCAGCTCGGCGACCAGCGCCAGGTCGTGCTCGGCGTTCTTCGCGAAGCCCAGCCCGGGATCGATCACCAGGCGGTCCGGCTCCACTCCGGCGTCGACCACCGCGTCCAGCCGTCGCCGCAGCTCGTCGAGCACCTCGCCGACCACGTCCCCGTACACCGCCCGGCTGTTCATGTCCGAGCTGAATCCGCGCCAGTGCATCACCACGAACGGCACCCGGGCCGTCGCCACCACCGGCACCATCGCCGGGTCGGCGAGCCCGCCGCTCACGTCGTTGACCAGCACCGCGCCGGCCTCGACGGCCGCCTCGGCGACCGCGGCGCGCATGGTGTCCACCGACACCACCACGCCCTCGCCGGCCAGCCCGCGGACCACCGGGATCACCCGGCGCAGCTCCTCGCCCTCGTCCACCCGGGGCGCCCCGGGGCGGGTGGACTCGCCGCCCACGTCGACCAGGTCGGCACCCCCGGCGACCAGGTCGAGCCCCCGCTTGATCGCCACTTCGGTGTCGAACCAGCGACCGCCGTCGGAGAACGAATCGGGCGTGACATTGACCACGCCCATCACCGCACAGCGGTCCCACTCCGGCAGACCGACGGGCCCGAATCGACCGCGCAACGTACTCATGGCGCCAAGCCTAGGGCGTCCCGGCCAGGGGGCGCCGCCCGCCCGGAGGCCGCGCGGCGCGGCGACCGCGGCGGGCCGACGGAACGGCGAAGGCCCCGCCCGAAGCGCCGGAAGCGCTGTCGGGCGGGGCCTTCGGCCAGGGCCTGGCGGGTCACGCCGCGCGCGTGACCTCCGCGGCCGAGACCTGGTCCTCGTCGTGGACCTCGGCCTTGGGCTGGGCCGGGCGGCGGCGCAGCAGCCGCGGCAGCTCCAGGAAGCCCTCCGCCTGCATCATCGCGAAGCCGATGCGGGGCAGGTCGCGGCTGTTGGGGAAGACCACGAAGCGCGGCTCCCAGCGCGGCCGGAACTTCTCGTTGAACTTGTACAGCGACTCGATCTGGAACCAGCGCGAGAGGAAGACCAGCACCGTGCGCTGGATGCGGACGACCGGGCCGGCGCCGAGCTTGCCGCCGCGCTCCAGGGCGGAGCGGAAGAACGCGAAGTTCAGCGACAGCCGCTTGATCTTCAGGTCGGGCGCGGCCTGGAGGAAGGCGACGATGAGCAGCTCGTTCATGCCGGGGTCGGCGCTGCGGTCGCGGCGCATCAGCTCCAGCGAGCTGCCGTCCGGGCCCCACGGCACGTAGTGCTGCATGGCCTTGAGGTCGCCGAAGGCGAGCTCCTCGCCCTCCTCCGGATCCTTGTGGGCGGTGGCGATGATGGCGTCCAGGTCCTTCGGGTCGCCGATCCGGCCCAGCGCCATGGAGAAGCCGCGCTCGTCCTCGGTGTCGCGCCAGGCGTTGGCGGCCTTCTGGACGACCTCCAGCTCCTCGGCGCTCAGGTCGCCGACGCGGCGCACCTTGGTGCTGTAGCCGTTGCGCTCGATGCGCTTGACCATCTGGCGGACGTTGCGCATGGAGCGCCCGGAGAGGCTGAAGTCGGCGACGTCGACGATGGCCTCGTCGCCCATCTCCAGCGCGTCCAGACCGGTCTCCCGGGTCCAGACCTCGCCGCCGGTCTCGCTGCAGCCGGCGACCGCGGGGGTCCAGGAGTGGCGCTTGGCGAGCGCCATGAACTGCTCGATCGCGCCCGGCCACGCCTCGACGTCGCCGATCGGGTCACCGCTGGCGAGCATCACGCCGGAGACGACGCGGTACGAGACCGCCGCCTTGCCCGACGGGGAGAAGACGACGCTCTTGTCGCGGCGCAGCGCGAAGTGGCCGAGCGAGTCGCGGGCACCGTGCTTGGCGAGCAGCTCGCGCAGCCGGTCCTCGTCCTCCTCTGTGAGGACCGCGGCCGGGTAGGCCGGGCGGAAGGCCAGGAAGGCGGTGGTGGCGACGGTCAGCAGACCGAGGGCGCCCAGGGAGTAGCCGACGGTGTAGTCGACGCCACCGGTGTAGCGGATCGATCCCTCGAAGCCGAAGAGGCCCCAGAGGACGTGCTCGATCTGCTCCAGGACCGGCGGGTCGCCGACCATCTGGTCGGGGTGCGAGCCGACGATCACCCAGCCGAGGCCGAAGCTGGCCGCGCCCATGAGCACGAAGTTGGCCAGCGCCTTCAGGCGGCTGCGCGGGTCGGGCAGCGCGAAGAACGCCTTCCGGTGCCGTACGAGGTAGGCCAGGACCAGGACGGAGAAGATCGCGCCGGGGTAGGAGTGGCGGTAGATCAGCTGGGCGGCCGCTCCTATCGGCAGCAGCACGACGGCGGCGAGCCACGCCTGCTGCTTGGCCCGCTTGAGTCCGTGGGCGAGCATCAGCAGCAGGATGCCGACGATGATCGAACCGGCCGCGGCCAGCTGCGTCACCGAGCCGGGCAGCACCTCGGCGAAGCTGTGGACACGGCTCCAGCGCCACCGGGGGACGACCCCGGCGAGGATGTCCAGCAATCCGATGACGGCCGCGACCGTGCCCACGACGGCAGGCACTTTCTCGGGCCGTGGCCCCTTGAGGATGCGCGCAAGCCCCGACAGCCTCTTGGTCCCCTCGGGAACCCCATCGGACTTTTTGCCATCTACCCTGACAGACATCTCTTCCCGTCGTCCTGTCGAGTGGTCCTGCGCCATTTGGCCGCAGCGCCCGGACAATGTGCGCCCTGTAGGACGACGGTTTCGGGGTTGAGGTTCCGCCGGGGGCCGAGCCCGGAAAGAAGTAACCATTCCGCGACCCGGCGCCGGGTCGCTCGGCAGAAAGCACCTCATGGGTCTCACCAGCATGGCGGTTCTGCTGCTTGCCATCGCGGCGGCGGTAGTGCTCTTCGCTTTGACCATTTGGCTCTGGCCCCGACTGGGCAAGAAGAGCATCGGCTCGATTCTCGGCCGGGTGGGCATGATGCTCGCCACCCAGCTGACGCTGTTCGCCGCCATCGGCCTGTACGCGAACCAGTCCTTCGGTTTCTACGCCTCCTGGGCCGACCTCTTCGGTCAGGTCAAGGAGGAGGGCGTCGTCGTCGACCACAGCGCGAGCGGCAAGCGCGTCCAGGTCGTGGGCGTCCAGCAGGTGAAGGTGCCCCGCGCCGACGTACCGCGCGTGGCCGGCAAGATCGAGAAGATCAATATCGCGGGCCCCGAATCGAAGATCAACAGCCCGGCGTACGTCTATCTGCCGCCGGAGTACTTCCAGCCGCAGTACGCCAACAAGAACTTTCCGGCCTCGGTCGTCCTGACCGGATTCCCGGGCACCGCCGAGGCGCTCATCAAGGGCCTCGACTACCCGGTGCGGGCGCACAAGCTGGCCAAGGACAAGAAGATGCAGCCCACCATCCTGGTGATGATGCGTCCGACCGTGGCCCCGCCGCGCGACACCGAGTGCATAGACATACCCAACGGCCCCCAGACCGAGACCTTCTTCACCAAGGATCTCCGCAAGTCCGTCGCCACCCAGTACCGGGTCGGCGAGAAGGCCGCCAATTGGGGCGTGATCGGCGACTCCACCGGTGGCTACTGCGCCCTGAAGTTCGCCATGCGCCACCCCGACGCCTACGGCGCCGCGGCCTCCCTGTCCGGCTACTACAAGGCCCCGCAGGACCCGACGACCGGCTCCCTCTTCGGCGGAAACAAGCAGCTGGAGAAGGAGAACAACCTGATGTGGCGGCTGAAGAACAAGCCGATGCCGCCCGTGTCGCTGCTGCTCACCACCAGCAAGCAGGGTGAGAGCAACTACAAGGACACGATGGAATTCATCAAGTCCACCAAGGCACCGACCCGCATCTCCTCGATCGTCCTGGACACCGGCGGCCACAACTTCAACACCTGGCGCCGTGAGCTCAACGCCACCCTGAAGTGGATGGGCAGCCGCCTCCAGGCCTAGGGGGTGTCCGGCCCGCTCAGCGGGCCATGATGAGGCTCATCGCCTCAGCGCGGGTCGCGGGGTCACGCAGCTGGCCCCGCACCGCCGACGTCAGCGTCTTGGCACCGGGCTTGCGGATGCCGCGCATGGACATGCACATGTGCTCGCACTCGATGACGACCACCACGCCCCGCGGCTCCAGGATCTCCATCAGCGAGTCCGCGATCTGCGTGGTGAGCCGCTCCTGCACCTGCGGCCGCCGGGCGTAGACGTCCACCAGCCGGGCCAGCTTCGACAGGCCCGTGATCTTCCCGCTCGTCGCCGGGATGTAGCCGACGTGCGCCACCCCGTGGAACGGCACCAGGTGGTGCTCGCACGTGCTGTAGACCTCGATGTCCCGGACGAGCACCATCTCGTCGTGGCCCAGGTCGAACGTCGTGGTCAGCACGGACTCCGGCTCCTGCCACAGCCCCGCGAAGATCTCCTTGTACGCCCGCGCCACCCGGGCCGGCGTCTCGCGCAGCCCCTCGCGGTCCGGGTCCTCGCCCACGGCTATGAGCAGTTCACGGACGGCGTTCTCGGCCCGCTTCTCGTCGAATTCACCGATGGAGTTCTCGGCGTCCAGCGTCACCGGGTCGGTCATGGGGTGCCTCGTTCTCTCGTACGGACGTACAGGCCGGCAGCGGCCGGAAATGCGGGATGCCGCGTCACCAGGCTAAAACCTGGGTGACGCGGCATCCATTCCGGGCCCTGTGATGAGCGCCCGGGTGAGCTTCGCGGCTCAGACCTCCGGGTGGTTCTCGTCCGGGACGACCTCGATCGCGTCCACGGGCTGACCGCCATTGCTCGGCGCGAGCTCCTTGGGGGAGAGCACCGGCGGGCGGGTGGAGGGCGTACGACGCGAGGAGCCGGTCCACGCCGGGCGGGCCGGGCGCTTCACGATGTGCTTGAAGACCTCGGCGATCTCCTCCTTGTTCAGCGTCTCCTTCTCCAGGAGGGCCAGAACGAGGTTGTCGAGGACGTCGCGGTTCTCGACGAGGATCTCCCACGCCTCATTGTGCGCGGTCTCGATGAGCTTCTTGACCTCTTCGTCGACCAGCGCGGCGACCTCTTCGGAGTAGTCGCGCTGGTGCGCCATCTCGCGGCCCAGGAACGGCTCGCTGTTGTCCGAGCCGAACTTGATCGCGCCGAGCCGCTCGGTCATGCCGTACTGCGTGACCATCGCGCGGGCCGTGGCGGTGGCCTTCTCGATGTCGTTCGCCGCGCCCGTGGTCGGGTCGTGGAAGACGAGCTCCTCGGCCGCGCGGCCGCCCAGCATGTACGCGAGCTGGTCGAGCATCTCATTGCGCGTGGTGGAGTACTTGTCCTCGTCCGGCAGGACCATGGTGTAGCCGAGCGCGCGGCCGCGGGACAAGATCGTGATCTTGTGCACCGGGTCGGAGTTCGGGGACGCCGCGGCGACCAGGGCGTGACCGCCCTCGTGGTACGCGGTGATCTTCTTTTCCTTGTCGCTCATGATCCGGGTCCGCTTCTGCGGTCCGGCCACGACACGGTCGATCGCCTCGTCCAGCGAGTGGTTGTCGATCAGCTTCTTGTCGCTGCGGGCCGTCAGCAGGGCGGCCTCGTTCAGCACGTTGGAGAGATCGGCACCGGTGAAGCCGGGGGTGCGACGGGCGACGGCCGAGAGGTCGACGTCCGGGGCGACCGGCTTGCCCTTCTGGTGAACCTTGAGGATCTCCAGACGGCCCTGCATGTCCGGGCGGTCGACGGCGATCTGCCGGTCGAAGCGGCCGGGGCGCAGCAGCGCGGGGTCGAGGATGTCGGGGCGGTTCGTGGCGGCGATCAGGATGACGCCGCCCTTGACGTCGAAGCCGTCCATCTCGACCAGGAGCTGGTTGAGGGTCTGCTCGCGCTCGTCGTGACCGCCGCCGAGGCCCGCGCCGCGGTGTCGGCCGACGGCGTCGATCTCGTCGACGAAGACGATGGCCGGGGCGTTGGCCTTGGCCTGCTCGAAGAGGTCACGGACGCGCGAGGCGCCGACACCCACGAACATCTCGACGAAGTCGGAGCCGGAGATCGAGTAGAAGGGAACGCCCGCCTCGCCGGCGACGGCGCGCGCGAGCAGGGTCTTGCCCGTACCGGGCGGGCCGTAGAGCAGGACGCCCTTGGGGATCTTGGCGCCGACGGCCTGGAACTTCGCCGGCTCCTGGAGGAACTCCTTGATCTCGTGGAGCTCCTCGACCGCCTCGTCGGACCCGGCCACATCGGCGAAGGTCGTCTTCGGGGTGTCCTTGGTGATCAGCTTGGCCTTGGACTTCCCGAAGTTCATGACTCGGGAGCCGCCGCCCTGCATCTGGTTCATCAGGAACAGGAAGACCACGACGATGAGCACGAACGGCAGCAACGACAGCAGCACCCCGACGAAGGGGTTCTGCTTCGACGTCGAGACGTTGTACCCCTCGGGGATCATGTTCTTCTCGGCGTTGGCCTGCAGCGTCTTGGCCAGGTCGACGCCCTGGACGTCGATGTAGTTGGCCTGGACCTTGCTGCTGCCCTTGACCTTCTGGCCGGCCTTGAGTTCGACCTTGATCTTGTTCTCGTCGCCGGTCGTCAGCTCGGCCGATTTCACCTGGTCCTTGGCGATCGCCTGTACGACCTGGCTGGTGTCCACCGACTTGTAGCCGCCGGACGAGCCGACGACCTGCATCAACACGACCACGGCGAGGACGGCCAGCACGATCCACATGACCGGCCCACGGAAGTAGCGCTTCACGTCCATCCATACGGGGCGCGAGCGCCCCGTCCCTCCTGCCACAGTGAGGCACGGCTGGCCCCTGGACGGGGTGCCTGTGCGTACGGTGTTCTGCTCGACCTTGCAGTGCTTGAAGCAGTGCTTAAAAAGAGTGCTTGAAAAGGCTGACCTTCGGACGGTACCCCAGCATTGTCACCCGAGGCCGCCGCAGACGGTCAACCAACCCGCCTTCCCATGCTCCAACGGCGGAAACCGTCGTTCGGTTCCCGCCCGCCGGAGCCGGCCCGTCCGGGCCGGGGACGCTAGCCGCCGTAGACGTGCGGCGCGAGCGTGCCCACGAAGGGGAGGTTGCGGTACTTCTCCGCGAAGTCGAGGCCGTAACCGACGACGAACTCGTTCGGGATGTCGAAGCCGACCCACTTCACGTCGATCGCGACCTTGGCCGCCTCCGGCTTGCGCAGGAGGGTGACGACGTTGAGGGAGGCGGGCTCCCGCGAGCCGAGGTTCGACAGCAGCCACGACAGCGTCAGGCCGGAGTCGATGATGTCCTCGACGATCAGGACGTCCTTGCCCTTGATGTCCGTGTCGAGGTCCTTGAGGATGCGGACCACCCCGGAGGACTGGGTGCCCGCGCCGTAGGAGGAAACGGCCATCCAGTCCATGGTGACGGGGGTGGACAGCGCACGCGCCAGGTCCGCCATCACCATCACGGCGCCCTTGAGGACGCCGACGATGAGCAGGTCCTTGCCCGCGTACTCCGCGTCGATCTTCGCCGCCAGCTCCGCCAGCTTCGCGTCGATCTCTTCCTTGGTGATGAGCACCGACTTGAGGTCGGTGCCCATGTCCTTGTCGTCCACCCGCGCCACTCTCGTTTGTTTACGGCTCATCCGGCTTGTTCGAGGCGAGCCAAGGCTCATTCGCGCTCGTTCGAATCAGCCCTGCCGGAGGACCAGTCTGCCACCCTGCCTGCGGACCGCGACCCGCCCGGGCAGATTGATGGCTCCCTGACCACGCCAACCGGTGATCAGCCGGTCGACTTCCTCGATGTGCCGGGCGAAGAGCGAACCGGCCGGTGAGCCCGCCGAGATGGCCGCCCGGCGCAGCACCCGGCGGCGGACGGCGGGGGGCAGGGCGTAGAGCTTCGCGGCCTCCAGGGCCCCGCTGTCGTCCCGTACGGAGGGCTCCACGGCGGCGGCCCAGCCGTCGAGGGCGTCCGCGTCGTCCCGGGAGAGCTGGGCGGTGCGGGCCAGGGCCTCGACCACGCCCTTGCCGAGCGCCTTCTCCAGGACGGGCAGGGCTTCGTGGCGGACCCGGGACCGGGTGTAGGCGGGGTCGGCGTTGTGCGGGTCGTCCCAGACGGGCAGGGACTGCACCATGCACGCCTTGCGGGCGGTCTGCCGGTCCAGGCCGAGGAAGGGCCGGCGGTAGCGGCCGTCGACGCCGGAGGCCACGGCCATGCCGGACAGCGAGCGGATGCCCGAACCGCGGGCGAGGCCGAGCAGCACGGTCTCCGCCTGGTCGTCGCGGGTGTGGCCGAGCAGGATCGCCGAGGCGCCGTGCCGCTCCGCGGCGGCGTCCAGTGCGGCGTAGCGGGCGTCGCGGGCGGCGGCTTCCGGGCCGCCGTCCCTGCCGACGGTCACCGTGACGGCCTCGACGGGGTCGAGGTCGAACGCGGCCATGCGGCTGACGACCTCGGCGGCCCGGAGGTCGGAGCCGGGCTGGAGGCCGTGGTCGACGGTGATCCCGCCGGCCCGGACGCCGAGCCTGGGGGCCTCGAAGGCCAGGGCGGAGGCCAGCGCCATGGAGTCGGCGCCACCGGAGCAGGCGACGAGGACGAGCGGCTGCCGGCCCGTCGCGGCGGCGGGGACGGATGCGGGTGAGGTGGGGGTGAGGACGTCGTGAAGTACGCGGCGGACCGCCAGGCGTATCGCGGCGACCGCGGGATGTGGACCCATGTCCGTGTGTCCAATCGTTCCATATGGAGATCGTTCGGAGCTCGCGAGCTTCGAGGCTTCAGTCACGCTGTGTGCGTTGATGGTGACAGAAGCGAGCCATTACCCGAGCATCGCACGCCCACCCCTGGCCCACGGTCCCTCGGACGGGTGATTACGGAAGCGTTCTACCCGGAGGAGGAGCTTCCGCTTCACCCCTCGGGCTTACGGTGCACCCGCGCGATCCAGTCCGCCGGTTTGGCGATCTCCGCCTTGGTCGGCAGCGTGTTCGGGGACGTCCAGACCCGGTTGAACCCTTCCATGCCGACCTCGTCCACGACCGCCCGCACGAAGCGCTCACCATCACGGTACTGCCGGAGCTTGGCGTCCAGACCCAGCAGCTTGCGCAGTGCCGCGTCCAGCCGCCCCGCACCGCTCGCCCGCCGCTGCTGGAACTTCTCCCTGATCTCCACGACCGAGGGCACCACCTGCGGACCGACCCCGTCCATCACATAGTCCGCGTGCCCCTCCAGCAGCGACATCACCGCCGTCAGCCGGGCCAGGATCTCCCGCTGCGCGGGCGTCTGGACCAGATCGACGATGCTGCGCGCCCCGCGCTCCTCTCCGTCCTCCGGCGGCTTGCCGCCCGCCAGCGACTGAGCGGCCTCACGGATCCGCTCCAGCAGCGTCACCGGGTCGACCTCGGTCTCCGCCAGGAACGCCTGGATCTCCGCCTCGATGTGATCCCGCAGCCAGGGCACGGCCGTGAACTGCGTCCGGTGCGTCTCCTCGTGCAGGCACACCCACAGCCGGAAGTCGTGCGGGTCCACGTCCAGCTCGCGCTCGACGTGGACGATGTTCGGCGCCACCAGCAGCAGCCGGCCGCCGTTCGCCGATCCCGGCAGATCCTTGGCCGCCGGTGCGAACGTCTCGTACTGCCCCAGTACGCGCGACGCCAGGAACGACAGCAGCATCCCCAGCTCCACACCGGTCACCTTGCCGCCGACCGCGCCCAGCATGTTTCCGTTGCCGCGGCGGTTCTGCATCTTCTCCAGCAGAGGGCTCAGCAGTGCGCGGAACCCGGCGACGTTCGCCTTGATCCAACCGGCCCGGTCGACGACGAGCACTGGTGTTTCGGCGTCCTGGTGCTCCGGGCCGGCCCCCGGAGGGCTCATCCGGGTGAACGCCCTGACGTGCTCCTCCGACGTCTTAGCGTGCCGCCGCAGCTCGGCGACGACCTCGCGAGCCTCCTCCCGACTCACTTCGGGCCCCGGCCGCACGAGTCGGGTCGCGGTCGCCACCGCGAGCTTCCAGTCGACCATCTCGGCACCACCGATGCTCGTCATGGCTTCACGGTACGTGTACCGCTCCGCTCGGGGTAGCGATGGAGGGGGTTCTGCGCCTTTGCCGCTGCCGTTTCCCGCTGTGGGGTCCGCTGCGGGGTCCGCTGCGCGGGGCGGTGTCCGCTGCGGGGTCCGCTGCGCGGGGCGGTGTCCGCTGCGGGGTCCGCTGCGCGGGGCGGTGTCCGCTGCGGGGTCCGCTGCGCGGGGCGGTGTCCGCTGCGGGGTCCGCTGCGCGGGCTGGTCATGGTGCGGTGTCCGCTGCGCGGGCTGTGTCCGCTGCGCGGGCTGTGTCCGCTGCGCGGGGCGGTGTCCGCTGCGCGGGGCGGTGTCCGCTGCGCGGGGCGGTGTCCGCTGCGCGGGGCTGGTCATGGTGCGGGGTCGGGCCTCCGCGGGCCCTATACGGGGCTGCTTCGCTTTACGCCC
>NZ_JBVHJJ010000021.1:0-55418 GCF_055560115.1 Streptomyces sp. NPDC023527
CGGAGCGGGCCCTATACGGGGCGTAAAGCGAAGCAGCCCCGTATAGGGCCCGCGGAGGCCCGACCCCGCACCATGACCAGCCCCGCGCAGCGGACCCCGCCCCGCGCAGCGGACACCGCGCCCACACCCGGGCAACAAGGGAACACTGAACGCCGTCAACCGGCCGCGCCCGGGACAACCACGACCGTCACCGTCCCCCTGGCCCACACCCGCGGCCTCGCACTCACCCCCGGGGGTACCCGGACCGTATCCGTCCGACCCGGACCCAGAACCCGCAAACGCCAGCCGCGCGCAAACCGCGGAACGGAGAGTTCGGTCGGACCCCGGCCACGGGGCTCGTACGTCAAGGTGTACGTGCCTGCCTCGTAGCTCTCGGACCGGACGTCGCCCGCCACCGCCACCGCATAGGGACGAACCGTCGCCGCCGTGGAAGGGTGAACGCGGCCCGCCTCGTCCAGCGCGCAGTAGCCGCCCCCGTAGCACCACGTGTAGCCCGTCCAGCCCGCCGCGTAGCGGGACATGGACGCCAGCGCGTCCTCGTAGAAGCGGGGCATGTTGGGGAGGGAAGGGTTCGGCGGGCCCCACTCGCCGATCACGACCGGGACGTGCCGCTCGCGGGGATAGCGGGTCACCGCCGCCTCGTACGTCTCGATCCAGCCGGCCGCGGGGTCGTAGTCCTTCCCGGCCTCCATGGCGGCGTTGTAGAAGTGCGGTGCGTAGACCACCTTGCGGTCGGCCACGCGTCCCAGGGCCGTCGGGAGTCCCTCGCCGACGATCGGGGTCGGCTCGATGAAGAGCCAGTGCCGGCGGTCGACGCGCCGCACCGCCTCCGCGAGGCGGTTGTACATCGGGGTGAGCTGGTCCCGCTCGATGCGACGCGCGGCGTCCGGCAGGGACTCGCCCGCCCGCAGCCGGCCCATCGGCTCGTTGATGAGGTCGTAGCCGAAGACGGCCGGATGGTCTGCGAGGCGGCCCGCGAGGACCTGCCACATCCTCGCCTGGGCGCGCCGCAGGTCCGCGTCCTCGTAGAGGTGCTCGAACGCCGCCTGCACGGCGGGCTCGTAGTACTCGGCGAACCAGTCGTCGGGGTGCGGGGTGTACGGCAGGCCGTCCGTGCGCGTGGCCCATTCGGGGATGCCGCGGTGGCTGCCGAAGGCCGGCCCGTAGATGTCCTGGTGGGCGTCGATCACCACGCGGACGCGATGGGCGTGCGCCCAGTCCAGGATCCGTTCGACTTTGCGGAGGTAGCGCTCGCTGTACTGGCCCGGCCGCGGCTCCAGGTCGTCCCAGAAGACGAGCAGCCGCGCGACGTCGAAGCCGTGCGCCGCGAGGTCGCGGAAGTGCCTCTCCGTGATGGCGGACAGCGCGTCCGCGCCCCGGTGGTTCTTGTCCTCGACGTTCCAGCCGCGCAGCGTGAGCACCCGCCCGTGCTCGTCGGTCAGGGGCGGGATGCCGCCCGGGGGCGTACGGGCCTGCGCTGTGCCCGGCATGAGAAGCGCCATCAGCAGCAGTAACGCCGCCCCCACCTTGCGCACGGCCCACCCCTTCCCGTCAGACGGTCAGGACCACCTTGCCGAACAGGTCGCCGCCGGCCATCTTCTCCAGCCCCTCCCGCGCCCGGTCAAGGGGCAGGACGCTGTCGATCACCGGCCGCACGCCCGTGGCCGCGCAGAAGGACAGCAGATCGGCCAGTTCCTCCTTGGTGCCCATCGTCGAGCCGACGACCTTCAGCTCCAGGAAGAAGATCCGGTTGAGCTCCGCGGACTTCGGGCTCGGCCCGCTGGTCGCGCCGGAGATGACGAGCGTGCCACCGGGCTTGAGGGACTTGACCGAGTGCGACCACGTGGCGGCGCCCACGGTCTCGATGACCGCGTCGACGCGGTGCGGCAGCCGTGTCCCCGGCTCGTACGCGGCCTCCGCGCCGAGCTCCACGGCGCGCTCGCGCTTGGCCCCGTCGCGGCTGGTCGCGAAGACCCGCAGCCCGGCCGCGGCGCCCAGCACGATCGCCGCCGTGGCGACGCCGCCGCCGGCGCCCTGGACGAGGACGCTCTGGCCGGGCCGTACGTCCGCGTTGGTGAAGAGCATCCGGTACGCGGTCAGCCAGGCGGTCGGCAGACAGGCCGCCTCCTCGAAGGAGAGTCCCTTCGGCTTGGGCAGGACGTTCCAGGCGGGGACGGCGACGCGCTCGGCGAACGTGCCCTGGTAGCGCTCGGTGAGGATGGAGCGCGGCTCGCGCGGGCCCACGCCGTGGCCGGTCTGCCCGATGACGGAGTGGACGACGACCTCGTTGCCGTCGCCGTCGAGACCGGCGGCGTCGCACCCGAGGATCATCGGGAGGGCTTCCTCGCCGAGCCCTACGCCGCGCAGCGACCAGAGGTCGTGGTGGTTGAGCGACGCCGCCTTGACGTTGACGACCGTCCAGCCCGGGGGTGCCTCGGGCTCGGGGCGCTCTCCCAACTCGAGGCCGTTGAGCGGCTGGTCACGGTCGATGCGTGCGGCGTAGGCGGCGAACATGATCCGAACCTAGACCCGGGGCGTCCGTGGCGGAACCACACCGCGATGTGACACGCGCCGCGTCTCTTTCCGGCCGACCCGCCCCGGAGGCCGTCCGTCCCCATTGACCGCGCCCGGAGGCCGGGATTGGCTTCCCTCTGCCCGTACTCGGCACCGCCCGTACATGTCGCCCGGAGGGGTAGGAATGCGCTGACCCGGACGACATCACGGCCGACCCCGCCGTCCGAGCGGTGCCCTTCGGCCACGACCCCACCTTCCGGAAAGGGCTTCATGCCTCGTATCAGACGGGCCGTCGTAGCGGCGGCACTCTTAGGGAGCGGCCTGGCGGTCCTGCCGCCCCTGACCACCGCCTCGGCCGCCGCGAAGGAGCCGGGCGTCGAGCGGGTGAGCGTCGCCACCGGCGGCGCCCAGGCCGACACCGAGGCGACCGGCGCGCGGATCAGCGCCGACGGCCGCCTCGTCGTCTTCGAGTCCCAGTCCACCGCCCTGGTGCCCGGCACCAAGGCCAACCGCAACCTCTTCGCCCGCGACCTCGCCGGCGGGAGGACGGAGCTGGTCAGCGTCGCCACCGACGGCACCCAGGCCGACGGCGCCTCGTACTCGGCATCGGTGAGCGGCGACGGGCGGTATGTCGTCTTCGACTCCGAGGCGGCCAACCTGGTGCCGGGCCGCAACACCGGCAACACGCTCGACGTCTTCGTCCGGGACCGCCGGACGGGCCGCACCGAGGCCCTTCTCCCCCGCCCCGCCGCCGAGCGCTCCCAGACCTCGTCCCCGTCCATCAGCGCCGACGGCCGCTACGTCGCCTTCTCCTCCACCCGCTCCGACCTGGTGCCCGGCGACACCAACGGGCAGGCCGACGTGTTCGTCATGGACCGCCGGGACAACAGCGTCCGGCGGGTCAGCGTCACCAGCGCCGGCGCCCAGGCGGACGGCTTCTCCGTCACCCCGGTGATCAGCGCGGACGGCAGCCGGGTGGGCTTCAAGAGCGTCTCCGACCTGGAGCCCGGAACCGGCGCCTCGCTCCAGCGCCCGAGGGCCCGCAGCTTCTACACCCACGATCTGCGCACCGGGCGCACGGAGCTGGCCGCCAAGCGGCTGGACGGCGGCCCGGCGGCCGCCGACGGGCCCATCAGCCTCAGCCCCGACGGCCGTTTCGCCCTCTACTCCTCCACCTCGGCCGACGTCGTGGACGGCGACACCAACGGCAAGGCGGACGCCTTCGCGAGGGATCTGCGCACCGGCGTCACCCGGCGCCTGAGCCTGGCGGCCGACGGCTCCCAGGGGAACGCCGGCTCGTACAGCGGCGCGGTCATGAGCGCCGACAACCGGCGGGTGTTCTTCGCCTCCGACGCCACCAACCTGGTGCCCGGGGACACCAACGGCGCCGCGGACGTGTTCGTACGCGACCTGCGCACCGGCGGCGTGGAGCGCCTCAGCGTCGCCGCCGACGGCACCCAGGCCGACGGCGGCTCGTTCGGCGCCGAGGTCGACCTCGCAGGCCGCGCCGTGGTCTTCGACAGCGCCGCGGCCAACCTGGTGCCGGGCGACACCAACGGGGTCCAGGACTCCTTCGTCCGTCGCACCCGCTGACCGCCCGGCGACGGCCGGGCCGCGCCCCCGGGCGGGGGCGCGGCCCGGATCGCGCGTCAGCGCCGGGCCACGCCCTCCGCGCGGGCCGCGGCCGCCACGGCGGCCGTGACCGCCGGGGCGACCCGCTCGTCGAACGGCGAGGGGATCACGCACTCCGCGCTCAGCTCGTCGGCCACCACGGCGGCGAGCGCCTCGGCGGCGGCGAGCTTCATGCCCTCGGTGATCCGCGAGGCCCGCACCTGGAGGGCGCCGGCGAAGATGCCGGGGAAGGCGAGCACGTTGTTGATCTGGTTGGGGTAGTCGCTGCGCCCGGTGGCGACGACGGCCGCGTACTTGCGGGCGACGTCGGGGTGGATCTCCGGGGTGGGGTTGGCCATCGCGAAGATCAGCGCGTTCTTCGCCATGGTGGCGACCGCCGACTCCGGGACCGTACCGCCGGAGACGCCGATGAAGACGTCCGCACCGTCCAGCGCCACCTCCAGCGGGCCGGAGAGCCCGGCCTTGTTGGTGTACTGCGCCAGGTCGCGCTTGACGGAGTTGAGGTCCTCGCGCTCCCGCGACACGATGCCCTTGCGGTCGCAGACGGCGACGTCGCCGATGCCCGCCTCGACCAGGATCTTGGCGATGGCGACGCCGGCCGCGCCGGCACCCGAGATCACCGCGCGCAGCTTGCCGAGCGGCCGCTCCGTGAGCGTGGCGGCGTTGCGCAGCGCGGCGAGGGTGACGACGGCCGTGCCGTGCTGGTCGTCGTGGAAGACCGGGATGTCCACCCGGTCCTGGAGCTTGCGCTCGACCTCGAAGCAGCGCGGCGCGGAGATGTCCTCCAGGTTGATGCCGCCGAAGGAGGGCGCGAGGCGCGCGATGGTGTCGACGAGGTCGTCGACGTCCCGGCAGTCGAGCGCGATCGGCACCGCGTCGACGCCGCCGAACTGCTTGAAGAGGATCGCCTTGCCCTCCATCACGGGCAGGGACGCCTCGGGGCCGATGTCCCCCAGGCCGAGCACCGCGCTGCCGTCCGTCACGACCGCCACGACCTGGGACTTCCAGGTGTAGTCGTGGACGAGCTCGGGCTGCTCGGCGATGGCGCTGCAGACCTTGGCGACGCCCGGCGTGTAGGCGAGGGACAGATCGTCCCGGTCCCGCACGGGGACGGTCGCCTGGATGGCCATTTTTCCGCCCCGGTGCAGCGCGAAGGCCGGATCGAAAAGTTCGTCGTGAGCCTCGTCCGGACCGTTGCCGCTCCGAGGATTCACAATCTCCGCTGCCACTATTTGACCCCTTTGTCGAATTGCCGTCGAGGGTAGCTGCCCGAGGTAGCGGACGGCCGGGCGCACCGCACATGCGCCCTGAGCCCCGGGTCCGGGGTGCAGGTCTTTCTATCAAATGAGCGCTACGGCCGACGAGTGAGTATGCGGCGCCGTAACCCACGGCACACACACGGAGACGTCAAAACCGTGTCAACTGGTGCCGGAAGTCCATGGAGTGAGACAGAAGGTGCGTGATGTGCGTCTCGCGCCTATGAGGAACGCCCCAGTCCGGTAGTACGAACCGACCTGGTGCCGCACGGGGATCACCCGTTATCCGATTTTGACATGGCTGGCACCCCGAACGGTGCAGTCCAGATGGCAAGATGCCCAAACCACACGAGGTCGCGGCTCCCGCCGATGCGTGCTCGTGACCTTGTGTGACCAGCGCTTATGCAGCGAGATCCGTCGGCTATCCCCTCACCCGCAGGAGGAATCAGCAATGACCGCAAGCTCCACCCATCGCCCGGCTGCCGCCAGGAGTCGTACGGCCGCCGTCGGCGCGATCGCGGTCGCCGGCGCCCTGCTGCTGACCGGCTGCGGCGACATGAGGGACAAAGCAGGCCCCGCCGACCAGGGAGTGAAGGGGTCGCAGGCGCCGCTCTTCGGCAAGCTGCCGAAGCGGATCCAGGATTCCAAGGTCATCAAGGTCGGCTCCGACATCGCCTATCCGCCGGTCGAATTCAAGAAGGGCGGCAAGGCGGTCGGCATCGACCCCGACATCGCTGCCGCCCTGGGCAAGGAGCTGGGGGTGCGCTTCGAGTTCAACAACGGCACCTTCGACAACCTGCTGATCGGTCTGCGCTCCAAGCGGTACGACATGGCGATGTCGGCCATGACGGACACCAAGGACCGCCAGGAGGGCAAGGACTCCAAGACGGGCAAGAAGGTCACCGACGGTGTCGACTTCGTCGACTACTTCACCGCCGGCGTCTCCATCTACACCAAGAAGGGCGACACCAAGGGCATCTCGTCCTGGTCCGACCTCTGCGGCAAGAAGGTCGGCGTGCAGCGCGGCACGGTCTCCGACGACATGGCCAAGGCCGAGTCGGAGAAGTGCGAGAAGGACGACAACGACGCGATCTCCATCGAGGCCTTCGACACCGACCTGGAGGCCCAGACCCGGCTGAAGGCCGGTGGCGTCGACGCCGTCTCCAGCGACTTCCCGGTCGCGGCCTACGCGGTCAAGACCTCCGGTGGCGGAAACGACTTCGAGGGAGTCGGCGAGCAGGTCGAGGCCGCTCCGTACGGCATCGCCGTCGCCAAGGACAACGCCCAGCTGCGGGACGCCCTCAAGGCGGCCCTCGACGCGATCATCAAGAACGGTGCGTACGAGAAGGTCCTGAAGACCTGGGGCGTCGAGGCCGGCGCCGTCAAGGAAGCCAAGATCAACGGCGGTTCCTGACCCCTCTCCCTCCCCTCGTACGGCACGCTGAAAGGCCATACCCCGTGACTGCTTCCCCCGAAAAGCCGGAGCCCGACAAGTCGGAGCCGGACCGTCCGCAGCCCGAGGCCGCGGACGACAAGACCACCGGCGCGACGCCGGAGCCGAAGCCCGAGAAGGCGGCTGAGGACAAGGCCGAGCCCGAGAAGGCCTCGGACGCCAAGGCGGACAAGGCTGACAAGCCGGACACCGAGAAGTCGGACGCCAAGGCTGCCGCCGCGTCCGACAAGACGGACGACAAGGCGGACGACAAGCCCGCCGACGCCGAGCCGGAGCCCGAGAAGAAGGCCGCCGAGAAGGCCGCCGAGACGCCGGACGCCGACAAGAAGGCCCCCGCCAAGGCCGACCTCGCGAAGAAGAGCGCCGACGAGCCGGCCGCCGACGGCCCCCGGGCCAAGGCCGCGACCAAGACCGCGGGCGGTGGCGGCGGGCCGGAGGCCATCAAGGCCATCCCCGTCCGGCACTACGGCCGCTGGGTCTCCGCCGTCCTCGTCCTCGCCCTCCTGGGCCTGCTGTTCAACGCCTTCGCCACCGCGAACGTCAACTACAGCGCCATCCCGGACTACCTCTTCGACTCGACGGTCGTGACGGGCCTCGGCAAGACCGTCCTGATCTCGGTGCTCGCCATGGCGCTGGGTCTGGCGCTCGGCATCGTGCTGGCCGTGATGCGGCTGTCGAAGAACCCGGTGACCTCCTCGGTCTCCTGGCTCTACATCTGGTTCTTCCGGGGCACCCCGGTGTATGTCCAGCTGCTGCTGTGGTTCAACCTCGCGCTGATCTTCCCGTACATCAACCTCGGCCCGATCTACCGGGACGAGATGAGCGACTTCATGACCCCGTTCATGGCCGCGCTGCTCGGCCTGGGGCTCAACGAGGCCGCGTACATGTCGGAGATCGTCCGTGCGGGCATCCAGTCGGTCGACGAGGGCCAGACCGAGGCGTCGCACGCGCTCGGCATGAACCAGGGCAAGACCCTGCGGCGGGTCGTGCTGCCGCAGGCGATGCGGGTGATCGTGCCGCCCACCGGCAACGAGTTCATCAACATGCTCAAGACCTCGTCGCTGGCGGCGAGCGCCGCGCAGTACCTGGAGCTGCTGCGCTCCACCTCCGACATCGGCCAGACCACCGGTGCCACGGTCGAGATGCTCTTCCTCGCCGCCACCTGGTACCTGATCCTGACCAGCGTCTTCAGCGTCGGCCAGTTCTACCTGGAGCGGCACTACGCCCGCGGCTCGCTGCGAGCCCTGCCGCTCACGCCGTGGCAGAAGATCAAGACCAACCTGGCCACCGTCGGTCACCGTTCCCCCGGAGGTGTCAGCGCATGAACGCGATGGTGAAGGCCGAGGGCGTCCACAAGTCCTACGGCGCCGTCCAGGTCCTCAAGGGCATCGACCTCGAGGTCGCCCCGCGCGAGGTGTTCTGCCTCATCGGCCCGTCCGGTTCCGGCAAGTCCACCTTCCTGCGGTGCATCAACCACCTGGAGAAGATCAACGCCGGTCGGCTGTCCGTCGACGGCGAGCTGGTCGGCTACCGCCAGAAGGGCGACAAGCTGTACGAGCTCAAGGACAGCGAGGTGGCCCTGAAGCGGCGGGACATCGGCATGGTGTTCCAGCGCTTCAACCTCTTCCCGCACATGACGGCGCTGGCCAATGTCATGGAGGCGCCGATGCAGGTCAAGGGCGAGACCAAGGCGGTGGCCCGGGAGCGCGCCCTGAAGCTCCTCGACCGCGTCGGCCTGGCCGACAAGGCCGGCAACTACCCCTCCCAGCTCTCCGGCGGCCAGCAGCAGCGCGTGGCGATCGCCCGCGCGCTGGCCATGGAGCCGAAGCTGATGCTCTTCGACGAGCCCACCTCGGCGCTCGACCCGGAGCTGGTCGGCGATGTCCTGGACGTCATGCGGGGCCTCGCCGAGGACGGCATGACGATGATCGTCGTCACCCATGAGATGGGCTTCGCCCGCGAGGTCGGCGACTCCGTCGTCTTCATGGACGACGGCGTGGTCGTCGAGTCCGGCCACCCGCGCGAGGTGCTGACCAACCCGCAGCACGAGCGGACGAAGTCGTTCCTGTCCAAGGTCCTTTAGGGCCGGCCGGGCAATGACGAGGAGGCGGTACGGGCGAGCCCGTACCGCCTCCTTCTGCCGTCCGCGCCTACTTCAGCGCCAGCACCATCGCGTCCGTGGGCGAGCACCACACCTGCCGGGCCTCGGCGAAGCCGGCCTCGCGCAGCGTACGGGCGTGCCACTCGGCGGAGGGCATGTCACCGTCGGCGTGCTCCCCGTAGATCGCGAAGCGCTCGGCGGTCGGCCCGGCGAGCACCGGGTCGGCGGCCGCGAGCTCCCACCACTCGCGCCAGTCGACGGCGCCCTCGGCCTTGGCCCGGTCCATGCGCGCGTGCCGCAGGGCGCGTTCGGCCGCGTTGATACGGGGCGTGGAGTCGTCCGGCATGCCGTCGGCGTTCATGAAGACGCCGCCCTCCCGGACGAGCCCGGCGAGCTGTCCGTAGAGCGTGCGCAGCGGTTCCGTGTGCAGCCAGTGGAGCGCGGTGGCGGTGAGCACCGCGTCGTAGCTGTCGTGGGGCAGCTTCCGGGTCCACCGCGGGTCCTTGAGGTCCGCGGTCACGAACTCGATCCGGCTGTCGCCGGCGAAGGTGCCGCGGGCGATGGTCAGCAGGGCGGGGTCGAGGTCGACGCCGGTGGAGACGGCCTTGGGGAAGCGGTCGAGGAGGCGGGCGGAGATCGAGCCGGTGCCGCAGGCGAGGTCCAGCACCCGGGCCTCGGTGCCGACGCACGCCTCGACCATGTCGAGCATGACCCGGAACCGCTCCTCGCGGTCGGGCAGGTACCACTCCTGCTGCCGGTCCCAGCTCTCCTGCCAGGCGCCCCAGTCCGGGCCGGTGACGGCCTGTGTCATGACATCCCCTCCAACAGGTCACACGGTGTAATACCCTCGATCGCACACCGACCATTACTGATCGACAGCAGCGACCATAGACCGCCTGCGTAAGGACCACAAGTGGAACTGGCCTATTACTCGGACTTCGCCGTGCGGCTGGTCAACAGCGAGGAGCCCGCGCGCGGCACCGACCAGCTCACCTCGGTGGAGGCCGTGCGCGAGCTCTTCGGGGCCGGTGCGCAGGGCGCCCGGCGCGCGGCCGACAGCGACGTCACCCGGCTGAGGTCCGTACGGGCGCGGCTGCGCACGGTCTTCGAAGCCGCGGCCGAGGGCGACGAGGTGCGGGCCGTGGACCTGCTCAACGCGCTGCTGATGGAGTTCCCCGTCAGCCCGCAGATCTCCGGGCACGAGTTCCGCGACGACGACGGCCGCCCCAAGTGGCACATGCACATCGCCGATCACGCCGCCAACGCCAGCGCCTCGTACACCGCGACCGCCTGTATGGGCCTGGCCGTCCATCTGACGGAGTACGGCGTGGACCGGCTCGGCATCTGCCAGGCGGCCCCCTGCCGCAACGCCTATCTCGACACCTCGACCAACCGCTCGCGCCGCTACTGCTCCGACCGCTGCGCCACCCGGGCCAACGTCGCCGCCTACCGCGCCCGCAAGCGCCTGGAGAGCCAGGAGGCCGAGGCCGCCGGCACCGCCCGTACGGGCCTGAGCGCCGACGCCAGCCACGCGAGCAGCGCACCCGCCGAGCGCTGACCCGGGGCCGGCGGGCGGCGCAGCCGCACCCAGGCGCGGGCCACCACGAACTCGTCGGGCACGGTGCCGAACTCCCGGCTGTCGTTCTCCACGAGCGGGTTGTCGCCCATCACCCACCAGCCGCCCTCGCGGCGCTCCACCGCCCGCTTGACGATGAGCAGGTCCTGCCGGAACGGGTGTCGCAGCACCACGACATCACCCGGTCGCACGGCCGCCCCGTACTGCACGACCAACTGGTCGCCGGGGTTGAGCGTCGGCACCATCGACGGGTTGTAGACCTCGGCCAGCCCGATCCGCAGCAGTCCGCGACGCTCGCGGTCCTGCTCATGCCCGCGCTCGTCCACTTGCTCCCGCACCACGGCACCTCCGGTCCGTTTCCTCCACCAGTCCCAGCCTGACACCGGTCTTTTGTCCTAAGCCCCCCGGGGCACCCGAGAAAAGCCTTCCCACACCGAGTAATCTCGCACCTGAGAAGACGATCACGAGGAAGGACAGCTCTATGCTTTCCCGCCTGTTCGCCCCCAAGGTGCAGGTCAGTGCCCACTGCGACCTGCCCTGCGGCGTTTACGACCCGGCCCAGGCCCGCATCGAGGCCGAGTCGGTCAAGGCAGTCCAGGAGAAGTACCAGGCCAACGAGGACCCGGACTTCCGCACCCGCGCCCTGATCATCAAGGAGCAGCGCGCGGAGCTGGCCAAGCACCACGTCTCGGTGCTGTGGAGCGACTACTTCAAGCCGCCGCACTTCGAGAAGTACCCCGAGCTCCACCAGCTGGTCAACGACACCCTCAAGGCGCTGTCCACGGCCAAGGCGTCGAACGACCCGAAGACGGGCGAGAAGGCCCTGGAGCTCATCGCCCAGATCGACAAGATCTTCTGGGAGACCAAGAAGGCCTGACCCGGTATCGGCCGCCCGGTCATCGCCGCGTCGCCGCCACCGATTCACCGTCCGCGCCCGGTCCGTCTCGGACCGGGCGCGGTCGGCTTTCCGTTCGCTCAATTGATCGCATCCGAAGGTATTCCCATCGGTCTGTCGTCAAACTCTCCCCGGCCAGGGCGCCATGTGGTTCTCTGGATGGCCAGTACGGTTCACCGCACGCGCATCACGGGGGATGCAATGGGCGATCCACCCATCGAGCTCTTACTCCTGACCGAACGTCCCGTCGCCCGGAACGACGAAGTGACGGAAATCGACGCGATCGTCGAAGTCAGATGCCGCTCCACGGAGAGCGTCGGCCGCGCCGCGAACGCCATGAATCTCTGTCTGGTGATCGACCGCAGCGGCAGCATGTCGGGCAAGAAGCTCGACACCGTCAAGCGGAGCTGTGCCGACATCCATCGGCGCATCACCGGTGACGATCTCTTCACCGTGGTCGTCTTCGACGACGACGCCCAGGTCGTCATCAATCCGCAGACACCCGCCGATCAGGTGGAGGAAAGGCTGGCCGCCATCACCTCGGGCGGCCTGACGAACCTCTCGCTCGGCTGGTATCAGGGGCTCCTGGAACTCCAGACGCACATGGAGGACAACCACTACAGCCGGCTGATCCTGCTCTCCGACGGCATGGCGAATGCCGGGGAGACGAAGAAGACGACGCTCGCCGGTATCGCGTCGAGGGCGCGCGACGAGGGCATCACGACGTCGACCATCGGGGTCGGCAACGACTTCCAGGAGGATCTCCTGGAGGCGATCGCCACGGCGTCGGGCGGCAAGTTCTGGTACATCGACGAAGCGGGAATCGAAAACATCCTCGAAGAGGAGTTCCAGGGCGCTCTGACCGTGGCCCTGGACAGCCCCACGGTCGAGCTGTCCCTGCCCCGGGGTGTGACCATGAGCCGGGAGCTGAATTCCCTGCGCAAGGTCTCCCGGCGGTATCGGCTCCGGCCGCTCAAGGGTCAGGACACCTTCAATTTCGCGGTCCGGCTGGAAATCGATCCGACGCGGATGAACGCCGGGGAGCTGACCCTCGGCGCGGCGCTCTACGACAGCGGCCGACGCGTCGCCGGCACCGAGCGGAACGTCACCCTGGCCCCCTTGCAGGACGTGGCCCGCGCCCCGGTCGACCCCCTGGTCCGCAGCGTCGTGGAGCAGCACGAGGCGGCCACGACCGACGAACAGGCCCTCCGGCAGCTGGACTCCAACGACCTCAGCGGGATGCGGACGATGCTCACGGCGGAGGTCGCCAGGATGCGTACGATCGAGGAGGGGCTGTTCGCGGAGTCCGACGGTCCGGACGGCGACCGCTACCTCGGCGAGATCGGGCACCTCGGCTGGCACCGCTCGACGAACGAGGTGCAGGCGACGATCGTCGACCTGGTGGAGCGGTATACGCAGGAGCCCGAGGTCGGCTCCATCCTGATCCGGCTGCGCAAGAGCGTCGCCCATAAGTACGGCATGAAGAACGTCCGCCAGGTCGGCTCCATGGGCTACGACGACGACGTCCAGCTCGCCCTCCTGGTGGAGGCCATCGGCGTCACCGACATCCTGATCGGCAAACACCCCGAGGACCGGGACGTACTGGAATCGAAGCGCGAGAAGCTCCGTGAATACCTGGCACGCTTCACCCGATAGCGACTGGACGACGGGTGGCACCCCAATCGTCGGCCACGGCGGCGGCATCGGGGAATTCGGCGCCTCCTACGCGCTCGAACCGCGGACCGAGCCGATGCTCAACGGCCGGATCACCGCCGAGGTGCTGCTGACGAGCCGCCGGGGCACGGGCGCCGGGCTGATCTGCCGGGCCGACCACGACTGGACGTTCCTCGCCTTCTACACCGCGCCGGAAGGGGCGGACGACACCACTACGGTCGCGAGATTCGGCGTCTTCCGGGAGGGCGTGCTGACCCCGGTGGCGGCGCTGCCGGAGCCGGTCGATCTGAGCCCCGGCTACAACCGGTTCTCGCTGGAATTCTTCTCCGGCCACGTACGGGGCGAGATCCGCGCCGGCGAGCGGACGTACGAACTCCACGCGAGCTGCCCGCACCTCCCGCTCCCGGGGCGGGTGGGGGTCGTCAAGTTCTACGGCGCGGGCGTCCTGATCAAGTCCGTGTCTGCCGAAAGGACGGAAATGCCGATCGCCGCACCGCAGGAGGAACGCACGGAAGGGTAGTTCGAGTTCGACGTCTTCCTCTGCCACGCGAGCGAGGACATCGCGGAGGTGAAGCGGATCGCCGAACGGCTCAAGGACAACAAGATCACGTATTGGCTGGACAGCGAACAGATCAATTTCGGCGACGACATCATGGACAGGATCGAAGCCGGTCTCAAGGCCAGCAGATACGTCCTGCCCTGCGTCAGCGCGGACCTCGTCCGCAGCGGCTGGTCGCGGGCGGAGTACGGGAGCGTCCTGAACGCCGAGCTCAGCGGCCCCTCCCGGCAGACCGTGATCCCACTGATGCTGGAGCAGACGGCATACGAGGACCTCCCGTACCTCACCAGGAACAAAAGGCGGGTCAACTACACCAACCAGGTCGAATTCGCCGCGTTCCTCGACTTCCTGATCAGCCGCTGAAAGCCCGCCGCCGGTCCGCTACAGCTCCTCACCCGACAGCAGCGGCTCGAAGGACCGGTAGGCGGCGTAGTTCCGGAAGTGCCGGGCGTAGAGTTCGGCGCCGTCGACGAGGTTCTCGTCGAGAACCTCGTTGACGTCCACCACATGCCGCAGCTTCCAGGTGATCAGCTCACCGCGTTCGTTCTCATAGCTCGTCTCCAGTCGCCGGCCCCGCTCGGCGGCCTTCTCGCGCGCCTCCGCCGGATTCCCGGCCATGAGCAGGACGAAGCTCTCCTGGTAGAGCGGAGTGTGATCCGCGGCGTCGGCCGAGCTCTCGCTCAGCAGAACGGCGATGTACGTGCCCATGTCCTCGGCCTGCTCACTTCTTGAAGCGGTTGTCGTTCAGGAGCTTCCAGGCCGTGTTGCACGACTTCTCCCGGCAATCCTTGAGGAAGCCGAGCGTGTCTCCGTAATGCTGCCCCGGGAACACCTGCCGGATGCCCCCCTTCCGGCACCGGGAGATGAAGTTGTTGGCGATCTCGCCCAGATTGTCGTTCGCCACACAGACGTCGTAGCCGGGCACCGGCGCGGCCGCCGCGCCCGCCGCCGCGGGGACCCCGGCCACCGCACCGGCCGCGAGCACGAGCGCGACCGCGCCCCGAGCGATGAGTCCTCGCATGTCAGCAGCCCACGAACTTCCCGTACGCGATCCAGACCTCACCCTTGTTGTTGAGGCTGATGTTCCCGGACTTGTGGGCCCCGGTGTACTTGCCGCGCCACTTCCTGAGCTGCCCGAAGGGCGACTCCAGCGCCAGGTACGGCGAGTCGAGCTTCCAGTCGCCCGAGTACTGGGCGTAGACGCCGTCGGTGCCGTCGGTGCCGCTCGACCAGCAGGCGCGCGAGCCGGAATACAGCACGAGGTTGCCGTCGTACTGCATTTCGAGGCGGTTCCCCCCGTTCTGGAGGCAGTGTCCGGGGAGCAGCCGGTCAGTGAACGACGTGCCGTCGTTCCGGCATCCCTCACGGGCGGCGGGGGCGCCGGGAGCCTGCGCGGGCGTGGCGGAGCCCGACGCCCCCACCAGCGCCAGAGCCACGAGCAGGTTTCCGGCGGCGATTCCGCAGGCGCGGGACACGCGGGACATCTTCCTCATGCAGTGCTGCCCTCCGTTGAGCGCTTACGAGCGACAGACACAGAGGGTACCGATCTCAGCACTCCACGTCACCGGAAAGCCGGGGTCGGTGTGACGTGTAAGGGTTCGCGCCCAACAGGCCGTTCCGGTTGGATATGGGCACACACGTCCGTACAAGCGGGGGGCTCATGTTCGACGTATTCATCCTGGCTCTGCCGAGCCTGATGGCGGCCGGCGGGATCGCGGCGATGGTGTGGGCGGTGATACGGATGCGACGGCTGAGGGCGGCCTGGCGGAGCGGCATCGAGGTCCAGGGCCGGTGTCTGCGCCTGTACGCGCGGACGACCACCCGTCGTCGGCAGGGCGGGCACACCTCGTCGTCGACGACGCTGCACCACGTCCATGAGTTCACCACCGCCGACGGCGAGGTGCGCCGATTCGAGGAGGCCGGCGGTTCCGCGACGGTCATCGAGGGCGACACCGTCGTCATCCGCTACCCGGCGGGCCGGCCGGACCGGGCGACGGCGATCCCGCCCGGGGACGCCAGGACGTGGGCGGGGACCGGGATCCTGCTGGCGTTCCTCGGCATCTTCGTCGCCGCGTGCGTGGGCTTCGGTGTCTTCTACCTGACCGTGTTCGGGCCCTTCGAGGACGAGGTCTCGGACCGGATCGAGCAGGTGCCCGGCATGGCGCCCGCCGAGCCGTCCGCCGACGTCCCCGCCAGGACGCCACCCGCCCTCCCGACGGGCCCGCCCGACGGATTCCCCACGGGCCCGCCGGAGGGCTTCCCCACGGACCTCCCCACCGGGCCGCCGAAGGGCTTCCCGTCGGGGTTCCCCGAGCCGCCCCGGCCCTGAGGCGAACGACCTGGTCACCCTGTCGTGAGGGCCACCCGTCGTCGGAGCGGCCCGCACGCCCTGTCGGAGCCCTCGGCGGCAAGCCGCCGGAGGAACCCGGCACGAATCCGTCATGTCCTGCCGATCGCTGGGTATGCGCGAGGGCGAGGAAACAGAAGGAGCCGCACGATGGTCGTCATCGAATCCCCCTGCGGGGACGCCGCCGGCGCACGCCACGCGACGGCGGAGTTTCTGGCCCAGCACTGTCCCTGGGCCGATCTCGACGCGGTCGTACTCGTGGTCTCCGAGCTGGTCACCAATGCCATCCGGCACACCGGCGGCTGGTGGCGGCTGTGCGTACGGGCCGTCCAGGGCCGGCTGGTGGTGGAGATCGCCGACGCCAGCACCCAGCCGCCCGTGCCCCGCACCCCGTCCCTGACGGGGGCCGGCGGGCTGGGCTGGCACATGGTGGAGCGGCTGGCCACGTCCCTGGAGGTCGACCGGGGGCCGGAGGGCAAGACCGTGAGAGCCACGTGGCTGCGGCCGGCCGTACCGGCGCCGGTGGGGGTCTGACACCCCCGGCGGTACGGAGCGGCCCGGGCGAGGTCGGGGAGCCCGGGCCGCGGACCGTTACCGCTGCTGGCCCACCATCCCCGCCCGCAGCCTGGCGACGATGCGGCTCAGCAGCCGTGACACGTGCATCTGGGAGATCCCGAGCTCGGCGCCGATCTCCGACTGGGTCATCTCCCCGCCGAACCGCATCCGCAGGATCTGCCGGTCCCGCTCGCTCAACTCGGCGACCAGGGGCTTGAGCGCGTGCAGGTTCTCCACCCCTTCGAGGGCGGGGTCGAGGTCGCCGAGCCGGTCGGCGTAGCTGTTGCCGGCCTGGTCGGAGCCCTCGTCCACGGGCACGTCGATCGATCCGGCGGTGTAGCCGTTGCTGGCGACGATGCCCTCGATGACCTCTTCCCGGCTGAGGCCGAGGTGCTCGGCCAGCTCGGCGGGGGTGGGCGAGTGGTCCAGCTCCTGCGACAGCTCGCTGGTGGCCTTGGCGAGTTCGACGCGGAGCTCCTGGAGGCGCCGGGGCACGTGCACGGACCAGCTGGTGTCGCGGAAGTGCCGCTTGATCTCGCCGACGATGTACGGCACGGCGAAGGTCGTGAACTCGACCTCGCGCGAGAGGTCGAAGCGGTCGATCGCCTTGATCAGGCCGATCGTGCCGACCTGGATGATGTCCTCCATCTGGTCGCCGCGGCTGCGGAAGCGGGAGGCGGCGAAGCGCACGAGGGAGAGGTTTATCTCGATCAGGGTGTTCCGGGCGTACTGGTAGGCGTGCGTGCCCTCTTCGAGCTCGTTGAGCCGGTCGAAGAAGAGCTTGGACAGCTCGCGGGCGTCGCGCGGCGCCACTGCGGTCGCGTCCTCGATGTACGGCAGCCCCCCGACCGATTCTTCGAGCCGCTGCGGAGCAGCCGTCGAATGTCCTGTCGTAACCGTGGATGCCGTGGTGGTCACGTCGTCCTCCCCTATCCGTTGGTGACGACCGCCCGCCTACCCGAGGCGCCGGTGGCTATGCCTCCTTTTTTCGCCGACGGCGAAGGAAACGGAACGGGAGAACGGTCGTTGCCCCCTGGCCATCCCGGATTTCCTCCCTCGTCACCGGCGGGCGTGAGCATGCCACTCATGACCGCATCGACCTCCTCGGCCGCACCCAACTCCCCGGCCTCACCGCCCTCTTCGCCGGCCGTTCGCCGGGTCCTGGCGGCCGTCGCCGTCGCCACCCTCGCCGTCGGCGCGACCACGACGACGGCCACCGCGGCCACCGCCTCGCCCGCGTCCGCCGTCGCGAACTCCGGCCACACATCCGGAACCGCCGGCCTCAAAGGCGTCGACTACGCGACCTGGTCGCGCGAGGTGAGGTCCGTCATCGACGGGGCACGGCCCTACGTCACCGAGCGCACCGGGAACGCGCACGGCGAGAAGCAGGCCATCGTCCTGGACATCGACAACAGCTCGCTGGAGACGGACTTCCACTGGACGTACCCGACCCCGGCGATCGCGCCGGTCCTGGAGCTGACGCGGTACGCGCACGAGCGCGGCGCCGCGATCTTCTTCGTCACCGCCCGGCCCGGCGTCCTCGAACCGGCCACCTCCTACAACCTGCGGCGGGTGGGCTACCCGGTCAGCGGCCTGTACGTGCGCCGGCTCCCGGACCTCTTCCGGGACGTGAGCACGTACAAGACCGCCAAGCGGGCGGAGATCGAGGCCCAGGGCTACAAGATCATCGCCAATATCGGCAACAACACCACGGACCTGGCCGGCGGCCACGCCGAGCGGACCGTCAAGCTGCCGGACTACGACGGCAAGCTGTCCTGACCACCGCCACCGGAAGGGCCGGGCGCGACCGCCCGGCCGCCGGAAGGGACGCGCCGCTCAGTGACGGGCTTTCGCGCGGTCGAGGGCGGCCACGCCCAGGGCCGCCAGTCCGATCTGGATGAGCCACTCGATCCAGTCGACGCCCTTGGTGTCGTCCACCCCCAGCGCGTGGGCGATCGCCGCCCCCGCGAACGCCGCGACGATGCCGACCAGGATCGTCCACAGCACGCCGATGTGCTGGCGCCCCGGGACCACGAGGCGGCCCAGCACACCGATGATGACGCCGATGACTATCGCGCTGAAAATTCCCGAGATTTCCACGACTCCCCCTTTCCAGCCCTTTCCGGTACTTCCGGCCTGTTTCCTGTCGTTACCTCTGCCCAGTCCACGGGGGGTGCATGTCCGCCGGTTCCACCGGCGGAGCGTGCCTAGACTGGTCGTGCGCGGGTGCGGGGAAAGCCCGCCAGGGACGGGAGAGTGCGACAGTGGCCGCAGGTGTCGGGAGCGTCGAGGGCTTCCCAGGGGGCATCGACGAGGGCTTCGACGACCCGTCGGCGGAGGTGCTGTCCGAGGCCGCCGCCGCGTTCGGGCTGCTCGCCTCGTCGGCCCGGCTGCACCTGGTCTGGGCCCTGGCGCAGGGTGAGAGCGACGTCAGCGGGCTCGCCGAGCGGGTCGGCGGCGCGCTGCCCGCGATCAGCCAGCACCTGGCGAAGCTGAAGCTCGCGGGGCTGGTGCGGTCGCGCCGCGAGGGGCGCCGCGTGGTGTATCTGGTGGACGACCCCGATGTCGTCACGATCGTCCGCCTCATGGTCGGCCAGCTCGCCGACCGCAAGGCCGGTACCGGAGCCGTCACCGGCACCGGGCGCCTTCGTGGTCTGGGCGCCTGAGGGGCCTGCCGCGCGACCGATCGCGGACGGCACGACCCTGGAAGTCCTGCGCGCCCTGGAGACCGGGCCGCGCGGGTTGGTGGAGGCCCGGGCGGAGGAGCGGCTCGCGCGCCACGGCGAGAACACCTTCCCCGGCCGCCGCCCCGCCTCCTGGCCCCACCGCTTCGCCCGCGGCCTGCGTGACCCCTTCACAGCCGTCCTGCTCGGCCTCGGCCTGGTCTCGGCGGCGGTGGCCGCCTGGGGCACCGCCTGTGTGATCGCGGTCCTGGTGACGGTCAGCTGCGTGCTGCGCGCCACCGGCGAACACCGCGCCGACCGGGCGGCCGCCGGGCTGCGCGATCTGATCGCCACCACGGCCACGGTGCGGCGCCGCGCCACGGACACCTCACCACCGCTGGCCCGCGAGCTGCCCGTGGACCAGCTCGTGCCGGGCGACGTCGTGGTCCTGGCCCCCGGCGACCTGGTCCCGGCGGACCTGCGCCTGCTGCGTACGACCGGGCTGACGGTGCACGAGGCGGCCCTGACGGGCGAGTCGGCGCCGGTGACGAAGTCGGCGGAGGAGACAGCGGCGTCGGCCGCCGACTCTCCGGGCACGGCGGACCGCGCCGCGCACCACGGCCCGGACGGTCCCGACCCGACGCCGGAGCCGGCCGCGCACCACGCCCCGGACCGTCAGCCCCCGACACCGACCCCCTCCGCGCACACCGCCCCCAACCGGCCCCACCTCTGCCTCCAGGGCAGCAGCGTCGTCTCCGGCAGCGGTGTCGGCGTGGTCGTCGCCACCGGCGCGGACACCGTCCTCTCCGGGGCGCTGCCGCGCGTACCGCTCGAACAGCCACGCCTGCCGCGCCCGTTCGAGCGGTCGGTGAACGGGATCGCCTGGACCCTGGTGCGGTTCATGCTCTGCACCGCGCCGCTCGTGCTGGTCGCCGGCGCCCTGCTGCGCGGGCGCGGGCCGGAGGCGCTGCCGTTCGCCGTGGCGGTGGCGGTCGGGCTCACGCCCGAGATGCTGCCGGTCGTCGTGACGACCGCGCTGGCGCGGGGCGCCGCGCTGCTCGCGCGCGGCGGCGAGGTCGTCGTCAGGCGGCTGCCCGCGCTCCACGACCTCGGCGCCGTCGAGGTGCTGTGCGTGGACAAGACCGGCACGCTCACCCAGGACCGGCCCGTCGTGGCCTGTGCCGTGGACGGCGAGGGCCGGCGGGATCCGGCCGTTCTGCGCTGGGCCGCCGTCAACGCCCTGTGGACGCTCCAGCTGGCGGAGCTGCCCGCCCCCGACGCGCTCGACGAGGCGATCCTCGACGCGGACGAGGCGGCGGACGGCGACGCCGCGGACTTCGACGGCGTCGCCGCGCTCCCCTACGGGCCCGGCCGCCGCCTCGCCACCGCCGTCGTGGCCCCGTCCGGCGGCTCGTACGGAAACGTCCGCGCCCTGAGGGCCACCCACACGCTCGTCGTCAAGGGCGCCCCCGAGGACGTCCTGGCGCTCTGTGCCCTCACCGCCGAGGACCGGGTGCGGCTGGCGCGCCGCGCCGACGGGCTCGCGGCGGACGGGCTGCGCGTGCTGGCCGTGGCGGTCGCCGAGCGGCCGGCCCGCTCCCGCCCGTACACCCCGGCGGACGAGCGCGAGCTGACGTTCCTCGGCTTCGTCGGGCTGCGCGACGCCCTCGCGCCCACCGCTGCCGAGGCGCTCGCCGTGCTCGCGCGGCGCGGCGTCACCGTCAAGGTCCTCACCGGCGACCACCCGGGCACCGCCGCCCGCGCCTGCCGCGAGCTGGGCCTGGACCCCGGCGAGGTCGTCACCGGCGACCGGATCGACGGCCTGGCGGAGCCGGAGCTGGCCCGCCTGGCCGCCCGGACGACGGTCTTCGCGCGGTGCGCGCCCGAGCACAAGGCCCGCATCGTGCGCGCCCTGCGGGCGGGCGGCCGCACCACGGGGTTCCTCGGCGACGGCGTGAACGACCTGGCGGCGCTGGGCTCCGCCGATGTGGGGATCTGCCCGCGGCAGGGCGTCGACGTGGCACGGGAGGCGGCCGATGTGGTGCTCGCCTCGAAGGACCTGACGGCCCTGGACCGGGCGATCGTCGCCGGGCGGCGCAGCACCGGCAACATCGCCGCCTATCTGCGGATCACGCTCTCGTCCAACCTGGGCAACGTCGTGGCGATGCTGGTGGCCGGGGTGCTGCTGCCGTTCCTGCCGATGCTGCCGGCGCAGGTGCTCGTGCAGAACCTGTGCTTCGACGCGGCGCAGCTGGCGCTCGCCTTCGACCGCCCGGCCGCGGCCGCGCACCGGCGCCCGGCGGTCCTGCGGCCGCGCGCCCTCTTCCGCTTCATGACGGTGTTCGGCCTGCTGAACGCGGTCGCGGACCTGGCGACCTTCGCGGTGCTGGCGCCGGCCGTACGGTCGCCGGGCGGCGCGGAGGGGCAGTCGGCCTTCCACGCCGGGTGGTTCACGGAGAACCTGCTGACGCAGGCGCTGGTGATGCTGTTGCTGCGGTCGGGGCGCCACGCGGCGCAGGGCCGGGCGCCGGGGCCGATCCGGGTCGCGGCCACGGCGCTGGCGGTGGTCGGCCTGCTGCTGCCGCTGTCACCGCTGGGCCCGGCCCTGGGCATGTCGGCGCTGCCGCCGCTGTATTACGGGCTGCTGGCGCTCGTCCTGCTGCTGTACGGGGTGGCCTTGGCGGCCGTGCGGGCGCGCTACGAGCGCTCGGCCGCGGCGTCGCTCGGCTGACGGCCCATCGGCGGCCGGGCGGCCGTCACCAGTCGCCGCCGCCGAAGCCGCCCCCGCCGCCGTCCCCGAAGCCGCCGCCGTCCCCCCAGCCGCCGCCGGAGAAGTCGTCGCTGTTGAAGTCGGATCCGGTGTAGTCGCCGCCGTCCGGGCCGGTGTCGCCGGGCGACGCGGCGTAGGCGGGGCCGCTGAGCATGCCGCCGAGCATCGTGCCCACGAGGAGGCCGGGCAGCAGACCGCCGCCGAAGTAGCCGCCGGCCCAGGGGGCGTAGGCGGGTCCGGCGTTCCAGTACGGCTGCGGACCACCCGCGGTCTGGACCGTGCGGGACATCGGCTCCTCGCCGTCGGCCACCCGGGCCGCGTCGGCCGCGCACGCCGGTACGGTCCGGGGCGCGCCGCCCGGGGGCGCCCACTCGACGTCCCGCACGGACGGCCCGTGGCGCGGGTCGAAGAAGCAGGGCATGCGGCGCTCGGGCAGCGGGGCGCCGGTGCGGCGGGCGGCGAGGGTGGCGAGGGCGAAGCGGCCCTTGTCCAGGGACTCGGTCACGCCCGTGACCGCCGTCGGTTTGGTCGCGGCGGCCATCTTGGCCTTGGCCTCCTCGTAGGAGTCGAGGGCCTCCTCGTAGTCCTTGCGCATCGCGTCGTCGGCGCCGGCCTCGGAGGGGGAGAAGTCGAGCCGGTCGAGTTCCTCGCCGAAGGCGGTGATGTCCTCGTCGACGACCACGCGCAGGGCGTCGAGCTCGGCGCGCTCGCGCTCCTCCCGGCGCTTCTTGTTGCGCCGGTGGAGGGCGTACGCGCCCGCGCCGCCGGCGACGACGATCGCGCCGACGGTGATCAGGCCGGTCGCCGAGGCGCCGGAGCCGGAGTCGCCGCCCCAGGAGTCGGGCTCGCCGCCCTTGGCCTGCCGGTCGGCCTGGTCGACGAAGCTGTTCAGCTGCGCCTTGGCGTCGCCGCCGGAGCGCTGGACGGATCCGACGAGGTTGCGGACGGAGTTGATCGACATCACCCTGCGGTCGGCCTGCGCGTTGAACTGGTCGCCGCGGTGGATGACGTAGACACCGGCGATGCCGACCTTGGTGCGCAGGTCCTGGAAGACCGTCGTCTTGGGGTACTCGTCGGTGGCGGGCAGCACCGCGACGAATACGGGCTTGCCCGCGTCCCTGATCTTCTTCGCGAGCGCTTCGGCGTCGGCCTGCGGGAGCTGGGCGGCGGCCCTGGGGTCGACGTAGACCGGGCCCTTCCGCAGGGTGTCCGCGGCCGCGTCCAGTCCGGTGGCGGTGGAGGTGTCGGCATGTGCGGCCGGGGTGAACAGCGCCGCGCCGGCCAACGCGATCAGGGCGGCGATCAGGGCCAGCAGCGGCCTGGGCAGCGCCCGGGGGGTGGCGGACATGGCGTTGCTCCTCGGAGAAGGACTGATCGTCTGGCTCGGAGAACTCGAAGGACTCACAGGACTCACGGGATCCACACGGCTCACTGTGCGCTTACCACTCTGCGCCTACCACCAAAACGGATGAATCAGGCACGCTGTTCCCCTCGCTCTTTCGTGCTGTTCCCTTGCCCCGCCGCGCGGCCGACCACTCGGTCAGCCGTACGAGAGATTGGCGCAGGGGTCGTCGTCGGCCGACCGGGCCTTGCCGGTGACCTCGGAGGAGAGCGTGCCGGGCGGGGCCGAGGGGGAGGGCGGGGCCGAGGCCGAGGGCCGCTCGGCGTAGTCGCGGCCAAGCGTGACCGTGATGCCGTCGGCGGCGTCGCCCCGTACATACGCGCCGGGGAACAGCGCCGTCAGGCTGCGCGCGCGGGCCGCCTGGCCGGGGCCGAAGGTGATCACGGTGGTGGACTGGTCCCGCTCCTCGGCGGTCCTGGTGTCCGTCACGGTGAAGCCGTGGTCCTTGAGGGAGGCGGCGGCGCGGGCGGCGAGGCCGGTGACGTCGGTGCCGTTGGCGACGGAGACCCGGGCGCCGTCGCCGGAGACGCCCGCCCGGGCGGCTTCCGCGCTCGGCCGGGCCGCCTTGCCTCCGCCACCGGGCTTCCGGGTGGCGTCCTGGCCGTCGAGCGTGCGGTCGGCCTTGAGCGAGGCCCACAGCGCGTCGGCCTCGGGCTGGACCACGTCGACCCGGTCGCCCTCGTAACGCCAGGGCACGGTGATGAACTTGATGTCGTGCAGGTCGATGTTCTTCAGCGACATCGCGAAGGAGAGCAGCTTGTCGGCCGAGCCGAGCCCGGGGTCGACGGTCAGCGACTTCGTCGCCGCGTCGGCGAGCGGCAGCAGCGTGGTGGGGTCGAACCCCTGCGACCGCACCTTCTTGATCATGCTGGAGACGAACGCCTGCTGGCGCTGGATCCGCCCGATGTCGGAGCCGTCGCCGAGCCCGTGCCGCACGCGCACGTAGTCCAGCGCCCGCTGACCGGAGACGCTCTGCTGCCCCTTGCGGAAGAGCAGGTCACCGCGCGCGCCGAGGTTGGGGTTGAGGTCGCCCTGGTAGACGTCCTTGGGCACGCACACCGCGACGCCGCCCACGGCCGAGGTCATCGAGGCGAAGCCCTCGAAGTCGACGACGATCGTGTGGTCCACGCGCAGGCCGGTGAGCTTCTCGACGGTGTTCTGGGTGCAGGCCGGGTTGCCCTTGGCCGACTCCCCCACGGAGAAGGCGGAGTTGAACATCGCCCGGGTCCGCCCCGCCGTCCAGCTGCCGTCGGGCAGCCGGCACGGCGGGATGTCCACGAGGGTGTCGCGGGGGATGGAGACGCCGATGGCGTGCTTGCGGTCGCCGTAGACGTGCAGCAGGAAGGCGGTGTCCGAGCGGCCCACGTCGCCCTCGCCGCCGCCGAGCCCGCTGTTGCCGCCCGAGCGCGAGTCCGAGCCGATGACCAGGACGTTCTGCCCGGCCGCGCCGGCGCCGGGGCGGTCGTCCGAGAGGCCGCCCGCGTCGAAGGTGCTGATGTTGCCGTTGAGCTTGAGGTAGAGCCAGCCGGCGGCTGTGGCCAGCAGCACCAGGAATGCCACCACCACGACGGCGGGGGTCCGCATCCGGCCGTGCGCGCGCTTGCCTCGGGTGCCTGTCATCTACGAGCCCTCATCTACTCCCCCGGTCCGTGCCTGTCGTCCGGAAAGACGGACGAGCGGGGACTTTGGTTGTCCAGTTGCGCAAACTGGCAAGTATGGTGAAGGCGATCGCCGCCGGAGAGAAGACCGAGAGAAGAGAAAGAAGGCCCTCATGCTGCGCAACGCCCTGGAGCCGTGGCACATCCTCGTGGTGGTGCTCGTCGTGGTCGTGCTGTTCGGTTCCAAGAAGCTCCCCGAGACCGCCCGCTCCCTGGGAAAGTCCCTGCGCATCCTGAAGAGCGAGGCCAGGGCGCTGAAGAGCGACGGCGCGGCCGGCCCCGCCGACAGCCCCCGGTGATCCAGAAGTCACTCTGTCGTCCCCTGCCGTACACCCGCCCCTGGTGAGCTTCGTCCGGCCGGGCATCCTGCCCGGCCGATGAGGAGGAAACACCATGGGTTCTCGTCCGTACCGGCGCCGTCTCGCCTGGGGCGCCGCCGCACTGCTCGTCGCCGGGATCGCGGTGCCCGCGGTGGCCGTCGCGTCGGAGTCGGGCGGCGCATCGGACGCACCCGCGCTCAGCGCGGGCCACGGCGCCAAGAAGGCCAAGAACGTCATCCTGCTCATCGGTGACGGCATGGGCGACTCGGAGATCACCCTGGCCCGCGACTACACCGTGGGCGCGGCCGGCCGGCTGAACATGGACAAGTTCCCGCTGACCGGCGCGTACACCACGTACTCCGTCGACAAGAACGGCAAGCCGGACTACGTCACCGACTCCGCCGCCAGCGGCACCGGCTGGGCGACCGGGCAGAAAACCGTCAACGGCCGGATATCGAAGTCGCCCGGCACCGACAAGCCGATGACGACGATCCTGGAGCTGGCGCAGCGCAACGGCCTGGCGACCGGCAGCGTCACCACCGCCGAGCTCACCGACGCCACCCCGGCCGTCCTCGCCTCGCACGCCACCGACCGCAGCTGCGCCGGCCCGGCCGACATGAAGGCGTGCCCGGCCGACACCATCGCCAAGGGCGGCCCGGGCTCGATCGCCGAGCAGAGCGTCAACCACAAGGTCGACGTGCTCCTGGGCGGCGGCAAGGCCCGCTTCGACCAGAAGATCACCGAGGGCCCCTACAAGGGCCTGACCGTCACCGAGCAGGCCCGCAAGCTCGGCTACGACGTGGTCACCGACGACAAGGGCCTGAAGGGCGCCCGTGCCGGCAAGCCCGTACTGGGCCTCTTCGCCCCCGGCAACGTCCCCGTCGAGTTGACCGGCAAGGCCGCCGCCCAGGGCGGCACCGACCCGCAGCGCTGTGTGACGAACAACCCCGAGCGCAAGGCCGGCACGCCGAGCCTGGACGACCAGACCCGCAAGGCGCTCCAGCTCCTGGAGACCAAGGGGAAGGACACCAAGAAGGGCTTCTTCCTCCAGGTCGAGGGCGCCTCGATCGACAAGCGGGACCACGCGGCGGACCCCTGCGGCCAGATCGGTGAGACCGCCGCCCTGGACCGCGCGGTGAAGGTCGCCCGCGCCTACGCCGCCACGCACCCGGATACCCTGGTAGTGACGACGGCCGACCACGGCCACACCAGCCAGATCGTTCCGCTGGAGGCGACCCCGCCGGGGCTGTCCTCCACGCTCGTGACCGACGAGGGCCAGCAGCTCAAGGTCAACTACTCCACGAACACGCCCGGCCAGGCCCAGGAGCACACCGGCACCCAGGTGCGCATCGCGGCGCAGGGCCCGCAGGCGGAGCGCGTCCTCGGGGTCACCGACCAGACGCAGCTCTTCAGCACCATCCGCTCGGCGCTCGCGCTGCGGTGACACCGGCCTGAGGGGGTGGGGCCCGGCCGCGGACGCGGCCGGGCCCCTGAGGTTTGTGCCAGTTATCCGGCCAGAAGATTGGTGGATCACATACCCGTCTACCGGCCGCCAACCGTCAAGACTATTGGTCCCGTACTCACCACCGTCCGCCCGCGCAGGAGGAGCCGCCGATGACCGGGTCCCGTGTACTCGCCCTCGGCCACTACCAGCCGGCCAGGGTGCTGACCAACGACGAGCTGGCCACCATGGTCGACACCAGCGACGAGTGGATCCGCTCCCGGGTGGGCATCCGCACGCGCCGGGTCGCCGAGCCCGACGAGACCGTCGCCTCGATGGCCGGCCAGGCCGCCGCGAAGGCGCTGGCCAACAGCGGGCTGGCGCCCGAGGACATCGACCTCGTCCTCGTCGCCACCTGCACGGCCGTCGACCGCAGCCCGAACACGGCCGCGCGCGTCGCCGCCGAGCTGGGCCTGCCCTCCCCCGCCGTGATGGACCTCAACGTCGTCTGCGCCGGCTTCACCCACGCCCTCGCGAGCGCCGACCACGCGATCCGCGCCGGTTCCTCGAAGAACGCGCTGGTCATCGGCGTGGAGAAGTTCACCGCCGTCGCGGACTGGACCGACCGCTCCACCTGCGTCCTGGTCGGCGACGGCGCGGGCGCCGCCGTGATCACGGCCTCCGCCGAGCCGGAGATCGGCCCCGTGATCTGGGGCTCGGTGCCGGGCATGGGCCACGCCGTACGGATCGAGGGCACGCCCTCCCGCTTCGCCCAGGAGGGCCAGTCCGTCTACCGCTGGGCCACGACCCAGCTGCCGCCGATCGCCCGCCAGGTCTGCGAGCGCGCCGGCGTCCTCCCGGAGGACCTGGCCGCGGTCGTCCTCCACCAGGCCAATCTCCGCATCATCGAACCGGTCGCCCGCAAGCTGGGCGCGGTCAACGCCGTGATCGCCACGGATGTCACGGAGTCCGGCAACACGTCGGCGGCCAGCATTCCGCTGGCCCTCTCCAAACTGGTCTCCCGAGGCGAGGTCCCCTCCGGCGCGCCGATCCTCCTCTTCGGCTTCGGCGGCAACCTGTCCTACGCGGGCCAGGTCATCCGCTGCCCTTAGCCGACCAAGCCCGTCCGGCGTTTGAGGACAAAGGGGGTCTGGGGGCTTGCCCCCAGTTATGGGAAGGGGCGGGTCGGGGAAAACCCCACCGGTCACCGACTACGGCACCTCCCGCAAATACAGCGCCCCACACGAGTGACACAACGGAAGCCCGGACGTCCCCCAGTCATCCACGGACCGCGTCTCCGCCGAAGGATCCAGCTCCCGCCCGCACATAGCCGTCGCGGAGTCCTCCCGCACGACGTGCCAACTGCGAACACCGCCGTTCTCATACTCCGCCCGCAACTCATGCTCCATGAGCACCAAGATGCGGTACGAACAAGCGCCCCGCCACCCCACCAGGGGCCCGTCAGAACACCGACCACCCGGTAAGCGTCGTGAAGTGATCCAACGCCGCCACCCCCGCCACGGAGTTCCCCCGCGCGTCCAGCCCCGGACTCCACACACACAGCGTGCAGCGCCCCGGTATGACGGCGACGATGCCCCCGCCCACGCCGCTCTTGCCCGGCAGCCCCACCCGGTACGCGAAGTCGCCGGCGGCGTCGTACGTGCCGCACGTCAGCATGACCGCGTTGACCTGTTTGGCCTCGCGCCGCGGCAGCAGCCTCGTGCCGTCGGCGCGCAGCCCGTGGCGGGCCAGGAAGCCGCTCGCGAGGGCGAGGTCGCGGCAGCTCATCTCGATGGAGCACTGCCAGAAGTAGTGCTCCAGGACCGTGGGCACGGGGTTGTCGAGGTTGCCGTAGCTGGCCATGAAGTACGCGAGGGCGGCGTTGCGGTCGCCGTGCTCGGTCTCGGACGCGGCGACGGCCGGGTCGAAGGCGACGGAGGGGTTGCCGCTCTCCGCGCGCAGGAACTCCAGCATCGTCGTGCTGGCGTCGCCGGTCAGCGTCTGGAGCCGGTCGGTGACGACGAGGGCGCCTGCGTTGATGAAGGGGTTGCGGGGGATGCCGTTCTCGTATTCGAGCTGGACGAGGGAGTTGAAGGGATTTCCGGACGGTTCCGTGCCGACCCGTTCCCAGATGCGTTCGCCGCCCTCCGCGAGGACCAGCGCGAGGCTGAACGCCTTGGAGATGGACTGCACGGAGAACGGCCGTTCCCAGTCCCCCACGCCGTACACCCCGCCGTCGATGTCGACGACCGCCATGCCGAAGTGACCGGTGTCCACGCCGGCCAGCGCCGGGATGTAGTCGGCCACCTGGCCGCGGCCGACCAGTGGCCGCGCGAACGCGGCGACCTCTTCGAGAACGGCCTGGTAATCCACTGTCCTTCAGTCTCGCGCTTCCGTGTCGACGATGAGATTTTCGACCTGAGGCCGAATCGGCTCGCACGATATCCGAACGCCCGGCCCACCTGCGAACTTTTGGGTAAAAGGGGGTCATTCGGCCTACGCGTCCGGCGTATGCCACGCGATTTCGCTAGGAGGGCGGCATGGCCCCACCCATGTCCGCGAACGAGTTCCTCGCCGCACTGCGGCGCGAAGGCGCCACGGTCGTCGAGGTCGACGGCTGGCGCGACCACAACCGGGACGGGCACGGCCCCTGGGGCCCGGTCAACGGCGTGCTGATCCACCACACCGCGTCCTCCGGCACCGACAGCAGCGTGCGGCTGTGCTGGAACGGCTACGACGAGCTGCCCGGCCCCCTCGGCCACGGCGTCATCGCCAAGGACGGCGTGATCCACCTCGTCGGCTGCGGGCGCGCCAACCACGCCGGGGGCGGTGACGGCGACGTGCTCCAGGCGGTGATCGCCGAGAAGCGGCTGCCGCCCGTCCGCTGGGCGGACACCGACGGCAACGTCCACTTCTACGGCTTCGAGTGCGTCAACCGGGGCGACGGCAAGGACCCCTGGCCGGAGGAGCAGCTCCTGGCCATCGAGCAGGTGGCGGCCGCGATCTGCCGCTTCCACGGCTGGAGCGAGCGGTCCGTGATCGGCCATCTCGAATGGCGGCCGGGCAAGCTGGATCCGGTCGGCTTCTCCATGGAATGGCTGCGCGAACGGGTCCGTGACCGGCTCAAGTGACGACAGAAGTGACAATAGAGACGTGACCAGCGACCTCTCCGCCGACGCCGCCGGACCCGCCGCGCTGCGGCCGCGACTGCCCTCCCCGCTCGTGGAGCTGCCCGACGAGCGGTTCACCCGGCACGGCGTACGGCTGCTCCTCAAGCGGGACGACCTGATACATCCGCGGCTTCCGGGCAACAAGTGGCGCAAGCTGGAGCCGAATCTGCGGGCCGCCGCCGAGTCGGGCCGGCGCACGCTGCTGACCTTCGGCGGCGCGTACTCCAACCACCTGCGGGCCACCGCCGCCGCGGGCCGGCTGCTCGGTTTCGCCACCATCGGCGTCGTCCGGGGCGAGGAGCTGGCGGACCGGCCGCTCAACCCCTCCTTGGCGCGCTGCGTGGCGGACGGCATGCGGCTGCGCTTCGTCAGCCGCGCGCTGTACCGGCGCAAGGCCGAGCCCGAGGTGCTGGCCGAGCTCGTCGCGGAGGCGGGGGACGACTGCTTCGTCGTACCCGAGGGCGGGTCCAACGCCGCGGCCGCGCGCGGCTGCGCGGCGCTCGGCCACGAGCTGCGCGGCATGGCGGACGTCGTGGGCGTCGCCTGCGGCACGGGCGGCACGCTGGCGGGTCTCGCGGCCGGGCTGGGCGAGGGCCAGCGGGCGATCGGCTTCCCGGTCCTCAAGGGCGGCTTCCTCGGCGCGGAGATCGACCACCTCCAGCGGGAGGCGTTCGGCGGCCGGCGCGGCTCCTGGCGGCTGGAGGAGCGCTTCCACGGCGGCGGCTACGCCAGGTCCACCCCGGAGCTGGACGCCTTCGCCGACGACTTCACCGAGCGGCACGACCTTCCGCTGGAGCGGCTCTACGTGGCCAAGGCGCTGTACGGCCTGACCACCCTGACCGAGGAGGGCACCTTCGCGAGGGGCACGACGGTGGCGGCGGTGATCACGGGACCACCGGCGGGGGTCTGATTCCCCGCCCCCGGTCTCACTCCTCCCGATAGGCCGCCGCCTCCTCCAAGTCCAGCCGCCGCAGCAGCGTCCGCAGCATCTCGTCATCGATCCGGCGAGCGTCCCGCAAGGAGACGAACACCTCCCGCTCCGCCTCGATCATCTCCCGGGCCAACCGCCGGTACATGTCGTCCGCGGACTCCCCCGTCGCCTCGTCGACCGCCCCCAGCCGTTCCCACACCGCGTTGCGGCGCCGCTCCAGGACCGTACGCAGCCGGTCGGCGAGGGGCGACGGAAGCGCGTTGCCGCCCTCCGCGAGGAGCTCGTCGAGGCGGCGCTCGGCGGCGGTGGACGCCTCGCTCTGGGCCTGCGCCTCGGCGAGCGTCTCGGCGCCCCGGTCGCGAGCGGGCAGCCGCAGCAGGCGGATCAGCGTGGGCAGGGTCAGACCCTGGACGACGAGCGTGCCGATCACGGTACTGAAGGTGAGGAAGAGGACGAGGTTGCGGGAGGGGAACGGCTCGCCGCTGTGCGTGGTCACGGGGATGGAGAAGGCGATGGCGAGCGAGACCACGCCGCGCATCCCGGCCCAGCCGACGACGAACGGCGCCTTCCAGTTGGTGTCGGGCTCACGCGCGCGGATCCGGGCGGAGAGGACTCGCGGCAGGAACGTGGCGGGGAAGACCCAGACGAAGCGGGTGACCACGACGGCGGCGAAGACCGCGGTGGCGTACCAGAGCGCGGTCTCCCCCAGCCCGTACTGCCCCAGTCCGCGCAGCACGACGGGCAGTTGGAGGCCGATGAGCGCGAACACGGCGGATTCCAGGACGAAGGAGACCATCTTCCACACGGCCGCCTCCTGGAGGCGGGTGGCGAAGTCCACCTGCCAGGAGTGGTGTCCGAGCCACAGGCCGACGACCACGACGGCGAGCACCCCGGACGCCTCGACCTCCTCGGCGGCCGCGTAGGCGACGAAGGGGATGAGGAGGGAGAGGGTGTTCTGGAGCAGCGGTTCGCGCAGGTGCTTGCGCAGCCAGTGCAGCGGCACCATCAGCACCAGCCCGACCCCGACCCCGCCGATCGAGGCCACCGCGAATTCCCGGAGCCCCTCGCCCCAGGTGGCGCCCTCGCCGACGGCGGCGGCCAGCGCCACCTTGAAGGCGGTGATCGCGGTCGCGTCGTTCACCAGCGACTCGCCCTGGAGGATCGTGGTGATCCGCGAGGGCAGGCCGAGGCGGCGCGCGATGGCCGTGGCGGCGACGGCGTCCGGCGGGGCGACCACCGCGCCGAGCACCAGGGCCGCGGTCAGCGGCAGGCCGGGCACCACCAGATAGGTGACGTAGCCGACGGCGAGGGTCGCGAAGAGCACATAACCGACCGAGAGCAGCGCGACGGGCCGGATGTTGGCCCGCAGATCGAGGTACGAGCTTTCGAGCGCGGCCGTGTGCAGCAGGGGCGGGAGCAGCAGGGGCAGCACGATGCCGGGATCGAGGGTGTAGTCCGGCACGCCCGGCACGTACGCGGCGACGAGCCCGGCGGCGACGAGCATCAGGGGCGCGGGCACCGGGGTGCGCCGCGCCGCGCCCGCGATCGCGGCGCTCGCCGCGACGAGCATCAGCAGTGGCATTACGTCCATCGGTCCGCGCCCGTCCCCATCCGCCCGTCTCCATCCCTCGGCAGTGCGATCTAATCTGGCAATCATGAGCGAGTGCCCGCACGTTCCCGAGCTGCCGCGCCTTGAGCCGGTGCCACTGCACGCCACCTGCCCCGAGTGCGAGGCGGCCGGCAGCCACCCCGTGCAGCTGCGACTGTGCCTGGTCTGCGGGCACGTCGGGTGCTGCGACTCCTCGCCGTACCGGCACGCGACCGGCCATTTCACGGAGTCCGGGCACGCGGTGATGCGCAGCTTCGAGCCGGGACAGAGCTGGCGCTGGTGCTACGTGGACCAGCGGATCGTCTGACCCCGCGGCCCGCCGGAGGGCCGCCCCCGCCCTGCCCGGGACCGGCCTGCGGACCCGGCCGCCGGAGCGCTGTCACCGCCGACCGCTAGCATGCACCCATGATCCGACCCGCCACCCCCGCCGACGTTCCGGCCCTCCACGCCATGATCCGCGAACTCGCCGAGTACGAACGGGCGCTGGCGGACGCGCGGGCGACCGAGGAGCAGTTGCGCGAGGCGCTGTTCGGGGCCCATCCGGCGGTCTTCGCACTGATAGCGGAGAGTGACGAAAGCTCCGTGAGTGACGGCCTCGCGATGGGTGAACCGCTCGGCTTCGCGCTGTGGTTCCGCAATTTCTCCACCTGGACGGGTACGCACGGTATCTATCTGGAGGACCTCTACGTCCGGCCGCGGGCGCGCGGCGCCGGTTACGGCAAGGCGCTCCTCGCGGAGCTCGCGCGGATCTGCGTGGACCGCGGTTACGAGCGTTTCGAATGGTCAGTGCTGGACTGGAACGCACCGTCGATCGCGTTCTACCGCTCCCTCGGCGCCGAGCCGATGGACGAGTGGACGGTGCAACGGATGTCCGGAGAACCGCTCCGCACCCTTGCGGCGCTCGCGCAGAGTGACGAAAATCCCAACAGGGCGACCGCTCTTTCGATTTGAGACCGCAAGCCCCTAGCCACTGTCCGTGCTCATGGGTTTACCATGAGTGACAGTCGCGGGGCTGCTCCACAAACCCCCAGATCGCGATAGCGTCGCAGCCGAACCATGTGCCGCACCGGCCCACGCCGCCCTCCGCCCCGGAGGGCATCCAGGGCGCGGGACCGGCGCTGCTCGTAACAGCTCAAGAAGCTTGTGCCACCTTGGAGGTGAGGGTGTCCCCAATCGCAGGCGAGCCCGGGACCCAGGACTTCGTGGAAGTCCGGCTGCCCGCTGCGGGTGCCTACCTGTCGGTGCTGCGGACGGCGACAGCCGGCCTCGCGGCCCGTTTGGACTTCACCCTCGACGAGATCGAGGACTTGCGCATCGCCGTCGACGAGGCGTGCGCGATCCTTCTGCAACAAGCCGTGCCCGGCTCCGTCCTCAGCTGCGTGTTCCGCCTGGTGGGCGACGCGCTCCGGGTGACGGTCTCGGCGCCCACCACCGACGGCCGCGCGCCCGAGCGCGACACCTTCGCCTGGACGGTGCTCTCCGCCCTGGCCGGTGAGGTCGACTCGACCGTCGCGGACGACCGTACGGTCAGCATCAGCCTGCACAAGAAGCGCGGCGCCGGCCCCGGACAGCCGTGACGGAAGAGGGGGCTCCGTGAGTACTGCATCGCCGCGGGGAGTGCGTACCCCGGCCATCCCGCAGCAGCCTGCCCGACCGCTTCCGGGAGACCCGGGAGAGCCGGTGAACCCGGCACCGGCCGAGGCGAGCGACCCACCAGAGCGGGCGGACCACATGGAAGAGCACCAGCACCAGCAGTGGCATCAGCGCCCCGACGCGCACGACCGCAGCGGTGCCCGGGCCCTGTTCATCGAGCTGCGGACGCTTCCGGACGGCTCGCCCGAGCGCGCCGAGCTGCGCAACCACCTGGTGCGGATGCACCTGCCCCTGGTGGAGCACCTGGCGCGGCGCTTCCGCAACCGCGGCGAGCCGCTGGACGATCTGACCCAGGTCGCCACGATCGGCCTGATCAAGTCCGTGGACCGGTTCGACCCGGACCGCGGGGTGGAGTTCTCGACCTACGCCACCCCCACGGTCGTCGGCGAGATCAAGCGGCACTTCCGCGACAAGGGCTGGGCGGTGCGGGTGCCGCGCCGGCTCCAGGAGCTGCGGCTGGCGCTGACGACCGCGACCGCGGAGCTGTCCCAGCGGCACGGCCGGGCGCCCACCGTCCATGAGCTGGCCGAGCAGCTGGGGATCTCCGAGGAGGAGGTGCTGGAGGGCCTGGAGTCGGCCAACGCCTACAGCACGCTCTCCCTGGACGTCCCGGACACCGACGACGAGTCCCCGGCGGTCGCCGACACCCTCGGCGCGGAGGACGAGGCGCTGGAGGGCGTGGAGTACCGCGAGTCCCTCAAGCCGCTGCTGGAGGATCTGCCGCCGCGCGAGAAGAAGATCCTGTTGCTCCGCTTCTTCGGCAATATGACCCAGTCGCAGATCGCCCAGGAGGTCGGCATCTCCCAGATGCACGTCTCCCGGCTGCTGGCGCGGACCCTGGCCCAGCTGCGGGACCGGCTGCTGATCGAGGAGTAGCCGCAGGGAGGACCTCCCGGGCGGATACGTCCCGGATCACTCCCGTGCCGGTGACACCGGGCCCCGCGGGGCCTACGACTCGCGGGGGCCGATGCCGAGCGCCTCGGTCGCCGTGGGGTTCACCAGCAGCGCCAGGGTGCCCACGGCCACCAGCGCGAGCGCGATGCCCGCGGCGATCAGCGCGCCGCCGGTGTTGAACAGCGTCCAGGCCACCGGCAGCGCCATGATCTGAGTGATCATGGCGGGCCCGCGGCTCCAGCTGCGCAGCTGCCACAGCCCGCGCGCCGCGACCAGCGGCAGCGCGCCCAGGGCCAGCACCGTCAGCCCGCCCATCTCGGCCTGCTGCGGGCTGTCCGGCTTGCCCAGCAGACCCATGACCAGCAGATAGACCCCGGCGACCAGCAGCGCGACGCCCTCCAGGGCGCTCAGCGCGGCGGCGGCCGTCAGCCGGGCCGGCCGGGGGCCCGCGGGCTCGGCGGCCCGGGACGCTTGCGGCCGTGCGGCGCTCTGGGCGGCGCTCTTACGGGGGGTCTTCGACGCGGACTGCTTACTGCTCACCCCTGCAGGGTAGCCGCAGACGCACGGTGGAAGCGGGCGACCGAGGGGGCGGGAGACAGGCCGGGGATGGGTCGTGTACCGACAGGTAGGTAGGCTGGCGCGCATGCGCGCGCTCCTCGTGGTCAATCCTTCGGCCACCACCACCAGTGCCCGTACTCGCGATGTCCTGGTCCACGCGCTCGCCAGCGATCTCAAGCTGGAGGTCGCCACCACCGAGTACCGCGGGCACGCCCGCGACCTCGCGCGCCGGGCGGCGGAGAACGGCAACACCGATCTGGTGGTCGCGCTCGGCGGTGACGGCACGGTCAACGAGGTCGTCAACGGTCTGCTGCACGACGGCCCCGACACCGAGCGCCTGCCCCGGCTGGCCGTGGTCCCCGGCGGTTCCACCAATGTCTTCGCCCGTGCGCTGGGCCTGCCCAATGACGTGGTGGAGGCGACCGGTGCCCTGCTGGACGCGCTCCGCGAGGGCACCGAACGCACGGTCGGTCTGGGACTGGCGGCCGGGACCCCGGGCACGGAGGACGAGGCCGTACCGTCCCGCTGGTTCACTTTCTGTGCCGGATTCGGGTTCGACGCCGGGGTCATCGGCCGGGTGGAGCAGCAGCGCGAGCGCGGCAAGCGTTCGACACACGCCCTGTATGTGCGACAGGTGATGCGCCATTTCCTCGGCGAGACCAATCGCCGACACGGCACGATCACCCTCGAACGGCCGGGCGAGGAGCCGATCGACAATCTCGTCATGTCGATAATCTGCAACACCGCGCCGTGGACCTATCTGGGCAACCGGCCGGTCTACGCCTCACCCCAGGCGTCCTTCGACACCGCCCTTGACGTGCTGGGATTCACCAAACTGTCCGCCGCGACGGCCGGCCGGTACGTGACCCAGCTGCTGACCTCCACCCCCGAGCGGGGTCCGCAGGGAAAGCACGCCGTATCCCTGCACGATCAGACGGCCTTCACCTTGCATTCCCAGGCCCCACTGCCCTTCCAGATGGACGGTGACCACCTCGGACTGCGGAGAAGCGTGACGTTCACAGGCGTTCGCCATGCACTGCGTGTGATTGTGTGAGTGGTAGGGCCTAAAGTCCTTCCACTCGAACGTTTAGGCTGGGTTCCACCCCCTGGAAGTACGGCTGTGACCTAGCCGACACCGAGGAATCAAAAAAAACTTTCCAGAAGGGGTTGTATCCGCCGCCGAGGTTTGCGAGTCTCTTCATGGCGATCGGGACGGCCGCTCTTCAAGGCTCCCCGACTCAGCCCGAACCCCCTCCCTTTTTCTTGGACTGCCCCAGTTCCGACTGGTAGTCAGCCCTTCCCTTGCGGGGGGATTCGTGAAAGCGTTCACATTCACAAGCAACGTAGCCGCAATAACGAGGAGATGGAGCAGCCATGGACTGGCGTCACAACGCCGTTTGCCGCGAGGAAGACCCGGAGCTCTTCTTCCCCATCGGCAACACCGGTCCTGCGCTGCTGCAGATCGAGGAAGCCAAGGCCGTCTGCCGCCGCTGCCCCGTCATGGAGCAGTGCCTGCAGTGGGCGCTCGAGTCCGGCCAGGACTCCGGCGTCTGGGGTGGCCTCAGCGAGGACGAGCGCCGCGCCATGAAGCGCCGCGCCGCTCGCAACCGGGCGCGTAACGCCAGCGCCTGACCAACACCCCTCGGCCCCCGAGCCGCAGCGCGCAGTACCCCCCGGATGCGCTAAAAGCTTTGAGCCCCGGACCTGATCCAGGTCCGGGGCTCAGTGCTTTCATGGCGTCGATCCCACGCGGTACGGATCCCGCGCGGTACGAACCGTCCCGTTCGGGACCGGGCCCGCGCGGTCGGGACGTACCGGTCGCGGTCAGGACTTCTCGGCGCCCACCGGGATGTCGAGGACGACCCGGGTTCCCCGCCCGGAAGCGGGCACCATGTCGAAGGTGCCGCCCATCTCCCCCTCGACCAGGGTGCGGACGATCTGCAGCCCGAGATTGCCGGCGCGCTGCGGGTCGAAGCCCTCCGGCAGGCCGCGGCCGTCGTCCTGGACGGAGATCAGCAGGCGCGCGTCCTTGCGGGTGCCGCTGCGCATGGCCGTTATCTCCACCGTGCCGTGCTCCCCCGGTCCGAAGCCGTGTTCCATGGCGTTCTGGAGCAGTTCGGTCAGCACCATCGACAGCGGTGTGGCCACCTCGGCGTCCAGGATGCCGAAGCGGCCCGTGCGCCGGCCGGCCACCCGGCCGGGTGAGATCTCGGCGACCATGGCGAGGACCCGGTCGGCGATCTCGTCGAATTCGACGCGCTCGTCCAGATTCTGCGAGAGCGTCTCATGGACGATCGCGATGGACCCGACCCGGCGGACCGCCTCCTCCAGCGCCTCGCGGCCCTCGGGCGAGCCGATCCGGCGGGCCTGGAGGCGCAGCAGGGCGGCGACGGTCTGGAGGTTGTTCTTCACCCGGTGGTGGATCTCCCGGATGGTGGCGTCCTTGGTGATCAACTCTCGCTCGCGGCGACGGAGTTCGGTGACGTCGCGCAGCAGTACGAGCGAACCGATGTGGTTTCCCTTGGGTTTGAGGGGAATCGCCCGGAGCTGGATCACCCCGTCACTGCCCTCGACCTCGAACTCCCGTGGCGCCCAGCCGCTGGCGAGCTTGGCCAGCGACTCGTCCACCGGCCCGCGCGACGGTGCCAACTGAGCGGTGGTCCCGCCCAGATGATGCCCCACGAGGTCGGCCGCGAGGCCGAGGCGGTGATAGGCGGAGAGCGCGTTGGGGCTGGCGTACTGCACGATGCCCTCGGCATCGAGCCTGATCAGGCCGTCGCCGGCGCGCGGCGAGGCGTCCATGTCGACCTGCTGGCCGGGGAACGGGAAGGTCCCGTTCGCGATCATCTGGGCGAGATCGGAGGCGCTCTGGAGGTAGGTGAGCTCCAGCCGGCTCGGCGTCCGCACGGTCAGCAGGTTGGTGTTCCGGGCGATGACGCCCAGGACCCGGCCCTCGCGGCGTACGGGGATGGACTCGACACGGACCGGGACCTCCTCGCGCCACTCCGGGTCGCCCTCGCGGACGATCCGGCCCTCGTCGAGGGCGGCGTCGAGCATCGGGCGACGGCCGCGCGGCACCAGGTGGCCGACCATGTCGTCCTGGTAGGAGGTCGGGCCGGTGTTGGGCCGCATCTGCGCGACGGAGACATAGCGGGTGCCGTCGAGGGTGGGCACCCACAGCACGAGGTCGGCGAAGGACAGGTCGGAGAGCAACTGCCACTCCGAGACCAGCAGGTGCAGCCACTCCAGGTCGGAGTCGCCCAGGGCGGTGTGCTGGCGTACGAGGTCGTTCATGGAGGGCACGGCTGTGAGCCTACCCGCGGTGGGCGGCGTCATCGGTTTCCGCCTGTCGGGCGCACGGGCATGGACAGCGGCGAATGGTCTAGTCCACAATGAGTGAGCAGAACTTCCGCCTTCCCCGCACAGGAGGGCGGAGCGAGGCCCGGCGCTCTCTGCCCTGATCGCGCCACGGCCTCCCATCGGCCTCGCCGGCCGTGGGGTCCGCACACCCCGCGCACCCGGTGGCCGGTGACGGCTCCGGGCTGCGGTGCCGACCGGGTCGAGGGTCCCGGTCAGGCGCCGCGGCCCGAAGTGGTTCCGGGCCCGCTCTCCCGGGCTCTCTTCCCCCCGCGCCGCCGTGCGGAACGCCGTACGGGCCAGGCGTCAGCGGGTCTCCGTCACCTTCGCCAGGGCGCGCGGCGCGTCGGGGTCCTGCCCCCGGGCCATGGTGATCTCGTAGGCCAGCATCTGGAGCGGCAGGATCTCCAGTACCGGCTGGAGTTCCTCGGGGACGCCCGCCGTCGGGAGGGCGAAGCCCGCCGACGCCTTGGCGACCTCCGCCTCGCCACCCACGACGAACAGGTCGGCGCCCCGTCCGCGCAGCCGCTCCAGCACCGGCTGGAGCGCCTGGCCGCCCTTGCCGTCGGTGACGATGGCGATGACGGGCGAGATGTTGTCGACCATGGCGAGCGGGCCGTGCAGCAGGTCGGCGCCGGAGTAGGAGAGGGCGGGGATGTAGCTCGTCTCCATGAGCTTCAGCGCGGCCTCCTTCGCGGTCGGATATCCGTAGCCGCGGGAGGTGAGGACCATCCGCTCGGCGAAGCGGTAGCGGGCGGCGAGCTGCTTGACCTCCGCACCGCGCGCGAGGATCCGCTCGGCCGGTTCGGGCAGCGCCAGGGCGGCCGCGCCGTCCCCGCCGCCCAGCCCCTCGACGAGCAGGAAGAGGGTCAGCAGGGAGGCGGTGTACGTCTTGGTGGCCGGGAGCGCCCTTTCCGGACCGGCCAGGATGTCGAGGTGGTACTCCGAGACCGCGGCCAGCGGCGAATCGGCGTTGTTGGTCACCGCCAGGGTGAGCGCGCCGGCCTCGCGGGCGGCGCGGGTGGAGGCGACCAGGTCGGGCGAGCCGCCGGACTGGCTGATGGTGATCACCAGCACGCCGGTGAAGTCGGGCCGCGCCCCGTAGGTCGTGAAGACCGACATCGAGGTCAGGCCGCACGGTTTGCCCAGCCGCACTTCGAGCAGGTACTTGGCGTACAGCGCCGCGTTGTCGGAGGTGCCCCGGGCCGTCAGCAGGACGAAGCGCGGTCCGTGCGCGGCGATCCGTTCGGCGACCCGGTGGATCGCCGGGGCGCCCTCGGCGAGGATGCGGCGCAGTACGGCGGGTTGCTCGGCCATCTCGGCGGCCATCATCCGGCCCGGCTGCTCGCGCGTCATGCGGCACCTCCCGATCGGCTCCGGGTGCCCGTACGGCACGGCCGCGCGGGCCCTCCCAGTCGACCACGGCCGACCGGCCGCCCGCCAGCCGGAAGCCCACGGTGCCCGGGGCGCCCACGACTGCTAGATTGGTCTATACCACACGAGTTCTCTCCACTCTCCAGATCGGCAGGCCCAGCGTGGAAGTTGTCATCGTCCAGGACGCCAAGGCAGGCGGCGAGCTCATCGCGGAGGCCATGGCCGCCCTGCTCCGCCGTAAGCCGGACGCGCTGCTCGGCGTGGCCACCGGCTCGACCCCGCTGCCCATCTACGAGGCGCTGGCGGCCAAGGTCCGCGCCGGCGCCGTGGACGCCTCGCGCGCCCGCGTCTGCCAGCTCGACGAATACGTCGGCCTGCCGGCCGACCACCCGGAGTCCTACCGCTCGGTGGTGCTGCGCGAGGTCGTGGAGCCGCTCGGCCTGACCGAGGACTCCTTCATGGGGCCCGACGGCACCGCCGCCGACGTCCAGGCCGCCTGCGAGGCGTACGACCTGGCCCTGCCGGAGGCCGGCGGCGTGGACCTCCAGCTGCTGGGCATCGGCACCGACGGGCACATCGGCTTCAACGAGCCGTGCTCCTCGCTCGCCTCCCGCACCCGCATCAAGACGCTGACGGAGCAGACCCGCGTCGACAACGCGCGCTTCTTCGACGGCGACATCGAGCAGGTGCCGCACCACGTCATCACCCAGGGCATCGGCACGATCCTGGAGGCCCGCCACCTGGTGCTGCTGGCCACCGGCGAGGGCAAGGCCGAAGCCGTCGCCCAGACGGTCGAGGGCCCGGTCTCCGCGCTGGTCCCCGCCTCGGCGCTGCAGCTGCACCCGCACGCGACAGTCGTCGTGGACGAGGCGGCGGCGTCCAAGCTGAAGCTGGCGGACTACTTCCGCCACACGTACGCGAACAAGCCGACCTGGCAGGGCCTGTAGCACCCGGGCCTCGATCGCCGGACGGGCTCCATGGAGCCCGTCCGGCGATCGAGGACAAGAAGTCGGGAGACTTCAGGCCCCGGCGATGACCTCCGCCGCCGCCAGCCCACACACCCGCGCCGCCCCATGCGTGGCGATGTGCAGCGCCCCCGTCGGCGGTGCCTGGTTCAGCCCCATCTCTACGACGACCGTCTCCGGCCGAACGGCCAGCAACGCGTCGAGCGCCTTCGCCATCCAGTCGTGCCGATGGACATCCCGCACGACAGCGACGATCCGCCGCCCCTCCGCGGCCCGGAGCACCGCCTCCGTGCCGGCCGCGTCGGGGCCGTACGTGCCGGTCCGTGTGCCGGGCAGCAGCCGGCCGAGCTCATGGGCCACCCCCCACGGCGTCTCGTCGCCGACCGCGATGTTCGCGCCGGGGGTGAACGAGGCGACGTACACCGGACGCGCCAGAGGTTCGTACGCACCCGCCGCCGTCACCCGCAGAGCCCGCCGCGCCGCCGCCAGCCCCACCTCCGGAGCGAGCGCGGTCCCCTCCTGATCCGCGCTCGCCCCCGAGGTCCAGGCCGACAGGACGCGCACCCGCGCCGCCGCGTCGGCGAGCCGCTCCTCGGGAAGCTCTCCCGCGCGTACGGCCCCGACGAGCGCGTCCCGCAGGCGCAGCACCGTGTCCTCGTCGGCGAGGCCGCCGCCCACGCAGATGGCGTCGGCGCCCGCGGCGACGGCCATGACGCTGCCGCGTTCGATGCCGTAGGTGGCGGCGATGGCCCGCATCTCCATGCCGTCGGTGACGATCAGGCCGTCGAAGCCGAGACCGCCCTCGGTGACGGGGGCGCGCAGCAGGCCGTGCAGCGCGGCGGGGCTGAGCGTGGCCGGCAGGTCGGCGTCGAGCGCGGGCAGCAGGATGTGCGCGCTCATGACGGCCTTGGTCCCGGCGGCGACGGCGGCCCGGAAGGGCACCAGCTCGCGCGCGTACAAGGTGGTGAGGTCCGCGTCGATGCGCGGCATGTCGTGGTGGGAGTCGACCGCGGTGTCGCCGTGGCCGGGGAAGTGCTTGGTGCAGGCGGCGACGCCGGCGGCCTGCATGCCCTCGATGTAGGCGGCGGTGTGGCGGGCGACCAGGCGGGGGTCGGCGCCGAAGGACCGTACGCCGATGACCGGGTTGGCCGGGTCGGAGTTGACGTCCGCGGAGGGGGCCCAGTTGAGGTTGACGCCGCAGGCGGCGAGGCGGCGGCCGAGCTCCCGGGCGACGGCCCGGGTCAGCTCGGTGTCGTCGACCGCGCCGAGCGCGAGGTTGCCGGGGAAGGAGGAGCCGGTACGGACCTCCAGGCGGGTGACGTCGCCGCCCTCCTCGTCGATCGCCACGAGCACGTCGTCCCGCTCGGCGCGCAGCCGCGCGGTGAGCGCGGCGAGCTGCTCGGGCGAGGCGATGTTCCGCCCGAACAGGCCGACGGAGGCGAGCCCTTCACCGAGCCTGCGCAGCAGCCAGTCCGGGGCGGTGGTGCCGGTGAAGCCGGGCTGGAGGACCGTGAGGGCGTTCCTGGTGAGTGTGTCCATAGGAAAGTGCTAGCCCTTCACCGCGCCGGAGGTCAGGCCGCCGACCGCCCTGCGCTGGAGGATGACGAAAAGGATGAGGATGGGGACGGCGAAGAGCGAGGAAGCGGCCATCGTGGCGCCCCAGTCGTCGCCGAAGGTGGTGCGGAAGCCGGTCAGCCACACCGGGAGGGTCTGTCCGGCCTGCTTGTTGAGGATCAGGACGTAGGGGAACTCGTTCCAGACGGTGATGAAGCCGAAGAGCGAGGTCGCCATCAGGCCCGGCGCCAGCAGCGGGAAGATCACCTTGATGAACGCCTGGGGGCGGGTGCAGCCGTCGACCATCGCCGACTCCTCCAACTCCTTCGGCACGGCGGCGACGTAGCCGCGCAGCGTCAGGACGGTGAAGGGCAGCACCATGACGGTGTAGATGGCGGCGAGCGGCACCAGGCTGTTCAGCATCTCGGCGTCGCGCACGATGATGTAGTACGCCAGGGCCATGACCTCCCAGGGGGCCATCTGCGCCATCATCATCACCAGGATGAAGCTCTTGCGGCCCCGGAAGCGCATCCGCGCGATGGCGAAGGACGCCAGCAGCGCGATGACCAGGGACAGGCCGACCGCGATCAGGGTGACGGTGAAGGAGTTGCCCACCAGCGTCCAGAAGCCGTCCGCGTCCACGGCCTTCTCGAAGTGCTCGAAGGTCGGGCTGGTCGGGAACCAGACGGGGGTCTCGCTGACGACGTCCTTGTTGGCCTTGAAGGCCGTGGAGAACATCCAGTAGACGGGGAAGACGAATCCGATGAAGAGGACGACCGCCGTCGCCCCCGGCCAGACGCGGCCCATCAGGGAGCGCTTCACAGTTCGTCCTCCTCTTGCTTGAGCACCAGCCGCAGGTAGTACGCCGTCAGGGCCAGCAGGATCACGATGGTGAGGATGGAGATCGCGGCGCCCATGCCGAAGTGCTGGCTGCCCATGCCCTCCTGGAAGGCGTAGACGGGCAGGGTCTCGGTGAGCCGGTCGGGGCCGCCCTCGTTGATCGCGAAGACCTGGGTGAACGCCTTGAAGATCCAGATGACTTCGAGGAACGTCGTGGCCAGGAAGAACGGCTTGAGGAAGGGGTAGGTCACCGAGGTGAACCGCTTCCACGGGCCGGCGCCGTCCAGCGACGCCGCCTCGTACAGCTCGTCGGGGATCGTCGTGGTCGCCGCGTAGAGGTTGATCGCCACGAACGGGACCGACTGCCAGACGATCAGCACGGTGATCACGAAGAAGGTGGAGAACTGGCCGCTGGTCCAGCTGTAGTCGGCCATCGAGTGCCAGCCGAGCTGGTCCAGCACGTAGTTGACGACGCCGAACCGCTGGTCGAAGAGCCACTGGAAGACGGTGGTCGCGGCGACGACGGGCATCGCCCAGGCCAGCACCAGGCCGAGCGAGAGCATCAGCCGCATCTTGGTGCCCAGGCGCGCGAGCAGCAGCCCGATCAGGCAGCCCAGCGCCATGATGAGGAAGACGTTGGCGGCGGTGAAGACCACCGAGCGGGCGGTGACGCCCCAGAACTCGGAACTGCCGAGCTGCTCGCTGTAGTTGTCGACGCCGCTCCACTCGGTGACGTGTTGGATCAGCTGGCGCGGGTTGAGGTTCTGGAACGACAGCAGGCCGTTCTTCACCAGCGTCCAGCCGAGCAGCAGCACGGTGACCGCGGCGGCGGGGAGGATCAGGAGGTACGGGACGCCTGCCGTGATCCCCTTGCTCCGGCGGGGCGGCGGGGCGCCGCCTTCGCCGATCCGGGGGGCGGGCTCCGCCGCCACCTCTTCGATCTGCGCTGACATCGTCGTCCGCCTTCTCCCCTGTGGAACGGTATTGCGTGGTACGCGGTGGTGGGGCCGGCCGGTGCCGGCCCCACCACCGATCAGGTCACTGCTTCTGGCTGAGGCGCTTGTTCATGTCGGCCTCGACCTGCTTGGCGGCTTCCTCGGGGGACTTGCCGCCCAGCACGGCCGTCATATACGCCTTGACCGGGTTCGGGGCGTTCTCCACCGCGGCCCACTCGGGGATCAGCGGGGTGGTGCCGCCGTTCTTGGCGCCGGGGGCGGCGGCCTCGGCGGCCGCGTTGCCCTTCACGTTCGCCACGAGCGAGTCCTTGTTGGGGATCGAGCCGACCTCCTTGGCCAGCGCTCCCTCGTTCTTGTCGGACAGCGCGATCTTCAGGAACTCCTTGGCGAGGTCCTGCTTCTTGCTGCCGGCGGCGATGGCGAGGTTGGAGCCGCCGAGGAAGACGCCCTCGGGCTTGTCGGCGGTCTCACCGGGGATGGTGAAGTAGCCGATCTCCTTCTCGATGGCCGGGTTCGCCTTGACGGCGGTGGCGGCCTCCCAGCCCATGCCGATGAAGGCGCCGGTCTTGCCCTTGGCGAAGACGTCGGCCTGCTGCGGGGTGGCCTCGTCCTTGTCCTTGGGCGCCTTGCTGAACGCCTGGTACTGCTTGTAGATCTCCATGGCCTTGCCGACCTTGGGGTCGGCAAGGTTGGAGACGTACTTCTTGCCGTCCTTCTTCACCAGGTCGGCGCCGGTGCCGATGGTCAGGCCGTCGAAGAAGTACCAGTTCTGGCCGGGGAGGTAGAGCGGCTCGGCGTCGCCCTTCTTCTCGATGGCCTCGAACGCCTTGAAGAGGTCGGCGCGGGTCTTGGGAATGTCCTTGACGCCCGCGTCGGCCCAGACCTTCTTGTTGTAGATCACGACGCGGTTGGTGGCGTACCAGGGGGCCGCGTACTGCTTGCCCTCGAAGACGGCGGGCTTGTTGAGCGACTCGCTCCAGTCCCCGCCGATCTCCTTCTTCAGCTCGCCGAGGTCGGAGAGACCACCGGTCTGGGCGTAGGAGGGGGTCTGGGTGTTGCCGATCTCGATGACGTCCGGCGGGTTGGACTCCGAGAGGGCGGTGGTCAGCTTCTGCTGGATGCCGTCCCACTTCTGGATCTGGACATTGAGCTTCGCGCCGGTCTTCTGTTCGAACTCGGCCTGGACATTCTTCGTCCAGCCCGCCGGATTCGAGCCATCCATGAACCAGACGGTCAGGCTCTTGGCCCCGCCCCCGTCACCCGATCCCTTGTCACTGTCGCTGGACCCGCAGGCAGCAACACTCACCAACATGGCCGCGACACCTGTCGCCGCTATGAGCCCACGCTTCACAGCACTCTCCTCAAGGACCGAATGTGGTCTTTAATGGTTTAGACCAGTGCCCGCAGCTTGGCCTAGACCTTTTGGGGTGTCAAGGGTGTATAAGAGTCGCTGTCGGCTCCGTTACCGGACCGACACCTCAAGGTCGACCCGGACATCTCCGGGCCCCTCGGGCTCTGCCCGTGCCACGATGTGACCGCGACAGACGGAGGAGCCGGTGACAGCAGCAGGATCGGAGTCGGGAAGGCAGGCGATGGTGACCGAGGGTGGTACGCCGGAGAGCGGCAGCGCGTCGAGCGGCGCGCGGACCGCGCGCGTTCCCAAGTACTACCGGCTCAAACGCCACTTGCTGGACATGACCGAAACCATGCCCCCCGGCACTCCGGTGCCACCGGAGCGTACGCTCGCCGCGGAGTTCGACACCTCTCGTACGACCGTTCGCCAGGCCCTTCAGGAGCTGGTCGTCGAGGGGCGGCTGGAGCGGATCCAGGGCAAGGGGACTTTCGTCGCGAAGCCGAAGGTCTCGCAGGCGCTGCAACTGACCTCCTACACCGAGGACATGCGGGCCCAGGGCCTCGAACCGACCTCACAGCTCCTCGACATCGGCTACGTCACCGCCGACGACCGGCTGTCCTCGCTGCTCGACATCACGACGGGCGGCCGGGTGCTGCGGATCGAGCGGCTGCGGCTGGCCAGCGGTGAGCCGATGGCGATCGAGACGACGCATCTGTCGGCGAAGCGGTTTCCGGCGCTGCGGCGGAGCCTGGTGAAGTACACCTCCCTCTACACGGCCCTGGCCGAGGTCTACGACGTGCACCTCGCGGAGGCCGAGGAGACGATCGAGACGTCCCTGGCCACCCCCCGGGAGGCCGGCCTGCTGGGCACGGACGTGGGCCTGCCGATGCTGATGCTGTCCCGCCACTCCCTGGACGCCCGGGGCGAGCCGGTGGAGTGGGTGCGGTCGGTGTACCGAGGGGACCGCTACAAGTTCGTGGCCCGCCTGCGACGGCCTTCGGAGTAGGGGCAGGGGCCGGGGCGTCCGGGGGGTGCTCCGATCGGCCATGCGCCGCGCCCGCGCCTCAACGCGGCGTTGCCATACCGATATGCGGACAGGGGGTGACTCCCAGCAGGACCCTCGCCTAGATTTCCTGCGCATCACGTAGTGATCACATAGGGGGAGTCACCACCATGACGGAACCACCGGCAGGCCCACCAGCAGAACCACCCACCGCACCGGCGGGCGGCCGGAGAGCCGTCTCCGTGCCGATGATCGTGGCCGGTATATGCCTGGCCATACCCTTCGGCGCGATGTTGTGGGTCGACTCCTACTCCCGGCTCACGCCGGCGTTCATCGGCATCCCGTTCTTCTACTGGTACCAGATGCTGTGGGTGCTGGTCTCGACGCTGCTCACCGTCGTCGCCTACGTGCTCGTACGCCGCAACGAGCGGACCCGCAAGGGCGGTGAGCGCCCGTGAAGGACGGCGTGAACGGCGTGGCACTCGCCGTCTTCATCTTCTTCTTCCTCGTCGTCACCGTCATGGGCTTCGTCGCCTCGAAGTGGCGGCGCGCCGAGAACGCCGACAGCCTCGACGAGTGGGGGCTGGGCGGCCGCTCGTTCGGCACCTGGGTGACGTGGTTCCTGCTCGGCGGTGACCTCTATACCGCGTACACCTTCGTCGCGGTCCCGGCGGCGATCTACGCGGGCGGCGCGGCCGGCTTCTTCGCGGTGCCGTACACGATCCTCTGCTATCCGCTGGTCTTCACCTTCCTGCCCCGCCTGTGGTCGGTGTCGCACAAGCACGGCTACGTGACCTCCTCCGACTTCGTCCGCGGCCGGTTCGGCTCGAAGGGCCTGTCGCTGGCGCTCGCGCTCACCGGCATCCTCGCGACGATGCCCTACATCGCGCTCCAGCTCGTCGGCATCCAGGCCGTGCTGGACGTGCTCGGGGTGGGCGGCGGGTCGAACTGGTTCATGAAGGACCTGCCGCTGCTCATCGCCTTCGGCGTGCTCGCGGCCTACACCTATTCCTCCGGGCTGCGGGCGCCCGCCCTGATCGCCTTCGTCAAGGACGCGCTGATCTACATCGTGATCATCGTGGCGATCATCTACATCCCCATCAAGCTGGGCGGCTTCGACGACATCTTCGCCAAGGCCGGCGACGCCTTCGCGGTGAAGAACCCGGAGACGGGCAAGGCGCGCGGCTCGCTGGTGACCGGGGAGCAGGCGCAGTGGGCGTACGCGACGCTCGCCCTCGGCTCGGCGATGGCGCTCTTCCTCTACCCGCACTCGGTGACGGCGGTCCTCTCCAGCAAGAGCCGCAACGTCATCCGCCGCAACACCACGATCCTGCCCCTGTACTCCCTGATGCTCGGCCTGCTGGCGATGCTCGGCTTCATGGCCATCGCCGCGGGGGTCAAGGTCAGCAATGGACAGCTGGCGATCCCGCAGCTCTTCGAGGACATGTTCCCGGACTGGTTCACGGGCGTGGCCTTCGCCGCGATCGGCATCGGGGCGCTCGTACCGGCGGCGATCATGTCGATCGCCGCGGCGAACCTCTTCACCCGCAACATCTACAAGGACTTCATCCGGCCGGACGCCTCCCCCGCGCACGAGGCCAAGGTCTCCAAGCTGGCCTCGCTGCTCGTGAAGGTGGGCGCGCTGGTCTTCGTCCTGACCATGGACAAGACGGTCGCGATCAATTTCCAGCTGCTGGGTGGCATCTGGATCCTCCAGACCGTCCCGGCGCTCGTGGGCGGGCTCTTCACCCGCTGGTTCCACCGGTGGGCGCTGCTGGGCGGCTGGGCGGTCGGGATGGCCTACGGGACGTGGCGGGCATATGACACACCGAGCGCCACACAGGATCATTTCGGAAATACCAATCTGATCCCCCTCATCGGGGAAAAGGGTTACATCGGCCTGACCGCGTTCACGCTCAATGTGATCGTCGTCATCGTCCTGACTTTCGTCCTCAAGGCGGTCGGCGCGCCGGACGGTGTGGACCAGACCAAGGCGTCGGACTACACGGCGGACGCCGGCGAACCCGGTGTCCAGGTGGAGCTCCCGCCGGCCACGGCGGGCGCCCCGAGCGGCCACTAGAAGAGCTCCGGACGGGCCACTGGAAGGGCCCTGGACAGGCTGCCGGCCGGACGTCGATCCGGCGGGACACGAGGGCCGTCGTACCCCCTTGAAGGGGGCGCGACGGCCCTCGGCCGTACCCGGCGCATACCCCGAAGTCCCGGGCCCTGTTAGCACATTCCGACCCACGCGATTACCGCGCGACACAAGATGTGGTGGTGCATGCGACGCCCAGCACTAGATGTATGCTCGTGCTCGCTGTCGTCGCAGGGGAATCCGGTGGAAATCCGGAACTGTCCCGCAACGGTGCATGTATGCCGTTATTACGCATGCAGGAGTCCGAGTACCTGCCGACAGCGCGCCCACCGCCGAGCCACCGCACGGCACCGGGCGTTTTGTATTCGTCCGGGCCTCGCGGGTTGGGCCGATGGACGCTACGAGCGCATGCCTTGGTGCTGTCAGGCATGCCCGTACGCGCCCGTCGCGCGCCACCCGCCCGGCCCACTGCCGAGCGAGGGAGAGCCTCAGTGACCATCGCGCCCGCCGATCCGGTCTCAGCGTCCGCGGAAGCGACCGGCGGCCCCGGGACCGCGCTGCTGCGCACCCTGACCGACCTCACCGCCGATCTGCCCGCCACCGACCCCGGCAAGGTCGCCGCCGCCGCGCTGCGGGGCCGCCACCCGGGTTCGGACGAGGCCGAGTTGCGGTCCCTGGCCACCGAGGCCGCCGCCGGTCTGATCTCCGAGGAGCCCCAGTACTCCCGGCTCGCCGCCCGGCTGCTGACCCGCGCGATCGCCGACGAGGCGGCCGGGCAGGGCGCGACCTCCTTCTCCGCCTCCGTCGAGACCGGCCACCGCGAGGGCCTGATCGCCGACGAGACCGCCGCCTTCGTACGGACCCACGCCGCACGCCTCGACGCCCTCGTCGAGAAGGCCCTGGTCGACGGCGCCGACGACCGCTTCGGCTACTTCGGCCTGCGCACCCTGCACAGCCGCTACCTGCTGCGCCACCCCATCACCCGGCAGGTCGTCGAGACCCCGCAGCACTTCCTGCTGCGCGTGGCCTGCGGCCTGGCCGAGGACCACTCCGTGCGGGCCCTGGAGGACGTCGCCGAGCTCTACGCGCTCACCAGCACGCTCTCCTACCTGCCGTCCTCCCCCACGCTCTTCAACTCCGGCACCCGCCACCCGCAGATGTCCTCGTGCTACCTGCTGGACTCCCCGCTGGACGAGCTGGACTCGATCTACGACCGCTACCACCAGGTGGCCCGGCTGTCGAAGCACGCCGGCGGCATCGGCCTGTCGTACTCCCGCATCCGCTCGCGCGGCTCGCTGATCCGCGGCACCAACGGCCACTCCAACGGCATCGTGCCGTTCCTGCGCACCCTCGACGCCTCCGTCGCCGCGGTCAACCAGGGCGGCCGGCGCAAGGGCGCGGCCTGCGTCTACCTGGAGACCTGGCACGCGGACATCGAGGAGTTCCTGGAGCTCCGCGACAACACCGGTGAGGAGGCCCGCCGCACGCACAACCTCAACACCGCGCACTGGATCCCGGACGAGTTCATGCGCCGCGTCGAGGCCGACGCCGACTGGTCGCTGTTCTCCCCTGCCGACACGCCCGAGCTGGTCGACCTGTACGGCGACGAGTTCGACGCCGCGTACCGCAAGGCCGAGGCCGACGGCAAGGCCGTCAAGACCATCCCGGCGCGCGTCCTGTACTCCCGCATGATGCGCACCCTCGCGCAGACCGGCAACGGCTGGATGACGTTCAAGGACGCCTCCAACCGCACCGCCAACCAGACGGCCGAGAAGGGCAAGGTCGTCCACTCCTCGAATCTCTGCACGGAGATCCTGGAGGTCACCGACGACGGCGAGACCGCGGTCTGCAACCTCGGCTCGGTCAACCTCGCGCAGCACCTGGGCACCGACGGCGAGATGGACTGGGAGAAGCTCGACCGTACGGTCCGTACGGCCGTCACCTTCCTCGACCGCGTCGTGGACATCAACTTCTACCCGACCGAGCAGGCCGGGAACTCCAACAGCCGCTGGCGCCCGGTGGGCCTGGGCCTGATGGGTCTGCAGGACGTCTTCTTCCGCCTGCGCCTGCCCTTCGACTCCCCCGAGGCGAAGGAGCTGTCCACCCGCATCTCCGAGCGCATCATGCTCGCGGCGTACGAGGCGTCCGCCGACCTCGCCGAGCGGCACGGCCCGCACCCGGCCTGGTCCGCGACCCGCACCGCCCGCGGTGTGCTGCACCCGGACCACTACCCGAACGCCGAGCCGCGCTGGACGGACCGCTGGGACGCGCTGCGCGCCCGGATCGCCGCCGTCGGCATGCGCAACTCGCTGCTGCTGGCGATCGCCCCGACCGCCACCATCGCGTCCATCGCGGGCGTGTACGAGTGCATCGAGCCGCAGGTCTCCAACCTCTTCAAGCGCGAGACGCTCAGCGGTGAGTTCCTCCAGGTCAACACCTACCTGGTCGAGGACCTCAAGAAGCTCGGCGTGTGGGACCGCACCACCCGCGACGCCATGACGGACGCCAACGGCTCGATCCAGGACATGAACTGGATCCCGCAGGAGGTGCGCGACCTCTACCGCACCGCCTGGGAGATCCCGCAGCGCTTCCTGATCGACATGGCCGCGGCCCGTACGCCGTACCTGGACCAGAGCCAGTCGCTGAACCTCTTCATGGCCTCGCCCACCATCGGCAAGCTCAGCTCGATGTACGCGTACGCCTGGAAGCAGGGCATCAAGACGACGTACTACCTGCGCTCGCGTCCGGCCACCCGGATCGCTCGGTCGGCCGGCGCCGCCGCCACCATCCCCGTACAGCAGGTCGCGACCCCGGACGCCGACGCCGTCGCCTGCTCCCTTGAGAACCCCGAGTCCTGCGAGGCCTGCCAGTAATGTCGTCCGAACAGAAGAACCTGCTCGACCCCGGGTTCGAACTGACGCTGCGCCCCATGCGGTACCCGGACTTCTACGACCGCTACCGCGACGCGATCAAGAACACCTGGACCGTCGAGGAGGTCGACCTCCACTCCGACGTCGCCGACCTCGCCAAGCTGTCCCCGGGCGAGCAGCACATGATCGGCCGCCTCGTCGCGTTCTTCGCGACCGGCGACTCGATCGTGGCGAACAACCTCGTCCTCACGCTGTACAAGCACATCAACTCCCCCGAGGCGCGGCTGTACCTGTCGCGGCAGCTCTTCGAGGAGGCCGTGCACGTCCAGTTCTATCTGACGCTGCTGGACACCTACCTTCCCGACCCGGAGGACCGTGCCGCGGCCTTCGACGCGGTGGAGAACATCCCGTCCATCCGGGAGAAGGCCCAGTTCTGCTTCAAGTGGATCAATGAGGTCGAGAAGCTGGAGCGCCTGGAGACGAAGGCCGACCGCCGTCGCTTCCTGCTCAACCTCATCTGCTTCGCCGCCTGCATCGAGGGCCTGTTCTTCTACGGCGCCTTCGCCTACGTGTACTGGTTCCGCTCCCGCGGCCTGCTGCACGGCCTGGCGACCGGCACCAACTGGGTCTTCCGCGACGAGACCATGCACATGAACTTCGCGTTCGAGGTCGTGGACACCGTCCGCCAGGAGGAGCCCGACCTCTTCGACGACGAGCTCCAGCAGCAGGTCACCGACATGCTGAAGGAGGCCGTCGAGGCGGAGCTGCAGTTCGGCCGCGACCTGTGCGGCGAGGGCCTGCCGGGCATGAACACCGAGTCCATGCGCGAGTACCTCCAGTGCGTCGCCGACCAGCGCCTCCAGCGCCTGGGCTTCGCGCCGGTCTACGGCTCGGAGAACCCGTTCTCCTTCATGGAGCTGCAGAACGTCCAGGAGCTGACCAACTTCTTCGAGCGCCGCGCGTCCGCGTACCAGGTGGCGGTCGAGGGCTCGGTCTCCTTCGACGACGAGTTCTAGGGGACGGGTTCCGGAACCGGGTTCTGAAACCCGGTTCCGGAAGAAAAACCCGCGACACGTCGATCGCGGCGTCTCCTGTTCGACGCATGGGTGAAGGGTTGGGATCGGCCGGGCGGTACCTCCGCCCGGCGCCCGGCCGGAATGCGGAAGTACAGGAGACGTGCGATGTCGCGCTTCATGATGATCGTCAAGGCGACCGAGGAGTCCGAGGCCGGTGCGATGCCGACCAAGGAGCTCGTCGCCGAGATGGGCAAGTACAACGAGTCCCTGGTCAAGGCCGGAGCCCTGCTCGCGGCCGACGGCCTGCAGACGTCCGCCAAGGGCGCCCGGGTCACCTTCACCGGCGGGCGGCCGGTCGTGACCGACGGTCCCTTCGCGGAGACCAAGGAGCTCATCGCCGGCTACTGGATCATCCAGGTGAAGGACCGGGACGAGGCCCTGGAGTGGGCCCGCCGGATCCCCTTCGAGGACGGTGAGGTCGAGATCCGCCAGATCTTCGAGCCCTCCGACTTCCCGGCCGACATCCTCCCTCCGGAGGCCGCGGCCCGTGAGGAAGCCCTCCGCGACGAGCTCCAGAAGAAGGCGCGGGGCTAGTCCCGTTCCTATGCTCGTGCCGTGACGGCTTCCGACAGCCCCGACAGCCCCGCCCACCGGGCGGTCGACGCGGCCTGGAGGATCGAGTCGGCACGGCTCATCGCCGGCCTGACCAGGATCGTCCGCGACGTCGGCACCGCCGAGGAACTCGCGCAGGACGCCCTGGTCGCGGCGCTCGAACAGTGGCCGGAGTCGGGCGTCCCGGACAAGCCGGGCGCCTGGCTCATGGCCACCGCCAGGCACCGCGCCATCGACCTCGTCCGCCGCAGGGAGGCCTACGCCCGCAAGCTCGCCCTGCTCGGCCACGAGCTGGAGAACGGACCGCCGGGCACGGTCGAGGACGAGGCGGTCCTCGACGGCGACATCGAGGACGACCTGTTGCGGCTGGTGTTCACCGCCTGCCACCCCATGCTGTCCACGGAGGCGCGGGTGGCGCTCACCCTGCGGCTGCTCGGCGGCCTGCGGACCGATGAGATCGCCCGGGCCTTCCTGGTCGGCGAGCCGACCGTCGCCCAGCGGATCGTACGAGCAAAACGCACCCTCGCCCGGGCGGGCACGCCCTTCGAGGTGCCCGGGGGCGACGAGCTCGCCGGCCGGCTCTCGTCGGTGCTGGAGGTCATCTACCTGATCTTCAACGAGGGCTACGCGGCCACCGCCGGTGACGACTGGATGCGGCCGGCCCTGTGCGAGGAGGCCCTGCGGCTCGGCCGGGTGCTCGCCGGGCTGATGCCCGGCGAGCCGGAGGTCCACGGCCTGGTCGCGCTGATGGAGATCCAGGCGTCCCGCTCGAACGCCCGCACCGGCCCCTCCGGCGAGCCCGTACTCCTCCTCGACCAGGACCGCGGCCGCTGGGACCACCTGCTCATCCGGCGCGGCCTGGCCGCCCTGGCCCGCGCGGAGGAGCTCGGCGGCGCTGCCGGCCCGTACGCCCTCCAGGCCGCGATCGCCGCCTGCCACGCACGGGCCCGCACGGCGGACGGGACCGACTGGCCCCGGATCGCCGCGCTGTACGCCACGCTCGCCGAGCGGACGCCGTCCCCGGTCGTGGAGCTCAACCGCGCGGTCGCGGTCGCCATGGCGTACGGGCCCGCCGCCGGCCTGGAACTCGTCGACGCCCTCGCCTCGGAGCCGGCCCTGAAGGGGTACCACCTGCTGCCGAGCGTGCGGGGTGACCTGCTGGCGAAGCTGGGGCGGCGGGCGGAGGCGGCCGCGGAGTTCGAACGGGCGGCCGCGCTGACGCGGAATGAGCGCGAGCGGGCGTTGCTGCGGGGGCGCGCCGCCGCCGCGTCCCGCTCCTCCCCATAACCGGGGCTCCGCCCCGGGCCCCGGTCCTCAATCGCCGGACAGGCTTGATTGTGCCCGGCCTCGGCGGAAGCCACGCCCGACCGGGGGGGGGAACTCGTAGCCCGTGCCCGGCGGGACTACAGCCGTCCCTGGCGGAACTACGGCCCAACCGCCGGGACGCCGGCCCGTCACCGGCAGGAACTCCAGTCCCGTCCGCTGAAGACTCCGGCCCGTACGGCGGGGACTTCAGCCCGTCCCTGACGGGACTCCGGCCCGCCCGGCAGGGCTTCCGGCGCATACTCCAGCCCGTCCGGCGCTTGAGGACAAGAAACGGTGAAAGGGCGGGGTAGGGGAAAGATCCACCGGGCACGTCCTACCTCAGCGGATCCCCTGCCATGCCCGCGGTCAGCGTCGTCCCGTCAACCGGGTTGATGAGGAGGAAGGAGCCGGTGCGGCGGGAGTGGGTGTAGGGGTCGAGGGCGAGGGGTTCGGCGGTGCGGAGGGTGACTTGCCCGATGTCGTTGG
>NZ_JBVHJJ010000022.1:0-52294 GCF_055560115.1 Streptomyces sp. NPDC023527
GGGGGGGGGGCGGGGGGGGGGGGGGGGGGGGGCCCCCCCCCCCCCCCCCCCCCCCCCCCACCCCCGCAGGCCCGACCCCGACCAGCCACAAGCCCCGCGCAGCGGACACGGCCCCGCGCAGCGGACACGGCCCCGCGCAGCGGACACGGCCCCGCGCAGCGGACACCGCAGCGGACCCCGCCCCGCGCAGCGGAAACCGCACCCGCACGAGGGCAAACAGAGGAACCCAGAACCGCGAAGCTCACCCCGTAGGGACATACGTGCCGAAGCTCCAGACGTTGCCCTCCGTGTCCCGCGCCATGTAATCCCGCGAGCCGTACTCCTGGTCCGTCGGAGGCGTGAGGATCTCCATGCCGGCCGCCAAGGCCCGCCCGTGGTGGGCGTCGACGTCCTCGACGACGACGTACACCCCGACCGGGCCGCTCTCGCGCATCGCCTCGGCGAAGACCCCGACCCGGCCCTTCGAACCGAGCATCACCGTGCCGTTGCCGTAGGAGAGTTCGGCGTGCAGGACCGTGCCGTCCTCGCCCTCGTACAGGGCGGTCTGGGTGAAGCCGAACGCCTCGGTCAGCTGCTTGATCGCCCCCTTGGCGTCGCGGTACAGCAGCGTCGGGTAGAAGCGCGGTGTCTCCGGCCGGATGCCTGCCATGACGGTCACTCCTTTGGATCGCGGTCCGGGGGGGAAGGGCTCAAGATCAGAGGCCAGGGCCAGGCGCGACGTCAGCGGAACGTGTCGCAGCGCGTCAGGTCGCCCGTGGTGTAGCCGGTGGTGAACCACTGCTGTCGCTGCGCGGCCGAGCCGTGCGTCCAGCTCTCCGGGGTGACCCGGCCCTGGAAGCGCTCCTGGATCCGGTCGTCGCCGACGGCGGCGGCCGCGGACAGGCCGTCGTCGATGTCCGCCCGCGTCAGCCGCTCGATCAGCGGCCGTCCGGTGGACTTCTCGGGGGTGGTGGTGGCGTGCTCGGCCCAGACCCCGGCGTAGCAGTCGGCCTGGAGCTCGACCTTGACGGAGTTGCTCTCCGCGCCGGTCAGCCGGTCCTGGGAGCGGCCGAGGGTGCCCATGAGGTTCTGGATGTGGTGTCCGTACTCGTGGGCGACGACATACGCCTGGGCGAAGGGCCCGCCGCTCGCCCCGAACTTGCTCCGCAGGTCGTCGAAGAACCCCAGGTCCAGATAGACCTTCCGGTCTCCGGGGCAGTAGAAGGGGCCGACGGCGGACGTCGCCGAGCCGCAGGCGGTGTCGACCCGGCCGGTGAAGAAGACGGTGGAGGCCGGCGTGTAGGTGCGGGAGCGGCGGGCGAATTCCTGGGTCCAGAAGGACTGGGCGCTGTTGACCACGGCGACGATCCGGCAGTCCTCCTTGGTGTTGGCGTCCCGGCCGGTGCGGCAGTGCTGGGAGACCTGAGCGTCCGAGGAGGACGTCGTCGTGGGGGCCGGACCGGAACTGAGCCCGAGCTCCTGGGGGCCGATGCCGAAGAACAGCCCGAGCACCAGGGCGACCAGGCCGACGATCCCGCCACCGATGGTCATTCCGCCGCCGGGAATGCCGCCACCACGGGCGTCCTGCACCTGGGAGGTGTCCAGCTCCGCGTCGTCGTCGAACTGCATACCCCACCGCCTTCCCCTCCCGAGTATCGGCGACCCCTCCGGCCGCCGCCCCCGGAAATCGGCTTGCGCTCCACCGTTAGACTGGTCCGTATGGCATTCCTCCTCGTGCATTAGACGGCGTCGGCCCTCCGGCGCCCCCGCCCCCTCGTAGGCCCAGGTCAGGCCATTACGGGGCGTGCCCGCGCGCCGCTGTGTTCACCCCTGTCCCCACCGCCGTCCCACCGCCCAGGAGTAATTCCCGTGATCACCGCCTCCGGCATCGAGCTGCGCGCCGGCGCCCGCGTCCTCATCGAGTCGGCCTCCTTCCGCATCGCCAAGGGCGACCGCGTCGGCCTCGTCGGCCGCAACGGCGCCGGCAAGACCACCCTCACCAAGTGCCTCGCCGGTCAGGGCATGCCCGCCGGGGGCACCATCACCCGCTCCGGTGAGGTCGGCTACCTCCCGCAGGACCCGCGCACCGGCGACCTCGACGTCCTCGCCCGCGACCGCATCCTCTCCGCCCGCGACCTCGACTCCGTCCTGCGCAAGATGCGGGAGAACGAGGAGCGCATGGCGAACGGCAAGGGCGCCACGCGCGAGAAGGCGATGAAGAAGTACGAGCGCCTGGAGACGGAGTTCCTGACCAAGGGCGGTTACGCCGCCGAGGCGGAGGCCGCGACCATCGCCGCCAGCCTCGGACTGCCCGACCGGATCCTCGGCCAGCCCCTGCACACCCTCTCCGGCGGTCAGCGCCGCCGCGTCGAGCTGGCCCGGATCCTCTTCTCGGACGCCGACATCCTGCTCCTGGACGAACCGACCAACCACCTCGACGCCGACTCGATCGCCTGGCTGCGGGACTACCTGAAGACCTACCGCGGCGGCTTCATCGTGATCTCCCACGACGTCGACCTCGTCGAGACCGTTGTCAACAAGGTCTTCTACCTGGACGCGAACCGCTCGCAGATCGACGTCTACAACATGGGCTGGAAGCTCTACCAGCAGCAGCGCGAGGCCGACGAGAAGCGCCGCAAGCGCGAGCGGCAGAACGCCGAGAAGAAGGCCGCCGCGCTGAACTCGCAGGCCGACAAGATGCGCGCCAAGGCGACCAAGACCGTCGCCGCGCAGAACATGGCCAAGCGCGCCGAGCGGCTGCTCTCGGGCCTGGAGGCGGTGCGCGCCTCCGACAAGGTCGCCAAGCTCCGCTTCCCGGAGCCCGCGCCCTGCGGCAAGACCCCGCTGACGGCCGAGGGCCTGTCGAAGTCCTACGGCTCGCTGGAGATCTTCACCGACGTCGACCTGGCCATCGACAAGGGCTCACGCGTGGTCATCCTCGGCCTCAACGGCGCGGGCAAGACCACGCTGCTGCGGCTGCTCGCCGGCGCCGAGAAGCCCGACACCGGCCAGGTCACCCCCGGCCACGGCCTCAAGCTCGGCTATTACGCCCAGGAGCACGAGACCCTCGACCCGGACCGCACGGTGCTGGAGAACATGCGTTCTTCCGCGCCCGACCTCGACCTCGTCGAGGTCCGCAAGACGCTGGGCTCCTTCCTCTTCTCCGGCGACGACGTCGACAAGCCCGCCGGTGTGCTCTCCGGCGGCGAGAAGACCCGGCTGGCCCTGGCCACCCTGGTCGTCTCCTCCGCCAACGTCCTCCTGCTGGACGAGCCCACCAACAACCTCGACCCGGCCAGCCGCGAGGAGATCCTGGGCGCGCTGCGCACCTACAAGGGCGCCGTGGTGCTGGTGACGCACGACGAGGGCGCCGTCGACGCGCTGGAGCCGGAGCGCATCATCCTGCTCCCGGACGGCGTCGAGGACCTGTGGGGCCCGGACTACGCGGACCTGGTCGCCCTCGCCTGACGGGTGCGTGATCAGTACCGTCCCGATCATTCGGCCGATGGGTGATCCATCATCTGAGTGAGTAGGGCTCGTACCCCACTGCCACCCCTCGCTCCGGCGCACGCCCCGTGCCATGCGCCGGGGCGTTCGTACCGAGAAGCCCCGGTGCCCCGCCTGACCTGCCGGTTCACCCGGCCACCCGTACGGCCGTACGAGCCGAACTCTTCGGAATTGCCTGTTCCAAGCCCTGCCGGCGCCGGAAATCGGCGAAACCTCATCCCATCGACCTTGTCGAATGGGTGGCCAGGAGGCCGTGTAGGGGTGATCATGAGAGACAAGAGGCGCATCTCCCATGAGGAGGCACGGGTGGCCGAGACTCTGAAGAAGGGCAGCCGGGTAACCGGCGCCGCGCGCGAAAAGCTCGCGGCAGACCTGAAAAGGAAGTACGACTCCGGTGCGAGCATCAGGGCGCTGGCCGAAGAGACCGGTCGCTCCTATGGCTTCGTACACCGGATGCTCAGCGAATCCGGCGTGATCCTCCGTGGTCGCGGCGGAGCGACGCGCGGCAAGAAGGCCGCCTCGGCCTGACGCCACGCACCCAAGGGCACCGTCGGTTATGGGCAGTGCCACCCGGTCGGTCGAGCAGGCGACCGGGTGGTTACTGTGCAGTAGTCAGCAAGCGACTGCAGCCGGTACCAGCCGATCGGAGCCCCGATGACCGCCCTCAAGACCCTGCTCGACCAGGACGGCGTACAGCTCACCGTGGATGACGCGGTGGCCACCGTCTCCCTCACCAACCCCGCCAAGCGCAACGCTCAGTCGCCCGCGCTGTGGCGGGCGCTGGCCGAGGCCGGGCGGCTGCTGCCGGGCAGCGTGCAGGTCGTGCTGCTGCGTGGCGAGGGCAAGTCCTTCTCCGCGGGACTCGACCGGCAGGCGTTCACCCCCGAGGGTTTCGAGGGCGAGCCGTCCTTCATCGACCTGGCGCGTGGCACGGACGAGGCCCTCGACGCCGAGATCGCCACGTACCAGGAGGCGTTCACCTGGTGGCGCCGCAATGACATCGTCTCCATCGCCGCCGTACAGGGCCATGCGATAGGCGCGGGCTTCCAGCTCGCCCTCGCCTGCGACCTGCGCGTCTGCGCGGAGGACGCGCAGTTCGCCATGCGCGAGACCAGCCTGGGCCTGGTTCCCGACCTCACCGGCACGCACCCCCTGGTGTCGCTCGTCGGCTACGCCCGCGCCCTGGAGATCTGTGCCACGGGCCGCTTCGTCCAGGCCCGCGAGGCCGAGCGCACGGGCCTCGCCAACCTCGTCGTACCGGCCGCGGAGCTCGACGCCGCCGTACAGGACCTGGCCGCCGCCCTGCTCGCCGCCCCGCGCGACGCCGTCATCGAGACCAAGGCGCTGCTGCGCGAGGCCGCGGGCCGGACGTTCGACGCCCAGCGCACCGCCGAACGCGCCGCGCAGGCACGCCGGCTGCGGGACCTGGCCGGGCTCGGCGAGTGACCCCCGGCGGGGGCCGTCCCGTACGGCCCCCGCGCGGCCCCGCCGCTCAGCCCCGCACGCGGACGCCGTAGCGGGTGCGCAGCACGTGCAGCTCCCAGACGGAGACGGCCGTGACGGACAGCGGTCCCCCGAGGAAAGCGGCCAACTGCACGAGCAATGGCCCGTTCGGCAGCCCGTCGCCGAGCTGGACCATGTTGAGCACCCATACGAGCACGGCGGTGAGGACGGCGGGCAGAGCGGCGTGGACGTCGGCCGTGTTGAAGGCGTAGCGGGCGGCGGCGCCGGAGGAGAAGACGAGGAAGGAAGCCGCCCAGATCGTGAACGGCACGCCCATGACGAAGATGGCCAGGGAGATCACCGCCTGGATGACGAAGACCCCCTGGAGGGCCTTGAGCAGCAGGGCCAGGACCGCGAATGCGGCGATCGTGCCGAGCGGTATGCCCAGGTACCAGCCGATGGCCTTGAGCGGGTAGCGCAGCCGGGAGCGCAGCGCGGGGCGGTGCTGCGGCGGCGCGTACCAGATGAAGCCGGCGATGACGAGCGGGCCGACGACTATCAGCACCAGCGGTGCCATGAACAGCTTGGTGAAGCCGTCCTCGAAGACGGCGCTCCAGCCGCCGTCGACCCCGTAGGTCGCGATCAGCAGGAATGTGGTGATGGCGCCGGTGATGGCCCGTGCCTTCTGGACGCGGCCGATGACCGGGTCGGTGACCCGGCCGGGGCTGGGAGCGGCGAAGATGCCGGTGGCGCGGTTGCGGGCGTTGCTTATGAGGCCCAGGCAGCCTGCGCTGCCCAGTTCTGCCAGTGACATGACACGTTCTCCCCGTTGAAGATCTTCGCGCGGAAGCTTAACCGGGCCTTATTCCGCGGTGTGACCGGTGCGGGGACCGCGGACGCGCACGCCGTAGCGGGTGCGCAGGAAGTACAGCTCCCAGGCGGAGACGGCGGTGACGGAGAGGGGACCGCCGAGGAGGGCGGCGATCTTTATGGAGAGGGGGCCGTTGGGGAGGCCGTCACCCATCGAGAGGAGGTTGAGCGTCCAGACGCAGATGACCGTGAAGACCGCGGGCAGCATGGGGTGGACGTGGCCGGTGTTGAACGCGTGTCGCGCGACGGCGCCGGAGGCGAAGAACATGAAGGTGACCAGCCAGAGGAGCGCCGCGAACAGGACGATCCTCAGCGCGATGCCGAGAAGCCAGCCCTTGATGCCGCCGACGGTGCGGGTGGAGAAGCTCCCCACCTCCAGTAGCGCTGTGAAGCAGCCGTACGCCGCCAGGGCGCCCAGGACCCAAAGGACGACGGCCTTCAGCGGATAGCCCAGGCGGGAGCGGAGCAGCGGGCGTTTCTCCCGGGGCGCGTACCAGATGAAGCCGACCAGTACGAGCGGTCCGGCCGCCAGCAGGACCACCGGCGCGAGGAAGAGCTTGCTGACGCCGTCTTTGAAGGCGGCGCTCCAGCCGCCGTCCACGCCGTACGTCCAGAGCATGAAGAAGGTCGCCACCGCGCCGAGGACTGCCCGGAGGACCTGGACGGCCGTGATGGCTTCGTCCTCGATGCGCTCGGTGGGGCTGGTGACGGCGAAGCGGGCCAGTGCGTGGGCGCTGGTCCAAAAGGCTCCCGCGCACCCGCCGTTGTCCTCCGTCTGTCCAGCCTGTCGGCCGTCTGCCACGAGGCCCCTCCCCGGGGACCTGCTGGTGCGTCCCGCTGTCTTGATCAGGTAGACGGGGATTCTATCGTTGTGACCATGACAGCCACCGTGGACGGTGGGCGTGTGACCTGCAACGATGCCGCACGTACGGCTCGGGCCACGTCCAGCGCGCGGCGCTCCGCCGTGACGGTGATGTCCACCTGGACGTGGTCACCCCGGGCCCGCGAGGTCGCGTGGGAGACACCCGGCACGGAGCGGGCCGCCCGGACGAGGGGGTCCTGGTCGGTCGGCGGAGGAGGGGCGGGGGCCTTCTTCTCCGGTTCGCCGCGGAGTGGCCTGGCTTCCAGCAGTTCCGTCAGGCGGAGGTCGGTCGACTCGACCAGCAGGCCCAGTCTCTCCGCGGCGGTGTGCCTCAGCACCGCCCGCAGCCGGGCCGCCGTCTCCAGGAACGGGACGTCTGCCGTCGTCGCCACGTCCGCCTCGATGCGGAGCGGGCCCGGCGGGAGCGCGCTCGGGGGCGGCGGCACCGCCGGCGGGGAGGTCGCCTCGACGAGGGCGATGCGCACCGCTTCCAGGCGCACCGCCGGAAGCGCGGCGTGCGCCGCCCGGCGCAACACGGCCGTGGCCGCCGACTCCGTGATCCAGGCGCCGTCCTCCGCGCCGCCCAGCGGCAGCAGCCTGCCGAGCGCGAGTTGCCGTCGTACGGTCTGTGCCCACTGGTCCGCGGCCACCACGGTCACCCCTCTACCGGTGCGGGGCAGGCGTTCGCCGCCCCTCCCCTTCAGCCTGCCCCGACCGGCGTGTTCCGGACGGCGGCTCACCCGGACGGCGGCCCGCTCCGGCCGCATCCCCCGAGCGGCCCGGGCGAAGCCCGCCTAAGGTGACAAAAGGAGCCGTAGACGTTTTTTCCTCCTCCTGGGAAAGAGGCGATCGACGATGACCGACACCGCGCATAAGGAGCCCCTGTCCACGCCCGCCGACCGCGGCCGGACCACCATCGCCGACGGCGTCGTGGAGAAGATCGCCGGGCTGGCGGCGCGTGACGTCGTCGGCGTGCACGCCATGGGCGGCGGTCTCGCCCGCACGTTCGGTGCCGTACGGGACCGGGTGCCCGGTGGGACCAAGGCCGTCGCCCGCGGGGTGAAGGCGGAGGTCGGTGAGGTCCAGACCGCGCTCGATCTGGAGATCGTCGTGGAATACGGGGTCGCGATCGCGGATGTCGCCCGCTCGGTGCGGGAAAACGTCATCTCGGCGGTGGAACGCATGACGAGCCTGGAGGTCGTCGAGGTCAACATCGCCGTCAGCGATGTGAAGCTGCCGGACGAGGAAGAGGACGAGCCGGAGCAGAGGCTCCAGTAGGGAGCGCACGATGAGCATGGCCGTGGTCGGCATGATCGCCGGCATGGTGCTCGCATTCGCCGGGTATTTCGGCGGGTTCGGAGCCTTTTTGCTGGTGGCGGCCCTGGGCGCGATCGGGTTCGTGGCAGGCCGCTTCCTGGACGGGGACCTCGACCCGGGTGAGTTCTTCCGCACGCGGGAGCGCGACGGACGGCGGCGATGAGGCGAGGGGGGCGGTGAGGGGCCGTGGTGGAACCGGCTGAGCGCGGTGCGACCCGGATCGCCGACCGCGTCGTCGCCAAGATCGCTTCCCAGGCGGCCCGGGAGGCGCTGAGCGACGTGCCCGCCGGGCACGCCGGGCACTCCGCTCCGTACGCGACGGTGGTGGTGCACGACGACTCGGCGCGCGTACGGGTCTCCGTGGAGCTCGGCTATCCGTCGGACATCGGCGCCGGCTGCGCCGCCGTGCGGCGGCGGATCGTGGAGCGCGTCGGGACGCTGGCAGGCATGGACGTACCGGAGGTGGCGGTCACGGTGGAGCGGCTGCACCCGGCGCGGACGCGGGCCACGAGCCGGGAGAGGGTGCGATGAGCGGCTCCGGGACCGACACCGGCCCACCGGTGCTCGACAAGGACGCGCCGGAACCGCCGCCCGCCGCCGGGGCCGAGGTCGGCACCGGCCGCGCCGGGCGGTTCTGGTCCGCGCGGCGGCTGCCCGCCCTGCTCGTCTCCGCCGCGGTGCTCGGCGGCGCCGGGATCCTCCTCTACGACGTGGCGGCCGTCCGGGCGCACCGGCCCGCGATGAGCTGGCGCCGTCGGCTCGCCCACGAGCTGGCCGCCCGGCCCCTGGACGACGCCTGGATCGGCGCGGGCGCCGCGGCCGCCGTGCTCGTCGGCCTGTGGCTGATCGCGCTCGCCCTCACCCCCGGCCTGCGGCGCCTGCTGCCGATGCGGCGCGAGAGCCCGGACGTCCGCGCCGGCCTGGAGCGCAGGACGGCCGCGCTGGTGCTCCGGGACCGGGCGATGGAGGTCTCCGGCGTGCAGTCCGTACGGGTCGAGGCCGGGCGCCGCCGCATCAGGGTCCGGGCGCGGTCGCACTTCCGTGACCTGGACGACGTACGGGCGGATCTGGACTCCGTACTGGCCGAGGGCGTAGGACAGTTGGGGCTGGCGCGGCGCCCGGCGCTGTCGGTGTCCGTGCGCCGTCCGGCGAAGAGGTGAGGGCGCGATGCTGAGGACGGTCAACCGGGTCCTGGTCGGGCTGGCCGGGGTGGTGCTGGTGGCGCTGGGCGCCGCCGTGCTGATCGGCTCCCTGGACCTCCAGCGGCGGTGGAGCTTCACCCTGCCCTCCGGCTGGCCCTTCGACGGGCCGCACGACGTGCTGCTCAGCCGCGCCGACCGGCGCAAGTGGCGCGGCGAGGACTGGTGGTGGCCGACGGTGATCGCGGCGCTCGCGGGCTTGGTGCTGCTGGCCCTGTGGTGGCTGCTGGCGCAGCTGCGGACGCGTCGGCTGCGCGAGGTGCTCGTCGACACCGGGGACGGCGAGTCGGCCTCCGTGCGGGGGCGGGCGATGGAGTCCGCGCTGGCCGCCGAGGCGGAGTCCCTGGACGGCGTCGACCGGGCGCTGGTCGCGCTGCGGGGGCGGCGCACCGCGCCGGAGACCCGGATCGTGCTGGCCCTCGCCCCGCACGCCGCGCCCGCCTCGGCCCTGCGCCGGCTGGACGCCGAGGCCCTCGCGCACGCCCGCGCCTCGGCGGGCGTGGAGCGGCTCCCCGCCGAGGTGCGGCTCGGCGCGGTGCGGCACCGCGCCGAGCGGGTGGGCTGAGGCCGACGGCCGGCGTCAGTGCGCCTTTTCCGGGTCGAGCAGGGCGAAGGCGGTGCCCACCAGGCCGATGTGGCTGAACGCCTGGGGGAAGTTGCCCAGTTGCCGCTGGGCCACCGTGTCGTACTCCTCCGACAGCAGGCCGACGTCGTTGCGCAAGGACAGCAGGCGCTCGAAGAGCTCCCCCGCCTCCTTGGCGCGGCCGGTCATCCGCAGGGCGTCGGCCAGCCAGAACGAGCACACCACGAAGACACCCTCGTGGCCGGGCAGCCCGTCGACGTGGCCGTCGTCGAGGGTGTAGCGGCGCACGAGCCCGCGGTGGGTGAGCTCGTCGCGGACGGCGTCCACGGTGCCCACGACGCGCGGGTCGTCGGGGGGCAGGAAACCCACGCGGGGGATGAGGAGGGTGGCCGCGTCCAGTTCGGTCGAGCCGTAGGACTGGGTGAAGGTGCCCCGGGCGGCGTCGTAGCCGCGTTCGCACACCTCCTGGTGGACCTCGTCCCTTATGGCCCGCCAGGTGTCGATCTCGCCCTCCAGCTCGGGATCGGCCTCCAACGCGCGGATCGCGCGGTCGGCGGCCACCCAGGCCATCACCTTGGAGTGGACGAAGTGGCGGCGCGGTCCGCGGATCTCCCAGATGCCCTCGTCGGGCTCGCGCCAGTGCTCCTTGATGAACTCCATGAGGCAGCGCTGGAGCCGCCAGGCGTGCGGCTTGGAGCCGAGCCCGCCCTCGCGCGCGACGTGGAAGGAGTCCATGACCTCGCCGTAGACGTCGAGCTGCAACTGCTTGACGGCGCTGTTGCCGATGCGGACGGGGGCGGAGCGTTCGTAGCCCGCGAGCCAGGGCAGTTCGATCTCGGGCAGCCGGCGTTCGCCCGCCAGCCCGTACATGATCTGGAGGTCGGCGGGGTTGCCGGCGACCGCGCGCAGCAGCCAGTCGCGCCAGGCGCCGGCTTCCTCGACATAGCCGGCGGAGAGCAGGGCGCCGAGGGTGAGGGTGGAATCGCGCAGCCAGCAGTAGCGGTAGTCCCAGTTGCGGACGCCGCCGATCTCCTCGGGCAGGGAGGTGGTGGGCGCGGCGACGATGCCGCCGGTGGGGGCGTAGGTGAGCGCCTTGAGGGTGATCAGCGAGCGCACGACGGCCTCGCGGTGCGGGCCGTCGTAGGTGCAGCGGGCGGCCCAGGCGCGCCAGTCCTCCAGGCTGTGGCGCAGCGATTCGCGCGGGTCGACGAGCCGGGGGCGCGGGTGGTGCGAGGGGTGCCAGGTCAGGACGAAGGAGACCTGTTCGCCGGTGGAGACGGTGAACTTCGAGCGGGTGCTGAAGCCGTGCCCGTAGGTGCGGACGGGCGGTTCGCTGCGCAGCCAGACCGAGTCGGGGCCGGCGACGGCGACACGGTGGCCGTCGGTGCGGCGGACCCAGGGGATGACGCTGCCGTAGTCGAAGCGCAGCCGGAGCACGCCGAGCATGTCGACAGAGCCGGAGACGCCCTCGACGATGCGGACGACATCGGGGGCGGTGTCGCGCTGCGGCATGAAGTCGGTGACCTTGACGGTGCCGCTGTCCGTCTCCCAGACGGTCTCCAGGACGAGGGAGTCCGTCAGATAGGAGCGCCGGGTGCAGTCCCCGGCACCTTCGGGGGCGATCCGCCAGTGCCCGTTGTCCTCGTCGCCCATGAGCGCGGCGAAGCAGGCCGGGGAGTCGAACCGGGGCAGACAGAGCCAGTCGATCGAACCGTCCCGGCCGACGAGGGCGGCGGTCTGGAGATCGCCGATGAGCGCGTAGTCCTCGATGAGTGGTGCCACGCGGAGCGTCTTCCCAGCAGGTGCGGGGGCTACTCCGGCGCGGCCGCTGTCCGGGCGACGTTCTCGTGCGCCGGCGCGTCGGGTGTGTCGGCCTCCGCGGCCCTGGCCGCCTTCGCCGCTTCGGCGGCCCGGTCGCGGCGCTCGCGGCGGACCAGGATGACCCAGCCGACGGGCACGAACGCGGCGAACAGCCACCACTGGACGGCATAGGCCATGTGCGGGCCGATGCTGCTGTGGTCCGGGGCGGGTACGAGCTCGGGGCCGCTGTCGCCGGGCTCGGGGCCGGTGAGTTCGAGGTAGCCGCCGAGGACGGGGCGGTTCAGGGACTTCGCCTGCCGCTCGCTGTCGATCCGCATGACCTGACGGGGCGGCAGGCCGGCGGTGTCCTTGATGCCGCTGGCGTCGGTCTCGTCGGCGCGCAGCCGGCCGGTGACGGTGACCTTGCCGGACGGCGGCGCGGGGATCTTCGGGAACTTCGTCAGCTCGCCGTCGGCGGGGATCCAGCCGCGGTTGACCAGGACGGCCCGGCCGTCGGCCAGCAGCAGCGGGGTGAGGACCCAGCGGCCCGACTTGCCGTCGGCGCTGGTCCGCATCCGGACGATGACCTCGTCCTTGGTGTCGTACGTACCGCTGGCGGTGACCCGGCGCCAGATGTCGTCGGGTGCCACGGCCCGGCCGGGCGCCGTCAGCTCGGTGACGGGCACGGGGTCGGCGGCCAGGCTGTGGGCCACCAGGTCGTTGCGCGCGACCCGGTGTTCATGGCGGTGGAGCTGCCAGAAACCCAGTTTGATCATCACCGGGATGAGGGCGAGCCCCACGAGCGTGAGGATCACCCACTGCCGGGACAACAGGAAGCGGTACACGCATTTGACGGTACCTGGCGTGGTTCGCCCCCCTGCCATCGGGTGGCGCGGCTTCAGCCGCCGGTGGCGCCGCGGCCGTCGCGCTGCGCCGGGATCACATGCTGGAGCAGCTGCATGAAGGCGGCCTCGTCGATCACCGGGGTGCCGAAGGAGCGGGCCTTGCTGGTCTTGGAGGTGGGGGAGTCGGGGTCATTGGTGACCAGGAGGCTGGTGAGCCGCGACACGCTGGTGGCGATGTGCAGGCCCGCGTCGATGGCACGGTCCTCCAGCAGCTCGCGGTCGACGGAGGTGTCACCGGAGAACGCCACCCGCATGCCCTGAATGAGCTGTTCGCCCGCTTTGTACCGACCGGGGTTGGGGTACGGGCAGGCGGGGCGCTTCCGGCTGGGCCGCCAGGTCGCCGCACGGTAGGACGGCTGATAGCCGACGGAGGCCGAACGCGTCGCCGAGGGCCCGTCGGACCACTCCGTCAGCGGTTGGCACGCCAGCAGCGGCAGCCGCAGCCCCGCCTCGGCGGCCAGGTGCAGGCTGGGCCGGAACGCCTCCGCGAGCACCCGGGCGTCGTCCAGCGCGTGGTGGGCGCGCTGCTGCACGACGCCGTAGTGCGCGGCCAGCGACTCCAGCTTGTGGTTGGGCAGCGGCAGGCGCAGCTCCTTGGAGAGCGCGATGGTGCACAGCCGCTGGCGCACCGGCGCGGTCACGCTCGCGCGCGCGTACTCACGGGCGAGCATCGACCAGTCGAAGGCGGCGTTGTGCGCGACGAGGACCCGGCCGTCGAGCCGCTCGGCCAGCTCGCCGGCGATCTCCGGGAAGAGCGGCGCGTCGGCGAGGACTTCGGTGGTGAGGCCGTGGATCCACACCGGACCGGGATCGCGCTGGGGGTTGACCAGGGTGTACCACTGGTCCTGCACCCGGCCGCGGGCGTCCAGCTGATAGACAGCGGCCGACACTATCCGGTCGTCGCGGGCGAGCCCGGTGGTCTCCACGTCGACGACCGCGTATCCCTCGGGATACGCGGCCGGCCACGGGGTCGGCGATGCGGCGGCGGCACGGTCTTCGAGCATGGTCACAGAGAATACGGGCCCCCACTGACAGCGCGGTTCCCGGCCGTGCCCGTAACGAGGGGTCAGGGCGGGCGCGGGCCGGGCCGGTGGGCGGCTCGCCGGACGTGATCCGCGCCACTTCCACGCATCCGTCGGCGGGTCCGGAGGAGAGCCGGCCGCTCGTGGGCGCGTGTGTGGTCCTCCACACCAGCCGGGCCCGGCCACGCACTCGCCGCGCCCCCCGACACCGCGGACACCCCGATCACCCGGAAGATGGACACCGGTCCACACCGCGCACCCGTCTGCCGGAACGCCCACCCTCGGCACAGCGGGAGGGGCGGTCTCCCGAACTCCCGGTAACGCCATACGGTACCCGGCGGTAACCCACCCCTAGCGGCACACCCGCCGACGCGCTTATGGTGCCGCCATGCCGCACCTTCCCGACGTCGTGCTGTGGTCCATACCCGCCTTCCTCCTGCTCACCGCGGTGGAGTTGGTGAGCTACCGGCTGCGCCCCGCCGAGGAGAGCGGGGCGGCCGGCTACGAGACCAAGGACGCGGCGACGAGCATCGGCATGGGGCTGGGCAGTCTCGTCTTCGACACCCTGTGGAAGATCCCGATCGTCGCCGTCTACACCGCCGTCTACGAGCTCACACCCCTGCGGGTGCCCGTCCTGTGGTGGACGCTGCCGCTGATGCTCCTGGCGCAGGACTTCTTCTACTACTGGTCGCACCGCGGCCACCACGTCATCAGGATCCTGTGGGCCTGCCACGTGGTGCACCACTCCAGCCGGAAGTTCAACCTCACCACCGCCCTCCGCCAGCCGTGGACGTCGTTGACGGTGTGGCCGTTCTACGTGCCGATGATCGCGGCCGGTGTGCACCCGGCGGCCGTGGCCTTCTGCTCCTCGGTCAACCTCGTCTACCAGTTCTGGGTCCACACCGAGCGGGTCGGGAAGCTGCCCAGACCGTTCGAGTACGTCCTGAACACCGCCTCCCACCACCGCGTCCACCACGCCTCGCAGGGCGGCTACCTGGACCGCAACTTCGGCGGCATCCTCATCGTCTGGGACCGGCTCTTCGGCTCGTTCGTCCCCGAGCGGGAGCGCCCTGTCTACGGCCTGACGAAGAACATCGACACCTACAACCCGCTGCGCGTGGCCACCCACGAATACGCGGCCATCCTGCGCGACCTGCGGGCCGCCCGGAGCTGGCGGGAGCGGGCCGGGCGGGTCTTCCGCGGGCCAGGATGGCAGCCGGCACCGCCACCGGCCGGTACGCGCGTGGAGGTCGCCGCCCACGAGCGGGCCGCGTGAGACGGCCCGGGGCGGCGCTCGCCGCCTTCGCCGTCGTCGCGACCGCCCACCTCTGCGCACTGCTCGCGGGCTCGACGCCCGTCGCCACGGCCACCAAGCCCGCGCTGATGCCGCTCCTCGCCGCGTACACCCTCGCCCGCGGCGGGCCCCGGCTGCTCGCCGTCGCGCTGTTGCTGGGCTGCGGAGGCGACACCCTCCTGCAAGTGGGCGGGGAGACGGCCTTCCTGCTGGGCATGGGGTCGTTCGCCGCCGGGCACGTCTGCTATCTGCTGCTCTGCGCCCGGCTCGGCACGGCCGGCGGCCGGCGCACGTACGGGCTCGCCGTCGTGTACGCGGCCGGCTGGCTCGGCACGGTGGCGCTGCTGTGGGCCGACCTGGAGGCGGGGCTGCGGGTGCCGGTCGCGCTCTACAGCCTGCTGCTGACCGCGATGGCGCTCGGCGCGAGCCGCGCCGGGGTGCGGACCGGCGCGGGCGGGCTGCTGTTCCTGGTGTCGGACACGCTCATCGCGAGCGGCATCGCCGACTGGCCGCAGGCGCCCCTGCCCCAGTTCTGGATCATGCTGACCTACCTGGCCGCCCAATTCCTGCTCGCGACCGGGCTGCTGCGGTGCGGCCGGACGACGGAAGGGGCCGGGCCGCGCCGGCCCGGCCCCCCTCGGTCCCCGGGACGTCAGTTCTGGACCGCGTCCAGGGCGTCGACGATGCCGTAACCGTAGAAGTTGTTCACGTGCTTGGTGCCGGTGCAGGTCGCGTCGACCTTGCCGTCACCGTCCGGGTCGTACGGGGTGGTCCCGCAGCCGGGGTTGTCCGCCTGGGCCTTGAGGAGCCACTGGATCTCCTGCGGGCTGGCCTTGGGGTGCGTGCTCTTCAGCAGCGCCGCCACACCCGCGACGTGCGGACCGGCCATCGAGGTGCCCTGGAGGTAGGCCCAGTCGCCGCCGGGCATCGTGGAGAGGATGCGGCCGTCCTTGGCGGGCAGCTCGGGCACCTGGTACTTGTCGCCGCCGGGCGCCGCCACGTCGATCACGTTCGAACCGTAGTTGGAGTAGAACGACTTCAGCGACTTCGGGCCGGTGGCCGAGACGGTGACGACGCCGGGGAGCTGCGCCGGGACGTCCAGGCACTTGGCCGGGTCGATCTTGCGCGAGCCCGGGGTGGTGTCGTTCGGGCTGGAGGCGTCGGTGATCTCCTTGGCCGCCAGGTCGAACGCGGAGTTGCCGGCGGAGGCGACGTTGACGATGCCCTTGTCCTGCGCGTACTTCGAGGCGCGGCCGACGGACTCGGCTATCGCCTTCTGGTCGGGGTCGTCGGCGCAGTTGAACAGCCACGGGTCGACGTAGTAGCTGTTGTTCGTCACCGCTATGCCGTGGTCGGCGGCGAAGACGAAGGCGCAGACGACGCTCTCGGCGTAGAAGAAGCTGTCCTTGGCCGTGGAGACCTTGATGCCGGAGACCTTCACGTTCGGCGCGACACCGGCCACACCGACGCCGTTGCGGGCCGCGGCTATGGTGCCGGCGACGTGCGTGCCGTGGTAGTCCGTCTCCCCGTTGAACGGACGCCAGGCGCCGGGCGAGGTGTCGGCCTTGCCGCTGACGCAGCTGGCCGACTGGCTCGCGGAGAAGTTGGGCGCGAGGTCCGGGTGGGTGTCGTCCACGCCCGTGTCGATGACGCCGACGGTGACCTTGCGGCTACCCGGGTTGATCTTCGCCGCCTGGTCCGCCTTGATGGCGGGCAGGTCCCACTGGAGACCCTCCAGGGGCTCCTGGCCGGAGGCGGCCGAGCGCTGCGCGGCGAGGGCGCTGCCCTTGGGCAGCTTCAGCTTCTCGGGCTTGCCGACGTCCGTGGTGGAGGCCGTGGAGATCGGCGCGGTGCGGGTGGCGCCCGCGGACTGCACGCCCGGGACGGCGCGCAGCGTCTTGGCGAACTCCGGGTTCTTCGAGTGGGCGACGATCACGCCTATCCGGTCGTGCGTCGTCACGATGGTGCCGCCGGCCGCGGTCACGGCCTTCTTCACCTTGCCGAGGGTGGCGCGGTCGGTACCGGTGTTGACCACGTACGACAGCAGCGGGCCGTCCGTGGTGACCGGGGCCTTCGCGGCCGTTCCGCTCTGCTGGGCGGCCGTCGCCGCGCCCGGCAGGAAGCCGAGCGAGGCGGTGAGGGCCAGTCCGACCGGGACGGCCAGCAGGGCGTGGCGCCGTCTTGAGCGCAGATGAGCCATGGGTTCTCCACATCATCCGAAAACCGCCGGGCGCAAAGGTGCGCGCGGACGGGTACATGACGAGTGAAGCTAGCGCCGATCACCGACCCGGAGCAATGAATTCCGGAACAAAGTCCGGTGGTGGCCGTCGTGTGCCCGAAAGTGACGGTTCGTCAGATGTGTGGTGCGCCCCCTGACCGGGGGCTTCGTCACGGCGGCAGACCGGCGTCGCGCAACGCCTCAATGCTCAGCGGCTGCAGCGGGACACGGGGTCCGTACCAGCGGCCGGCGCGCGGAATCACGGCCGGCCGCCCGGTCGGCACGGCCGCTATGGGCGCCGTCAACCTGACGATCCCGAACGGTCGTCGACCGGGGGGTGGCGGGGGAGAAGGTGGCGCGTCGCTCACACCAGGTCAACGAGGGCACCGGCGGGCGGTGTCGCCCGCAGGGCGGCTCGTGCGGAATTCGCCCACCGCCCCCCTGTCGCATACTGCGACCTGCCTCTACGATGCGTGATCCGGATCACAAGAAGACGGCTCGCGCCTCCGCACACCCTTGTCAGGAGAGACCGTGGACACCGCACCAACCGCCGCTCAGGGCCCGGACGAACCCGGCTGCCCCGCTCCGCCCGGCGCCTCGGCCGAGCCCGACCGCTTCAGCGAGGTGCACGCGAGCGCCGAATTCGGCGAACTGCGGCGCGCCCAGCGGTCGTTCGCCTTCCCGCTCACCGTTGCCTTTGTCGCCTGGTATCTGCTCTATGTGCTGCTCTCCAACTACGCGGGCGCGTTCATGGACACCGCGGTGGTCGGCAACATCAATGTCGCGTTCGTCCTCGGACTGGGCCAGTTCCTCACCACCTTCCTGATCGCCTGGTGGTACTCCCGGCACGCCGCTGCCAAGCTCGACCCCAAGGCCGAGGCCCTCCGCGCCCGTCTGGAGGCCGGCGAATGACCAGCGCCCTGTCCGCCGTTCCGCTCGGCCACCCGCTCGCCGCCGCCGCGGCCAGCGAGCACCGCACCCTGATCATCACGCTCTTCTCGGTCTTCGTCGCCGCGACCCTCGCCATCACCGTCTGGGCCGGCCGCCAGACCAAGGACGCCACCGACTTCTACGCGGGCGGCCGCTCCTTCACCGGCTTCCAGAACGGCCTCGCCATCTCCGGCGACTACATGTCCGCCGCGTCCTTCCTCGGCATCGCCGGCGCCATCTCCCTCTTCGGCTACGACGGCTTCCTCTACTCCATCGGCTTCCTCGTCGCCTGGCTCGTCGCCCTCCTCCTGGTCGCCGAACCGCTGCGCAACTCCGGCCGCTTCACCATGGCCGACGTCCTCGCCTACCGGCTCAGGCAGCGGCCCGTACGCACCGCCGCGGGCACGTCCACGATCGTCGTCTCGATCTTCTACCTGCTCGCCCAGATGGTCGGCGCGGGCGCGCTCGTCGCCCTGCTGCTCGGCGCCACCGGCGAGGGCTCCCGCCGCTGGATCATCGGGCTGGTCGGCCTGGTGATGGTCCTCTACGTGACCATCGGCGGCATGAAGGGCACCACCTGGGTGCAGATCGTCAAGGCCGTCCTGCTCATCGCGGGCACGCTGCTCATCACGGTCCTGGTGCTCAACAAGTTCAACTGGAACGTCTCCACCCTCCTCGGCGAGGCCGCCAGGGAGAGCGGCAAGGGCAAGGCGTTCCTGGAACCCGGCCTCCAATACGGCAAGGACGGCACCTCCAAGCTGAACTTCATCTCGCTCGGCCTCGCCCTCGTCCTGGGCACCGCCGGACTGCCGCACATCCTCATCCGCTTCTACACCGTGCCCACCGCCAAGGCCGCCCGGAAGTCCGTGAACTGGGCCATCGGCATCATCGGCGCCTTCTATCTGATGACCATCGCCCTCGGCTTCGGCGCCGCGGCCCTCGTCGGCCCCAAGGCGATCACCGCCTCGAACGAGTCCGGCAACACCGCCGCCCCGCTGCTCGCCCAGGAGATCGGCGGCGGCGCCGGATCCACCGGCGGCGCGATCCTCCTCGCCGTGATCTCGGCCGTCGCCTTCGCCACCATCCTCGCGGTGGTCGCGGGCCTCACCCTCGCCTCCTCCGCGTCCTTCGCCCACGACCTGTGGGCCAACGTCATCCGCAAGGGCCGCACCAGCGAGAAGGAGGAGATCCTCACCGCCAAGTGCGCGGCCGTCGTCATCGGCGCGATCTCCATCGTGCTGGGCATCTTCGCCCACCGGCTCAATGCGGCCGCCCTGGTGGCCCTGGCCTTCGCCGTCGCGGCCTCGGCCAACCTCCCGACGATCCTCTACAGCCTCTTCTGGAAGCGCTTCACCACCCAGGGCGCCCTGTGGTCGATCTACGGCGGACTGGGCTCCTCCGTCGCCCTGGTGATCTTCTCGCCGGTCCTCTCCGGCAACCCCAAGGCGCTCTTCCCCGGCATGAGCTTCGACTACTTCCCGCTCGCCAACCCGGGCCTGGTCTCCATCCCGCTCGGCTTCCTCCTCGGCTGGCTGGGGTCGCTGCTGTCCAAGGAGCTGCCCGACACCAAGAAGTACGCGGAGCTGGAGGTCCGTTCGCTCACCGGCTACGGAGCCCACTGACCCACCGCGCACCGGCGGCCCCTCCCGCGTACGCCCCCTTCAACGAACTGTTGAACGTCACAGGCATCGCGTACGCTGCGGAACACCGAACGCACCACCGTTCCAGTCCGCAGGAGGGGCCGCCACCGTGCTCATCGACACCTACGGTCGCGCCGCCACGGACCTGCGCGTCTCCCTGACCGACCGCTGCAACCTCCGCTGCACCTACTGCATGCCGGAAGAGGGCCTGAGCTGGCTCGCCAAGCCCGACCTGCTCACCGACGACGAGATCGTCCGCCTGGTCCGCATAGCCGTCACCGACCTCGGCGTCACCGAGGTCCGCTTCACCGGCGGCGAACCCCTGCTGCGCCCCGGCCTCGTCTCCCTCGTCGAGCGCTGCGCCGCCCTCGTGCCGCGCCCCCGGATGTCCCTCACCACCAACGGCATCGGCCTCGGCCGCACCGCCCGGGCGCTCGCGGACGCCGGCCTCGACCGCGTCAACGTCTCCCTGGACACCCTGCGCCCCGACGTCTTCCGGACGCTCACCCGCCGCAAGCGCCTCCAGGACGTCCTCGACGGCCTCGCCGCCGCCCACGCCGCCGGCCTCACGCCCGTCAAGGTCAACGCCGTCCTGATGCCCGGCCACAACGACGACGAGGCACCCGACCTCCTCGCCTGGGCCGTCGAGAACGGCTACGAGCTGCGCTTCATCGAGCAGATGCCGCTCGACGCCCAGCACGGCTGGAAGCGCGACGGCATGATCACTGCACAGGACATCCTCGCGAGCCTGCGCACCCGCTTCGAGCTGACCCCCGAGGGCGACACCGAGCGCGGCTCCGCCCCCGCCGAGCGCTGGCTCGTCGACGGCGGCCCCGCCCGGGTCGGCGTCATCGCCTCCGTCACCCGCCCGTTCTGCGCCGCCTGCGACCGCACCCGGCTCACCGCCGACGGGCAGGTGCGTACGTGCCTGTTCGCGCGCGAGGAGACCGACCTGCGCGGCGCGCTGCGCTCCGGCGCCCCCGACGAGGAGATCGCCGCCCTGTGGCGGCGGGCCATGTGGGGCAAGAAGGCCGGGTCCGGCCTCGACGACCCGGCGTTCCTCCAGCCGCAGCGCCCGATGTCCGCGATCGGCGGCTAGGGCCCCCCTGCGGCCGTGGCCGCTATCGGCCGCGGGGCTTGCCGCGCTTGGCTCCCTTGGGGCCGCCGGAAGCCTTCCGGGGGCCCTTGCCGGCCGGCTTGCCCCCGGACTTGCCGGCCGCGGGCTTCTGCCGTGCGCCGCCCTTGTCCGGACGCTTGGTCTTCGGCTGGGCCGGGGCGGCGGCCGGGCCGCGGCGCCCCCGCGAGCTGTTGACGGTCCGGCCGCGGACGATCCCGATGAATTCCTCCACCAGGTCGGGTGTGGTCTCCACCTCCGGCCACGACAGCGCGACACGCGACTCGGGGGTGCCCGTCACCGGCCGGTACGTGAGGTCCTTGCGGTGGTGCAGACGGGCGAGCGACTGCGGGACGACCAGGAGCCCCACCCCCGCCGCCACCAGCTCGATGGCGTCCGCCGTCGTGGCGGGACGCTCGTACGCGGGCCGGCCCGGCGGACGCTCCCAGTCGAGGGTGTCGTCGAGGGGATGCAGCAGGATCTCGTCGGCCAGCTCCTCGGCGGAGACCTCCTCGACCGCCGCCACGAGGTGGTCCTTCGGGACCACGACCACCGTCGTCTCGGTGTAGAGGGGGATCGCGCTGAGGTCCGTCCGGTCGACCGGCAGCCGCAGGAAACCGGCGTCGGCACCGCCGGCCCGCAGGACGTCGGGCGCCTCGGCGGGGGTCACCGGGACGAGGGTCAGGGGGACGTCGGGCAGGCGCTCGTTCCAGATCCGCACCCACTTGGTGGGCGTCACTCCAGGGACATACGCGAGCCGGAACGAAGGGGAATCTTCCGAGCCTGTCACTCCGCCAGGTTACCGGTCGTGGTCAGAGGTAGCGCACACGCTCGATACCCTTGACCCCATGACGTCGCACAAAACCACCCAGACCATGAAGCCCGCCACCGCGGCGAAGAAGCTGGGTGTGTACCTCGAGGCCACCCCCGCCGACTTCCAGGAGGGTGTCGTCTCGCGCACCGAGCTGAACGCCCTGCAGGCCGACCCGCCCCAGTGGCTGCAGGAGCTGCGACGCAACGGCCCGCACCCCCGGCCGGTGGTCGCGGCGAAGCTGGGCATCTCCATCGCGGGTCTCGCCCGCGGCGGGGTCACCGAGGCCCTCACCACGGAGCAGATCGACGCCCTGAAGGCGGAGGAGCCCGAGTGGCTGCGCAAGGAGCGCGCCACCCAGGCCGAGGTCCGCAAGGAAGCGGTGCGCATCAAGGAGAAGAAGGCGGAGCGGGCCGGCCAGTCCGGCGACAAGCGTTCCTGACCCTCCGCGCGGCCCGGCCCGGGCGCTCACGGCGCGGACCGGGCCTCCCACTCCTCCAGCGGCACCACGTCCTTGAGGAAGCCCCGCAGATCAAGGAAGTTGGACAGGTGCTCGCGGTGCTCCTCGCACGCGAGCCAGGTCTTGCGGCGCTCGGGGGTGTGCAGCTTCGGGTTGTTCCACGCCAGCACCCACACCGCGGCGGCGCGGCAGCCCTTGGCGGAACAGATCACGGTGGTATCGGGGGAGTTCACACCCCGGACTCTACGACGCGCGTCCCCGGCGGGCCCGTACACACGGCGACGCCGGGCAGCCACGGGGGGAGCCGCCCGGCGTCGGTCTGTCGCTCCGACGGGGGATGCGGAGCGCTTAGGAAGTATGTCACGGGGTGCCCGGCGTGCGGCACTGAATCCACATGATTGATCTGAGGTTTTCTTGAGCTTGGCGCAGTGCCCACGGGTGCGTTCCACCCCTCCGGCGCATCAGCCGTGGTCACGCGCCTGATCGTCGGATACGGGCCGCGAGGCGCCGCGGCCGGATTCCGCCGCTGATTCCGCCAGGTCCTGCTCGGCGGGGGGCGGCAGCATCAGCCGGGTGGGCGCGGGGACGAACGTACCGGGCAGCGAAGGGGCGTTCTCCCGGCCCGCGTTGGCGATCACCACGGCGACATAGGGCAGCAGTGCCCCGAGGACCAGCGTTCCTATGGCCACATAGCGCTCGACGTTCCACAGCACCACGGTCAGCACCACCGACAGGGTGCGGATCAGCATCGAGATGACATACCGGCGCTGGCGGCCGCGTACGTCCTCGGCCAGACCACGACGGGCCCCGGTGATCCTGAAGACCTCCGGCCCGCCCTGCTTCCGCATCACGTTCCACCACCTGATCGCCGCGACGACGCGCCTTTGTCCAGGACGTATCCCACGTTACGCCGGGCCCGGCCCCGCGACGAGACCGGGTCACCCGAAGACCCGCGCTCCGACCTGCGGCTCCGTCGTACATCCGGCGTACGGACCGGTCCGAAGTGCGGCGTAGCGGCGACGGCCCCAGAATGGCGGGGCACGCCATATCGCGCCGCACGAGGAGGCGACATGAGCTGGTTGTGGGCAATCATCGTCGGTCTGGTCCTGGGCCTGATCGCCAAAGCGATCCTGCCGGGCAAACAACAGATCCCGCTCTGGTTGACGGTCATCTTCGGCATGATCGGCAGCGTTCTCGGCAACTGGGCCGCCACCGGCCTCGGCATCAATGAGACCAAGGGCATCGACTGGGGCCGACACCTGCTGCAGCTGGCGGGCGCGGTCCTCGTGGTCGGCATCGGCGACCGGCTGTGGGTCGGCATGCGCGGGGAGCGGAGAACCCACGCCTGAGCCGGGCCGACCGGGCGGCCGGTACGCGCGTCACGCGTATCGACCGCCCGGCCGGCGTGCTCCTCGCGGAGCGCTTTACAGACCGCTCAGCTGGGCGATCTTACGGCCGGCCTTGAGGTAGACCCCGGTCGGCTCGGTCACCCCGGACCCGGCCGCCTTGGCCAGGATCTCCCTGACCACCTCGGCCAGCGGGCGGATGGCCTCGGCCTCGGCCAGCACGACCGACTCCTGACCACCGGCGTGCTCGACGATCAGCCGCAGGCCGTTCTGCTTGGCGACCCGGCGGGCGGCCGAGGCGCTCGGCTGGAAGCCCAGGACCTGGCTGAGCACCGTCGTCGCGGGCTCCGCGCCGTGCTCCGCCAGCTCCACCACGGGCAGCGTCTCCACGTCCGTGAAGCTCTTCTTCGAGAACTGCGCCACGAAACCGGCACGCGCCGCCATGGCCGCCTCGACGCCGTACAGCGCGGTGACGACCTCGCCCGCCAGGACCTTCTTCAGATCCATCGGGTGCAGCGACCGCTCCTCGACCCGGGCCAGCGCCTGGGCGATCTCCTGGTCCGTCCACTCGGTCCAGGCCTTGAGGTAGGGCTCCATCAGCCGGTCCGGCACCGACATGATCTTGCCGAAGACATCGTCGGCGGGCGCGGTCAGCCCGACGTAGTTGCCCTTGGACTTGGACATCTTCGCGCCCGTGCCGTCCGTGCCCTCGATCAGCGGCATCGTGACGACCAGCTGCGGCTTCTGCCCCCGCAGCTCCATCAGCTTGCGGCCCATCTGGAGGTTGAGCAGCTGGTCGGCGCCGCCCAGCTCGACGTCGCACTCCAGCGCCACCGAGTCGAGGCCCTGGGCGATCGGGTACAGCAGCTCCGACATCGTCAGACCCGAACCGGCGGCCAGCCGGGTGCGGAAGTCCTCGCGCTGGAGCAGCTGCGAGACCGGCACCTGGGAGAGCAGGCCGAGCAGCTCCGGGAAGGTGTACGGGGCCAGCCACTCGCTGTTCTGCCGGAAGCTGACCTTCTCGAAGTCGAAGAACGGCCGGACCTGCTCGCGGTAGCCCGCCAGGTTCCGCGCGATGTCGTCGTCCGTCAGGGGCGGGCGCTCCGCCGTACGGCCCGTCGGGTCACCGATCTTGGCGGTGAAGTCACCGATGAGCAGGGTGACGTCATGGCCCATGCGCTGGAAGCGGCTGAGGATGATCACCGGCACGGCGTGGCCGAGGTGCACATCGGCCGCGGTCGGGTCGATGCCCAGCTTGATGCCCAGGCCCTTGCCCTCGGCCCGGCGCTGGTCGATGCGCTCGGCGAGCTTCTCCACCCCGGGCAGCACCTCGACCGTGCGCGAGGCGATCAGCTCGGCCTGCTCCTTCGCCGACAGATCCGTCAGGTCGAGATAGCGCCGCGAGCCCGTCTCCGTGAGCAGCCGCTGGACGGTCTGGTCGGAGGAGAGGTCCTGCGCGAGGAGCTCGCCGGCGCGGGCGACGGATTCGCCGAGGCGTGTCATGACATTCCTGGGGATCGGTGGGACGGACAAGTGAAGGGTGAGGCGAAAAGGGAAAGGGACAGGACGGACGCGGACAGTCTATTCGGCCCGGTCACACGCCCTGCCTGTCACACCCCCTGGCTGACCGAGCTCATGTTGAAGTCCGGGACGCGCACCGCGGGCATCGCGGCCCGGGTGAAGTAGTCGCCCCACTCGCGCGGCAGCGTCCGCTCGGTGCGGCCCGCCTCGGTGATGCGGGACAGCACCGACACCGGGGACTCGTTGAAGCGGAAGTTGTTGACCTCGCCGACGACCTCGCCCTTCTCCACCAGGTAGACGCCGTCCCGGGTCAGCCCCGTCAGCAGCAGCGTCGCCGGGTCGACCTCGCGGATGTACCACAGGGAGGTCAGCAGCAGACCCCGCTCGGTGGCGGCGGCCATCTCCTCCAGGGAGCGGGTGCCGCCGCCGTCCAGGATGAGGTTGTCGGCGAGCGGGGCGACCGGCAGGCCGGTCAGCCCGGCGCTGTGCCGCGTGGTGATCAGGTGCTCCAGCACCCCGTCGCGGATCCACTCCGTGGTGCCGAGCGGCAGACCGTTGTCGAAGACCGAGGCGTCGTCGCCGGAGCTGGCGGTGAGGACGAACGGCGCGCACTCCAGGCCCGGCGCGGCCGGGTCGCTGCGCAGCGACAGCGGCAGTCCGGAGAGCTTCTCGCCGACGCGGGTGCCGCCGCCGGCCTTGGAGAACACCGTGCGGCCCTCGGCCGCGTCCCGGGCGCCGGCCGACCACTGCTGGTAGACCAACAGGTCGGCGACGGCGGTCGGCGGCAGCAGCGTCTCGTACCGCCCGGCGGGCAGCTCGATCCGTCGGCTCGCCCACGCCAGCCGCCGGGCCAGCTCGGCGTCCAGCTCCGCCGGGTCGACGTCGGTGAAGTCACGGGTGGCGCGGCCCGCCCACGCCGAGCGCTTGCCGTCCGGCGACTTGGCGTTCAGCTCCAGGGCGCCGGTGGGCTGGTCGTGGCGCAGCCGCAGCCCGGCGGAGGTGCCCAGGTAGTGCGAGACCATCTCGTGGCGGGCGAAGCCGTAGAGCTCGCGGCCCTCGGCGCGGGCGCGCGCGAAGGACTCGCCGAGCGCGGGCGCGAACGCGTCGAAGACCGCCGGGGAGGTCTCGGCGGGCGCGTCGGTGAAGTCGGCGGAGTGCGGCACGCCCGTCACCAGCGGCTGGGCGTCCTCGGCCGGCCCCGCCTCCCGGGCGGCGGCCTCGGCGGCCCGTACCAGCGGCTCCAACTCGGCCGCCGTCACCGCCGATCGGGAGACGACACCCGACGCGGTGCCCTCGGCGCCGTCGACGGTCGCGATCACGGTGACGGTACGGCCGCGGGTGACGCCGTTGGTGGTGAGCGCGTTGCGGGCCCAGCGCAGATTGGCTGTGGACTCCTCACCCGCGATCACCACACAACCGTCGGCCCGCGACAGCTCCAGGGCGCGCTCGACGATCTCGTGCGGCTGGTGCGCGCTGCGCTTGGTCGTACGAGGGCTCACTGACCCGCCTCCTGCGTCGTGTTGAGACTGTGCTGTCCCGGGGGACGCCCCCCGGGCCCCCGGCCGGATCGGTGGTCGCGGCTCACTGACCCGCCTCCTGCGTCGTGTTGAGACTGTGCTGTCCCGGGGGACGCCCCCCAGGCCCCCGGCCGGATCGGTGGTCGCGGCTCACTGACCCGCCTCCTGCGTCGTGTTGAGACTGTGCTGTCCCGGGGGACGCCCCCCGGACCCCCGGCCGGATCGGTGGTCGCGGCTCACTGACCCGCCTCCTGCGTCGTGTTGAGGATGTTCACACCCTGGAAGAGGGCCGACGGGCAGCCGTGCGAGACCGCCGCCACCTGGCCGGGCTGTGCCTTGCCGCAGTTGAACGCGCCGCCCAGCACATACGTCCGCGGACCGCCGACGGCCGCCATCGAGCCCCAGAAGTCGGTGGTCGTCGCCTGGTAGGCGACATCGCGCAGCTGCCCGGCCAGCCGGCCGTTCTCGATCCGGAAGAAGCGCTGCCCCGTAAATTGAAAGTTGTACCTTTGCATATCGATGGACCACGACCGGTCCCCGACCACATAGATGCCCTTCTCCACCCCGGAGATCAGCTCCTCCGTCGACGGTCCGTCCGGCGCCGGGCGCAGGGAGACGTTCGCCATCCGCTGTACGGGCACGTGCGCGGGTGAGTCGGCGAACGCGCAGCCGTTGGAGCGTTCGAAGCCCGTGAGGCGGGCGATGCGCCGGTCCAGTTGGTAGCCGGTCAGGATGCCGTCCTTGACGAGGTCCCAGGACTGGGCCGCCACGCCCTCGTCGTCGTAGCCGACGGTCGCCAGGCCGTGCTCGGTGGTCCGGTCGCCGGTCACGTTCATGATCTTCGAGCCGTACTTCAGGGTGCCCAGCTTGTCGAAGGTCGCGAACGACGTGCCCGCGTACGCCGCTTCGTAGCCCAGCGCCCGGTCCAGCTCGGTGGCGTGGCCGATCGACTCGTGGATCGTCAGCCACAGGTTGGACGGGTCGACCACCAGGTCGTACGTGCCCGCCCGCACGCTCGGCGCGCGCATCTTCTCCGCCAGCAGCGACGGCATCTCCGCCAGCTCGGCGTCCCAGTCCCAGCCGGTGCCCGTCAGGTACTCCCAGCCCCGGCCGGCCGGGGGCGCGAGCGTGCGCATGGTGTCGAAGCCGCCCGTCGCCGGGTCCACGGCCACCGCCGTCAGCTGCGGGTGCAGCCGGACCCGCTGCTGGGTGGTGGTCGTACCGGCCGAGTCCGCGTAGAACTTGTTCTCCTGCACCGTCAGCAGCGACGCGTCCGCGTGCGCCACCCCCTCGCCCGCCAGCAGCCGACCGCTCCACTCCGTCAGCAGGGCGGTCTTCTCCGCGTCCGGCACGTCGAAGGGGTTGACCTCGTAGGAGGAGACCCAGGTGCGCTCGGCGTGCACCGGCTCGTCCGCGAGCTCCACGCGCTCGTCCGAGCCCGCCGCGGCCAGGATCTTCGCCGACAGCTTCGCCATCGCGACCGCCTGCCCGGCCACCCGCGCCGCCGCGTCCATCGTCAGCTCCACGCCCGCCGCGAAGCCCCAGCTCCCGCCGTGCACCACACGCACCGCGTAACCGACGTCGGTGGTGTCCTCGGCGCCCGCCAGCCGGGCGTCACGCAGCCGCCAGGAGGCGCTGCGCACCCGCTCGAAGCGGAAGTCCGCGTGCTCGGCGCCCAGCGCCCGGGCGCGGGCGAGCGCCGCGTCGGCCAAGGGGCGCAGGGGCAGGGCGAGAAATGACTCGTCGATGGAATGGGACGTGGATTGTGGCACAGAGTCCTCCCGGGAGTCGTCGCTGTGAATCATGTCGCGTCCGATCCGTCACTGCCCACCGTTTTCTGTAGGGACTCCACAGGGACCGAGATCGGCTCCTGTTAGAGGTGGGCTGCACGTAACGGCCCTCGGACAGATAGCTTTCGTACGGTACAGACGACCAATGGCAGCACTACGCGAGCTATACGTGAAGGAAGGGTGGTCCCTTGAGCCGCTCGGTTCTCGTCACCGGAGGAAACCGGGGCATCGGCCTCGCCATCGCCCGCGCCTTCGCCGAAGCGGGCGACAAGGTCGCGATCACCTACCGCTCGGGTGAGCCGCCGGAGGGCTTCCTCGCGGTCAAGTGCGACATCACGGACCCCGAGCAGGTCGAGCAGGCTTACAAGGAGATCGAGGAGAAGCAGGGCGCGATCGAGGTGCTGGTGGCCAACGCCGGCGTCACCCGCGACCAGCTGCTGCTGCGCATGTCCGAGGAGGACTTCACCTCGGTCCTGGACACCAACCTCACCGGCACTTTCCGGGTCGTCAAGCGCGCCTCCCGGCTGATGCTGCGCGCCCGCAAGGGCCGTATCGTGCTGATCTCCTCCGTGGTGGGCCTGCTGGGCTCCGCGGGCCAGGCCAACTACGCCGCCTCCAAGGCCGGGCTGGTCGGCTTCGCCCGCTCGCTCGCCCGCGAGCTGGGCTCCCGCAACATCACCGTCAACGTCGTCGCCCCCGGCTTCGTCGACACCGACATGACCCGGGTGCTCAGCGACGAGCAGCGGGAGAACATCACGAAGCAGGTCCCGCTGGCGCGCTACGCCCAGCCCGAGGAGATCGCCGCCTCGGTCCGCTTCCTCGCCTCGGACGAGGCCGCATACATCACTGGAGCCGTCATTCCTGTCGACGGCGGATTGGGCATGGGTCACTGAACGTCATGAGTGGAATCCTCGCAGGCAAGCGCATCCTCGTCACCGGCGTCCTCACCGAGTCGTCGATCGCCTTCCAGGCCGCGAAGGTGGCCCAGAACGAGGGCGCCGAGGTCATCCTGACCGGCTTCGGCCGGCTCTCGCTGGTCGAGCGCATCGCCAAGCGCCTGCCCAAGCCCGCCCCGGTCATCGAGCTGGACGTCAGCAACCAGGAGCAGCTCGACGGGCTGGCCGACAAGGTCCGTGAGCTCCAGGGCGACGACGCCCGTCTCGACGGCATCGTGCACTCCATCGCCTTCGGTCCGCAGGGCGCCTTCAACTTCCTGGAGGCGAGCTGGGAGGACGTCTCCACGGCCGTCCAGGTCTCGGCGTACTCCTACAAGTCGCTCGCCACGGCCCTGCTGCCGCTGATGCCGCAGGGCTCCGCGATCGTCGGTCTGACCTTCGACGCGCAGATCGCCTGGCCGAAGTACGACTGGATGGGCGTGGCCAAGGCCGCTCTGGAGAGCACCAACCGCTACCTCGCCCGCGACCTCGGCCCCAAGGGCATCCGCTGCAACCTGGTCTCGGCCGGCCCGATCAAGTCGATGGCCGCCAAGTCCATCCCGGGCTTCGAGGAGCTCGCGGACGTGTGGAACCACCGCGCCCCGATCGGCTGGGACCTGGCCGACCCGGAGCCGGCCGGCCGCGGCGTCGTCGGCCTGCTGTCGGACTTCTTCCCGCGCACCACGGGTGAGATCGTCCACGTCGACGGCGGCGTGCACATGATGGGCGCCTAGCAAGCCCACGCGCCGGACGGAGTCCGGCGCAGCCGCCCGAAGCCCGTGCGGCCCCCCGGGGCCGAACGGTGCGAGGGCGGCGTGCGGGAGGGTCGGCGGCGTGCACATGATGGGCGCCTGACGCCCGTAACGCCTTCACCGATGCCCGCCCCGGCACCCGCCGGGGCGGGCATCGCGCGTTCCCGGGTCGTGCGGTGGGCCGGGCGCCCGCACACTGGGGGAGGAGGGAGGAGGTGTACGGGTATGCGCTCCCCATTCCGCCGTACGGCCGCGCTGCTGTTCGCAGCCGGTGCCCTGGTCGGGACCGCGAGCCCGGCAGCCTTCGCCGAACCCACCGCCGCGCGCGAGGCGCCCCGCGAGGCCGAGTGCCGCACCCGCGTCCAGGGCTCCCACGCCACGGCCGACTGCTTCAACGGCAACTCCGACCCCGACCGCGTCCAGCTGCACATCGAGTGCGACCGCTGGTGGGACCCGGACATGGACACCGCCCCGGCCACGGTCGGGCCGGCCCAGCACATATCCTTCAGCGAGCGCTGCTGGCTGGGGATACGCCACGCCTGGGTGACCCACACGCCGGGATGACCCCGTCGCCGGATTCCCGCCGCCGGGTCCCCGCAGCCGGGCCGTGTCGGCCGAACGGGTGAAGCGGCTCCGCCGGTTCGCCGGGCCGCCGCCCGCACGGCGCCCCGCCCGTTCAGTGCATGATGCAGACATGTCATCCACCGCAGACGACGACCTCTCACCTCCCGGCACCACCCCGGCCCCCACCGCAGCGCCGCAGGCCCCGCCGCCGGCCGCCCGGCAGCGCCGGCTGCTGATCGTCGGTCTCGTCATCGCCGCCCTCAACCTCCGCCCCGCCGTCACCAGCCTCAGCCCGCTGCTGAAGGAGGTCCGGGCCGGCCTCGGGATGAGCGGCGCCGTCGCCGGCCTGCTGACCTCGGTGCCCACCCTGTGCTTCGCCGCCTTCGGCCTCGCCGCCCCCCGGCTCGCCCGCCGCTGGGGGCCGGCCGCCGTCGTCGGCGCGGGCATGGCGGCCATCGCCGTCGGCCTCGTCCTGCGGCCGTTCTCGGGCGGCGTCCCCGGCTTCGTCGCCCTCAGCGCGCTCGCGCTGGCCGGCATAGCGGTGAGCAACGTCCTCATGCCCGTCGTCGTCAAGCACTGGTTCCCCGACCGGATCGGCCCGATGACCGGCCTGTACTCCATGGCCCTCGCCGCCGGTACGACCGCCGCCGCGGCCGCCACCGTCCCGCTGACCGACGCGCTCGGCGGCGCGTGGCGGCTCGGCCTCGCCGCATGGGCCGCCCTCGCCGCCGCCGCGGCCGTCGTCTGGGCCGTGATCACCGTCCGCGAACGTACGGACGGTGCCGAACGAACCTCCGGCGCCCCGCGGGACGAGCCGCGCACCGGCATCACCCGCAGCCCCACCGCCTGGGCCCTCGCCGTCTACTTCGGCCTCCAGGCCACCGCCGCCTACATCGTCATGGGCTGGATGCCGGCGATCTTCCGCGACGCGGGGGTCTCCGCCTCCACCGCCGGGGTGCTGCTCGCGGTGACGGCGCTGATGGGCGTGCCGCTCGCCTTCGTCCTGCCGCGCCTCGCCGCCCGACTGCCCCGCCAGGGTGTCCTGGCCGTCGCCCTCGCCGCCTTCGGGCTGACCGGGTACGCCGGGCTGTGGCTCGCCCCGGCCGCCGGTGCCTGGGTCTGGGCGATCCTGCTGGGCATCTCCACCTGCGCCTTCCCGCTCGCCCTGACCATGATCGGGATGCGGGCGCGGACCGGTACGGGCGTGGTGCGGCTCTCCGCGTTCGCCCAGAGCACCGGCTACCTCATCGCCATCCCCGGGCCGCTGCTGGTGGGCTGGCTCAACGAGAGCACCGGCGGCTGGGACGCGCCGATCGCCCTCATGGCGGCCCTGATGGTTCCTCAGGTCGCGGCGGGCGTCCTGGCCGGGCGCGACCGGACCGTCGAGGACGAGCTCCGACCCGGCCGCCCGCCCCGTTGAGCGGATGGGACACTGGAGGCATGCCCGTCCTCGAACCGAACCCCAAGAACGGCCAGAAGATGCTGGTCACCATCCTCGGCGCGATGCTCGCCATCACCGTCGTCATCGGTGTGATCGCCACGCTCGCCGCACCCTGACCCGCCGGCGCACACCCCCGGGGGGTGGGGTCAGCCCCCCTGTCCCCTAGGGGGCTGGGCTCAGGGTGAAGTCGGTGGTTCACCGGATGGGAGCGGGGCGCCGCTCTCCGTAGGTTCGTAGTACACCGCGACAGGGCGGTGCACCGGACCACTCGGAGGAGACCCCATGTCCGCCGGTACGAAAGCCCGGACCCCCGGCACCGTGCAGACCAGGCTGCCCTGGTGGGCCCTCGCGCTGCCCGTCGTGGCCTTCGCGACCCTGCTCGCCCTGCTGACCGCGCCCGCGTCCGCCGAGCCGGGCGCCGGGCGCGCCACCCCGGGCCCTGTCGCCCGCGTCGTCGAGTTCGTCCAGGCGTCCTTCGCCCAGCCGGCACCCTGACCGACACGGCGGGCGCGGCGCGCCCCGGCCGTCGGCGGTGCAGCCTCCCGCCCCTCGCCCGAAAGCCTCCGCGCCGGAGACGCGGCGCTCGGAAGCGGATCGCCGCCTCCCGCCCCTCGCGGTGAAGCCCCTGCCCCCGGAGACGCGTCGCCGGAACCGACATGCAGCCTCTCCGCCCCTCGCGGAAGCCTCCCCGGCCTCGTGAGGAAGCCTCCCAACACCCCGCGCCCCGCCGTGCGTTTCATGCGAAGCTGGGAAACATGAGCGCCGAACCGACCCGCAGGATCGTCCTTTTCCGTCATGCCAAGGCCGAGTGGTCCGACGTGGACGACCATGAACGTCCGCTCGCGGAGCGCGGCCGCAGGGACGCCCCGATCGCCGGACGCCGGCTCGCCGGCGCCGGGATCGTTCCCGACCTTGCCCTGTGCTCCACTTCCGCCCGGACCCGCGAGACCTGGAAGCTCGCCGTCCATGAGCTGCCGCAACGCCCCCGGACGGTCTACGAGGACCGGCTGTACGAGGCATCCCTCGGCGAGCTCATCGCGGTGGTCAGCGAGACCTCGGAGGAGGTCCAGGACCTGCTGCTCATCGGACACAACCCCGGCATGCACGCCCTGGCCGACGCCCTGGCGGGCGAGAGCGAGGGCGATCTGCTCCCCCGGGTGAACCGCTCCGGTTTCCCCACCGCCGCGTTCGCGGTGCTCACCCTCGCGGGCCCGTGGAAGTCCGTCGAGCACGGTGTCGGCCGCCTGGTCGACTTCTGGGCGCCGCACGAGTAGTCGCCGACCGGCCGCCACACGGGGTGCGGGGCCCGGATGCCCGGTCCCGTACCCCGCGGGCGCTCACTCGCGGGCGCTCACTCGTGGGTGTTCGCCGCCTCGACCTCTTCGCGGGTGACCCCCAGCAGATAGAGCACGGTGTCCAGGAACGGCACGTTCACGGCGGTGTGCGCCGCCTGCCGCACTATCGGCTTCGCGTTGAACGCGACCCCCAGGCCCGCCGCGTTGAGCATGTCCAGGTCGTTGGCGCCGTCACCGATCGCCACGGTCTGCGCGAGCGGAACGCCCGCCTCGGCGGCGAACCGCCGCAGCAGCCGGGCCTTGCCCGCCCGGTCCACGATCTCCCCGGTGACCCGGCCGGTCAGCTTGCCGTCCACGACCTCCAGCGTGTTCGCGGAGGCGAAGTCCAGCCCCAGCCGCTCCCGGAGGTCGTCGGTGACCTGGGTGAACCCACCGGAGACCACGCCCACCTGATAACCCAGCCGCTTCAGCGTCCGGATCAGGGTCCGGGCGCCCGGCGTGAGCCGGACCTCCGCCCGCACCTTGTCCACCACCGACTCGTCCAGCCCCGCCAGCAGCGCCACCCGCGCGTGCAGCGACTGCTCGAAGTCCAGCTCGCCGCGCATCGCCCGCGCGGTGACCTCCGCGACCTCGGCCTCACAGCCCGCGTGCGCCGCGAACAGCTCGATGACCTCGTCCTGGATCAGCGTCGAGTCGACGTCCATCACGATCAGACGCTGCGCCCGCCGCTGGAGCCCGGCCGCCACGACCGCCACATCCACCCCGCGCGCCGCCGCCTCGGTGGCCAGCGCCGGGCGCAGGACCTCGGTCTCCACACCCGACACCGCGAACTCCACCGCCGTCACGGGGTACTTGGCGAGGCGGAAGATGCGGTCGATGTTGCCGCCCGTACCGGTGATGAGCGCCGCGATGGCCGCCGTCGACTCGGCGGTCAGCGGGTGTCCGAGCACGGTGACGTGGGAGCGCCCGGTGCCGCGCGGCCGGTTGTCGCCCAGGCCCGAGATGATCTCCGCCTGGAGGTGCAGGGAGTCCGCCCAGCTGTGCACGGTGGCCCGCAGCTCGCCCTCCGCGATGGCGCCCCCGGCCGGGGCGGTGACCAGCGCGCACAGGGTGATCCGGCCCCGGGTGACGACCTGCTCGATGTCGACGACGTCGACCGCGTAGGCGGCGAGCGTGTCGAACAGCCCGGCGGTGATGCCCGGCCGGTCCTTCCCGAAGATCTTGACGAGGAGGGTCGGTACGTCGTCGCCGGTGACGGCGGTGGCAGGCGAGGTCTGCGATGCGCTCATGGTGCTCTAACCGTATCCGCCCCCGGAGCCGGACCGTACAGGTGTCCCGGGGGCTGGACAGCGAAGAGAAGCGGACGGAATGGGAGATTCCGTATGAACGTCGCTCAACGCCGCCCCGGAGGCGGCCCCGGAGGCGGCGGCGGACCGTCCCCCGGTATGCCGCCGTACCGCTGCCCGCGCCGGGGCCGTGGCGGGGGCAGCGGACGGCCCGGCTGGGTGGGCGCGCTGTAGCGATCGTCGAACAGCGGCCGCTTGTACGGATTCGTCGCGTCGTGCGCGGGCCGGTGCACCGGCGAGGGGTTGTACGGACCCGGCAGATACGCCAGGTCGGGGTACGTACGAGCGTCCCCGCGCCCCGGCGGGGCACCCCGGGCGCGCCGCCCCGCCGTACCCGCCGCGCACGCCAGCAGCGCCCCGGCCGCCCCCGCGACCGCGCCCCACGCCGCCCCCAGCGCCAGTGCGACGGGCGCGTCACCCCGCAGCTCCAGCCCCGCCCCGAAGGCGTCGAAGCCCAGCACGGACAGCCCGGCGTCCACCTTCACCCGGGTCAGCAGCACCAGCAGCGGCAGGGCCACGGCCGTCGCCGCCCCCAGCCCCAGCGCGCACCGCCAGGCGAACGCCACCGGCCGCAGCCCGCCCCGCGGCGTACGGACCGCGGCGAGCACCCCCGCCGCGAGCAGCATCAGCGCGCACGCCAGGGCCAGCAGCCACACCCGCCCGTCGAGCCCCGCGAGCCGCCCGAGCGACACCTGCTCGTCGGCCCTGGTGCTCAGCAGCCGGTCGAGCGGGAAGGGCAGCACATCCGCCAGCGCCCCCGTGGCCGTACCGCGCCAGGGGACGAGGAGGCCCAGCGGCAGCGCCAGCCACACCCCGTTCGGCGCCCCCAGCAGTGCGGCCCCCAGCACCCGCTTCGGATGACCGTCGCCCACCGCCGCGTACGCCGCCGCAGCGACGCCCGCCCCGACCGCGAGCACCAGCACCGCGCACAGCGCCGAGACCGCCGGGCGCACGCGCCGGTGCACCACCTCCCAGCCGCGCGGCAGCGGCGCCCGGCGCGCGGCCAGCAGCGTGATCAGCAGGACGCCCAGCACCCACACGGTGGCGCCCGCCAGGGAGCGCCCGGTCTCCACCGAGAAGCCGACGGCGGCCTTGGCGTCGGCCAGCCCGCCGAGCCGGTCGGCCGGCCCGCCGCCGATGCTCCCGATGTCGCCGAGGCCGGGGATCTCCAGGTGGGGGCCGTCGGCGGCGCCCCCTCCGCCCTTTCCGCCCCCGACGCCGAGGCTCGCCCCGTCGATCGTGACCGTGTCCTTGCCGGCCCAGGCCAGGCCGCCCAGGAGCAGCGGGAAGAGCACGGCCACCGCGCCCACCCGCGCGGCGAGCTCCGCCGCGCGCAGCGTCGCGCCGGCCGCCCGCAGCGAGCGCGCGAAGACGACCCCCAGCAGCAACGCCCCCACCAGGCTCACCCCCAGTGGCGCGATCTCGATGGCGGTGTGCGCCGCGGCACCCTGGAGACCGAATGCCTCCACGGCACCCGATGGGGTGACGGAGCCGCCGACCGCGAGCACGACCACCGCCGCCGTCATCGGGCCGAGCGCCCCCGCCGCATCCGCCCCGAGCAGATGCAGCCCCAGTGCCGCGACGCCGGCCATCGCAAGAAAAGACCAGCTCACAGCGGCTATCGAGCTGAGCAGCAGCTCGACGAGGCGTATGTGGCCCCGTGCGCCCCGTGCCCCTTGTGTCCCGCGCCCGTCGTCACCCACGGTCATCACGGCCCCCCCGAATCCGACCCCCGATGCCCGGATCCGCATGATCCATACGTATCCGTGCCGGTAACCACTCTCCGGGCGTGTTTCGCCGCCGTCAACGGCGCCTGTTACAGGGTTGCGTCAGTCCCGAGTTTCGGTTCGGCGACTGTGCCTGAAATAGTTCCTCCCGATGTTCGCCATCCCTAGACTCCCTCTGCAGGGGGCTCATCGGGGGACAAGTAGTGGGGCATGGAGTGCCGGAACTCGTACTGGAATTGAATGGACAGACCTGGACGCTCGATCCGTCCAGGTCCTACACCCTCGGGCGTGACCCGCAGGGCGACATGGTGCTGCAGGACGCCCGCGTCTCATGGCGGCACGCCACCGTGCGCTGGGGCGGCCGCAGTTGGGTCATCGAGGACCACGGCAGTACCAACGGCACCTATGCGCAAGGTCAGCGGATCCACCAGTTGGAGATCGGCCCCGGCGCGACCGTGCACCTGGGCAACGCGACGGACGGCCCGCGGCTGACGCTCGCGGCCGCCGGCGCCGGTATCGGCGCCCCCGCCGGCGACCTGTACGGCGCGCAGACCGCGATGGCCACGCCGCAGGTGCAGCCGCAGGCCCCGCAACACCACCAGCCGCCGCAGCACCAGCAGCCCGGTGCCGGCTGGCAGCAGCACCAGCAGCCCCCGTACCAGCAGCAGACGCCGGAACCCTGGCAGCAGCAGGCGCAGCAGCAGGCGTACGTTCCCCAGCAGTCCTCCGACGCGCAGCAGCCCCCCGCGCACGGAGGCGCCCCCGGCCACGGCTCACCGGCCGGCGCCCCGCCGGTCTACGGCGACCGCAGCCCGACCAGCTTCCACCAGATGGCGGTCGGCCGGGTCATGCGCATCGGTCGTGCCCTGGAGAACGAGCTGGTCGTCTCCGACCTCCAGGTCTCCCGCCACCACGCGGAGTTCCGGGCCACCGGCGACGGCCGCTTCGAGATCGTCGACCTCGGCAGCCACAACGGCACCTACGTCAACGGTCAGCCGGTCCGCCAGCAGATCATCGGCCCCCACGACATCGTCGGTGTCGGTCACTCCACCTTCCGCCTCGTCGGCGACCGGCTGGAGGAGTTCGTCGACACCGGCGACGTCTCCTTCTCCGCCCGCCACCTCACCGTCACGGTCGACGGCGGCAAGCAGATCCTCAAGGACGTCTCCTTCGGCGTCCCCGAGAAGTCGCTGATCGCCGTCATCGGCCCGTCCGGCTCCGGCAAGTCGACCCTCCTCAAGGCGCTCACCGGCTACCGCCCCGCCAACGAGGGCGACGTCCTCTACGACAACCGAAACCTCTACAAGCAGTTCGCCGAGCTGCGCCAGCGCATCGGTCTGGTCCCGCAGGACGACATCCTGCACAAGGAACTCACCGTCCGTAAGGCGCTGCGCTACGCCGCCAAGCTGCGCTTCCCCGGCGACACCGCGGCCTCCGAGCGCGAGGCCCGGATAGGCGAGGTGCTGACCGAGCTCAAGCTCGACATCCACGCCGAGAAGAAGGTCACCTCCCTCTCCGGCGGCCAGCGCAAGCGCGTCTCCGTCGCCCTGGAGCTGCTCACCAAGCCCTCGCTGATCTTCCTGGACGAGCCCACCTCCGGCCTCGACCCGGGCATGGACCGCGACGTCATGCAGCTGCTGCGCGGCCTCGCCGACGACGGCCGCACGGTCCTGGTGGTCACCCACTCGGTCGCCGAGCTGGCCATCTGCGACAAGCTGCTGGTGATGGCGCCGGGCGGCTCGGTCGCGTACTTCGGCCCGCCCGAGGAGGCGCTGAACTTCTTCGGCTACGAGACCTGGGCGGATGTCTTCTCCGCCTTCGAGAACTACCGCGACTACGACTGGTCCGGCCGCTGGCGCGGCTCGCAGCACTACCAGATGTATGCCGCCGACATCGACGCCGTCGCCCCGCAGTCGGTGCACGTGCAGCCGCAGATGGTCCAGCCGCCCAAGGCCCAGAGCTGGGGCTCCCAGCTGTGGACCCTGATCCGCCGCTATGTCTCGGTGATCGCCTCCGACCGCGGCTTCCTGGCCCTGATGGTGATCCTGCCCGCCGTGCTCGGCGCGGTGAGCACGGTCATCCCCGCCGACTCGGGCCTCGGCCCCGGCCCGGCGAAATCGGCGTTCCAGAACCGCGACGCCGGCACGATCCTGCTGATCCTCGCGGTCGGCGCCTGCTTCGCGGGCGCGGCGAACTCCGTCCGTGAGCTGATCAAGGAACGGGTGATCTACGAGCGCGAGCGGGCGACCGGCCTGTCCCGCTCGGCGTACCTGATGTCGAAGGTCGTCGTCCTGGGTGTGATCACGGCCTTCCAGGGCGCGCTCATCAGCGTGATCGGCTTCGGCGCCCGCGGGGAGAAGTTGCCCGAGGAGGGTGTCATCCTCAGCAACCTGCCGACGGTCGAGATGGCCCTGGTGATCATGGCGCTCGGCTTCACCTCGATGATGTTCGGCCTGATCATCTCCGCGCTGGTGAAGACCGCCGAGAAGACCATGCCGCTGCTGGTGATGTTCGCGATCGTCCAGGTCGTCTTCACCGGCGTGCTCTTCCAGATCTTCGACAAGATCGGCGTCGAGCAGGTCGCCTGGCTGATGCCGTCCCGCTGGGCGATCGGCGCCGCCGGAGCCACGGCCAACCTCAATGTGCTCATGCCGTGGCCGGGCGCCGGCAAGGACCCGCTGTGGGAGCACACCGCGAGCCAGTACATCGTCGACATGGGCGTCCTGCTCGGCATCGGCGTGCTCTGCGGCTTCATCGTCGTCCGGCTGCTGCGCCGCCACGAGCCCGAGGTCATGCGCAAGTAGCGCGCCCCGCACACGCGCCGAAGGGCGGCACCCGGTCCGGGTGCCGCCCTTCGGCGTCGCTGTCCGCGCTCGATCAGTAGGCGGAGTTCACGTTGTCCATCGAGCCGTAGACCTTCCACGCGTAGTTGCACGCGGCGGTGATGTTGGCGACCGGGTCGTAGATGTCCCAGGAGGTGCCGTCGACGTGGTACGCCTTGAAGGTCGGGTCGATCACCTGGAGCAGACCCTTGGAGGGGATGCCGGCGGCGGCGTTGGAGTCCCAGTTGTTGATCGCCTTGGGGTTACCGGTCGACTCGCGCATGATGTTGCGGTAGATGCCGTCGTACGAGCCGGGGATGCCCTTGGCCTTCATGATGTCCATGGCCTCGCGGATCCAACCGTCCAGGTTGTTCGCGTAGGTCTTCGGGGCCGGGGCAGGGGCCGGAGCGGCCTGGACCGGCTTGCGCTCCTCGGAACGGCTCGCGGCCTGCTTCTCGGCGCGCTCCTTGTCGGCCTTGGCCTTCGCCTCGGCGTCGGCCTTCTTCTTGGCCTCGGCGTCGCGCTTCGCCAGCTTGGCGGCGTTGTCCGACTGCTTGCCCAGCTGGTCCTGCTGGTCCTGGACACCCAGGGAGGTGGCGGTCCACGCGACCGGCTTGACCGCGATCGACTGGGTCTCGGCGTCGGCCGAGCCACCGGGAACGACGGCGAACGCCAGGGCGGCGACACCGGCCGCGGCGATGCCGGCGGCGGAGAACTTGTGGGCCTTGGTCAGGCGGCTATAACCAGAGATGGGGGAGCGCATGCTGAGCTGAACCTCTTCCAATCGCGTGAGTCGCAGAGCCCGGATCGGCGCGTACAAATAGCGCCGCGTCTCGATCGACGGCGCCATGCGACTCGGCAATTGTTAGCGGCTGCGAAAACACCTGGCAAAGGTGTGACGTACTACCCGGCTTCGTTGCGACGGGCCCCGCGGACCGGCCCGCAAACACGGCGGAATCGGCCCGGCTACCCGTTTACGACACCCTTATGCGTCCACTAGGCCGGATCGTAGGTGATCTGGGTCCTATGCCCGGGCTCACACCGGTCGGTACTCCCCCTCACCCGGTGTGAGCGCCCTCGTGCTTTGCGTGTGTGATCGTTTGCTCAGATCTCGACGAGCACCTGGTCCAGGCTCTTGCGCACCAGGTCCGGCACCTGGCAGTCCGCCGCCGGATACCCCACCGGGATCACCGCGAAGGCCTTCTCGTTCGCCGGCCGCCCCAGCACCTCGGACAGGAACCGCATCGGGCTCGGCGTGTGCACCAGCGCCGCCAGCCCGGACAGGTGCAGGGCGGAGAGCAGCATCCCGACCGCGATGCCGACCGACTCGTCCACGTAGTAGTGCTTGCGCTTCTCGCCGTCCTCGCCCAGCCAGTACCGCTGCTGGAAGACCACGACCAGTGCCGGGGCGTCCGTCAGGTGCGGCTTCACCTCGTCCGTGCCCAGCGGCCGCAGCGCCGCCAGCCACTCCTCGCCCAGCCGCCCCTCGTAGGAGACGCGCTCCTCCTCCTCGGCGGCCTGCCGGATCCGCCGCCGCACCTCGGCGTCCTTCACCAGCACGAACGTCCACGGCTGCTGGTGCGCCCCGGACGGCGCCGTGGCCGCGCACGCGATCGCGTCCCTGACCACCTGCTCCGGCACCGGGTCGGCGGAGAACTGCCGCACGGTCCGCCGCCGGTCCATCCGCTCCCGCAGCTCGGCGGCGCGGGCGAGGGACTCGGCGGCGGGCATCCGCTCGGGACGGTAGGGAACCGGCCGGTAGGGGTCGCCGTGGGTAGGTGTCCACTGAGTCGTTGGTATAGACATGCTCCGAGTCTGGTCCCCGGCCGGCCGCCATGAGGGCCACATCGCGGAACTCGTCGCGGCCCGCGCAGGGCCCTCCGGGCCGTACGACCTAGGCCGCAGGGCGTAAGCACCTGCCGCCGCCGGTCCGATACGCCCCCGCGGTGACCTCGGTACCGTGACGGCATGACTGCACCGCCCGACGGCCCACGCTCCGGTCTGACCGCCGTGAGCACCGCGCTCCTCGCCATGAGCCGGCATCTTCAGGTGCGCGACGTCCTCAAGACGATCGTCGTCTCGGCCCGGGAGCTGCTGGGCGCCGAGTACGCGGCCCTCGGCGTCCCGGACGATCACGGTGGCTTCGCCCAGTTCGTCGTCGACGGTGTCAGCGAGGAACAGTGGAAGGCCATCGGCCCGCTGCCCCGCCAGCACGGCATCCTCGCCGCGATGCTCCAGGACGCCACCCCGCAGCGCCTCGCCGACGTCCGCGAGGACCCCCGCTTCGGCGGCTACCCCGCCGCGCACCCCTCGATGACCGACTTCATCGGGATGCCGGTCGCCGACGGCGACGAGATCCTCGGAGCGCTCTTCCTCGCCAATAAGAGGACACACAAGAAGAAGGGGAGCAAAAGGGGGAAAGAGGAGGAAGATGCCCCGACATGCCCCGTCGGGGCACCCGCCTGCGGCTTCACCGCCGAGGACGAGGACCTCCTCCGCGTCCTGGCCCAGCACGCCGCCATAGCCCTCACCAACGCCCGCCTCTACGAGCGCAGCCGCGAGCTGACCATCGCGGGGGAGCGGGCCCGGCTCGCCCACGAGCTGCACGACGCCGTGGCCCAGAAGCTCTTCTCCCTGCGCCTGACCGCCCAGGCCGCCACCGCGCTCGTCGACCGCGACCCCGCCCGCGCCAAGGACGAGCTGCACGAGGTGGCACGGCTCGCCGCCGAGGCCTCCGACGAGCTGCGCGCCGCCGTCGTCGAGCTGCGCCCCGCCGGTCTCGACGAGGACGGGCTCGTCGCCACCCTGCGCACCCAGATCCAGGTCCTGGACCGGGCCCACAGCGCCCGGGTCACCTTCGCCTCCCACGGCGTACGGGCGCTCCCGGCCGCCCAGGAGGAGGCGCTGCTGCGCGTCGCCCAGGAAGCCCTGCACAACGCCCTGCGCCACGCGGAGGCCGAGCGCGTGGAGGTCTCCCTCGTCCGCCGGGGCCAGGGCGCGGTGCTGCGGGTCGCCGACGACGGGTGCGGATTCGAGCCCGCCGCGATCCGCCGGGCGGGCCGCCACCTCGGGCTCGTGTCCATGCGCGACCGGGCCGGTGGTGTCGGTGGTGTTCTGACCGTTGCCTCGGAGCCCGGGAAGGGCACCGAGGTCGAGATGGAGGTGCCCGGTGGCTGACAACAAGGACGCCAAGATCCGTGTGGTGCTGGTGGACGATCACCAGGTGGTCCGCAGGGGCCTGCGCACCTTCCTGGAGGTCCAGGACGACATCGAGGTCGTGGGGGAGGCCGCGGACGGCGCCGAGGGCGTCGAGCGGGCCGAGGAGCTGCGCCCGGACGTCGTCCTCATGGATGTGAAGATGCCGGGCACCGACGGCATCGAGGCGCTGCGGCGGCTCCGGGAGCTGGCCAACCCCGCCCGGGTGCTGGTCGTCACCAGCTTCACCGAGCAGCGCACCGTGATCCCGGCATTGCGCGCCGGAGCCGCGGGGTACGTCTACAAGGACGTCGACCCGGATGCCCTGGCCGGCGCGATCAGGTCCGTGCACGCGGGACACGTCCTGCTCCAGCCCGAGGTGGCCGGTGCCCTGCTGTCCCAGGAGGAGGCCGGAAGCGGCCAGGGGCGGGGCAACGCCCTCACCGAGCGGGAGCGCGAGGTGCTGGCCCTGATCGCGGACGGGCGGTCCAACCGGGAGATCGCCCGCGCGCTCGTGCTGTCCGAGAAGACTGTCAAGACCCACGTCTCGAACATCCTGATGAAGCTGGACCTCGCCGACCGCACGCAGGCGGCGCTGTGGGCCGTGCGACATGGGATCGGAGCATGATCGCGGTCATACCGGAATGTCGTCTTCAGATCTGAGATTCATACGGTCGTGTAGTCGTGGACCTGGGCCCGCAACCTGACCGAGCGTGACCCGTTTTCCATGGCGTACCGCGGCGGCTGGCCGTGGCAACGCTCCAGGAAGGCAAATAGAAGAGTGAAGAACATGAAGAAGGCCGCGGCCATCACGATCGCCGTCGGCGGTCTCGCCCTCGCGGGCGCCGGTGCGGCCACCGCCCACGGTCAGGCGGACGGCAAGGTGTCGAACTCCCCGGGTGTCGCCTCCGGCAACGTCGTCCAGGTCCCGGTCAAGGTTCCGGTCAACCTCTGCGGCAACACCGTCACCGTGGTCGGCGCTCTCAACCCGACCCACGGCAACGTCTGCGTCAACGAGTAGGACCAGTGCGCTGCGCCCGCCCGGCTTTGATGCCAGTAGCCGGGCGGGCGGGGGGTGAGTAATCGCCCGAATGAGGGCAAACACCGTCGATGGCCGTGCCGTCGGCGGTGTGCTGGCGTTCATCAGTGCGCGACCCCGCGGCTGGGGCCGCCTGGACCAGCAGAAGGAAGACCCTCATGAACAATGCCAAGAAGGCCGTCCTCGTCATGGCCGCGGCCGGCGTGGCCGCAGGCGCCTCCGCCGGCGCCGCGGTCGCCGACAGCGGCGCCGTCGGTGTCGCCCAGGGCTCACCCGGCCTCGTCTCCGGCAATGTCATCCAGGTGCCGATCCACGTGCCGGTGAACCTCTGCGGCAACACCATCGACATCGTCGGGCTCCTCAACCCGACCTTCGGCAACACCTGCGTCAACAGCTGACGCTCCGCACAGCAGAGGGGGAGGCCCCGCGGACGAGGTCCGCGGGGCCTCCCCCTCTGCTGTGCGCGCGCCCGGCTCAGCGCTGCCCGCGCTCCCGCTCCTCCACCATGGCGTTGTACGCCGCGACCTGTGCCCGCCGGGCCGTCCGCTCCACGGGCCGCAGCGCCAGCGCGCGTGCCGTCATCTCCGACGCGCTCACCGCGCCACCGTGCTCCCGGCCCCGGCCGTCCCCCGGCTCGTAGGCGATCGCGATCAGCGCGCCGACCCGCTGCGCCAGCTCCAGCACGCGCACCGCCCGCGGCGGATAGCCGGGGGCGAGCACCTCGCGCCCGGCCTCGGCCCGTGCCCGGTACGCCTCCAGCGCGGCCTGCGCCATGGGCCCCGAGCCGGCCACGTCCAGCCGGGTGAGCACCTCGGTCGCCTCGCGCAGCGCCTCCGCGAGCTCCCGCTCGGCCTCACCGAGCGAGGGCACGTCCGCCGGCGGCGCGTCCCGCACGGCCGAGCAGTGCCACACCACCTCCACATGCACATCGCCCTCGGGCCCGGCCTCGTGGATCTCCGGTACGAGCCCGAGCGCGGCCCCGGTGGCGATGACCGCCTCCTCGGCCTCCAGCGCCCGGGCGTTGAACTCCGGCGGTCCGCTCAGCCCCAGCGGATGACCGGGCGCCGGCAGCGCGAGCCGCAGCCCGGTCGCGCCGAGCGCCCGCAGCCGGCCGAGCGCCAGCGTGAGGCCGACCGGCCCGGTCTCCCCGGGCAGGCCGGTGACGCGGTGCACCGCGTCGTCACCCGTAATACGGTGTGCGGCGTCATCGGGTGACGTGAATCCGGCAATGAGGGCATTTCCCCACGCGGTGAGGCGTCCTGAGCGGTGTTCATCCAGCATGGCCCCAGCCTAAGGACTGGCACCGACAGCCGGTGGCGTAAGTTTTTCCCTTGGGGCTGTCCCTGGGGGCTTCACCTACAGGCGCAAGCGACGACGAGACTGCAATGGGAGACAACGCGCTCATGAGCGAAGTGCTGGAACTGGTGGACGTATCCGTGGTCCGCGAGGGCCGGGCTCTGGTGGACCAGGTCTCCTGGTCGGTCAAGGAAGGTGAGCGCTGGATCATCCTCGGCCCCAACGGCGCCGGCAAGACCACCCTCCTGAATGTCGCCTCCAGCTACCTCTTCCCGACCAAGGGCTCCGTGAGGGTCCTGGGTGAGAAGCTCGGCGCGGTCGACGTCTTCGACCTCCGCCCGCGGATCGGCATCGCCGGCATCGCCCTCGCCGACAAGATGCCCCGCAGCCAGACCGTCCTGGAGACCGTGCTGACCGCCGCGTACGGCATGACGGCCACCTGGCAGGAGAACTACGAGGAGGTCGACGAGCAGCGCGCCCGCGCCTTCCTCGACGTCCTCGGCATGACGGACTACCTGGACCGGAAGTTCGGCACCCTCTCCGAGGGCGAGCGCAAGCGCACCCTGATCGCCCGCGCGATGATGACCGACCCCGAGCTGCTGCTCCTCGACGAGCCCGCCGCCGGCCTCGACCTCGGCGGCCGCGAGGACCTCGTCCGCCGCCTCGGCCGACTGGCCCGCGACCCGCTGGCCCCCTCGATGGTCATGGTCACCCACCATGTCGAGGAGATCCCCGCGGGCTTCACCCACGTGCTGATGATCCGCCAGGGCAAGGTCCTCGCGGCCGGCCCCGTCGAGCTCGAACTCACCTCCCGCAACCTCTCCCACTGCTTCGGCCTCCCTCTGATCGTCGAGCGCAACGGCGACCGCTGGACCGCCCAGGGCCTGCCCCTCTCCTGACCCCCGGCCACCCCCGACGGCGCGCCCCGCGCACTGTCGGGGGGCGGCCACCGCGCCCTACCATGAACGCGTGGACACATGGGTGTGGTGGCTCGTCGCCGCCGTCGGACTGGGTATCCCGCTGGTCGTCACCGCGATGCCCGAGTTCGGGATGTTCGCGGCCGGAGCCGTCGCCGCCGCCGTCACCGCCGCCGCCGGCGGTGGCACGGTCGCGCAGTTCGTCGTCTTCGCCGCCGTCTCGGTCGCCCTCATCGCCGTCGTACGCCCCATCGCCAACCGGCACCGCTCCCAGCGGCCCGAGCTGGCGAGCGGGGTCGACGCGCTCAAGGGCCGCCAGGCCGTCGTGCTCGAACGGGTCGACGGCCAGGGCGGCCGCATCAAGCTCGGCGGCGAGGTCTGGTCGGCGCGCTCCCTGGACACCGAGCGGGTCTTCGAGGCCGGCCAGCAGGTGGACGTCATCGAGATCGACGGCGCGACGGCCGTCGTCATGTGAGCGGCCGTCATGGCGAGCGGGCGTCATATCGGCCCAATCCCTGCACGGCGCCGCCGCGTTCTGAAAGACTCGGGAACTCGATCAACCACAACAGGCACGGGGAGCCACGATGGAACCGATCATCATCGTCCTGATCATCTTGGTGGTGCTGGTCTTCATCGCCCTCATGAAGACCGTGCAGGTCATCCCACAGGCCAGTGCCGCCATCGTCGAGCGCTTCGGCCGCTACACCCGCACCCTGAACGCCGGCCTGAACATCGTCGTCCCGTTCATCGACTCCATCCGTAACCGCATCGACCTCCGCGAGCAGGTCGTCCCCTTCCCGCCGCAGCCGGTGATCACCCAGGACAACCTGGTCGTCAACATCGACACCGTCATCTACTACCAGGTCACCGACGCCCGAGCCGCCACCTACGAGGTCTCCAGCTTCATCCAGGCCATCGAGCAGCTCACCGTCACCACCCTGCGCAACATCATCGGCGGCATGGACCTGGAGCGGACCCTCACCTCCCGCGAGGAGATCAACGCCGCCCTGCGCGGCGTCCTCGACGAGGCCACCGGCAAGTGGGGCATCCGCGTCAACCGCGTCGAGCTCAAGGCCATCGAGCCGCCGACCTCCATCCAGGACTCGATGGAGAAGCAGATGCGCGCCGACCGTGACAAGCGCGCCGCGATCCTCACCGCCGAAGGCATCCGCCAGTCGCAGATCCTCACCGCCGAGGGCGAGAAGCAGTCCGCGATCCTCCGCGCCGAGGGCGAGGCCAAGGCCGCCGCCCTGCGCGCCGAGGGCGAGGCCCAGGCGATCCGCACGGTCTTCGAGTCCATCCACGCCGGCGACGCCGACGAGAAGCTGCTCGCCTACCAGTACCTCCAGATGCTGCCGAAGATCGCCGAAGGCGACGCCAACAAGCTCTGGATCGTGCCCAGCGAGATCGGTGACGCCCTCAAGGGACTGAGCGGCGCCGTCGGCAACTTCGGCCCCATGGGCCCCCCGCGCCCCGGCAGCGGCTCCGGCTCGAAGACCACCAAGGAGACGCCCCGGCGCGAGCAGCCCCCCATCGACTGACACCGGCCCCCTCCTGCATGATCAGTACGGCCCCTCGACCTCTCATGGCGGGGAGGCGTCACACTGACCATGAAGGAGATGGCCTTGTCCATCTGGGAAGCACTCGCGGTCTTCGCCGCCGGCATCGGCGCGGGCACCATCAACACCATCGTCGGCTCCGGCACCCTCTTCACCTTCCCCGTGCTGCTCGCCATCGGCCTCCCGCCGATCACCGCCAACGTCTCCAACACCCTCGGCCTCGTCACCGGCAACATCAGCGGCGCCATCGGCTACCGCCGCGAACTGCGCGGCCAGCGCCGCCGCATCGTCCGCTTCGGCACCACCGCGCTGATCGGTGGCCTCACCGGCGCGATCCTGCTGCTCGCGCTCCCCTCGAAGGCGTTCGACGCGATCGTGCCGGCCCTCATCGGCCTCGCCCTGGTCCTCGTCATCCTCCAGCCCCGGCTCGCCAGGGCCCTCGCCCGCCGCCGCGAACGCAACGGCACCACCGACACCCCCACCGACGGCGGCCCCGGCCTGCTCGCCGGCCTGCTGCTCTCCAGCGCCTACGGCGGCTACTTCGGCGCGGCCCAAGGAGTCCTCTACCTCTCCCTCATGGGCCTGCTGCTCCGCGAGGACCTCCAGCGCGTCAACGCCCTCAAGAACGTCCTCGCGGTCGTCGTCAACGGCGTCGCCGCGCTCTTCTTCGTCTTCGTCGCCGACGTCGACTGGATCGCCGTGCTGCTCATCGCCGTCGGCTCCACCCTCGGCGGCCAGATCGGCGCCAAGGTCGGCCGCCGGCTGTCACCCACCGCCCTGCGCGGCGTCATCGTCGCGGTGGGCGTCGTCGCCATCGTGCAGATGCTGCTCAGATAGCCGGAACGACGACGGGGGCCGCCTCGACGAGAGGCGGCCCCGGGGTCTCAGGCCGGGGCGGGCGCGGGCAACGCCAGCCACTCCGGCAGCGGCTCACGCCCGTACGCCCCCAACGCCAGCAACAGGGCATCGGACGGGGTCGGCTCGAAGGGCCGGCTCAGCAGCCGCATCCCCGCCTGCTCGGGCGTACGGTCCGCCTTGCGGTGATTGTCCTCCGCGCACGCCGCGACCGTGTTCAGCCAGCTGTCCGCACCCCCGCGCGAACGCGGCACCACGTGGTCCACCGTCGTCGCCTTCCGCCCGCAGTACGCGCACCGGTGCCGGTCCCGCACCAGCACCCCCCGCCGCGACCACGGCGCCCGTCTTCGGAACGGCACCCGTACGTACCGGCAGAGCCTGATCACCTGCGGCACCGGCACATCGACCGTCGACGCCCGGACCCGCAACCCCGGCCTGGCCTGCTCGACGACGGCCTTGCCCTGAAGGACGAGCACCACCGCCCGCCGCAGCGACACCGTCGCCAGCGGCTCGAAGCTCGCATTGAGCACCAACGTCTCCCGCATCCCGTCCACCTCCCGGACCGTCCCCGCCCCAGCGGCAAAGATGGCTCAACTCTGCCCCTGGACGCGGCCGGAAAACAATGCGATTTCCGCAGGCGGCAAGGGAGTTGAGGACAGGCGCGATGAAGTGCGGGGAGGGAAGGGGGTAACGCTCCGGGCCCTTCCCCCGTGGCGAATCACGGGCCCGGAGCGTACGGCAGCGGACGCGGCCACCCGGCCCAACACCGGGCTCCGGCAGACGGCCGGCGCGCGCGCGCCCCGCCGCCCCCGCCACTGCGGTGTCCACTGCCCGACGGCCATGCGAAGCCGTCAGCCATGCACCACTGTGCGATCCGGGGCGACGGGGCGCAACGGAATTTCCGGTCGGCTCCCCCGTGCCTACGGGCCTCAGCCCTCGGCGGGCACCTCGTACTCGGCGACCGACTGCGCCCGCCCCAGGGAATGGAACCGCAGGTTGAAGCCCACCACGGCCGGCGAGACGTCCGCGTCCGGCCCCAGCTTCTCCTGGTCGACCGCGTACACCGTGAACACGTAGCGGTGCGGCCCGTCCCCGGGCGGCGGCGCCGCGCCACCGAAGTCACGTGTGCCGTAGTCGTTGCGGACATGCACCGCCCCGTCGGGCAGCCCCTTCATGTCCCCGCTGGCCGCCCCGGCCGGGAGCTCCGTCACCGACGCCGGGATGTCGAAGAGCACCCAGTGCCAGAAACCGCTGCCCGTCGGCGCGTCGGGGTCGAAGCACGTCACGGCGTAGCTCTTCGTCCCCGCCGGAGCGCCCTCCCAGCGCAGGTGCGGCGAGAGGTTGCCCTTGCTGTGCACCTGACCGTCGGCGAGCGTCCCACCGTCCGTCAGGTCATCGCTCACCACCGTGAACGAGGCCACCGGCGGATGGAAGTCATGGGGGAGCGGCGGTCGCTTCTGCTCGGGCACTTCGGCGCCTCCTGTACGCGGGGAACAGTGAAAGCGCCAGCCTAACCAGGCCGCGACCGCTCGGACTGAGACCATACGAAGCGTGCTTCGACAGCTTGGACCAATCGGACGACGCCCGGCCGGCCGCGCCCTGCGCGCGCTGACCGCCGTGCTCGCCACCCTTCCTCTGCTCCTCCTGCCCGCCTGCTCTTCCGGCGGCCACAAGGACGGCAGCACCACCACGACCGCCACACCCGTCCCGGCCTGGGCGAAGGGCATGAAGACGGTCACTCCGACCCGGCTGCCGGCCGAGGCCCGCAAGACCCTCGAACTCATCGAGCGCGGCGGCCCCTTCCCGTACGAGAAGGACGGCACCGTCTTCGGCAACTACGAGAACCGGCTGCCGAAACAGGCCCGCGGCTACTACCACGAGTACACCGTCCCCACCCCCGGCGCCCACAACCGCGGCGCCCGCCGCATCATCACCGGCGACCACGCCGAGCGCTACTACACCGGCGACCACTACCAGACCTTCGAAGCGGTGGTACAACCATGACCGGCCTGCTGCCCGCCCCCGGACTCACCGGACTCCTCCTCGGCACGACCCCGCCGGGGATCTACCGCCTGCCGCCCACCGACACCACCGCCCGCGCCGTGTCCATCGCCGCGGAAGCCGACTGGCGGGCGGCCGTGCTGCGCCTCGGCGGAGTGACGGACAAGGCCGGCTTCCTCGACCGCTGCGCGACCGACCTGGAGTTCCCCGAGTGGTTCGGCCGCAACTGGGACGCCCTCGCGGACTGCCTCACCGACCTCTCCTGGTGGCGCGAGGAGGGCAAGGCCCGCGGTTATCTCCTGCTCGCCGAGGGCTGGGACACCTTCCACAAGGCGGCCCCGCGCGACGCCCGCACGGCCGAGGCGATCTTCGGCGACGCCGTCGACCACTGGGCCGACGGCGAGTCGCCTCTGGCCGTGCTGCTGGGCTGACGCGCGTACGGCCGGCGGACCGGACCCGTCAGAACCAGTTGCGCCGGCCGCCGACCTCCGCGAGCCACTGGTTGAGGTACGCGGCCCAGTCGGTCTGTCCGTACGAGTGGAGGTCGACCGTGAACGAGCGGTAGGTGTCGCTGCCCTCGGTGAACAGCCCCGGCTTCTTGTCCATCTCCAGCACCACGTCCATCTCACGGTCGTCCGCGACGAACGACAGCTCGACCTCGTTCAGCCCCCGGTACTGCGACGGGGCGTGGAACTCGATCTCCTGGTAGAACGGCAGCCGCTGGCGCGTCCCCTGAATGCGACCGCGCTCCAGGTCGGCGCTCTTGAAACCGAAGCCCAGCTGCCCGAAGGCATCGAGGATCGCCTGCTGGGCGGGCAGCGGGTGCACGTTCACCGGATCGAGGTCACTGGAGTCCACGGCCCGTGCGATCGCGAGCTCGGTGGTCACCCCGATGTTCATGCCGGTGAGGTGCCGACCCAGGAACGTCGTGATCGGCGTCTCCCAGGGGATCTCCAGCCCGAACGGCACCGCGTGCACCGCCCCGGCCTGCACCTCGAACGCCCCGCCGACCTGTAGGCGCGTGAACTCCACGTCCTGCTTGTACTCGTTCTCACCGCCCTCGACCTCCACGCGCGCCTGGAGCCCGACCGACACCCCCTGGATCTGCTGGGCGACCGACCCGCCCTGGATGCGCACCTCACCCTGGACGACGCTGCCCGGGACGACGTTCTCCTCGAACAGCACCGTCTCGACGGAAGCGCCCCCGGCACCCAGGCTCGCCAGCATCTTCTTGAAGCCCATGCTCCCTCTTCCTCCTCGGGCCCGTGTGCGGACCCTTCTTGTACCGCGCATCTACCGCGCCACTGCGTTACGCTCGATCGGCATGATCGCCGCGCCTGACCGTATGCCAATCGCCCGCGACTTCTTCGACCGTCCCGTCCTGGAGGTCGCCCCCGAGCTGCTCGGCCGCACCTTGGTCCGCAACTCGCCGGACGGGCCGATCGAACTCCGCATCACGGAGGTGGAGGCCTACGCGGGCCAGGCGGACCCCGGCTCCCACGCCTACCGCGGCCGGACCGAGCGGAATGCCTCGATGTTCGGACCGCCCGGCCACGCCTATGTGTACTTCATCTACGGCATGTGGTTCAGCCTCAACCTGGTGTGCGGCCAGGAAGGCACGGCGAGCGGTGTGTTGTTGAGGGCCGGCGAGGTGATGCGGGGAGCGGAGCTCGCCCGCGCGCGACGCCCAAAGGCGCGAAGGGACCACGAGCTGGCCCAGGGTCCGGCCCGCCTGGCCACTGCCCTGGACGTCGACCGGAGCCTGAACGGCACCGACCTCTGCGCCGGCCCGAAGTCCCCGCTCACCGTCCTCACCGGCCACCCGATCCACCCGGACCGGGTGCGTAACGGCCCGCGGACAGGGGTAGGAGGCGAGGGCGCGACCCACCCGTGGCGCTTCTGGGCGGACGGCGACCCCACGGTCAGCCCTTACCGCGCCCATGTGCCGCGGAACCGGGGCAAGAAGACGCGCCCGGCCGGTGCTTGACTCCGGAGCGCCGAGGACCTAACGTAGCCCGAGCCGCTTGAGACGGACGGCGCCATGTGCGCGAACCGTGGAGCGGCAACAACCACTACTACTGAGGTCGCCCCCTGACCGGGTCATATTTTCGCTGTGCGAAATATGGCGTCGATCGGCTCGATTAGGAGCCGACAGGGAAAACCGCTAAAGTAGTGAACACCCCGCCGACGGGGATCGGAAACAAAATTCCAGCCGGAAACGGCACGGAAAAGGATCTGATAGAGTCGGAACACGAAATACCGAAGGGAAGCGCCCGGAGGAAAGCCCGAGAGGGTGAGTACAAAGGAAGCGTCCGTTCCTTGAGAATTCAACAGCGTGCCAAAAGTCAACGCCAGACTATAAAATACCCCGTCTCCGGCCTTCTGGTCGGGACGCGGTTCCTTTGAAAGTCCTGGTCACCTC
>NZ_JBVHJJ010000023.1:0-15987 GCF_055560115.1 Streptomyces sp. NPDC023527
GGCCCAGCCGGGCTATTTCCAGCGCGGAGCGCTGGAATGGGCCGGATATTCTGCGGAGCAGAATTGGGCCGGAATGCGCGGAGCGAATTCCATTCCCTTTCGAATTGCAGCGTAGCGGAAATTTGCATTCGGTCGCAGACCGAATGAGGAAGCGCGGAGCGCTTGACTGTATTCCGAATCAAAACACCTACGGTCGAAATTCGAGAATTCCTAATTTCGAGTTTTTGTAATTCCGGAGGAATTGCTCCTCCTTTCAGGAGTGAATTCAGAAAGGAGGAGAGCGGGTTTATCCCCCTCCTGACGGTAACTGAGAGTAGAAGCGGAATAGGGGTCTCCGTGTTCGGTACGGCCAGCGCTACGTTTCTCAAGGGGGCCAGCTCCAGGGGGAAGGTATGGGAGGTGCGGTCTCATTTTCGCAGGTAAGATGAGGGGTCAACGTACCCGCTGGGGGTGCGTGCCTCCGGGTTCGGGGGTGTGGGGGTGAAGATCGGGCGGCATGCATCCCCGGTGGGGGCATCGGGAGCGGTCACGATCCGTAGCCGGGACTTGAGTGCGGCCATAAGAAAAGGGAATTCCCTTCCCGGCGGCGGGAGGGGAATTCCCCGGGGAAATTCGTGGGTCAGGCGGCGGCGATGATCAGTGCCGCGACTCCGAGCCAGAGTAGGTGCCAGGACTGGTCCAGGGCGTAGGCGCCGGTCCCGAGATGGGCTGCGGGGGTGCCCTCGGCGGTGGTGGGGGCGGCGGGGTGTGTGCCGGTCCCAAGGCTGTAAAACTCGCCCCTGCCGCAGATCTGGGCGAGGCGGGCGAGGGTGGTGCGGCGGTCGGCCCAGTAGTGGGTGCTGGCGTCGATGCCCAGTCCCAGGGTCAGTCCGGGGGCGCTCAGGGGCAGATCGAGGATCAGGGCGGCGGGTAACAGGACGGCGGCTTTGGTGAGGGTGAGTCCGAGGACGTGCCGGCCACAGGCGAGGCGTCCGGGCCAGCCGGGTCGGCCTTTGGCCGCGGCTTGGCATGAGGTCTGGACCCAGTGATCCCCCAGGCTGTGGGCGATGTACAGGGCGATGAAGACGACGGCGAACACGGATGCGGGGGAAGCGGCCATGATGGCGGTACCTCTCGTTGTGAGGAATGGCGGGAGACCCGGGGGCGGCCGGTGGTTATGGGGACCGGTCGGCCGCCCCCGGGGGCGATCAGCGCTGCTTGTGGGCCCGCTTCATGGCGGCGAGGATGTCGGCGGGGTCGCTGTAGCGGGTGTGGGTGGTGCCGTCCGCGTAGGTGGTCGTCTCGTTGCCGGTGGAGTCGGTGACGGTGGTGGTGGTCTGGCCGTTCTGGCTGGAGACGGTGGTGGTGGTCCCGTCCTTGTGGTGGGTGTGCATGTGCTGTCCGCCGTGCACGGTGCCGGTGGTGACGAATCCTTCGCTGAAGAACTTGCCCATGATTGCTCTCCTTTTAGGTAGTTGCGGTGGTTTGGTGCTGTTCAGTCAGTCATCGCCGAGCTGTACGGGGACGTCCTTATGGGTGTCGAAGGTGCCGCGGGCCCACGTCTCCCAGAAGGTCGGCTTGGTCTCGCGAATGACCTTCCGGCGGCTCTGGGCGGTGGACTTCACGACGTCCATCGCGAGGGCGAGGTCGCCGAGGGTGCCGCCGAGGTCGGCCTGGGAGCGGATGGCCGCGTCCCGGATGCCTTCCAGGCGCTTGAGGAGGCGGACGTCGAGGTCGTTGATGACGTCGTACATGTCGCCGGCCGTCATCGGGGCCTGTTCGGGGTGGCGGAGGTTCTTGCCGGTCCGCAGCATGCCCAGGGCCCATAGGGCGGTGTCGAACCAGTCGGCGAGGTCGGAGGCGGTTGCGCCGAGGGCCTGGGCCTCCTCGGGGGTGAGGCTGATGGTGATGTCCAGGCCGCCGCGGAGCGCTTCATCTCCCGTCCGGTAGCTGGGATTCGCGGGGGTGGTCATGGGGAGGGGCCCTCCTCGGGGTCGGGGGTACGAACTTTCGTACCCCACCAAGGTACGAAGGTTCGTACCCTCTCGCAAGGGTGCTGTCCATGATTCTTTGTGGCGTCGTGAAGTCGTGGCGTCGTGACGTCACTACTGGAAGGAAACCCCAGCTCATAGAGCTGGGATTGCCGTCTTACCGGTGGCGCCGTACTTGTCGGGCGAATCGCCGTACGGCGATCTCGCGGTATACGGAAGGGCCGATGTAGTGGGTGAGGATCAGGCTGACCCCCGTCCCGAGAGTGGGCCAGGGGCCGACGAGGGCGTCGCCGAGGAGAACCCCGCCGATCAGTAGGAGAAGCCCTATGGCCACGGCCAGGGCGTGCTCCTCGTTGTGCATCGTGCTGCACCTCCCCGTGATCGTGAGAGGTGGACGAGGGTAATGATCGGCACTGACAACGGCCCCTGGTTTTGTCACCGCCTGCGCCTACTTCAGTCGCTTCACCAGAGCTTTGCGGGTGGGTTCGTGCTCCCGGGCCAGCCGGAGGAGCTCGCGGATTGCCTCAGCCTTGTCCAGGCGGGTGCGGCCGGCATCCTCGCGCAGGGACAGCACGAAGAGGTCAACTTCTATGGCCTCCTCGGGGTCGACGCGCACGGTAAGGGCGACAGCGTCCGCGGCGGCGGGCGCGGGCCGGCGCCCGCCCCGGGCCCGGGGCCGAGGAGGCTTGCTGTTGTCAGTACGCCGTGACGTCGTGACGTCATTCTCGCTCGGGGGCGGCTCGGGGTCCCGCGGCCCGTCACCCACCTTCAGGGGGCTGACAGAGGGGACGAGGATCGGCCCGCGGAGAGGGGACGTGGCTGGGGGGATGTTGCGCTCGGCCGGGCTCATGCGGGGAGCTCCTTTACGACGTGGTCGGCCAGGAGCTCGAAGACGGCTCGGACCTCGCCGCTGTCGCTGACTTCGGAGAGCGGCTGGGCGAACTCGTCGGCGTTGGTGATCAGGGAGCGTCGGGGGACGACGCCCCAGACCTTTTCGCCGAAGATCTCGCGTACGCCGTTGAGCTGTCCGACGTGGGCGGCGAGGCGCATGTCGTAGGCGGAGACGACGACGCCGATGAACTTAAGCGCGGGGTTGGACAGGTCATCGCCGCTGGCCTGGACGAAGTCCCGGTAGCGCACTGCGGCTTCCACGGAGTCGTACTCCGGCTCGGTGGAAGCGAGGGCGTAGTGAGAGGCGGCGAGGGCCATCTGTGTCAGGTGGCCGAGCGAGGGAGGACAGTCGATCAGGGTGTAGTCGAAGTGGTCGTCAGCGCCCTTGAGCGCTTTGGCGAGGCGCCGGTGAGCGCCCAGTACGCCGGCTTCTGAGGTCCGGTCCTCCAGGGTGTACCGGGCAGGCATCACGGCGATGCGGTTGGCGTACTCCGCTGTCCATCCGATGGGCTGGATGACCTGGGCGGCGACCCCTTCGGCGTTCGCCTCGATTGCTTCGGAGGTAGTCAGCGGTGGCGCGTCCATGTTGTCCTGCCAACCCAGGCGCCGGGACGCGTTGCCCTGAGGGTCCATCTCGACTACCAAGACCCGCTTGCGCTTCTTCGCTAGGGCCTCGGCCAGACGCACGGCGAGGGTCGACTTCTTCGCCCCACCCTTGTTGTTGCCGATCGCGATCCGTTTAGCCATCGGTCCTCCATCGGTTTCGGTATAGAGGTGCAGCGTAGAGGGTATGAGGTGGCGTCACGACGTCATGGCCCCGCGACGCCAACACGGCTCCCCCGCCGGAGTAATCCTCTGCTTACTCCGGGCCCGCACCCGGACGGCCGGCCACGGCGGTGGCGCGCTGAGCGGAGCGCCCACGACGGGCCGAGCCACATCGCGGTAGCGGCTGCTCCCCCCCTCAACCACGGCCAGGTGGTTGGTCTCCTCACGCGTGTGCATCCGGGACGGCGGGAGTACGGCGCCCAGCCCCATTTCCGGGCCGCGGACACCGGCCGGGCCTGCGCCCTCGCCCCTCCTCCTGTAGCCAGCCGTATGTGCCCGAGTCCCCCCCCCAGGGGCGGGCGGCGGTAGGGCTAGGGGTGAGAGCGGCGGTCCTGGCGCCGCTCCAGGAAGCTCCGGACGGTGGCTGCGGCGACCAGGGCGACGGAGCCGCACGCCGAGATGTCCACGAGCAGTGGGTAGTGGCCGCCCCCGGCCGCGAACATGCCGACGAACACCACGAACCCGACGATTGTCGACCAGATGCTGATGCGGTCCATGGGGTGAAGTCTGCCCGCCGAGGGTGAGCCACGACCGCGGGAGAAGGGGGCCGGTCTGACGATCCGACAGGGTGGGCGAGAGACTGGGCAGGTGAACAACCGTCGCCCCCTCGGCACCGGCCCGGCCGCCACCGACACCGCTCCTGCGGCTTCCCGTTCGACCGCACCGACTGTGGCCGAGCGTGCCGCGGCCGCCCCACGCCCGGCCGAGGCCGCCGAGCTCGCCGTACGCCCGAAGGGTCGCCGCGTTTTGGGGTTGGGACCTGCCGGGCCGTGACGTCACGGCGCCACGACGTCATGAGGCCCACACCGGTTGCCCGGTGTGGGCCTCATGACGTCGTGGCGCGTCGAAAGACGCGCGGGGGCCGGTCGCGCTCAACGGCCGGCCCTCATTCCTTTCTGCGGAGCGTCCTGCTGCTCCGCAGCCCTGTCGATCCCCCACACGAGTGAGGCCCGGGCTGGTGATGGCTGTGAGGCTGTGAGTCTCCCAGCCCGTTCCCCTGGTGAGAGAACGGGCTGGGAGGCCGTGAGGGTCTTGCGGTTGGGGTGCGGCTTAGTAGCCGACGTGGTCGACGCGGGAGGCGGAGACGTCCAGCAGGCCCGGGTCGATGCCGTACGCGTCGGCGACGGGGGGGATGGCGGTCTCGTAGTCGGGCCCCTCGGGGCCTTCCATGGCGTCGAGGAAGGTCTTCACTTCGTGCCCGATCAGCATGCCGTGCATGGTCCCCTCCCACCACGTCCGGGAGATCTTCCATCCGCCGCTCGCGCTGACGTACAGCGAGCCGGGGTACTCCCGCTCCTCCTCGACCTCTTCGGCTTCCTCCCGGCCTTCCTCGGGGCCTTCCTCCGGCCCCTCGGGGGGCACGGGCGGTGCCGGGGGAGCGGTCGGCGGCGCCGGGGGAGCAGGGGGCGCCTCCGGAGCCGCTGGTGCCTCCTCGGCCTTCTTCTTGCCGCGGCCGAAGAGCCGCTTGAAGAACCCCCTCTTCTCTCCGCCCCCTCCGCCGCCTGACGGGCCCTCGGGAGGCGGCGGGGGCGGAGGTCCGGTCGGCGGTGCGGGAGGCGTCGGCGGTGCCGGGGGCGGGGTGGCCTCCTCTTCACCCTTGCCGCGGCCGAAGAGCCGCTTGAAGACCCCCATCACGCCTCCCTCGTCGTCAGGTAGTCATCCAGCGCGGCGTGCGCGCTCGTACCGCTCTCCAGGGCAGGCAGCAGGTCGGCCATAGGCGCGGAGCCCTCAGGGGTCCAGGCCCCGCCGGCTGTGCCCAGCCGCATCGCCTCAGGGGCGGCGGCAAGGGGGTCGCTCTCGTCGCTGGTGTACGTCGCTGCGTCCACGTAGACGCTGAGCGGGAGGCGGCCGGTGCTGGAGATGTGGGCCAGGTCCCGGTACATGTTTGCCGTGGCGTGCGCGATGACCATGTGGGCCCAGTCGGGCCGGTAGTAGATGTCCTTCTCGTAGAACCCGCCGGTGGCCCGGTCGCGCTGCGGACCCGCCGCGCGGGCCAGGTAGCCGCGGAAGGACTGATAGATCCGCCCGTTGACCTGCTTCGCCCACCGGGCACCGGGGCGCCCCTCCTCGGCCGCGGCGACGATGCGCTTCCGCCCGGGGGCCAGCAGCTTGTACATCCCCTCCAGCGCGCGCTTGCTCGTCGGCCAGTAGTACGCCTCCAGGATCTCCGGCTCCCAGTCGGGATAGAGGTACTCCTCCCGCAACAGCTCGATGTCCGGGGTCCGTAGCCAGTACCCGCCGTCGGGGGTCTCGCGGAACACGAACGGCGGCAAGCCGGTGATGCCGGTGCCCGGCACCGCGGCCACTCGCCAGTACCCGGCGGCCTGCTTGTTGAAGGCCAGGCCGCCGCCCTCGTGGTGGACGGGCTCCCCCACGCCGAGGCGCACGCTGCTGAACGCGCCGAGCCAGGCCGCGGACTTGTCGTACTGGTGCAGCATCGTGGCGCCCCGCTCGGCTTCGGTCGGCGGCCGGTGCCACTTCTGCGGGACCATCAGCGGCACCCGGTTGCCCAGGGCGGGTGGCACCTGGCGGTTACGGACGGCCTGGCACAGGACGTCGCTCCGCTCGCGTCCGCCGGCGAAGTCCTCGCCGGTGCGGTTGACCGACAGGTAGAACGGCACCACCTTCGGCCGGTCCTGGGGCCCGTGGAGGGTGGAGAGCAGGTAGACCATCAGCGCGTCCAGCAGCGCTGCCGGGGTGGGGGCGCCACCGAATCCTCCTCGGCCGTCCTGCCCCGCCTTGTCGATCCGGTCGTCGTACATCGGCAGCGAGAGGTGCAGTCGCTCGGTCTTGCTCATCACCAGGGTCATCCATGAGGCGAGGCCCTCGGGTGCCATGTCGGCGATGGGGGAGCCCTCGCCCCGGGTCGCCCAGGGGTGGGCCACGGGGGTCTGTGGGCCGGTCGTGGTGTGCGGCACGCCGTCGGAGTGCCGGCGCTCCAGGGAGGGCAGTTCCTTGCGCTCGGTGTAGGTGGGCAGACCCATGGCCAGCGCCGCGGATTCGTGTACCCACAGGGTCCGCAGCTTGTAGGCGGACATCAGGGCCGGCACCTCGTCAACGGACGCCGGCATGGGCACGGCGACGGGCTCGCAGTTCGGCAGGTGAAGCCCGTCCGCGCCGAGGACCGCGAACCGCGTGGCCCACAGCGTCCGCCCGGCCGCCTTCGCGGCGAGGGCCGCGAACGCGCGGTCCGTGACCTGGGCGGCCGGAGCCGGATAGGTCACGGCCGGCGGTGCGGCCGGCATCGGTGGGATGGACGTTTCGGGGGTGGGTCCGGGGGTGGGTCCGGTCTCCTCCTTAAAGTCCCGGAGCGAAAGGGTGGGTCCGGTGGGTCCGGTGGGTCCGGTGCAGGTCAGAGGCTTGGATTCTGGACCCACCCCCCCTGTTTCGGGGTGGGTCCAGGGGGTGGGTCCGTTCGGGAACTCCGGGTCGGAACCGTCGTCGGGAGCGTCGTCGGGAGCGAAGTTCGCGGCGGCTTTGTTGGTGTTGAAGCAGTGCATCCGGCGCCCGACCTTCCCCCGGATCGACTGAGGCAGAAGCCGCTGCGCGTGCTTGCCATCACCCCGGACGTGAACGCCCAGTTCGTCGAGTTGCCGGAGCGCGGCGGTGACGTTGTCGATACCGACATCGGTGGCGGCTTGCCGTACGACCGGGTCCACCACCCACCATTCGCCCTTCCCAGTGCGGTGGAAGCCGCGCGGGCGCCGGAAGCCTTCCTCCGCGACTGACAGCAGGTTCTCCATCTCCGGGAACGCCGACGCCTCGATGCGGAGGGCGTCGAGCGCGTTCCACAGCCGCTCGCCGTCCGGCACGTTCGCCTCGGCGGCTACCTCGATAGCGGCCTGGAGCCGGGCGGCGGCCTCGGCCTCGGCGGCCTCGCCGATGCCGGGAACGCCGATGGCTTCGCCGAGCATGTACGCCCCGACGACCCACGCCATGTGCAGCTCGGCGATCGTCGCGGCGATGCCGCCCTGGGCTGGGCGGTACTTCGCGCACAGCTCCAGGTGGAATCGCTTGATCTGCTTCAGGTTCTCCGCTCGGTACATCCCGCGCCGGATCGCCCACTCCAGCGGCCACCCGCCCGCCGCCCGCGCCAAGCGCTTGAGCCGCTTGGAGATGTGCTCCGCGCCGCCGTGACCCGGGTCGGCCGGCGCCCCGTCCGCCGTGACCATCCGGTTTGGGTAGAACGGGGCGGACACCTCCTGGAGGCGGGTGGCGAGGTCTTCGGTCTGGCCCTCGTACTTCAGCGGCTCGTTGCTGGTGCTGAGCGCGGTGGACAGCCAGAATCCGTCCGACTCCCGGGGGGAGCCGTCCGCGGTGCCCATCGCCCGGATCGCACCCGAGACCATCTGGGAGATCTCCCGCGCGGACTCTTTGATGGTCCGCCCCGAGCTGCTGTGTTCGTCCATCCCGATGGGGAGGAAGCCGCGCTGCCGCAGGGACTGGGTGATGCCCTGCTTGGAGGAGTTCCACGTGATCATGAGCTGTTGCCGCCGCGGCTTCAGGTCTCCGAAGCACGCGCACGCCACGGTCAAGATCGTGGACTTTCCTTGCTGGCCGGGCCCGTAGCAGTTGACCATGTGGGCCAGGACGTCCAAGGAGTCCAGGACGGGGCCGACGAACATGGCGCCGGTGACGAGGGCACTCCGGCCGTCCATCGTGGTCCAGGCGCCGATCTCCTCCCACGCCTGGCGGGCATCGTCCTCGGTGCCGCGCAGGACCCGGTAGCCGAGGGTCTGGGCGTCGGCGTCGGGGAAGACGAGGTCTCCCACCTCGTTGTAGTACGTCCGGGCGGGGGAGGCGGGTGCCTTGTCGCCCTCCTCGCGGATCAGCCGGGCGAACGCGTGCCGCTCGTCGTTCCCGGTCGGCCGGCGGGCGCCCAGCTTCGCTGCCCACGTGCCGCGGTCGAGTTCGTCCTCGGTGATGATGCGGGGCCGTCGCTGGCGCTTGCCGAGGGCGAGGTACTCCGTACGAATGTCCTCGCCTTCGTCGGTGAGGTGGACAATTTGGGCCGTGATCTTCGGAACTGTGCCGATCGGCAGGACCGGGCCATCCTTGCCCTGCCGGTGGAAGATCGTGCGGTCGTCCTCGCGGTAGTACCAACCTGCCTTCATGCCAGCGATGGGCCGGCATCCTGCTGGGACGCCGTCGCGGTCGAGGTTGGAGACCGTGCCGCCCTGCTGCTTGGGGATGCTCGCCGTCTGAGACGCGGGAGCACTCGTGTGGGCCACTGATGCCTTTCCGGCCCACCGCCGAGCGGGACGCGGGAACGTCGCAGCTCGGGAGGGGGAGAAATCTCCTCCCCGCTCCCTTACACTCGGCAGCAGACCTATTGGACGGTCACCGAGAGCCCCAGCCGGGGCCGCGTGTTGCAAGCACGCGGCATACAAACCCGCGATGGGGCTCTCGGTTTTTATACGGATCTTGTTTTGTGTGGGGTGCAGCCTACGCCCTGCGTCGGCTAGCTCACTCCGAGTTCGTGCCGGCCTGGCCGCGCAGGATGCCGAGGATCTCGCTCAAGGTCTCCTGGTGCTGTGCGAGCGTCGCCCGCACCTGCTCCTGACCCTTCTCCAGTCGGTCGAGCGACGAGGTGTGGTTGGCCAGCGCGATGGTGTGCTCGGTCTGCTTGTCGATCACCCGCTGCAACTTCTCGTTGAGGATGCGGGCCATCTCCTGGCTGATCGGATCTTCGGGCACGGTAGTCCTTCCGGTGGTCAGTCCAGTGTGCGGGAACGCAGCTCGACGCCGGACCGCTCAAGCGCGGTCCTCCTCGGTGGTGGCGTCGTGGCGTCGTGACGTCACGGCTGGGCGCTTCGCACGGATCTCGATCCCCGCGTCGGCAAGCCACCCGTACAACGTCTTCGAGCTGACGCCGGCAATCGCACGGGTGCGGCTGCGATTCGCCCCGAGGCGAACAGCAGCCAACGCGGCGTCTCGTAGCTCGCGGTCCAGCTCACTCATGATTCTGGAGCGGCGTTCGGACACCTCTGCTACGTGCCGCAGGGCTACAGCCTGCTGCTCCTCCGGGATCTCAACCATGGCGCGAGCCTAGTGCGCAGGACCCTTGGAAACAACAAGCGAGATGACGTTGTTTCCAAGGGTCCTTTGCCGTAGCGTCGTTTCCGCAAGGCGCCCCGGCCGGTACGGCGGGGATCGGGCATTCGTATGTGCCCCACAACCGAAGACGGCCCCGCGCCGGTGCTGGACACACCACGCGCAGGGCCTGAGACCGAACCACCTGACACAACCAGGAGGTCGATCCTGTGATGGATCGTATCGGTGCGCTTTTGGCGCACGACTACAACCCCACCACCGAGCCCGCCACGGCCGACGCCCTGCGTCGTGCTGAGGAGGCCGCCCGTGCCGCCCAGGCCGCCCGCGAGGCCGCCGAGGCGCAGAAGGGCGGGGCCCGGTGATCCGCCTGATCAGCGCCGCCACCCTCCGTGCCCTGCGCGAGGCCCTGGCCGAGGCGGAGACTGCCGCCTTGACGTACTCGGATGAGGCGAACACCTGGCACGAGGCGTTCAAGGCCGCCGACGACCGCGCGGCCCAGGCCGAGGCGAGCATCGGCGAGGCCCGGGCCGAGGCGGACGCCGCGAACACCACGTCCGGGGACCTGGCCGCGGAGGTACGGCGGCTGCGGGAGTCCCTGGAGGACGCCCTGGCCGCGGAGAAGAAGGCCCTCGGCTGTGTCGCTGCCCTCGAAGGTGAGGTGACGACGCTCGGGGAGGCCCTGAAGGAGTGGCAGGCCACGCGGCAGGGCGTCCGCTGGTTCTACGTGATGTGCCGGGATGGGGAGCCGCTCAGCATCCACGACACCCGGCAGGACGCCCGCGCCGCCGCCGACGAGGTGGTCGGCTCGCCGCGGCTCTGGCAGTCGACCCCGGTCGGGGCGCCGCTGCCCCCGGGTGGTTGGGCTGTTGTACCGGTCCCGCTGCCGGCCGTTGCCGCCCGGGCGCTGGCCACCGAAGAGGGGGCCCGGCCGTGAGCATCCGCCGTGAGACCTGCGATGACGACGAGCGCCGTACCGGTGCCCTGTTGGATGCCCTGGACGCGTTCGCCGAGGCCCGCGACCCGCACCACACCGCGGACCTGACGGAGTTCGAGGAGGTCATCTTTTACGGCGTCGCGGGTGACCCCGCCCAGCCGTACCCGCCCGCCGGGCACGACTTCCCGCGGAGGGGCTGACTGATGAGTGACCGACTCGAAGCGATCCGCCGCCGGGAGTTGTGGCCGCTGACCTCGCGGGAGAAGGCCCGCCTGGTGGCGCTCGGGACCCGGGCCAGCACCCAGGTGTACCGCGGCAAGTCCACGGCCGCCGCCGATCGTCGCATGGACGCCGTCTGGGCCGAGGCCGCCGCGCGCGTCCAGGCCGAGGAGGACGCCCACGCCGCCGCCGAGGCCGCCAAGCGCACCGCGAAGGCGAAGGCGAAGGCCGACCGCAAGGCCGCGCGGGGGTGGTGGTGATGGGGCAGCAGAAGTTCATCCCGTTGCCCCGCCTGACGAGCGCGCTGGACAAGGTTCTCGCGGCGGCCGGAGGTCGCTGCCAATGCGAGTGCGCGGAGCACCCGCGACGCGTGTGCGACAACCGGCAGCCGGACCGCCCCGTGTCCCTGCTCGCGGCGCCGCTCGATCTGACCCTCCCGCCCCAGGCCGCCGCCCGTGTCCCCGTGACCGAGTTGCGCGCGTGGTGCAGGCCCTGCCACCAGAAGGCCGCCGCATGGCAGCGCGCGGACGCCAAGGAACGCTGCAAGCGCGAAAGCCTGCCAGACCCTCTGTTCGATCTCTGATCCCGCCCTCCTGCTGGTGACGTCATGACGCCGTGGCGCCATGACGTCACCAGCTCCCCGAAAGGACTGGTAGTGAAGAAGAAGGAAGTCCGGATGGTCCCGTACACCCGGGACGGCAAGACCCACTACATCCCCCAGGAGGTGCCCGCGCCCCCCCCGCTGCCGAAGGCGCCGGCAGACTGGGACTCGATCGCCCTGAAGGGGGCCACGGGCCTCGTGCTGGTGCTCACCCTCGCCGCGGTTGCCTGGTCCACTGTCAGCATCGGCACCCTGCTGGGCGGTGGCGTCGGCTACGCGGCCGCCGGTGTGTTCGACGTCGCCTGGGGCGTGAACATCATCTTCGAGTGGCTAAGCCGCTTCGACCCGAAGAAGCGTCGATTCTCCCAGGTGCTCGGGTGGGTGCTGCTGGCCGTGACGATGGGCGCGATCCTTTGGGAGGGCCTGGAAGCTGGTTCCCTGCCCCTGGCCGTGGTCGGTGCGTCCGTCTCCCTGGTCGCCAAAACCCTGTGGCTCGGTGTCATGCGCTTCATCGACCGGGACCTGTCCGCTGCCGATCAGCACTGGGTCAGCGCGGAGATCAGCGGAGCCAACGCGACGCTTGCCGTGGCCTCGGTGCGGCGCCAGGTGGCTCGTGCCCAGGCCCGCGCGGCGGGGGAACTGCTGGCCGCGGAGCGGCTGCACCCGGCCATGACCCCGGCTGCCATCGACTTCAATCCTGAGCCCGAGCCTGACCCGGTACCGCCCGCCGGCACCCGCGACGAGCTGACCCTTCGTCGTGCGGTCCGCGCGATCCTGGCCGACGCCTCCGGCCGTACGGTCGCCCCCGCGGACATCTCCAACGAGGCGTCGGACGCGATCGAGGCAGCCCGCGAGGACGGGTGGACCGTCCGCGAGGTCTACGACACCGCCATGCAGGCCCGCCGGTCCGGGCGCCCGGATGCCCGCCCCGCGCCGGTGTCCGGCGTCCGGGCGGATGCGGCCGGATATCCGGCGGATGGGCCATCCGGCCAGGTCAACGGGGCGGATGCGGCGTCCGGCATCCGCCCGGATGTCCGCCCCCGGCTGGAGGGGGACCTGGTGTTGGAGCACCGGCCGCCGTCGATGCGGGCCACAGTCCGGCGATTGGTGTCGGACGGGCTGACGGACGCGGACTACATCGCCCGCGCCCTGGCCGATCGGTTCGGCAGGGAGACAACTGACCCGAAGTACCTGGAGACCGTGAAGCGCCACGTCCGCGCCGCCAAGCAGGAGCTTCACCAGGGCGACGACGGATTGGGCCGGACCTATCTGTAACGGGCAGGCAACAGCCCTGCCGGGCAACCGGCCTGCCTCTTCCCGCAGTTGTGTGACCCGGGTCACGCTGATTGACCGTCACACCACGAGCCACGCCGACCACCTGTAGCAATCGAACTCCGCGACCCCTGTCCATAGAAAAAGGGCCGCAGAGTGTCAGACCCACCAGAGAAGATCGGCCCCTACGGGGGCGTAGTCCGGGGAATCGTCCCGCCCGGCAGGACTCCTGCCAGAGACCACACCTGCCGGGCGGGCGGTCCCCCTCACGGAGAAGAGGGGACTCGGTGCAGATCCTGACCCAAACGCCCACGCTCCACACGGCGACAACCAGCCCCGCACCCACACCGGGTGGCGGGGCACCCTCGATCGAGCTGTCCCACATCGCTCTCCCTGGCGGCGGCGGCCTCCTGGTACTCGCGCTCGTGGCCTACGCGCTGTTCGGCAACGGTTCCCGCCGCAACGGCCTTCTGGACCGGCGCACCATCCGCGCGCTGCGCGGCGGAGGCGGCGGCCTGGGGAAGCTCATCAACGGCCTGTTCAAGGTCCTCGGCGCGACGCTCGGCTGGCTCGGTGCCGTCCTCCTCGGCCGGGAAATGTGGGGCGAGGCCCGCAGCAACGCCACCTTCTGGAGTGCCGGCACCAGGCCCGCCCCGGAGACAGCGGCGGCCGCGGTCGCCTCGCTCGGCGCCGCCGCCGCGGCCCCGGCCAGCGTCAACCTGATGAAGCAGGCCCAGCCGCGCGAGTGGGCCGTCCGCGTCGCCCAGGCGGTCCGTACGTACGACGGCAAGGGTGTCCGCGTGCTGGAGATGGCAGGGAAGGCCATCCGCCGGGCCTGGAGCGTCCTCGCACGGGTGGCCCTGGCCGTTTGGTCGGTCCTGGCCGTGCTGGGCCGCGCCTGGGCGGCCTGGCACTTCTGGCCGTACGCCTGCCGCTCGCTCGCGCGCCTCGGCGGTCTGGCCCTCGCCCTGGCCCTGTACGTCCCGGCCTGGCGCGGCTGGGCCGTCGTCGCCCTCGGCGCCGGCATCCTGGCCTTCCTCGCCGCGGCCATCACTGGCCCGGCAGGACTCGGGTACTGGGGTCGCACGTCGAAGCGCCTCCCCGACGATCAGGTGTTCGGCCCGCCCCTGTGGGTCCTCCTCCGCCAGGACCTGAAGTTGCCGGAGACGGAGCAGCGCGACCAGTGGCTGCACCTCGTCCCGGACCTGAGTGTCCCGGACGCAAAAATCACCGTGCGCCTGCCCTGGACGTTCCGCGGCGACCAGGGCGAGCGGGAAGCCCTCACCTCCCTCGTCAACTCGCGCGTACCAGGGGAGTGGGTCGCGAAGTGGGACTTCACGAGTGAGCACCACTACGGCCAGTGGACCCACAAGCCGCCGCCCAAACCCAAGCCTGAGTGCCCCGACTACGTCGACTTCTTCGCCGACGACATTCAGGAAGCCATCGCCGGTTGCGTAAAGGGTGAGGTCATCCTCGGCAAGGATGAGAACGGCGAGATCCAGAAACGTCAGTTCGCCGGAGAAACCCCGCACTGGGCACTATCGGTCGGGAGCGGCGGCGGAAAGTCGGCGTTCAATGTGATGGTGGCTGTCCAGCTCATTGCGCAGGGCTACCACACCATCGTGGCGGACGTGAAGCGCAGCAGCGTGAAGCCCCTCGAAGGAATTCCCGGCGTTCACATCTACAACGACCCGAAGAACCCTCAGGACATGCGCGCGGCGATCGATTGGTTCAAGGCGGAAATTGACGCCCGGTCATACATGAAGGACAAAGAGCCCGGCATCGAATTCCCCGGTCTCCTCCTCCTCATCGAAGAGGCAAACGAATTCGCGGACATCTCCAAGGGATGGTGGGACGACAACCGCAAAGCGCGAGCCGACGAATTGGGCCCCGCCGAGCGGGCGTCCGACCCAATCTGGGGTGAAGTCGCATCAGCAGCCCGACTCGGCCGATTCGTCGACGGAAACATCCTCGCCGTATTCCAGGATCTCCGGGATCAGGCACTCGGCGGAAAGGGCCTACGGAACCTCTTCCGCCTCAAGTTCATGGGCAACTTCAACTCCAATCAGTGGAAGAACGTCATCGGCACCACACCGATCCCGGATTCCGTGGACAAAGCCGGTCGCATGATGCTGGTGGAGGGAAACGCCCATACCTGGATCCAGACCCTTTACGGCGACGGTGACGCCCTTAAGGCGTGGGCCCTGGAGCGCCGCGGGGAACAGGACTTCGACCCCACCGCCGGCCTCTTCGGAACCCCGCCCCAGCGCTCCCCCGAGCGCCTGCCGCAGCTCCTGGCAGGGGCGTCACGTGACGACGGCCCTCGGAGGCCCCTGGAAGCCCTGGAGGGGGGTCTCGGCGGCGAAACCGCAGGTCACCCGTCACACCAGGACGACTCTGTGACGGGTACAGACGCCGACGTGACGGCCTCGCGTGACAGGCTCCGCCTCATCCCCGGCCAGGGCGGGCAGGGAGCCCCAGACAGCGCCCAGGCGGACCCCACTGCCCCGCCGGAACTCCTGACGCTGGCCGAGATCTCCCGCCGCCTGGGTCCGGCCGATGGGGTGCCCAAGTACGACACACTCCGCCAGCACAAGGCACGGTGGGACGACTTCCCGAAGAGCACCGAATACAAGGGGAAGGAGTGCTACACCGAATCCCAGATCCTGGCCTACTACGCAGCACGGGAGAGGAAAGCATGAGGTACATCAAGTTCATGGCACTGATCGTCTTCATAGGCGTCATCGTCGGGTCACTCGCAAAATAGCCTGACCTGCGGAAACATGGTAGACCCCCTCTCCGGAGGGGGTCTATTTGCATATCTGAGACCCCTTCTGATACCTTGCTAAGCAATTCGATAAAGCCCTAGAAAGGGGTCGAAAATGAAAGAGGAAAAGCCCTGCGATAACTGCGGAGAAGCGTGCGGAGATCCGTACTGCGGGAAATGTCCGCACTGCGGGGGAGAATTCGAAGAAGATTATGCGAATTGGCCTAACCCGTGCGAGAAATGCCGTCTGGAAGAATTCAATGCGCAGACTCTAAATCCTCCTCCATTCGACCCGTGAAACACCCCGAGCGCGAAGCGCGAGGAATTCAGATTCAATTGCCTAAAGCGATATGAATTGCGCTCCTTTTGCGCACAAAAGGCCCCGAAGCGCGAAGCGCGAGGAATTCGGATTCAAATTGAATTCGCACCGCGAATTCTTATGCCCGGCTGGGCC
>NZ_JBVHJJ010000024.1:0-12490 GCF_055560115.1 Streptomyces sp. NPDC023527
GCGTAGACCGCCACACTCCCGATCCCCGCATCACGGCATGCACGAGCAACGCGGACAGCGATTTCGCCACGGTTGGCGATGAGCACCTTGCGCACAACAACTCCCTCTTCACTCACAACACCCACCGCCCCGAAGACAGACAGGCAGCCGGGCGACAACACGTGGACAGGCGGACAGACAGCGCGCGAGCGCGCAACAGACACCGGTGGTCACAGCACCTACCCCCACCCTTCCCGCCCCCACGCCAACGATCAAGACATCCCAGTACAGACCTTCGTAAACTTCCCCCGTCGCCCGTCAACGCCCCATCCATCACGTCATACGCACAACAAAAGCCACGGTGCTCCACACCCGCCCACATCTCGGGCAGCCGGGTGCCCTCCGGCCCCGACGGCGTGCCGCCGCCGGGGCCGGAGGCCGATCAGGCTCCCGCACCACCGGCACCGGTCATGCCGCGCCGGAAAGCCGGCCAGTCCACCTCCGCGCCGCGGACATGCGCGTGGGCCAGCGCCGTCACCAGTGTGCGGGCCTCGGGTCGGGCACGGCGCAGGGTCGGCAGCAGAGCGGCCGCCTCGGGTGCGCCCAGGCACGACTTCGCCAGACCCGTCAGCGGGGCGTCGGGACCGATCTCCAGGTACGTGGACACGCCCGCACCCTCCAAGGCGCGCACGGCGTCGGCGAACCGTACGGCGCCACGGACGTGCCGCACCCAGTAGCCGGGCGTACGGATGTCCTCACCCGCCAACTGGCCGGTGAGCGTGGACACCAGCGGAATCGTGGGCCGGCCGAAGGCGGTGTCCTCGATCAGCGCGTGGAAATCGTCCAGGACGTCTTCCATCAGGGGCGAGTGGAAGGCATGGCTGACCGGCAGGCGGCGGGTCTTCCGGCCGGCGGCCTTGAGCTCGGCGACGATCTCCTCGACGCTCTCCGCCGCACCGGCCACGACGACGGACGTGGGCCCGTTGACGGCGGCGATACCGGCGGTGTCGGTCCGGCCGGCGAGCAGAGGGAGGACCTCCTCCTCGGAAGCCAGCACGGCCACCATGACGCCACCGGCCGGCAGTGCCTGCATCAGGCGGCCGCGGGCGGCCACCAGGCGGGCGGCGTCGGGGAGGGAGAAGACACCGGCGGCGTGCGCGGCGGCGATCTCGCCGATGGAGTGCCCGGCCAGCACGTCCGGGCGCAGGCCCCAGCCGTCCAGGAGACGGAAGAGGGCGACCTCGACGGCGAAGGTGGCCGGCTGGGTGAACTCGGTGCGGTTGAGCGTCGCCGGGTCGCTGTCGGCGATGACCTCGCGCAGCGGGCGGGCGAGGTGCGCGTCGAGGGCGGCGCAGACCTCGTCGAAGGCGTCCGCGTAGGCGGGGAAGGTCTCGTGGAGCTCCTGGCCCATGCGGGGTCGCTGGGCGCCCTGTCCCGTGAACAGGTAGGCCAGACCGCCGGGTGCCGGGCGGCCGGTGACGGCGCCGGGAGCCGGGGCGCCGGCGGCCAGGGCTTCCAAGGTGCGTACCGCCTCGTCCTGGTCGGCGGCGATCACCACGGCCCGGTGCCCGTCCCCCGCGGCCGTCTCAGCGGCGGGAGCGACAGGGGTGACGTGCGTCAGGCCCCGAAGGCGGTCGGCCTGGGAACGCAGGTCCTCCTCCGTGGCGGCGGACAGCAGCAAAGGCGCGATGAAGGGAGAGCCGGTACGAGCCGGGACGGTGGCCGTGGCGTCGGCGGTGATGGTGTTCATGGATGTTCTGCCTCGCGTGGTTGTCGGGAATTCCGGTGCGTCGGCGCACTCCGCGGATTCGGCGGGGGCCGGCGGTGTCCGGCACCATGGGCGGGCCCTCGGGGACGGCGAGCGGCCGACAGGCGCGCGCCGGGCTGTGCCGGGCGGCGGCAGGCGACGTGTGCGGTCGCGGTCCCACGGACGGGCGGCCCGCGGGTGACGCGGGCGGCGGGCCGTTGGCCGGGGTGCGTGGCGCGGCCGCGGGTGCGGCGGCGGGCCCAGGTCTACGGGCGTGGTCGCCGCGTTTTTCCGGTGCGCTCGCGTGGGCTCGGGTGCGCGGAGCGGGGCGACAAGAAGCGTTCTTGTGCAGCCGATCGGCGCTCGGGCCGCGGAATTCTTGGTGGTGCGAAAAGTATTGGCGGCGCGGAACAGAACATCAAGGAATTCCCCCATCAGACCTTGGTGAATCTTGTGAATCTTCGTCGGAGTTGTCTCGACGACCCCGGACGACGACGCCGGGACCGGTCGGACGCGACCAGGCGCGTCCGGTGGGCTCAGGCGTGGCCGAAGCGGAATCCGACACCGCGTACGGTGATGATCCAGTCGGCGGAGCCGAGCTTGCCGCGCAGGCTGCTGACATGGGTGTCGATCGTCCGGCCGGGCCGCGACCAGGAGTCGTCCCAGACCTGGGTCATGAGCTGCTTGCGTGAGATGACCTTCTGCGGCCGGGAGGCCAGCAGGTGGAGCAGGTCGAATTCCTTGCGGGTGACCTCGATACGGCGTCCGCTGAGCCGGATCTCGCGCGTACCGGCGTCGATGGTCAGCGGGCCGCTGGTGATGATCTGGGCCACGGGTGCCTGCTGAGGGCGGGCCCGGCGCATGACGGCCTCGATACGGGCCATCAACTCGCGGAAGCCGTAGGGCTTGACGACATAGTCGTCGGCGCCGGCCTGCAGGCCCAGGACCCGGTCGAGTTCGCTGGCCCGGGCGGTGACGGCGATGACGGGAACGTCGCTGGCGACCCGGATGGCCCTGCAGACCTCCAAACCGTCCAGATCGGGCAGCTCGAGATCGAGCAGGACCAGATCCGCACCGCGGTAGACCTGGAGAGCCTTGCCGCCGGTGTCGACGGTGTCGGTCTCGTAGCCGTGACGGCGCAGACCCTGGGTGAGGGACTCCGCCGCCCGGACATCGCTTTCGATCACCAGGACCTTCATGGTCCGACTCGGTGACCCGGTGGGGGCCGCGGCGCCGGTGGGGCCCGCGGCAGTGGGCGCCGCCCGAGGGCGGGGCACGCGCTGGGCGCGTATATGGGGGTCGAGAAGGCTGGTGGCTTGCTGGTTCATCCGCTGCTCCTGCACGTCCACGCGGCGCTGGGCCGCGAGCCGACCGTTCAACATGAGATTACAAACCGGCTTGTCGGTTTGTCAAAGCTCTTGGAGGGAACGCGGCGTGCGCACACAAGAGGTAATTTCAGACAGCCTCCACGCCCCGACTGGCGCCCAACGGCCGCAACAAGACGGCATCTGTACGGCGTTCACGCACGTCACATGGGATGCGGATGAAGCGCGGAGGGGAGGGCGGGTGGCGACACCGGGGCGACGCCGACCCTACGGACGGCCGTTCCGATCGCCTGTACAACTAGAAATAAAACCAGTTAGTTGGTTTCATGTCCGCATGACGTTGTGCCTCCCCTCACACCCCCACGCGCGTACCGCGCCCGCGGCCCCCGCCGCGGGCGCCGCGTGCCCCGCCCGTGCCGTGAACTGCCGCAGGAGTCCCCGGTGACCAAGCAGGAACGGGCCATGAACACCCGGCACGCGCTGATCCGTTCCGCGGCCCAGGCGTTCGACCAGCACGGCTACACCCGGGCCAAGCTCGCCGGCATCAGTGCCGGTGCCGGGGTCAGCTCCGGCGCACTGCACTTCCACTTCGACACCAAGGCCGCCATGGCCCAGGCCGTCGAGGCCGAGGCCGCCCGGACGCTGCAAGCGGTGGCCCGCAGCGTGAACCGCAAGAGCACCGGCGCCCTGCAGACCCTGATCGACGCCTCCCACCTGTTCGCCCAGCAGTTGCGCTGGGACATCGTGGTCCGTGCCGGCTATCAGCTCAACTGCCGCACCCCGCATGCCCCCGAGAGCGACCTGCGCGGCCAGTGGACGACATGCGTGCGCCAGGCGCTGCTTCAGGCGGAGCAGGAGGGGGCCCTGCTGCCCGGGCTCGCCCAGGAGGACATGACCGCCGCCATCGTCGGAGCCACCGTCGGCTTCGAGGCGCTCGCCCGCCACGACCGCGACTGGCTCTCGCGCTCGACCCTCACCGGTCTGTGGCAGGCCCTCCTGCCCTCCCTGGCCACCCCGGAGGCGCTGGCGACGCTGACTCCGGCGGGCACCGAATCCGTCATCAACACCACCGGAGGCACCACCAGCCCCGGCGACAACCCGCTGCGCCAGACCCCCACCCCCACAGGGGTCTGAAAACCCGCCGCCCCCACACCCCCGTTCGACACCTCAGCGCGTACGGCCGGCCCCACGGATGCGGGCCCACAAGGCCGGCCCCCCGCGCGAGGCGGGGTCCGGCAGCGGGACGCATGGGAGCCACCAGGCGTCACGGCCGGTCGACGCCGACCGGTTTACGGGCCAGGAGGTAGGCCTGCGGCACCTCCTCCACGCCCTCGTCGGCCTCGCGCAGCAGCCGTGTCCGTACGACCATCCCCGCCCGGCCCAGCAGCTCGGCTATGTGGTCCGGCTGCCGCCGGTGGAAGTCGAGTGAGACCGGGTGGCCGAACGGCCGCTCCAGGTGCAGGGGTTCGTCGCCGACCTGGAAGGCGAGCAGCAGGTGGCCGCCCGGGGCCAGCACCCGGTGGAACTCCGCGAAGAGTTCCGGCAGGTGTTCGCGCGGGGTGTGGATGATGGAGTACCAGGCCACGATGGCGCCGAGAGCCCCGTCCGGCCGGTCCAGGGCCGCCATCGAGCCCTGCTCGAACCTCAGGTCCGGATGCTCCCGCCGGGCGATCTCCACCATCCGCGGCGACAGGTCGAGCCCGTACACGGGCAAGCCCAGTCCGCGCAGATGCGCCGTCACACGACCGGGGCCGCAGCCGAGATCGACGACCGGCCCGTTGTCGGCGGCCGTCACGATTTCCGCGAAGCCGGCGAGTACGGCCCGATCCCACGGCCTGGTCTCCAGCGCGGTGCGGAAGTGGTCGGCGTAGTCGGTGGCCACGGCGTCGTAGAACGTCCGAGTGGTGCTCGTGAAGTGCGGTTCGCTCACAGTTGATCACCATAGTCGTCGGTCGCTCGGGGGTCGGCCGGTGGGATCGGCCCGAACAGTTGCGAACAGGGCTCAGGGATCGCACGGTTGGCCGGAAGTGGCCATTTCTCGACCCCGGCACCACACGGACCTCCCTCCTGAGGCAGTGGTCCGTACCATTCGTGGCCAGAAAAACCGACGAACCGGTTTTCGTCAACCCTCAAATGCGGACACTCTCGGCCCGGCGCAATCATCCGCGCACGTCAGGCGACCCAGCCCACCCTTGACAAACAGGCTAGCCGGTTTGTTAACGTCCGAGTCGTCGAGTGGCACCACGGCAAGCGCATCATCGCTGGTCACCGGAGTCTCCGACGGGCGTGCGCTCGCGCCTTGCAAAGGGACGGCCTCTTTCGGGAGGACGTCCCGGGCACACACACGAGGGGGAATCGTGGACACCTTTATTCGCTCCGCAGGCCGGCAGGGGGCCGGACTGCTGGAAGCCGTCGTGGGGGAAGGCTTCACCGCGGCCTTGCAGGACGGCCTGAACCGGTCCCTGCCCGCCTGGCACACAACGGCGGCAGGCCCACGGCAGCACCGCGCCACGGCCGCCACCGCGGGGGTCCGGGTCCCGGCACAGCGCCGGCCCGCCGACGATCCGCCGCCGACACCGTCGGCCGACACCGAAGCCATCCTGCGCCGTTTCGCAGCGGCCCTGCCCACCAGCGGGCCAACTCCCCGCGGGGCAGGGCGATGTGCCACGCGTCCCGCACACCACCCGCAGGACAGAGCCGACCTCTCGGCGGATGGGGACGACGACGGGCGGTCGGGGGGTCCGGGAGGCGAGGGGCCCGCGCTGCGCTCCTACGTCATGGCGCGCGCCCGCCTGGCACTGACCGGCGCCCACCACCTGGCGCCCACCCGTCCCGGCCCGGATCACGTCCGGGCCTGGGCCGCCGCCTCCCCCTTGCTCCTGGAGTGCGCCCTGCGGGAAGTGTGGGAGAGCGCGCCCGACAGCGCCACCGCCGCCCGCCGTGCCGCGCGAATCGCACAAACCCTCGCCGCCCCGGCCACGCCACCCGGCGGCGGCCCGGTGGACCCGGATGAACGCTCCTACCCGGCCGGGGAGGCCGAGCAACTGTGGCGGGAGCGCCGCCGGTTGGCCCGCGAAGTGCACGACCAGGTCACCACCCCCCTCACCCAGGCGCTGCGCCACCTCCAGCCGCACGCCCCGATCCGCGGCCGGAGCGAGGACGCGAGCGGGGGCGGCGACGGCGACATCGCGCGCACACAGCACCTGATACGCGAAGCCCTCCACGCGAGCCGCCACCTCACCGGCGACCTGCACCGGGAAGCCGCGCAGCCGCCCCTGGCCGAAGCCGTCCGCGACTTCACCGCTCGTACCGCTCCCGCCGGCGTGGACGTCACCGTCACCAGCACGGGCGACGAGCGGCTGCTCTCCGACGCGTCACGGCGTGAACTCTTCCTGGCCATCCGCGAAAGCCTCTGCAACAGCTTCGCCCACGCCGACTCCGGCCAGATCAAAATCACCACCCGTACCACTCGCCGCTGGGCCCACGCCCGCATCGAGGACCAGGGCAGGGGCTTCAGCCTCACCACACCCCCCGACCCTCGCCATCAGGGACTGCGTTCCATGACCGAACGCATCGAGGACGTCGGCGGCCGCCTCACCATCGAGACCGCGCCCCAGCAGGGAACGCGCATCAGCATCCACCTCCCCCTCGGCCCCCGTCCCGCCTCCTGACACGGCGGCGGGAGAGCGGTGGTCGGCGCGAGCGGCGCGCACCCGGTACGGACGTCCGGGCCGGGCGTGGCGTGGACGCGCCGCCAAAAAAGATCGGGCCCGCCCCGGACAGGACGAGCCCCGGGCCGAAGCCCGTCACGGACACTCAGACCCCGGCGGCCGCGGTCGACTTCTCCTCCGCGACAGCGGCTTCCCGGTCCTGCCACACCCGGCGGCCCCGGTCCGGCGCGGTGTCCAGACCGCGCAACGCGCCCGGCACCGCGATCGCCGGGAGGAAGTAGTCGTACAACATCGCGATCTTCGACTCCAACGAGGCCCCGTCCTCCAGAGCCGTCGCGACGATCTCGACACCCGTCCACGAGCTCACGAACAACGTCGCCGTCGCCCGCACGTCCACGTGCGGCAACAGCTCACCCTGCTCCCGCGCCCCGGCCAACTGCTCCGCGATGAAATCGATCCAGCCCGCCCACGACGTACCGAACAACTCCCGCGCCCTGCGATCCGCCGACAGCCGGATCGAGGCACTCAGCAAGGGCTCCCTGGGCAACCGGTGCGCCAGCACCATGCCCACGTCGACCCACTCCTGGAGCTTCGATTCCCGGGGCACCACGCCCTCGGTCGTGAGGGCCTCCGCCAACACACCCCGCGCCAATTCCTCCTTCGACGCGAAATGGAAATACAGCGCCCCCTTGGTCACGCCCGCCCGCGACAGGATCTCCGCGATCGTCGCGGACTCATAGCCGAACTCGTCGAAAACCGAACCGGCCGCCTCAAGAATCACACGGCGTGTCTGGATCGCCCGCGCCTGCTTCGCCACGAGGGCACCTCCCGAAATCGCTGCTACTGACACCACCGGTGGTCGGCATGAGCGGCGGTCAGCCACCTCACGACCAATTGAAAACCAAACCGGATAGTACGTATCTTATCACCGGGTCCACCCATCGGCCGGTTTCACACATCCACGCCACCGCTAAGGAAGAACCCACCATGACGCAGACCCTGCTCCACCCCCGCCCCACGAGCAGCCTTCGCGCCCCGGACGTCGCACTGCGCCTCCCCCGCCCCACCTCGCCCGCCTTGGTCCCCAAGGAGCTCGTCCACCTCACCCGGAACGAAGGCGTCCTCTGCACGACCTGGCAGCGCCTCGACACCCACCACTACACCGTCACGGCGCACTGGCCCGGCGGCACCACTCGCCACATCCCCGGCCACGGGACCCACCATGACCCCGTCACCGTCGCCCAGACCATACGCCAAGCCGCTCTTCTCATCGCCCACGCCGAATACGAAGCCCCGCTCAACCACCCCACCCTCCTCCACACGTTCCACTACACCCTCGACCCCACCCGCCCCGCACCCCCGTCACACCGCGCGGCGGAGACGACCCTCCACCTCACCGCCACCCCCACCACGACGCGCCGCGACCGCACCACCGCCCTGCACATCCATATGTCGCTTGTGCAGAACGACCACGTCATCGGCACCGCGGAGACCACCTTCGAGTGGATCCCGCCCACCGTCTACCGCCGCCTCCGCGGGGAGTTCCACCAGGCCGTCACCCACCAGCCGTCTCTCCCCACCCCTGTTCCCCCACACCACATCGGCCGCACCGCGCAGCCCCAGGTGCTCATCGCCCCCACCGCGCAGCCCCGCCGGTTCCTGCTCCGTAACGACATCACCAACACCACCCATTACGACCACCCCCTCGACCACGTCCCCGGCCTCGCCCTCCTCGACGCCGCCTACCAGGCAGCGCACCTCACCAGCCCCGCCGCCCCGTTCCACCCCACCGCCACCAGGACCACGTTCCACCGCTTCGCCGAAATCAATCAACCCACCTACATCACCACACACACCACCCCCGCACCTCATATCACCACCATTACCGTGACCGCCCATCAGAACGACGAGCCCGTCTTCACCAGTCACCTCACCAAGCACCACCACCACGGGGGCAGTTGAGCGCCTGTGCCGCACGGCCTCCCGGCGGAGGCGCGAGCTCGCCGGGCGTCCGCGAGCTCGCGCCGGTCGCCGATGTACGCGTCAGTCGTCGAGGAGCGCCAGATCGAGCCCGCGCAGCCGCTCCGGGTCGGCCAGGATGTCGATCTCCACGATCCTGCCGCCCGACACCGTGAAGCCGAACAGCGAGAACGGCTGCCCCTCCCGGTACACGACCATCCCCACCGCTCCATTGACGAGCGCCGGCCGGGCGAGGCCGGCGGAGCCGCCGAGCCGGGAGAAGGTGAGCGCCTGGCCGGCCACGGCCCTCGCGCCGTGGACCAAGCGGGAGGCCAGGACGGGCGCGTCGCCGTAGTCGGCGCGGAGCACGACGTCCGGGTCGAGCACCGTGAGGAGCCCGTCGAAGTCGCCGTCCCGGGCCGCGGCGAGAAAGGCGTCGACGACCTGGCGCTGACGGGTGAGATCGGCGTCGGGAGCCGTGGCCGCGCCCTGTACCCGGCGGCGTGCGCGACTGGCGAGCTGCCGCGCCGCGGCCGGGGTGCGCCCGACCATGGGGGCGATCTCGTCGAAGGGCACGGCGAACATGTCGTGCAGGACGAACGCGAGACGCTCGGCGGGGGCCAGCGTTTCGAGCACCACGAGCAGCGCGAGACCCACCGAGTCGGCCAGTAGCGCCTGGTGCTCGGGGTCGACACCGTCCGGGCCGCTCACGAGCGGATCGGGCACGCGGACGTCGAGCGACTCCTCGCCCCGCGAGGCACGTGTGCGCAGCATGTCCAGGCACACCCGGCCGACGACGGTCGTCAGCCATCCGCCCAGGTTCGCCACATCGCTGGTGTCGGAACGGTGCAGCCGCAGCCAGGCTTCCTGCACGGCGTCGTCCGCCTCGCTCAGGGAGCCGAGCATCCGGTAGGCGACCGCCCTCAGGTGGGTGCGGTGCGTCTCGAAGCGTGCCGCCAGAAATTCGTTCTCGTCCATCCGTCACATTCTCTCGTCGTGATCCGTCAGTGCTTTGACGAACCGGTGCGCGTCGATGTGACAGAAGAGTCGGTCGATGTGACACACGAGATACGCATCAGAGGAGAGCAGCGATGCAGGCACGTATGCAGAACCCCGCGATCATCCTTCCTGAAGCCATGCCGGCCGTCCTCGATCTGCTCAAGGCCGCGAAGAACAGCGGTGTGCCGGAGACGACGCTGAACCTCGTCCACCTGCGCGCGAGCCAGATCAACGGCTGCAGCTCCTGCGTCGACAGCGGCGTGCGCGGCGCGAGGAAGGCGGGTGAGGGCGACGAGCGGCTGTTCGCGGTCTCGGCGTGGCGGGAGATGCCGTACTTCACCGATGCCGAGCGCGCCGCGCTGGCGCTCGCCGAGTCCGCCACCCGGCTGGCCGACCGGCCCGACCCGGTGCCCGACGAGATCTGGGACGAGGCCGCCGCCCACTTCGACGAGCGGCAGCTCGCGGGGCTGGTCCTCTGGATCGGTGTGACCAACCTCTTCAACCGCTTCAACGTCACCACCCGGCAGATCGCGGGCGCGGGCTGGTAGCGGGCGGGGCCGCCATCGGGACGGAGGGGGCGGGTCCGGCGCGTGCGGGGGTGGACGCCCCTCGCCGTCCGGTGGGGCCGCCGGGTCGCGCCTACCGGGGCCGGGAGGCGACCCGGTGGCAGACTTGGGACGTGTCCCTTCGGCCGCTGACGCACTTCAGCCACTCCTGGCAGCCGGGTCACTCGCCCGTGCGGGTGGTGATCCCGCTCGGGCTGATCGTCACGGTCTGTCTCGTCGACATCCTCTCCCCGCGCAGCATCCACCTGGGCCCGTTGCTGGTGGCGGCGCCCGCGATCACGGTGGCGTTCGCCGGCGCGCGCCTGACGGCGCTGGTCGGCGCGCTCACCGTCGCGGCCCTGATGGTGATCGCCGGAGTACGCGGGGTGGTGGACACCGCCAACATTCAGGCGCAGCTCGCCTCGCTGGTCCTCGTCTCGTCCTTGCTGGTCGTCTTCTGCCTGGTGCGGGACCGCCACGAGCGGGAGCTGTACCGCGTGAAGTCGGTGGCCGAGGCGGCCCAGCACGTCCTGCTGCAGCCGCTTCCCCGCAGCAGCGGTCCCCTGGAGATCGCGTGCCTGTATCTGCCCGCCGAGGCCGAGGCCGAGATGGGCGGCGATCTCTACGCGGCCGCCCGCACGACGACCGGCAGCACCCGGCTGCTCATCGGCGACGTCCGTGGCAAGGGTCTGGCCGCGATCAGCCATTCCGCGCTGTTGCTCGGGGCGTTCCGGGCCGCCGCGCACCGGCAGGCCACCTTGCCGCGTCTCGCCATCCACCTGGACGGCGCGGTGCGTTGGGACACCACCCAGTGGCGCGACGCGGCGGAGCCGGACGAGGACGAGTCCTTCGCGACCGCGCTGTTCCTGGACTTCCCGGATGACCAGCCCGTGGTCCACATGCTCTCCTGCGGTCACCCGCCGGCCCTCCTGCTCCGGGAGGAGGGCGTCGTCACTCTCCGGACGAGGACCGGCCACCTGCCCATCGGGCTGGGCAGGCTCGCCGACTCCACCGATCCCGCGTCCGCCGCCCCGTCCGAGGACGACTACGAGGTGGAGACGTTCGCTTTCGCGGAGGGTGATGTCCTGCTGCTCTACACCGACGGCGTCATCGAGGCCCGTGACGCCGACGGCGTGTTCTTCCCCCTGGTCGAACGGGCGGCGGCCTGGGGCGGGGACCGTCCCCAGGACGTCGTACGGCGGCTGCGCGACGAGCTGTCGGCCCATGCGCAGGGCCATCTGGGCGACGACGCCGCGGTCATCGCCGTCCGCCGCGGAGCGGCCTGAGCCCTCAGTCGTTGGTCTTGTCGCCGAGTGGCTTTCCGGTCCGGGCGTCGAGGATCGTCTCGGTGGCGTTCTGGGCGCCGGATTTGACGGTGTCGACCTGCCAGACGGTCGTGCCCGCGTCGTCGCGGTCGATCTCGACCGACTTCAGGTCCTCGCCCCGGCGGCTCTCGGCGACCTGCCGCACCGCTTCCTGCGCCGAGACCTTGACGTCCTCGAGCTTGGTGACGTCGTCGTCCGGTGTCATGTCCTGCCGTTTGTTCACCACCTTCGCGCCGTCCTCGGAGACGGAGAGGTTGTACTGGTCCTTGCCGTTCGACGCGACCTTGATGTCCCAGACGCGGTTGCCGTCCGCGTCCGTCTCCTTCTCCAGGTCGAAGGACTTTCCGGCCGGTACGTCGCGGTCGGCGGTGTCCAGGGCCCTGATCGCGTCCCGGACGGTCGCCGTGACCCCCGCGGTGCCCGCCGAGGCACTGCCGGAGGGACTGGCCGAGGCGCCGGGCGACGTGGCCGAATTCATCGAGGTGGCCGGGGCGGGCGTGCCGCTGGCGTTGTCGCTCTTCTTGTCGGAGTCCGAGTCGGAACAGGCGCTGAGGCCGAGCGCCGTCACTCCCACAAGGAAGAGGGCGCACATTGTGGTGTTTCGTACCATGCGCAAACTGTGACACCTCCTACTGGATCGTCGGTGGTGCCACATACCCCCACGAGCGTGAGTCAGGCAGGCCAAGGGCAGGTCAGGGGCGCGAGGTGGTTCAGGTGACGCGTCGGTACGGCTTGTTGACCGCGGCGGTCGCGGGTGTCGCGGTCGCGGCCACCGCGACGCCCGCCCAGCTTCCGCAACAGCCTCACCAGAGGCAAGGGGTCGGCCGGCCGGCGAGCCGAGAACGCGCCGAAGGGCGGCGGCACCGTGTGGTGCCGCCGCCCTTCGGCGTGGTGTGCTGCCTGGGGTCGGCTCAGTACGCGGAGTTGACGTTGTCCATGG
>NZ_JBVHJJ010000025.1:0-10708 GCF_055560115.1 Streptomyces sp. NPDC023527
CCAACACCCGACCCACGACGGCCCGTACGTCGTCGGCCCCCGACGCGAGCGACACCGCGACCACATCGGGAACCTCGGCCCCCGCAATCGGAAGGTCCTCGCGCACCTCCACCTCGCCACCGCCTGAGACGGCGCCACACGGCGTCCAGTCCACGCGGTACAGCGGCTGCCGCTCCCCCGCCAGTTGGTCGGCGGTCACCGGGCGCAGAGCGAGCCCGTCGACGGAGAGCACCTGCCTGCCGGTCCCGTCCGCGACGCGCAGAGAGACGGAGTCCCGGCCTGCCAGGGTCAGCCGTACGCGCAGCGCCGTGGCGCCGGTCGCGTACAGGCTCACGCCGCTCCACGAGAACGGGATCCGCCCCTGGCCGGTGTCCTCGACGAAGTCGCCCAGGCCGACGGCGTGCAGCGCGGCATCCAGCAGGGCCGGGTGCACGCCGAAGCCCGTGGTGTGCACACCCTCCGGAAGAGCGATCTCGGCGAACACCTCGTCGCCGCGCCGCCAGCCCGCTCGTACGCCCCTGAAGACGGGGCCGTAGTCCAGGCCGAGATCGGCCATGCGGTCGTAGAGGGCGTCGGTGCCGACCGGGGAGGCTCCGGCGGGGGGCCACTCGGCGAGGTCGAACTCCTCGCGGCGGCTCGTGGTGACCGTACCGGTCGCGTGGCAGGTCCACGGGTCGGCGACGGTGGCGTCGTCGGGCCGCGAGTAGATGCGCACGGCGCGGCGGCCCGCTTCCTCGGCGCCGTCGACGACGACCTGGAGCTGGATGCCGCCCTGGGCGGGCAGGACGAGCGGGGCCGCGAGGGTGAGCTCCTCGACGCGTTCGCAGCCGACCTGGTCACCGGCTCGGATGGCCAGTTCGACCAGGGCCGTGCCGGGGAGCAGCACCGTACCCATGACGACGTGGTCGGCCAGCCAGGGGTGGGTGGCGAGGGACAGTCGGCCCGTCAGCAGCAGACCTTCCCCGTCGGCGAGCCCCACCGCCGCGCCCAACAGCGGATGGTCGGCGGACCACAGGCCGGCACCGGTGAGGTCGCCGGCGACCGGGCGGGTTTCGAGCCAGTACCGCTCACGCTGGAAGGCGTAGGTGGGGAGGCCCCCGGTACGGGCGTCGCGACCCGCGAACACCGCGTCCCAGTCGAGACCGACACCCTGTACGTACAGGTGGGCGAGGGCGGTGGTGACGGCCTCGGCTTCGGGGCGGTCGGTGCGGAGGGCCGGGATCGCGACACCGGTCCCGTCGAGGGTCTCCTGCGCCATGGCGGTCAGGACACCGCCGGGGCCGATCTCCAGGAAGGTACGGGCGCCTTCGGCCGTCAGCGTGTCGACGGCGTCGGCGAAGCGGACGGCCTGACGGACGTGACGGACCCAGTACTCCGGGTCGCACACCTCGTCCGCCGATACAAGCTCTCCGGTCAGCGTCGAGACGATCGGCAGCTCCGGAGCGGAGAAGGCCAGACCCTCCGCGACCGTGCGGAACTCCGCCAGCATCGGCTCCATCAGCGGAGAGTGGAACGCATGGGAGACCGTGAGGCGCTTGGTCTTACGACCCTCAGCCGCCAGGCGCTCGGCGATCGCCGTCACCGCGCCCTCGGCACCCGAAATGACCACCGACGTGGGCCCATTGACGGCCGCAATGCCCGCCTCATGACCCTCAAGCAGCGGAAGAACCTCGGCCTCCATCGCCTGCACCGCCACCATCACACCACCGGCCGGCAACGCCTGCATCAACCGACCACGAGCAGCCACCAAAGCCGCCGCATCAGCCAGGGAAAGAACCCCCGCCACATGCGCGGCGGCCAGCTCACCAATCGAATGCCCGGCCAGGAAGTCCGGCCGCACACCCCACGACTCCACCAGACGGAACAACGCCACCTCGACCGCGAACAACGCAGGCTGCGTATAGCCCGTCTCGTTCAGCGCCTCAGCATCCTCACCGAACACCACATCCCGCAGCGGACGCTCCAGACGCCCCTCCAACTCCCCGCACACCACGTCAAACGCCTCGGCGAAAACAGGGAACGCGTCATACAACTCACGCCCCATCCCCAACCGCTGACTCCCCTGACCCGAGAACAACAGCGCCACCGTCTGCCTGGCGGCGGCCGTTCCCGTGACGAGCCCCGGAGCGTCCTCGCCGTTCGACAGGGCGTCGAGGGCTCGGCGCAGGTCGTCGTGGTCCGTGGCGACGACGGCGGCGCGGTGGTCGAGCGCCGCGCGCGTCGTCGCCGTGGACAGGCCGAGGTCTGCCAGCGGCGAGCGGTCGGAGGTGGTGTCGGTGTGGTGCAGGAGGCGGGCGGCCTGGGCGCGCAGGGCCTCCGGTGTCTTGGCGGAGAGGACCACGGGGGTCGGCAGGGAGCGTGCGACCGGGGTGCGGTGGGTCTCGGTGGTCTCGCCCGACGCGGATTCCGGTTCGGGGGCCTCTTCGATGATGGTGTGGGCGTTGGTGCCGCTGAAGCCGAAGGAGGAGACGGCGGCGCGCCTGGGGCGGCCCTGTTCCTTCCATTCGACGGGGTCGGTCAGCAGCCGTACCGCGCCCGCCGACCAGTCGACGTGCGGGGTGGGCTCGTCCACGTGCAGAGTCCTGGGGAGGACGCCGTGTCGCATGGCCTGCACCATTTTGATGATGCCGCCGACGCCCGCCGCCGCCTGGGTGTGGCCGACGTTGGACTTGAGCGAGCCCAGCCACAGCGGCCGGTCGGCTTCCCGCTGCTGCCCGTACGTGGCGAGCAGGGCCTGGACCTCGATCGGGTCGCCCAGGGTCGTGCCGGTGCCGTGTGCCTCCACCGCGTCCACGTCCGCCGGTGACAGGCCGGCGTTGGTGAGGGCCTGGCGGATCACACGCTGCTGCGAGGGGCCGTTGGGGGCGGTGAGGCCGTTGGAGGCGCCGTCCTGGTTGACGGCCGAGCCGCGGATGACGGCGAGGACGGGGTGGCCGTTGCGGCGGGCGTCGGAGAGGCGCTCGACGAGGAGCATGCCGACGCCTTCGGCCCAGCCGGTGCCGTCGGCCGCCGCCGCGAAGGGCTTGCAGCGGCCGTCGGCCGCGAGGCCGCGCTGGCGGCTGAAGTCGACGAAGGAGGTGGGGGTGAGCATGGCCGTGACGCCGCCGGCCAGGGCCATGTCGCATTCGCCCTGGCGCAGCGCCTGTACGGCCAGGTGGAGGGCCACGAGGGACGACGAGCACGCCGTGTCGACGGTGACGGCGGGGCCTTCGAGGCCGAAGGTGTAGGCCACGCGGCCGGAGACGACGCTGGCCGCGCTGCCGGTGCCGATGTAGCCCTCGACGTCCTCGACCGCCTGCTGGAGCACGGACGTGTGGTCGTGGTACATCACGCCGGCGAAAACGCCGGTGCGGCTTCCCTTGAGGGAGGTCGGGTCTATTCCGGCGCGTTCGAAGACCTCCCAGGAGGATTCCAGCAGAATGCGCTGCTGCGGGTCCATGGTGAGGGCCTCGCGAGGCGATATTTCGAAGAGTCCGGCGTCGAACAGGTCGATGTCTTCGAGGAATCCGCCCGCGCGGACGTGGCTGGTGCCCCGGGTCTCCGGGTCGGGGTCGTAGAGCGCGTCCAGGTCCCAGCCGCGGTCGGTGGGGAATGCCGATATCGCGTCCCCGCCGTCCACGAGCAGTTGCCACAGGTCTTCCGGCGAACTGACCCCACCCGGGAAGCGGCAGCTCATCGCGGTGATCGCGATCGGCTCGCGCCGGTTCTCGTCGATCTCCTGAAGCCGCTCGCGGGCCTCGTGCAGGTCAGCCGTCACTCGCCTGAGGAAATAGCGCAGCTTTTCCTCGTTGTTCACCTGAGGGTCGTTCACCGGAGGTCACCTCTTGCAGAAAGCCCATGGAGCGGAAGGTCGGGAATTACGTGGCGGGGAGGGGAAGGGGCCCGGTCCGGGGAAAGTCCGCGGACCCCTTCATTCGGTTCAGGAGATCCCGAATTCCTTGCCGATGAAGTCGAACATCTCGTCGTCCGTCGCGGCCTGGAGCTCGTCGGCGACGTTCGCGCCTTCCTGCTCCGGCGAGGACGACGCGTTCGTGTCGGCCGGTCCCGCGGCCCACTGGTCCGCCAGGGACCGCAGTCGCGAGGCGACGGCGGTGCGGCCGTCGTCGTCGTGGGCCGTGCGGTGCAACGCCGCCTCGATCCGGTCGAGTTCGGCGAGCAGCGCGGTGACGCCCCGGTCGTTGTCGTCGTCCCGGCCGGCGGCGGGCGCGGTCTCGGCCCGCAGGTGTCCCACGAGGTCGTCGGGGGTCGGGTAGTCGAAGATCAGGGCGGGTGCGAGGCGCAGGCCGGTGGCGGAGGCCAGTCGGTTGCGCAGTTCCACCGCCGTCAGCGAGTCGAAGCCGAGGTCGCGGAACGCCTGGCCGGGCCGTACCGCGTTCGCCGAGGGCAGGTCGAGTACGGCGGCGACCTCGTGGCAGACCAGGTCCAGGAGCAGCTTGTTCTGCTCGGCCTCGGTCAGGCCCGCCAGCCGCGCCGACAGCGGCGCCGCCTCGGCCTTCTCCGCGCTCGCCGCAGCCGCCCGTCGTGCCGGTACGCGCACCAGTCCTCGGAGAAGGTCCGGCAGCGAGCCCGCCGCGGCCCGATCGCGCAGCCCGGCCCGGTCGAGCCGTACGGGCACCACGGTGGTGCCGCCCGAGGCGGACGCGGTGTCGAAGAGGGCCAGGCCCTCCTCGGTGGAGAGCGGGAGGACTCCGCTGCGGGCCATCCTGCCGCGGTCGGCGTCGTTCAGTTCGCCGGTGATCCCGCTGCTCTCGGCCCACAGCCCCCACGCCAGCGACACCGCCGGCAGCCCGGCAGCCCGCCGCTGCTGTGCCAGCGCGTCCAGGAACGCGTTGGCGGCGGCGTAGTTGCCCTGCCCGGCGCTGCCGAACACCCCGGCGGCCGAGGAGAACAGCACGAACGCGGAGAGTTCCATGTCCCGCGTCAGTTCGTCCAGGTGCAGCGCGGCGTCCACCTTCGGCCGGAAGACCCGGTCGATGCGCTCGGGCGTCAGCGCCGAGACGATGCCGTCGTCGGTCACACCGGCCGCGTGCACCACACCCGTCAGCGGGTGTTCGGCGGGCACCGCCGCCAGGACCCCGGCGAGCGCGGCCCGGTCGGCGACGTCGCAGGCCGCCACGGTGACCCGGGCGCCGTGTGCCGTCAGCTCCGTCTCCAGCTCGGCCATGCCCTCGGCCGCGGCTCCCCGCCGGCTGACCAGCAGCAGCTGCCGGACGCCGTGCTCGGTCACCAGGTGGCGGGCCACCAGCCGGCCCAGGGTGCCGGACGCGCCGGTCACCAGGACCGTGCCGTCGGCGGCGAAGGACAGGCCGTCGAGCGCGGCCGGCGCCGGCACGGCGTGGACCAGCCGGGGCACGAGCACCTCACCGTTGCGGACGGCGAACTGCTCCTCGCCCGCGTCGAGCAGCGCCGGCAGTGCCCGTACGGACGCGGGGTCGCGGTCCAGGTCGACCAGGACGAAACGGTCGGGGTTCTCCGTCTGTGCCGAGCGCACCAGGCCCCGGATGGCCGCCTGGGCCGGGTCGACCTCCTTGTCGCCCTCCTTCGTGGCCACGGCGTTGCTGGTCAGGACGACGAGCGTGGCGTCGGCCCGGCGGTCGTCGGCCAGCCACTCCTGCAGGAGCGCCAGCGTGTGGTGCGCGGTGATACGGGCGTGCCGCGCGGGGCGATCGCTGTCGGCGTGGACGCCGACGGTCGCCAGGACGACGGTGGGCGGCGTGGCGCCCGGGTCGCCGTCCTCGGCGGTGCGCTCCGCGCTCACCAGGTCCGGGTGGAACGAGGCGCGCATGCCCGCTTCCTCGACGGCCGCGCGCAGCCCGTCGTCGTCACCGACCACGACCCACGATCCGCTCATCGGAACCTCCGGGGTGAGTAGGGGTGTCCAGTCGACGCGGTAGAGCGATTCCGGACCGCTCCGCCCCGCCTGCGCGAGTTGCTCGGCCGACACCGGGCGCAGTACGAGCGAGTCGACCGAGGCGACGGGCCGGCCCGTACCGTCGGCGACGCGCAGCGCCACCGCGTCCTGGCCGGCGTCGGCGGCCGTCAGCCGCACCCGCAGCGTGGTGGCGCCGGTGGCGTGCACGGCCACTCCGCCCCACGAGAACGGGATCCGTGCCTCACCGGTGTCCGGTAGCAGTCCGCCCAGTCCGACCGCGTGCAGCGTGGAGTCGAGCAGCGCCGGATGGACGGCGAATCCGTGGACGTCCATGCCCTCGGGCAGGGCGACCTCGGCGAACACCTCGTCGCCGCGCCGCCACAGCCCACGCAGCCCCTGGAACACGGGCCCGTAGCCGAAGCCCAGGTCGGCCAGGCGCTCGTAGGCGCCGTCGAGTTCCACGGCGGAGGCGCCGGGGACCGGCCACCGCGCCAGGTCGAAGTCGTCGTCGCCCGTGATGCCGGGGGCGGGTGCGACGGTGCCGGTCGCGTGGGACGTCCACGCGTCGCCGGCATCGGCGGATTCCGGGCGCGAGTAGATCGTCACCGGGCGGCGTTCCGCCGCGTCGGGACCGCCCACCACGACCTGGAGCCGGACCGAGCCCTGCGCGGGCAGCACGAGCGGCGCGCCCAGGGTCAGCTCGTCGAGGAGCCCGCAGCCCACCTCGTCGGCCGCGCGTACCGCGAGGTCCACGAGGGCGGTACCGGGCAGCAGCACCGTCCCCAGCACCGCGTGATCGGCCAGCCAGGGCTGAGCGGACAGCGACAGCCGCCCGGTCAGCAGGGCACCTTCACCATCGGCCAGCGCGACGGCGGCACCCAGCAGCGGATGATCGGCCGCCGTCTGCCCGACGGACACCGGGTCGCCCGTGACGGTCCCGGAGTCCAGCCAGTAGTGACGGCGCTGGAAGGCGTAGGTGGGCAGGTCGACGAGGCGGGCGCCGGGATGGACGGCGGACCAGTCGAGGGAGATGCCGTCGACGTGGAGAGCGGCGAGGGCCGTGGTGACGGCCACGTCCTCGGGGCGGTCGGAGCGGAGGGAGGGGATGGCGGTGGCCGCCTCGTCCAGGGTCTCCTGGGCCATGGCGGTCAGGACACCGCCGGGGCCGATCTCCAGGAAGGTGCGGGCACCTTCGGCGGCAAGGGCCTCGACCGCGTCGGCGAAACGGACGGCCTGGCGGACGTGGCGGACCCAGTATTCGGGGTCGCACACTTCCTCGGCCGAGACGAGTTGTCCGGTGAGCGTCGAGACGATCGGCAGCGTGGGGGCGGAGAAGGCAAGCCCCTCGGCCACCGTGCGGAACTCCGCCAGCATCGGCTCCATCAGCGGAGAGTGGAACGCATGCGAGACCGTGAGGCGCTTGGTCTTACGACCCTCAGCCGCCAGGCGCTCGGCGATGGCCGTCACCGCGTCCTCGGCACCCGAAATGACCACCGACGTGGGCCCATTGACGGCCGCGATGCCCGCCTCATGACCCTCAAGCAGCGGAAGAACCTCGGCCTCCGTCGCCTGCACCGCCACCATCACACCACCGGCCGGCAGCGCCTGCATCAGCCGACCACGAGCAGCCACCAGAGCCGCCGCATCAGCCAGGGAAAGAACCCCCGCCACATGCGCGGCGGCCAGCTCACCGATCGAATGCCCGGCCAGGAAGTCCGGCCGCACGCCCCACGACTCGACAAGGCGGAAAAGGGCGACCTCGACGGCGAACAACGCAGGCTGTGTGAACCCGGTCCGGTTCAGCTTCTCCGCGTCCTCGCCGAACATCACCTCCCGCACCGACTCCTCAAGGTGCCGGTAGAGCTCCCCGCACACCGCGTCGAAGGCGTCCGCGAAGACGGGGAACGCGTCGTACAGCTCACGCCCCATCCCCAGCCGCTGACTCCCCTGACCCGAGAACAACACCGCAAGCTTGCCCTCACGCCCGGTCTCGCCCTCGACCACATGCGCCACGGAAGAACCATCGGCCACAGCCTGCAACCCGACCGTCAGTTCGGCGAGATCCGAGCCGACGACCACCGCACGGTGCTCCAGCGCCGCGCGCGACGTCGCCAGCGAGAAGCCGACGTCCGCCAGGGCGAGTTCCGGGCGCTCGGCCACGTACGACCGCAGCCGTTCCGCCTGCTCGCGCAGTGCCGCCGGGTCCTTGGCGGAGATCACCCACGGGACGACCGTCCCGCAGGCGGCCTGTGAGGGTTCGTACTCCTCGGCGGGACCCTGCTCGATGACCACGTGTGCGTTCGTGCCGCTGACGCCGAAGGACGACACGGCCGCCCGGCGGGGACGTCCGCTGTCCGACCACTCGACAGGCTCCGTCACCAGCCGCACGGCGCCCGCCGCCCAATCGACGTGGGCCGTGGGCTCGTCGACGTGCAGGGTCTTCGGGACCACCCCGTGACGCATGGCCATGACCATCTTGATGACGCCCGCGACACCGGCGGCGGCCTGGGTGTGACCGATGTTGGACTTCAGCGAACCCAGCCACAGCGGCCGGTCGCCGTCCCGCTCCTGCCCGTACGTCGCCAGCAGCGCCTGCGCCTCGATCGGGTCGCCCAACGTCGTGCCCGTACCGTGCGCCTCCACCGCGTCCACGTCCGCCGGCGACAGACCCGCCGCTGCCAGCGCCTGCCGGATCACGCGCTGCTGCGCGGGACCGTTCGGAGCCGTCAGACCGTTCGACGCGCCGTCCTGGTTGATCGCGCTGCCGCGCACCACCGCGAGCACCTTGTGCCCGTTGCGTCGCGCGTCCGACAGCCGCTCGACGAGGAGCATGCCCGCGCCCTCGGCCCAGCCGGTGCCGTCGGCGTCGGCGGAGAACGCCTTGCAGCGACCGTCCGCCGCGAGGCCGCGCTGGCGGCTGAACTCCACGAACGTGCTGGGCGTCGACATCACGGTCACGCCGCCGACCAGGGCCATCTCGCACTCACCCTGCCGCAGCGCCTGCGCCGCCAAATGCAGGGCCACCAGCGACGACGAGCACGCCGTGTCCACCGTCACCGCCGGGCCCTCCAGCCCGAAGGTGTACGCGATGCGGCCCGACGCGATGCTGCCGGAGCTGCCCATGCCCATGTGGCCCTCAAGGCCGTCCGGTACGACGGAGACCCGCGACCCGTAGTCGTGGTACATCACACCAGCGAACACGCCCGTCCGCGAGCCCCTCGCCGACAACGGGTCGATCCCGGCCCGCTCGAACGCCTCCCAGGACGTCTCCAGCAGCAGCCGCTGCTGCGGGTCCATCGCCAGGGCCTCGCGCGGCGAGATACCGAAGAACGCCGGGTCGAACTCGCCTGCCTCGTAGAGGAAGCCGCCGTCCCGCGTGTAGCTGGTGCCGGCGTGGTCCGGGTCCGGGTGGTAGAGGGCTTCGAGGTCCCAGCCGCGGTCGGCCGGGAAGCCGCCGATGGCGTCGCCGCCCTCGCTCACCAGGCGCCAGAGCTCGTCGGGGGTCCGGACGCCCCCGGGGAGCCGGCAGCTCATGCCCACGATCGCGATCGGCTCGTCGACGGCTGCCGACGACACCGCGGCGGTGTCGTCCGCCGCGTTCGGCGAGGAACCGACCAGCTCCTCCAGCAGATACCGCGCGAGTGCCTCGGGCGTCGGGTGGTCGAAGACCAGCGTCGCCGGGAGCCGCAGGCCGGAGGCCGAGTTCAGGGCGTTGCGGAGTTCGACCGCCGTCAGGGAGTCGAAGCCGAGCTCCCGGAACTGGCGGTCCACCGCGACGGCCGCCGCCGACTCATGGCCGAGGACCATGGCCACCTGCTCGCGTACGAGATCGCGCACCGCCTCGTACTGCTCGGACCCGGCGAGCCCGCCGAGCCGTCGCGCGAGCGAGGACCCCGCGGGGCTCGTGGCGTCGGCGGCCGATGTCGTACGGCGCACGGGGGTGCGTACGAGGCCCTGGAACAGCGTCGGCAGGGCACCGGAACGTGCCTGCGCCTGAAGGGCGGTGCTGTCCAGGAGCGCCGGTACGACCACGGGCAGGCCGGCGCGGTTGGCGGCGTCGAACATCGCCAGGCCGTCCGTCGCCTCGATCGCGACGAGCCCGGTGCGGGAGATGCGGCGCTGGTCGGCGTCGTTGAGGGCACCGCTCAGGGCACTGCTCTCGGCCCACAGACCCCAGGCCATCGACACCGCCGGAAGACCCGCCGCCCGACGCTGCTGGGCGAGAGCGTCGAGGAAGGCGTTCGCCGCCGCATAGTTGCCCTGACCCGCGCTACCGAAGACACCGGCGGCGGAGGAGAAGAGAACGAAGGCCGACAGGTCGAGATCACGCGTCAGCTCGTGCAGGTTGAGCGCCGCGTCCACCTTCGGACGGAAGACGGCGTCGATACGGTCCGGGGTGAGGGCGGAGACGATGCCGTCGTCCGTCACACCCGCCACGTGCACCACACCCGTCAGCGGATGTTCGGCCGACACCGCGCCCAGCACCCCGGCCAGCGCGTCCCGGTCCGCCACATCGCACGTGACGGTCTCGACCTCCGCGCCCAGCGTCTCCAGCTCGGCCTCGAATGCGGTGGCGCCCTCCGCGAGCGGACCACGGCGACTCGCCAGCAGCAGGCGTCGTACGCCGTGCTCGGTGACCAGGTGGCGGGCCACCAGTCGGCCCAGGGTGCCGGACGCGCCCGTGACCAGGACCGTGCCCTCACCGCTGAAGGCCACACCCGGCTCCCGCGCCGGGAGGGCCCGTACCAGGCGGGGTACGAGCAGCTCGCCACCCCGCACGGCCACCTGCGGCTCGTCGAGCCCCAGGGCGGCGGCGGGAAGCGTCTCACCGTCGCC
>NZ_JBVHJJ010000026.1:0-10359 GCF_055560115.1 Streptomyces sp. NPDC023527
GATCCAGAACCGGGTCGACACTGATGAACCGGCCGGTACCCGGGTCGTATTCGCGAGCGCCGAGATGGGTGAGACCGGTCGACGCGTCGTTCGTGCCGCGCCCGCCGCACCGAACGCGCAGCGCTACAGCGACGCGCGGTCAGGCCGACCACACGTGAGGGCGGAGGCTCCAAGCCAAGGCAGCGCATATCGCCACGACCCGAACGAAGTACAGGGTGTGATGCATGACACAACAGCCAAGACCAGCTTTTGAGGAGACTTCAGCTGATCTTTCTCCTTTGTCCGGCGTAGACCATGCACACCACGCGGCCATATCGTCACACCTCGCAACTATGCGTCAGGCTCTGGGGAGGGCTGGGGGGCGATGCTTCGTCATGCGCGTATTCGGGTGGTGGGCGGTGTCACCGCTTGGGGGTTGGGGCTGGTCCTGATGGCAGGGGCCCTGCCCGGGGAGGCGATGGCGAGGGCTACGGGCTCCGTCACGCCGAGCAGGGCCACTGCCATCGGATCGGAGCCGGCCGCCGACGCGACCGCTCCTTCGGAGGCCGAGGCGCTGGCTCTGGCCAAGCGTTCGGGCCGGGATGTGGAGGTGTCGTCCCGAAGGGGTGAGCGCTCGGACGTTGCGGCCAGGCCCGACGGAACACTGGAGGCCCGCGAGTACCTGCGCCCGGTCCGGGCGCGCGTGGACGGTGCGTGGAAGCCCGTCGACGTCACCTTGGCTAAGACCGCCGACGGTGGCGTCTCGCCGCGTGCGGCAACCGTCGGAGTGACATTCTCCAGTGGCGGCGGGGAAGCCCTGGTGCGGCTGGACAAGGGCGGACGCAAGCTGGCCATGAACTGGCCGTCCCCACTACCGGCCCCCCGCTTGGAGGGAGACACCGCCACCTACCCCGATGTCCTTCCGGACGTCGACCTGCGGCTGGCCGCTCAGGCGGACGGCTTCACCCAGCTCCTGGTGGTGAAGTCCGCGAAAGCGGCGGCGAACCCCGAGTTGGCCCGGCTCCGTATGCGCCTCAATGGCGAGGGCCTCACCGTACGGGAGAGCGCGCAGGGCGGACTGACGGCCGTCGACGAGGGCGCCGGAGGCACCGTCTTCGAGGCACCTGCGCCGATGATGTGGGATTCCAGTCCGGGTACGGCCCCGACCGGCAGGACGAGTGGGGTCCGGCCCAAGGCGGCCCCGTCCTCCGGGACCATCGTCAGGAGCGGCCGGGAGGAGTCCGGTCCGGGAGAGTCGGGCAAGCAGGCCCGGGTCGGTGTGGACGTGGCAGACGGCGGACGCGAACTGGTGCTGACACCAGACAAGGGAGTCCTCAACGGACCCGGCACGGTGTACCCGGTCTACATCGACCCGCAGTGGTACACACCGCAGTCGTCCGCCTGGACCATGGCGACGAGCCACTTCGCGAACGAACCGCAGTGGAAGTTCAACGGCAAGAGCGACGCCGGCATGGGCTACTGCGACTGGGCGCACTGCCAACCGGAGGACACCAAGCGTCTGTTCTACGAGATCGGCACCTCGAAGTTCGCGGGCAAGACCATCCTGTCGGCGGAGTTCGTCGTCCGGGAGACCTGGTCGGCCTCGTGCGAGAAGAAGGGGGTGCAGCTCTGGCGGACCAAGGGCATCGACTCCTCCACCACGTGGAACTCCCAGAAGTCCTCCGGCTTCTGGATCAAGAAGCTGGGAGAGGACTCCTTCGCCCACGGCTTCGAGGGATGCGCCTCCGCCGACGCCGAATTCGGGGTTCTGGACGCGGTGCAGGAGGCGGCCGCCAAGGGCTGGTCCTCGATGACGTTCGGTCTGCGGGCTTCGGACGAGTCCGACACCTACGCCTGGAAGCGCTTCTCCGACCGGGCCTACCTGCGGGTGCGGTACAACCAGACCCCGCCGCAGATCACCATGGCGCAGCTGGCGATGGAGTACGGCGGCCAGTGCAGGGCCCCCGAGAAGGCGGTGCACGTGCGCAGCCTGGGGAAGGTCTACGCCAACAACGTCACCGACCCCGACGGCGACGATGTCGCGGTCGAGTTCCAGGCCGAGTGGGACGCGGGCGACGGCAAGGGGAACACCGCGCGCTGGAAGCCGGGACTGACCTCGTTCAAGAAGTCGGGTTCGGACTTCGCGGTCACCCTGCCTGCCGACATCAGGGTGGGCACCCCCGTGAACTGGTACGTGCGGTCCTACGACCGGCACGGCTACTCCCCCTGGTCGTACGCGGGTTCACCCAGTGGCTGTTACTTCGTTCGTGATCCCAAGGTCCTTCCTGCGCCGAAGGTGGCGTCCGGGGACTACCCGGAGTCGAAGCCCGGATCCTCGGCGGATGGCGACGACCCTTGGTACGACGGACTGGGCCGGTACGGCTCCTTCACCGTCGGCCCGGCCGAGAAGGGCATCACCAAGTACATCTACGGCCTCAACGGCGACGCTTCGGAGAAGAACAGTCTGACCACGACGGACGGCGCGGCCAGGACCCTCAGGGCCTTGCCCGGTGAGGCGGGGCTGAACTTCCTCACCGTGCAGAGCGCGGACGCCGCGGGCAACATGAGCGAGCCGTACACCTACCGCTACAAGGTACGGGCCGGTCAGCCCGAGCGCGCCGTGTGGTCGATGGACGACGGTCCCGAGGCCAAGGAGGCTCGGGGTTCCGCTCCGGCCCGTACCGCACGGTTGCACGGGGGAGCGGCCACCGGCGCCGAGGGCGTGATGGGCACGGCGCTGACCCTCGACGGCAAGGACGCGTACGCGGACACCGACATCCCGGTGGTGGACACCTCGGGCGGCTTCACGGTGTCCGCCTGGGCGAGACTCTCGGCCATGCCTTCGGAGCCTGCGGCCATCGCCACGCAGGAAGGCAACCACTCGCCGGGTTTCTCGCTGTACTACTCCAAGGATTACGACCGGTGGGCGTTCAGTCAGTTCGCCTCGGACAGCGACGGCGCCCTGCCGGTGCGGGTGATGCAGAAGAAGCCCGGCGGAGTCCGGGCCGGGGAGTGGACGCACCTGGTGGGCGTCTACGACAGCGGTGCCGGTGAGCTGCGGCTCTTCGTCAACGGCCAGCAGGAAGCCGCCGTGACGTACAAGACGCCCTGGGACGCCCGACGCGGACTGCTCATAGGCGCCTCGTCGGTGAACGGCAAACCGAACGCTTTCTTCCCCGGCCAGATCGACGAAGTGGAGATCTTCAACAAGCCGGCCTCCACCAGCGAGGTGTCCCGGCTCTACGCCAAGGAGCACATCCGGGGACCTGGCCGGCCGGCCCGTGCGATCTTTCCACTGGACGAGGAACCGGGCGCGAAAGAGGTGAGCGGCCGCGCGGACGTCATGCCGGCGGTTTTCCACGGCGCTCCCCGGCCGGGCACGGACGGTATCGACGGCAAGGCGCTGGCCCTGGACGGCGTGCACGACTACGCGACGGTGGACGCGCCGCACTTCAACACCATGGGCGCCTTCGCGATCTCCGCATGGGCCCGGCTCCCGAAGGACAAGCCGACGCACACCGCCGTGGTCCTCACCCAGGCGGGCGTGAACGCGAGTGGAGCCGAGCTGTACTACTCGCCCACCTACGACCGGTGGGTACTCAACCAGCACTCCGGCGACGCCGCCGACGCCGCGCAGAACAAGGTCGTCCAGAATGCCGGAACACCTCCTCGAGGAGGTGAGTGGACGCATCTCACCGGAGTCCGCGACATCGTCGCGAGAACGCTGACCCTGTACGTCAACGGCGTGGAAGCCGGATCGGTCCCCCTGCCCGACCCGTGGTACGCCGACCGGCAGTTGCAGATCGGTGCGGGGTCCTATGCGGGGAAACCGGACAACTTCTTTCCGGGCGAGATCGACGACGTACGCCTGTACGACCGGCCGGTGTCGGTCGACGAGATCAAGCAGCTGTTCCAGCAGCGGCCACTGGTCAAGGGGCGCTGGAAGCTGGAAACGGCCTCGGGCAGCCCGGCCGTCTCACCGGACGCGCTCACGGGCAACGATGCCCCGCGTCATGACCTGACGCTGTCGGGCGGGGCCACGATCGGCACCGGTCACGTCGACCGGGGCGGTCTGCGGCTCGACGGCTCCGACGACGCGGCCTCCACCAGTGGGATGCCCGTCGATACCGGTGGCAGCTTCACCATGACCGCCTGGGCACAGCGGGTGGCGGACAAGCCGGGCCGCGCCATGACCGTGATGAGCGCGGAGGGCAAGTACCGCAATGCCTTCACCGTCCGCTACGTGCCGGGTACGAAGGGTCCGGACGACAACGGTCCCGAGGGGCACGGACGCTGGCAGGTCACCATGTCCGACAAGGACGCGGGCAAGGACGTCACCGTCACGACGGTGGAGAACAGCGGTTTCCAGGACGCGGGCACCTGGAATCATCTCGCCCTGGTCTACGACGGCTTCGCCCATGAGCTCCGGTTGTATGTGAACGGCGCGCTGGAGGAGCTCTCCTGCGGCCCGGAGGCCGGAGGGGCGACGGCGGCGGAAGCCGCCTGCACGGACCGCTCCTCCCGGACCGGCAACGCGATGTCGTTCGACGCGGGCAAGTCCCTTCAGCTCGGCCGGTCCGCGGCCGCGAGCACGGCCGCGGAGTACTGGTCGGGACAGCTCGACGACGTGTGGGCCTTCCAGGGGGCCCTCAGTGGGAATCAGATCGAGCGCATCGCCGCGGGCCTTCCCGAGTTCCCCACCCAGGTTCCGAGCTCCTGAACGGCCGGGAGCACGGGCCGGACGAAAGAGCTCCACAGCACGCGGCCGCGCGTACGACGCGACGTGCCTGCTCAGCCACTTCAGCGAGGGATGACGAGGAATGAAGCGCAAGGACCGGGCTCACAGACCGGGGTGGCGCAGGCGCTTGGCGCTGGGCGTACCTGCGGTCCTGGTGGCGTCGCTGCTGCAAGGCGTGGCGCTCCCCGCGGTGGCCGAGGGCCACGCCCTCCCCGGTGCGCCCGCGCCGGGGAAACCCGTGGCCGGCAAGGCGGTCAAGGCCAAACCCCGCAAGACCGATCCCGCCCCCAGGGTGCCGAAGTCGAAGCCCAAGGCCGCGTGGCCCAAGAGCGGGAAGACCGTCGTCGACCTGTCCAAGGTGTCCGATGGGGCCGGGAAGGCCGTGAAGGTCGGCGGCCTCCCTTTGAACTTCCTACCCGCGCCTGCGGCAAAGGGTGCCAAGGGGCTGGCGGCTGCGGCACCCGTGGGAAAGGCCGAGGTGCGGATCGCCGACCGGAAGGCGAGCGAACGGGCGGGCATCGACGGCCCGCTGATCGTCATCACGGGTAAGGCACCCAAGGCGGGCGTGAAGGCACAGGCGGTCGCGCCCACCGGTATGCGCCTCGACTACTCCGGTTTCGCCCAGGCATATGGCGGCGGCTACGCGTCCCGGCTACGCCTGATGGAACTCCCCGAGTGCGCCCTCACCACCCCGGACAAGGCCGGATGCCGGACCGCCAAGCCGGTCGCCACCGCGAACGACACCGAGAAGCACACCCTCACCGCCGACCGGGTGAACCTGCGCCCGGGCGCCAGGACGGTCCTCGCCGCCGCGGCGGCGGCATCCGGGGACAAAGGCGACTACAAGGCCACGCCCCTGTCCCCGTCGGCGACCTGGAACACGGACCTGAACAGCGGTTCCTTCAACTGGGCCTACAACATCCCGGTCCCGGAGGTGCCCGGCGGCCTCAAACCCAATGTCGGGCTGGGGTACGCGTCGTCCTCGGTCGACGGGCGGACCGGCAGCACCAATAACCAGTCCTCGTGGGCCGGTGACGGCTTCGAGCTGTGGCCCGGCTTCATCGAGCGCCGCTACAAACCGTGCTCCGAGGACGGAGAGAAGCACGGCGACGGCAACAAGCCCGGCGACCTGTGCTGGGCCTACGACAACGCCACGATCTCGTTCAACGGCAAGGCCGGTGAGCTCGTCCCGGCCGGCGGCGATCAGTGGAAGCTGAAGAACGACGACGGCACCAGGATCGCCCGCCTCTCCGGCAGTGAGCACGACAACGGCGACAACGACAACGAGTACTGGCGCCTGACCACCCCGGAGGGCACGCGGTACTACTTCGGCTACCACAAGCTCAACGGCTGGGCGAAGGGCAAGGACACCACCGACTCCACTTGGACCGTCCCCGTCTACGGCAACAATGCCGGCGAGCCCTGCCACAAGGACGGCTTCAAGGACTCCTGGTGCCAGCAGGCATGGCGCTGGAACCTCGACTACGCCGTCGACCGGCACGGCAACGCCGTCGGCTACTACTACGGCAAGGAGACCAACTCCTACGGCCGTGACCTGGAGTCGAAGGACAGCACGCCCTATGTGCGGGGTGGCTATCTCAAGCGCGCCGAATACGGCCTGAAGTCCGCCGACCTGTACGCCAAGCCCTTGGCCAAGGTCGAGTTCGGCAACGCCGAGCGGTGCCTGCCGCAGGACAAGGACAAGGTCACCTGCGCGGAAGACACCATCGAGGACAAGAAGCAGTACTGGTACGACACGCCCTGGGACATGAACTGCAAGGCGGGGACGGAGTGCGACAAGGGACGACTGTCGCCCTCGTTCTGGACCCGCAAGCGCCTGACGGACATCACCACCAACGTCCTGAAGGCCGACGGGACCTATGCTCCCGTCGACTCCTGGAAGTTCGGCCATCGATGGGGCATGGCCGACACCGATTACCAGCTCCTGCTGGACTCCATCCAGCACACCGGTCAGACCGCCACTCCCGCCATCACACTGCCGAAGACCACGCTCGTCTACACCCAGCGCCCCAATCGCCTCGACAAGACCGGGGACGGCAAGGCGCCCTTCATCAAGGAACGCCTGTCCACCATCACGGACGAGACGGGCGGGCAGACCGACGTCACCTACTCGCAGCCCGTATGCGACTGGGCGAAGCCGCCGACGCCCGAGACCAACACCACGCGCTGCTACCCCCAGTTCATCGGCGGGAGCAGCAGCGACGACCCGACCCGGCAGTGGTTCAACAAGTACGTCGTGGACGCGGTCACGGCCAGTGACCGCACGGGCGGCGCCCCCGACCAGGTGACCCGATACGAGTACCTCGACGACGCCGCCTGGCACTACGACGACGACAACGGGCTGACCAAGGAGAAGTTCAAGACCTGGTCGCAGTGGCGCGGCTACGGGCACGTACGGGTCCAGACCGGCGGCCATGACGTCGGCGCGATGAAGTCCCGGCAGGAGACGTACTTCCTGCGCGGCATGGACGGTGACAGGAAGGGCCCCGACGGCGGCACGAAGGACGTGAAGGTCACCCTCGGGACGGACGAGGGCGACCCGATCACCGATCATTCCTCCGGAGCGGGGTTCACCTACAAGTCCGAGAGCTACTCCGGACCCGGCGGGAAGCTGCTGGCCAAGACCGTCAGCCGGCCCTGGCACCACGAGACCGCCAAGAGCGAACGCTCCTGGGGGACGATCACCGCGAACTTCACCGGCACCGAGGCGGCGCGGACCTTCACGTCCCTGGACGACGGAGCCGGGAAGAAGTGGCGCCAGACGTCCGCGGCCACGAAGTACGACACCGTCGCGGGCCGGCCCACAGAGGCCGACGACTTCGGGGACACGTCGACCTCCGACGATGATCAGTGCACCCGGACCACGTACAGCGACAACCCCGACGACAACATCCTCACCCTGCGCTCGCGTGTGGTGACCACGGCGGCGTCCTGCGCCACGACCTCCGTCGACCGGACCAAGAACGTCATCTCCGACGTCCGCACGGCCTACGACGGCGGAGGCTACGGGGACCGGCCCACCAAGGGCGAGGCCACCGGCATGGCCACCCTCAAGAAGGACGACAACACCCGGGCGACCTACCTTGAGTCCGGCAAGACTTACGACGGCTATGCGCGGGAACTGACCAGCACCGACCTCACCGCCGAGATCGTCTTCGACGACTCGGGTCGGCAGGTCTCCACCACCAAGCGCACCGACGGCCGGACGACGAAGACCGACTACTCACCGAGCACGGGCTTCGCCACCACCGTCACCACCACGGTGCCACCCGCCAAGGCCGGCGACACGGCGTCCGCCTGGAGCAGCACGACCACGCTCGACCCGCTGCGCGGACAGACCCTCAAGAAGACGGACGCCAACAACCGGCGCACGGACTTCGTCTACGACGCCCTCGGCCGCTCCACCAAGGTCTGGCTCCCGAACAAGCCGAAGACCGCCTCCGGCGTCCCCAGCCTGGAATTCACCTACTCCATCACCGAGGGCAAGCCCGTCGCCGTCACCACCCGGACGCTGAACGACAGCTGGGGCCAGCTGGCCTCCTACACCCTCTACGACGGCTTCCAACGCCCACGTCAGAGCCAGCAGCCGGGCCCCGGCGGCGGGCGGCTGATCACCGACACCTTCTACGACGAGCGCGGCCTCGTCACCAAGTCCTTCGCCCCCTACTACGCCCAGGGCGCACCGGGCACGGGCTTGTTCAGCCCGGACAACGCCCTGAAGGTGGAGTCCCAGACCTGGAACACCTACGACGGGCTCGGGCGCGTCACGGAGACCAGGCAGATCGCCGGAAACAGCGAAGCGGGCAAGGTGCTGGCCAGTACCCGCACGCTCTACGGCGGCGACCGCACCACGGTGATCCCGCCCGTGGGATCCACCGCGACGACCTCGGTGATCGACGCGCGCGGCAGGACGACGGAGCTCCACCAACTGCACGAGCGAAGCCCGGGCGCGGACTCCGACGTCATCCGCTACGCGTACACGCCGCAAGGGAAGCTGTCCCGGTACACGGACCCGGCGGGCAACTCCTGGTCGTACACCTACGACCAGCTCGGACACCAGATCTCCGCGGACGACCCGGACAAGGGCACCACCACCAACGCCTACGACGACCGCGGTCAGCTCACCAGCGTCACCGACGCGCGCACGTCCAAGAACAAGCTCTACTACGCCTACGACAACATCGGCCGCAAGACGGAACTCCGCGAAGGGGCCGCCGACGGGACCAAGCTCGCCGAGTGGACCTACGACACGGTCGCGGGAGGCAAGGGCCAGCCGGCATCGGCCACGCGCTATGTGGACGGCAACGCCTATGTCAGCCGCGTGGACGAATACGACTCGCTCTACCGGGCCACGCGCACGACCGTCGACATCCCGGCCAATGAGGGTCCCCTTGCCGGCTCCTACCGTTTCGGTACGAACTACAACCCTTCGGGCAGTGTCCAGAGCACTTTCCTGCCCAAGGCCGGCTCACTGTCGGGCGACGGAATCGTCTACGGCTACGACAGCCTCCTGCGCCCCACGGAGGTCATCGGATCCGGCGGCCTCAAGGCGACCATCACCAGCTACGGCCTCACGGGCAAGCCTCTCCAGGCGAAGCTGACGGGGGGCGGCAAGTTCACGCAGATCACCAATGGTTACGAGTGGGGCACCCAGCGCCTGGCCACCACACGGGTCGACCGTGAGAACGCCCCCACCGTCGACAAGGCCGCTACGTACACCTACGACGAGACCGGAAACATCCGCGCCGTGTCCGACGCCTCGACGGGCGGCACGGACACCCAGTGCTTCACCTACGACTACCTGCGTCGCGTCACGGACGAGTGGACACAGTCCACGCCGACGTGCGCCGCGGCGCCGGCGGGGAACCTGACCGGCGGGCCAGCCCCGTACTGGAACTCTTACACCTACGACAAGACGGGCAACCGCCTCACCGAGACCCGACACGACGTCGGGGGCAACAGCGCCAAGGACGTCAAGCGCGCCTACACCTACCCGGCCGCCGGTAGCCCCCAGCCGCACGCCTTGGCCGCAGTGAACACCAGCGGCCCCACGGGAACGGCCAAGGACTCCTACGCCTACGATCCGCTCGGCAACACCACGGCCCGCGTTCTCGGCGGCGACACACAGACCCTGGACTGGGACGCCGAGGGCCACCTGGCCAAGTCGACCCAGTTGAAGGACGAGAAGCCCGCCGGGACGACGTCCTACCTCTACGACGCCAGGGGCCAACGGCTGATCGGCCGGACCGACACCGAGACGACCCTCTACCTCGGCCCTACGGAGATCACCCTCGCCAAGGGCTCCACCACTCCGAAAGCCACCCGCTACCTCGATCTCGGGGGCGTCCAGGCGGTCCAGAGTGACGACGGCAGCGCGTCCTTCGTCATCGCGGACCAGGTGGGCACGGGCCAGCTCGCCATCGACTCCAAGTCGACGACGGCCATGCGACGGCGCACCACGCCTTTCGGTGCCCCGCGCGGGGAGCAGCCGAAGTCCTGGCCCGGTACGAAGGGCTTCGTCGGCGGTACCAACGACGCGACGACGGGACTCACTCACCTCGGTGCTCGTGAATACGACCCGGGTACCGGCCGGTTCATCAGTGTCGACCCGGTTCTGGACT
>NZ_JBVHJJ010000027.1:0-9687 GCF_055560115.1 Streptomyces sp. NPDC023527
ACCTACCTGTTCGGCCCTTTGTTTTTGTCCCAGTTTTTGTTGGGGGGGGGCGAACGGGTGGTCTACCAATTCTCGGGGGGGGCCGGGGGGGGCGGGGCGCCCCCACCTCTCTCTGCTTGGGCTGCTAGCTGGTGTGGATGGTCTCGTGCAGGAGGTCCATGACGTACGCCTCCAGGTCGCACCGCTTGATGCGGCGGGACCGACCGCGCTTGATGTACAACAGGGTTCCCTCGGCCATCAGCTCGTAGACCGTGGAGCGGCCGATCCGAAGTGCTTCCGCGGCTTCCTCGGGGGTGTAGAGAAGGGGCTCGATGGGTGGCGTGGCGGTGCTCATCGGTGCGTGCCTCCTCGGCGGGAGTCGAGGGCGCGACTGCCCTCTGCTGGTCGTGTGCGAGGTAATCGCCGACAGAACTGACAGAACCTCCCCGCGAGGCCACTGACCAGCTGTTTTGATGCTTTGGGGCCTTGTGACAGAACTCGAAAAAACTCTGACAGAACCTCCGGGAGGGGGTTCTGTCACGGGCGGCCCGGGTTGGGCCTCGGGGTTGTGTCAGAGTTTCCGGAGGTTTTGTCACAGCCGCGATCATCGGTGTTTGTGCAGGTCAGTGGTCTAGTTCGGGGGTTCTGTCAGTTCTGTCGGCGGGTTGGGGGTTGTGTCAGGTGCCTCGGGTGAGGCGGGGGTGGGTGTCGTAGCGGGGGGAGGGCGGCCGGCCGCCGCGTCCGGTCCGCGGTGGCTGGGGTTGCTGGCGGATCCAGCCGTGTTCCTCCAGCAGGGCCAGGGCGGGATCGAGGTCGCCGATGGCGGGGAACTCCGCCCGGGGCAGGGCCCGGAACAACTCCCGCTTGGAGAACCCGTCCATCCGGTTGGCCCGAAGGTGGGTGAGCACGGCGTAGGCGATATCGCGGGCGGGTGCTGCGGTCATGGCGTCGAAGACGTCCATGGCGTGGGCGGTGAAGTAGTCACCGAGCTCGGTGGCGGCGGCCATGGTCGCGGCCTCGATCGGCTGGTGCCATCCGTCCTCGGGATGGGTGGCCAGGTGGAGGAGTCCAGCGATGCGGGCCACGGCCCCGTCGCGTTTGGAGGCCCATTTCACGATCGGGGCGAAGCTTCCCCCTTTCCCCAGCCGGGATTCGGTGACCTTCTGGAAGGCCAGGATCACCGCATCCGCTTCGGGGGTCAGGGTCAGGATCGCGGGTTCGGTCCAGCCGGCCAGTGCCAGCGTCAGGCCACCGAGTTTGCGGGCGTAGTGGGCAGCCGTCTCCTCGGAGAGGAGGGTGGGTGAGAGGTTGCGGCTGCCGACCAGGGAGACGGGTTTCGAGTACAGGAACCGGGCGAGCAGGCCGCGCCCGTCAGCCCCGTCGATCCGGGCCAGGGAGTCCAGCACTTCGGGCTGGATCGCCAGGCCGATGGTGACCGCTGGGGAGTCGATGTGTTCGGAGTCCCGGCCCTGGCGGTTGACGCGGACCATGTCTCCGGCGTGGCCTTTGAGGAACATGCCCATGTTGGGCCTGCCGCTGTAGCGCCCGGCGATGATGTCGAACAGCTCTCCCTCGGCGCTCAGGCAGGAGATCCGGCCGCCCTGCTGGGCCAGCAGGGTTCCGATGGTTTCGGGGGTGGCATCGTCGGCGATGAGCTGCGGCACGGCCGGGACCGTCATTTCCTCCACTGCCCGTGCCAGGGCGACCGCTTCGGTGGTGAGGGCGTCGCGGGTGCCGGGTTCGGCGCTGGCGGCTTTCTGGGTGGCCTTGTCGGCGGCTGCCTTGGCCAGGCGGATGGTGGTCTCGGCTTCGGCTCGTACCGGCCCGGATAGCTCGATGAGGGTCTTCTCCACGTCGAGGAGCGGGCGGACCATGAGGTCGAAGACAGCGGACTTGCGGTTGCCGGGGTCCAGGGCAATCGCGGTGTAGAGGTTCACGGGTTCGCGCCAGTGCCCGCGCACGCAGACTTTGGCCCGGCCGCCGGCTGCGGTGGCGATGACCGCCAGCGCGAGGCACCCGGCGAGGTCGACGGGCGTCTGCGTCTCCTCCGCGACACCGCGCACCATGTCTCCCAGCCAGGCGGGCAGCGTGCCGACGGGGAACGTGGGCAGGGCGGGGCGGGCCGTGATGGGGACGGGTTCGTCCCATGCCGGGCCGGTGATGTGTTCGGGGTCGAGCTGGTCGAACCCCTCCCACAGATCCGCTCTCATCTCCTCCGGGGTGGTCATGCCGGGTGCCTCCCTTGGGCGGTCCACGACGGCGGGGTAACGATGTGCAGCCACCCGATGGGGCGGTACTGGGTGTTCGGGTGCGGGTCAGGGCGAAGAGCTGAAAGGACGCCCTGACGGGCGACGCCCTTCGGGGCGCACAAGGGCTTTGCGGGCCCGGTTTGGGTGGCGGTGTGCGGCCAGTCGGTGTGGCTGCTGGCGCGGCGGGTCAAGTCGTCCTCCCTGCGCCCGTGCTGAGGCCGTTGGCCACGGCGCGTTCCGCGTACGCTTCGGGTACGCCGACGGATATGGCGGCGGCGGTGATCTCCTGTCCGATGGCGTCCAGATCGCACGGTCCCGGGCAGCGGGTGTGCAGGGCCGCCAGGAACTGCGCGACGCCGAATGCCTGAGATCCGGCGCCTGACTCGGTGTGGCTTCGCACCAGGGTCAGGCCCCGTTCGAGGCCGGTGCGGACGTACCTCTCGGTGTGCCTGCATCCGGTGGCCACGGTCCTGTCCCAGGTGGCGCGCGCGGAGGACGAAGAGACCACGCTCTCGCGGGCGGGGGTGGTTTCTTCGTGCTCGATGAGGGCTCGCACGGCATGCGGCAGATCCGTCATGGAGCCGTGCCCGGGGCCGAGCCACCGGGCGTAGGCCATGCGGGACTTGATATCCACACCGGGCCGGACCGCGTTCGCCGATCGCACGGTCCCTACGTAGATCCAGTGCTCCCCGCGCGTCGTGGGCACGGTCCTGGTGGCCGGGAGCGTCTGACGCGCCCACGCGACCGCCTCAGGGTTGTCCAGGTCCACGACGGTGAGTCCTGCGCCTGCGGGGTGGTAGGCGACGGCCGCGGCCTGACGCCATGCCGGAGCCCAGGGCGGGGAAGTGATTACAGCCGGGTCGGCGGTGGCGGCCGCCCAGCCGTGACACACAGCGGGGCACAGGCAGGTGCCCGCGTTCTTCATGTTCGGCCGCCCGCCGCAGGCGCAGTCTGCGCACGCGCGGCAGTTCCCGAACGGCACCTTCCCTGCGCGCAGGGGCAGCACAGGCACGCCGGTTTGCGCCAACTTCAGGGCGGCCAGCAGGTGGCGGTCCGTGCCGTTCATGCCGCCTCCAGTACCGACGTGGTGGGGCAGCGGTGGGGTTGGGTGCGGGCTCGCCGGATCGAGGTGGATTGCGTCATGCTGGGGGTTCTCCTGTTCTGTAGGGACGGAGAAGCCGGGGCGGTCGCGGTCTTGTGGTGAGAGGCGGCCGCCCCGGGCGTACCTAGAACGGCGGCTCGCCGCCGCCGAGCGGCGCGGGCGTCGGCGAGCTGGAGGTGGCCCACGCGTCGTTGGCGCCGTCGGCCTTTTTCACGGGCTTGCCGTCGATGCTCACGGTGGTGAAGCGCAGCGATGCGCCGATCTCGTCGACCTCGATGGCGAGCATGGAGCGCCGCTCACCCTCCGGGGTCTCCCAGTCGTGCTGACGGATCCGGCCCGACAACACCACGCGCGACCCCTTGGCCAGGCTCCCGGCGACGTGCTCGGCCAGGGCGCGCCAGGCGGCGCAGCGGAAGAAGGTGGAGATGCCGTCTTGCCACTGTCCGCTGTCCTTGTCGAAGGTGCGCGGGGTGGAGGCGACGGTGAACTTCGCCAGCGGCGTGCCGGTGTTGGTGTATTTCAGTTCCGGGTCCGCGGTGAGGTTGCCGATGACGGTGATCGGGGTCTCTCCGACCGACATGTCGATCTCCTCAGTGCAGGTTGGTGGTTCCGTTGGCGCGGCCGGGAAGGCCGCACCGGTGCGCGCGGGCACTACTTCTTGGTGTGGAAGAGCTTGATGCCCAGGCCGACGCTGATCGGGCCGGTCAGGGAGCCGACGACAGCCGCAGTGCGCACGGCGAACTCGAACAGAGCCAGGGCGGCGGCGGCCAGGCCCATGAGCCCGAGCGCGATGCCCAAGCCGATGAACAGCGGCCGGGCGTAGGAGCGGGGCGGGCGCTCGGGGGCGGGAGCGGATTGGACGATGACGAAGGGGCGTCCGTTGGCCTGGTGGTAGAGGTCGGCGGGGATGTGCGGGGCGAGGGGTCCTAACGTCACGTTGGGCGGTTGGCGCATGCGGGGTTCTCCTGTCAGGAGGTGAGGTTGGGGATGGCGTGGATGAGGGCTGCGCACACGCGGTTGATGGGTCCGGAGGCGCCGGTGCCGGCCGTGAAGAAGCCGAAGAGGAAGAGCACGACGGCGGAGCCGGGGCCGACGGTGCGGGCGCGCAGGATGAGGACCGTCAAGATGCCCAGAACGGCGACGGCGGAGAGGGAGAGGACCACGTGTTCTCCTGATTTCGGTGACGTGGAGTGAGCACCTGCGTGTGAGGCATACGGTCGGCGAAGGAAGGACCCGCATCCGGGTTCCGGAAGGGTCGCAGGCGGTTTCGGCCCCTCGTCCTGTGTGACCCACACGGCTCATAAGCCCTGGTCAGTGGCTCACACGGGGCGTATGCGTCATACAGGTGCGGCGGGGGGTGTATGAGCGGCGGGTGTGTGGGTCACACGACCGGTAGGGGTCACTGTGCGTTGCGGTACCGGGTGATGGCTTCCGCGAGGGTCTCGGCCAGGTAGCCGACCTTGGAGTCGTCCCCGATCCGCACGGTTCCGGCCCCGGGGCGGGTGACGCCGACCATCTTGAGGATCTTGTTCAGCTCGGCACCGAATGCGCTGGGGTCGAGATCCAGCGCTGCGGCGAGGGTGCCGGAGTGCATGCGCCCGCCGGCGGCGATGACGGCCTGGTGCGCGTCTCGCAGGAGCTGGGGAACGGGGTCGGGGCGGTTGCCGGGGCCGCCGGTCTGCTGGACGACGCGTCCGAACTCGGCTCGGATGACGTTCGCTTCGTCTTCGGGTGCCTGGTCGTGGCGGCCGGTGACGGTGCGGGCGGCGTCGAGCATTTGGGAGAGCAGGTCTCCACTGAACCGGACCTGCGGGCCGCCCTCACCTTCACCGTCGTTCGCGTCCACGGCGCTGGCGGCCGGGGCGCGGGATGCCGAGCTGGTAGTGGCCGCGTTGCCTGCGCTGGTGAGGGGGATGCCGGTGATCTCGTCGATGAGCGGCCGCAGGATCTCCATGTCGGTGTAGGGCAGGGTCGCGGTGGAAAGCTTTTTGTCCTTGTAGCGGCGGGGCAGGATGCGGCCCCAGCGCGAGGCGTAGAAGCGGGCCGGGGCGGTGTCGAGGAAGACCGGGTCCAGCGTGGGGCGGCGGCCGGCGAAGGTGACGGCGAGGTGGGAGATGCGTTTGGGGGTGAGCCGGTATGCCTTGAACGGAGCCGGGGCACTCTCGATGTCCTCGGCGCCCAGGGAGGAGAGGAAGCCGCAGCCGCGGTGCGGGGCGGCTTTGGGGTCCAGACGGCCGGTGCCGGTGGGAAAGAGGTGGTGCAGCTCTTCCGGGTCGGACACGCGCATGGCGGCCCGGTTGCGGGACTGCTTCTTCATGGCGGCGGTGATGACGTCCTGGGTGGCGCGCAGTCCGCAGATCACCACCCGGACCCGGGCTGCCCGCCCGGTGTCGACGACGGAGTCGAGCTTGGACAGCAGGCCCATGGGCAATTCGGCGATCTCGTCCACCAGGATCACAATCTCCGGCAGGTCCTCGGAGACAGGGATCTTGTCGTCGTTCGCGTCGTACATCAGGTCCTGGTAGCCGGACTTGCGGGACTCGATCCCGGCAATGGCCACATCGAGCATGATGTGGGCCTCTTCGACCGTGTCCGCCGCCCAGTCGACGACGGGGACGTCCGCACTGCCGTCGACGGCCCAGGGGCGTAGCCAGGGCATCGAAATGCCGGCCCCGGTGGTGTCGATGTGCCACACCAGCGCGTTATTGGTCCGCAGAATCGCGGCGTTGGCGACGTTGACGAGGTTGGATTTGCCGGAGCCGACCTGTCCGACGAACAGGGCGCAGTCGGCGGCCAGGCGGATGCCGGCGTCTTCGGCGTCGGGGTGCAGGCCCAGCGCGAGGGGGTCGTCAATGCTGGTGACGGTGGTCTTGTCGGGGTAGGGGATCTCCTCGGCCATGACGTCTTTGGCGGTAACCCGGATCTGGATTTCGCCGTAGACCATGCCGTCGGTGATCTGGATGCCGCCGCCGCGCGGGAGGCGCAGAGCGGCGGCCAGGGTGCGGTCGGCGTGGGCGGGGAGTTCGGGGGTGCCTTGGGGCATCTGGACGCGGACGGTGTAGCCGACGTCGCCCTTCCAGGGCGTCACTCCGTCGACGGTGTGGCCTTCGAGGCGGAACAGTTCGGCCAGGCGCCTTTGCCATTCGCCAGCCTTGCCGTTTGCCCATTTTTGCAGGCTTCGCTGGGCCCGCTCGGTCTTCGCGGTCTCCTCGGCGCCGGCCAGGGCGCGGGCCAGGACGACGGCGGCCGCGGTCCCCGCTCCCCACCACCCGGCGCTGTTCCAGGTGAAGGCGTTGTGATCGGTGAGGGCAACGGCGGTCCAGCCGCCGGCGGCCAGCCAGGCGGCGCAGCGGGTGACGATGTGGGCGTGGGGGCGGCGCTGGTAGAGGTCGGCTCCGGCCTGCGCGAGGGCGCCGGCCCCGGCGGCCAGGAGGGCGTAGCCGGGGGGAAGCCCGGTAAGGCCGCCGGTGGCGGCGAGGCTGTAGGCACCGCCGGCGGCCATGGCCGCCCCAGCGGCGGGGGTGACCTTCCAGCCCCAGTCCAGGCGGGAAGTACTGCTGCGTGCCATCAGGGATCGGTCTCCTTCACGGCGGGGAACGGGGCGGGCCAGGCGCCCGGCTGGAGCCGGGGCCTGACCCGCGAGAGACGGATGGGGCACTGTCAGGGGCGTCCGGGGTGGTCAGGGGATGTTGGTCAGGCGTCCCACATGGCCTCGCCTTCCTCGCCGTTGCGGGGTGCTTCGTGGCGGGAGATGTCGGGGGCGTGCAGGCGCCGGAAGTTCGGCATCAGCTCCTGCGCCGCGGACGCCGCCTGCACCAGCAGAGTGTGGATGTCGGCGATCGCGTCCACGACCGCCTTGTCGACCGGGTAGCGGTCGTTGGAACGGACCTGGAGCAGGTTCACCGCGGCGGCGACGTTCTCGATGCCATCGGGGATGCCCTCGTACTCGGCGGCGACCTGCTTCATGTGGCCTGGTTCGTAGCGGGCGTAGACGTGCGCGATGTCCTGGCACACCGCCACGAACTGCGAGGGCTGGCGTTGCCCGAAGCTGCCGTCCTGGCGGCGCTCCAGGATGTTCCACATGTGCTCCCCGTTGCGGGGCTCCTCGTAACGGCGCAGATCGTGCTCGTGAACCTTGGCGAACAGCGGCCCGACCTCCCCCGCTTTCTGCGCGGCCCGGTGGATCAGGGCGTAGACCTGGGCAACCAGATCCGCCATGCGGGCGTCGGCGGGGTACTTGTCGGCGGTGTTGACCGCGAGCTGGCGCACCGCCTCCGCGGTGGACGTCAGGCCCTCAGGCAGGCCCCAGTACTCGGCCGCCACCGCCAGCATCATCGGCGGCTCATAGCGTGCGTACGCCTCCCGCACGCCCTCGGTCTCACGCTTGAAGACGGACACCAGATCTCCTCCGAAATGCGCCCCGCCCGGGGCAGTCAGGGCACCTGCGAACGGGCGGCCCGGCTGCGGGAAACGCAGGGCGACGTCCGGGCGGGTGGCCTCGGTGTACTTGCTCTTCGCCCTGCGCATCAGACGCCGGTGCACCGCCCTGGCAGCCTTCGGGCCCCAGGTCAGGAAGTGCACACCCCAACGCTTGCCGGTGCGCGGGGCCAGGTGCAGCCACCGCAGCACCGCTCCGGCACTGGCCGCGAGGATCTTGAGCAGGAAGCCCGGCACTGCGGCCAGAGCGCCGACGGCACCGGCCGCGGCCTTTGCCCCGGCGGACCGGACCAGATACGGCACCGCGGCCCGCCCCTTCTTCGCCAGCTCCCGCCGGGCGGTACGGATCCGCTCCCGCAGGCTCTGTGCGGCAGGGGACTGGGCGGCGCTCGCGGTGGCCCGCCTGGCTGAGGCCACACCACGCACCGCCGCACGCCCGGCCCGGCGCGCGGCAGCCGCAACCGCAGACCGAACCCCGCCCCGGCCGGCAGCCAGGGCCCGCCCGGCAACGCCCCGCTTGGGAGCGCTTCCACCCCGGCCCGGCCGGTCGGCCGAACGAGCCGACCCCGCGCCCGGGGAGGCGCCACGGCGCAGGCCCAGGCGCCCCAGAACTCCGGCACGCCCGCTGTTGCGGCCGCCGGCGCCGCGATGGGCGTGCCCACCGCCAGCTCTCCCGGCATTCCCGCCACCCGAGCCACGGCCCGCACGGGCCCCGGAACGCATACCGTGGCCGCCCAGGGCGCCGCGGGAACCACCGCCCAGCGCCCCGGCCCTGTGGACGGTGCTGCGAGTGCCGGCCACCGATCCGGCCGCCGTGCGGGGCTGTTTGGCCAGCGACACCCCACGCCCGGTGCCACCCCTGCGGCTGCTGCCGTTGCGCGGTGCCGATGCCCCTGCGCTGGCCGGACCCGTGGCCAGGGAACCCGCGCGGCGCTGGCGGCCGATCCGCCCACCGCCCCAACCCGCCCCGGCTCCGCGGCCACCAACCGAACGGCGGCGGCCACCGCCAGCATCCGTACTGCCGAACATGCCGGCCACCCGTCCCAGACCGCCCCGCCGCGCGCCCCGGAAGGCACCGGCTGAACCTCCCAGGCCAGCACGGCGGGTACGCCGTGACCTGACTACCGCGACACCTGCCGCTGTACCCGCCACGACACCGGCCGCGGCGATCGTGCCGACCAGACCGGCCGACGCATACAAGGCGGCCGAACTGGTCGAGACGGCTTCCGCCCCGAACACGGCAGCGGGCAGAACAGGCAGCCCGGCACCCTGACGAGAGCGGGTCTGGTCCTGCGCTTCAGGGGCGTGGGTGATGGTGAACTCGATCGGAACCGTCTGCCCACCGTCGGCCACGGCCGTGACAGCGGCGGGCTCTGTCTCTTGCGCTGGTGCGGGCGGCGGTGGTGCCCCCGCAGGTTTGGTGTTGGACACTGTTTTCGCTCCTTTGGGGAGTGAAAGGGCGCCCCCGGCCGGGCCCTGGTAAGCGGGCCGGGGGCGTCCAACTGGTGGCCACCTCAGACGCGCTGGGCGGGAAGGTGATGGGGGTGCGCGGCGGCGGCTTCCTGCCAGCGGCGGCTCTCCGCGGCGTCCGCGTCGGAGAGGCGGACGCGGAAGGAACAGCCGCTCACGACGCACCGGTGTGTGGTGGCGAAGGCGACCTCCACGAGGTGGTTGATCGAGCACGTGACGTTGGCGAAGAGCGCCAGCGCGCACGCCGTGGTCAAGGTCATCGGCACGTCGTAGCCGCGCAGACGCGACCCGGCAGTCAGAGCGACGGCCGCGCCGACAAGGGCTGCGGCCGGGAGACGAAGACGTCGGTACTGCAATGTGCTTCCTTCCTCGGGACGGTTCAAGCAGCGCGCTGTTCCTGGAGGTAGGCGCAGGTCACGCACACGCCGAGTGAGATGGGGATAGAGCGGC
>NZ_JBVHJJ010000028.1:0-1221 GCF_055560115.1 Streptomyces sp. NPDC023527
GGTCGTTACTTCAGAACCTACACAGTGGACGCGAGCAACTGAGGACAAGCCCTCGGCCTATTAGTACCAGTCAGCTCCAACCGTTACCGGTCTTCCACACCTGGCCTATCAACCCAGTCGTCTACTGGGAGCCTTAACCCCTCAAAGGGGGTGGGAGTCCTCATCTCGAAGCAGGCTTCCCGCTTAGATGCTTTCAGCGGTTATCCTTTCCGAACGTAGCCAACCAGCCATGCCCTTGGCAGGACAACTGGCACACCAGAGGTTCGTCCGTCCCGGTCCTCTCGTACTAGGGACAGCCCTTCTCAAGACTCCTGCGCGCGCAGCGGATAGGGACCGAACTGTCTCACGACGTTCTAAACCCAGCTCGCGTACCGCTTTAATGGGCGAACAGCCCAACCCTTGGGACCGACTCCAGCCCCAGGATGCGACGAGCCGACATCGAGGTGCCAAACCATCCCGTCGATATGGACTCTTGGGGAAGATCAGCCTGTTATCCCCGGGGTACCTTTTATCCGTTGAGCGACGGCGCTTCCACAAGCCACCGCCGGATCACTAGTCCCGACTTTCGTCCCTGCTCGACCCGTCGGTCTCACAGTCAAGCTCCCTTGTGCACTTACACTCAACACCTGATTGCCAACCAGGCTGAGGGAACCTTTGGGCGCCTCCGTTACTCTTTAGGAGGCAACCGCCCCAGTTAAACTACCCACCAGACACTGTCCCTGATCCGGATCACGGACCCAGGTTAGACATCCAGCACGACCAGAGTGGTATTTCAACGACGACTCCACCATGGCTGGCGCCATGACTTCACAGTCTCCCACCTATCCTACACAAGCCGAACCGAACACCAATATCAAGCTATAGTAAAGGTCCCGGGGTCTTTCCGTCCTGCTGCGCGAAACGAGCATCTTTACTCGTAGTGCAATTTCACCGGGCCTATGGTTGAGACAGTCGAGAAGTCGTTACGCCATTCGTGCAGGTCGGAACTTACCCGACAAGGAATTTCGCTACCTTAGGATGGTTATAGTTACCACCGCCGTTTACTGGCGCTTAAGTTCTCAGCTTCGCCACACCGAAATGTGACTAACCGGTCCCCTTAACGTTCCAGCACCGGGCAGGCGTCAGTCCGTATACATCGCCTTACGGCTTCGCACGGACCTGTGTTTTTAGTAAACAGTCGCTTCTCGCTGGTCTCTGCGGCCACACCCAGCTCAGGAAGTA
>NZ_JBVHJJ010000028.1:1312-2812 GCF_055560115.1 Streptomyces sp. NPDC023527
ACGACATGGCCCCCCTTCTCCCGAAGTTACGGGGGCATTTTGCCGAGTTCCTTAACCATAGTTCACCCGAACGCCTCGGTATTCTCTACCTGACCACCTGAGTCGGTTTAGGGTACGGGCCGCCATGAAACTCGCTAGAGGCTTTTCTCGACAGCATAGGATCATCCACTTCACCACAATCGGCTCGGCATCAGGTCTCAGCCTTATATGTGTGACGGATTTGCCTATCACACGGCCTACACCCTTACCCCGGGACTACCACCGCCCGGGCTGGACTACCTTCCTGCGTCACCCCATCGCTTACCTACTACAAGTCTGGTCCGTCGGCTCCACCACTTTCCTTCACCCGAAGGATCCAGAACGGCTTCACGGACTTAGCATCGCCTGATTCAGTATTGGGCGTTTCAAAGCGGGTACCGGAATATCAACCGGTTGTCCATCGACTACGCCTGTCGGCCTCGCCTTAGGTCCCGACTTACCCTGGGCAGATCAGCTTGACCCAGGAACCCTTAGTCAATCGGCGCACACGTTTCCCACGTGTGTATCGCTACTCATGCCTGCATTCTCACTCGTGAACCGTCCACAACTCGCTTCCGCGGCTGCTTCACCCGGCACACGACGCTCCCCTACCCATCCCAGCCCCCGTTGGGGGTATGTGCTGGAATGACACGACTTCGGCGGTACGCTTGAGCCCCGCTACATTGTCGGCGCGGAATCACTTGACCAGTGAGCTATTACGCACTCTTTCAAGGGTGGCTGCTTCTAAGCCAACCTCCTGGTTGTCTCTGCGACTCCACATCCTTTCCCACTTAGCGTACGCTTAGGGGCCTTAGTCGATGCTCTGGGCTGTTTCCCTCTCGACCATGGAGCTTATCCCCCACAGTCTCACTGCCGCGCTCTCACTTACCGGCATTCGGAGTTTGGCTAAGGTCAGTAACCCGGTAGGGCCCATCGCCTATCCAGTGCTCTACCTCCGGCAAGAAACACACGACGCTGCACCTAAATGCATTTCGGGGAGAACCAGCTATCACGGAGTTTGATTGGCCTTTCACCCCTAACCACAGGTCATCCCCCAGGTTTTCAACCCTGGTGGGTTCGGTCCTCCACGAAGTCTTACCTCCGCTTCAACCTGCCCATGGCTAGATCACTCCGCTTCGGGTCTTGGGCGCGCTACTCAATCGCCCTATTCGGACTCGCTTTCGCTACGGCTTCCCCACACGGGTTAACCTCGCAACACACCGCAAACTCGCAGGCTCATTCTTCAAAAGGCACGCAGTCACGACTGCATGTGCAAGCACATACAGCGACGCTCCCACGGCTTGTAGGCACACGGTTTCAGGTACTATTTCACTCCGCTCCCGCGGTACTTTTCACCATTCCCTCACGGTACTATCCGCTATCGGTCACCAGGGAATATTTAGGCTTAACGGGTGGTCCCGCCAGATTCACACGGGATTTCTCGGGCCCCGTGCTACTTGGGTGTCTCTTAAACGAGCCGTT
>NZ_JBVHJJ010000029.1:0-4249 GCF_055560115.1 Streptomyces sp. NPDC023527
GGAGAGTAGGACGCCGCCGAACAATTTTTAGCCTCAGGCCCCGAGCTTATGCTCGGGGCCTGAGGCATTTCTGCGTTGTGCCGCTATTCGATAGGAGCGCGCGTCAGACCCTCATGGCGCGACCGGCGGACCTGCCGTGAGCGCGTCCTGCGGTTCGGCGTGACGTTCCGCCCAGGCGGTGAGAGCCGCCCGGCACGCGTGGTCCATGTGTCGCAGCCCGCTCAGATCCAACTCGACGCCGTGGCCCGGTCGGGGCAGCGCCTCCAACTCGTCCAGCAGCTTCGGCAGACGCAGGAAGTTCGCGTTGCCGAGCACGCGTGCTCGTACGACACCGTCGGCCGTGCCCACCGTCTCCACGTGCACGTGCGAGGACTCCCAGGCCGCTTTCGCGACCGCCATGAGCAGCCCGATGAGCACGCCCTCGAACAGGTTCGTGGCCACGATCGACCCCGTGGTCACCACCAGCACCACCGCTTCGCCGCGGTGTTCCGCCCACAGCCGGATCACGTCCCGTACGGGAATCAGCTTCCAGCCTGCGTGAATCAGCACCCCCGCCAGGGCCGCCACGGGGATGACGCCCAGGGCCCAGGGGAGGAACGCGGCGAAGATCAGCAGCCATAGCCCGTGCAGGACCCGCGCGGCTTTCGTCCGGGCGCCGGCCCGTACATTGGCGGCGCTGCGTACGATCACGGCCGTCAACGGCAGGGCGCCGAGCATTCCGCACACGGTGTTGCCCGCGCCCTGGGCGATGAGCTCCTTGTCGAAGTGCGTGCGCGGGCCGTCGTGCAGTCGGTCGACGGCGGCCGCGCTGAACAGCGACTCCGCCGACGCGATCAGCGCGAACGCCAACACCGTGCCCAGCACCGCGATCTCGCCGAACATCGCGAAGTCCCCGGCGTCCGGCGGCCGCACCGCCTCGAGCAGTCCGCTCACCTCCACGCGATGCACCGGCATCGACAGCACTGCCACGACTGTCGTCGCCAGCGCGACCGCGGCCAGCGGCGCGGGCACCAGCCGCGCGGCCCGCCGCCACCGCGGCCAGAGGACCAGGACCGCCGTCGTACCGACGCCGATCGCGACCGCGGACTGCGCTTCCTCCGAAAGCAGGGTGGCGACGGCCAGGTCCGGCAGCCCGCCCAGGTTCGCCAGGCCGCCGCCGGGTGGGTGGGCATCGGCGAGTGCGTAGAGCTGACCGGCGATGAGGACCACTCCGATGCCCGCCAACATCCCCTGCACCACCGCTACCGAGATCGCCCGGAACCACCGGCCGAGGCGCAACAGCCCCATGGCGACCTGGAGCAGCCCGGCGGCGAGGACCAGCACACCGAGCGAGCCGAGTCCGTACTCCCGCACGGCCTCGTAGACGAGCACGGTCAGCCCCGCGGCCGGTCCGCTGACCTGAAGGCTGCTGCCCGGCAGCAGCCCGGTGAGCAGGCCGCCGACGACACCGGTGACGAGGCCCAGCTCGACCGGGACCCCCGAGGCCACGGCGATGCCCACGGACAGCGGCACGGCGACGAGGAACACGACGAGCGAAGCGGCGAAGTCGGCCCGCAGGGACTGCAGATCGGGCTTGCGACCCGATGGCTCCGGCCGGGGGGCCGGCTGGGGAAGGGCATGGGAATTGCTTGACCGGACCTTGGCCCGAGAGAGCACATTCCGGGCACGGCGGAAGGGTATTTTCTCCATGGGGTTGCCTCCAGTGCGCAGCGGTGCGCACAGCGATGCGGATCGTTGCCTGTCAGGTGGAAGTACGGGCAGCGGAAGAGGTCGAGTGGGGGCGAGCCGGACCGTAGAGGGTGACGGAGCGTGCCGTGGACACCCGCGGTCATTCTGTCCAAGTGACCACGGTCGATGGCGTGTTGGCGTGTTACCACGATGTAAACGTGGAGTCGCTCGCCCCGAATCGGCTGCTTGATTCACTCCGGCGTGCGCCTGAGTGGTCTTACGTTCGTTATGCGTCGGAGCGTGGTGCGTGCGCCGGGTGCGAAGATGGCCGGGCACGCCCCCTGAAGTCCAGCGCAGCGAAGAGGTGAGCGAGCCCCGTGGCCCAGAAAGTCGCCGTCCTCGGCACAGGAAAGATCGGCGAGGCACTTCTCAGCGGGATGATCCGCGCCGGCTGGTCGACCGCCGATCTGCTGGTCACCGCCCGTCGCCCCGAGCGCGCCGAGGCCCTGCGCGCCCGCTACGGCGTCGACACGGTGACCAACATCGAGGCTGCGAAGGCCGCCGACACCCTCATCCTCGCCGTGAAGCCGCAGGACATGTCCGCGCTCCTCGACGAGCTGGCCCCCCATCTGCCCGCCGATCGCCTGGTCATCAGCGCGGCGGCCGGCATTCCCACGGCCTTCTTCGAGGAGAGGCTCCCGCACGGCATCCCGGTCGTGCGCGTCATGCCGAACACCCCCGTCCTCGTGGACGAGGGCATGTCCGTGATCTCCGCCGGCACCCACGCTGCCGAGGAGCACCTCCTCCGTACGGAGGCGATCTTCAAGCCGGTCGGCAAGACGCTGCGCGTCCCCGAGTCCCAGCAGGACGCGGCGACCGCCCTTTCCGGCTCCGGTCCGGCGTACTTCTACTTCCTCGTCGAGGCGATGACCGACGCCGGCATCCTGCTGGGTCTGCCCCGGGACAAGGCCCACGACCTCATCGTCCAGGCGGCCATCGGCGCGGCCGTCATGCTGCGCGACAGCGGCGAGCACCCGGTCAAGCTCCGCGAGGCGGTCACCTCACCCGCGGGGACGACGATCAGCGCGATCCGTGAGCTGGAGCGCCACGGCGTACGGGCCGCACTGATCGCCGCACTCGAAGCGGCCCGCGACCGCAGCCGCGAATTGGCCTCCGGGCAGGCATGAGGCGTTGATGACCGGGGCCTGCCCGGTCTTCCCGCCGTCGTGCCCTCGTGATTTCGCGTTTTTCGCGCTTGCGCGCGGTTCAGGCGGGCGGCATGAGGCCGATCGCCGCGTATGCGGCGTCGACGGTCGGGCGGGCCAGTTTCCGGGCCCGCCCTGCCCCTTCCCTCAGTACCGCGTCCACATAACCCGGATCGGCGCACAGTTCGGCGTGCCGCTCCCGTACCGGCCGCAGCAGTTCGAGGACGGCGTCGGCGGTGTCGCGCTTCAGCGCGCCGTAGGAGTCGTACTCCTCGGCGAGCCGCTCGGGATTCCGACCGGTGCACGAGGCGAGAATCTCCAGGAGATTCGCGAGGCCGGGCCGCTCCTCACGGTCGTATACGACATCGGTGCCGCTGTCGGTCACCGCCCGCATGATTTTCCGGCGCACGACGTCGGCCTCGTCGAGCAGATAGACGATGCCGGCCGTCTCCGCGTGCGACTTTCCCATTTTCGAGCCCGGGTCCTGGAGATCCATCACGCGAGCCGCCACCGCGGGGAGCACGGCCTTCGGCACCGTGAACGTGTGCCCGTAGCGCTGGTTGAACCGCACCGCCAGGTCCCGGGTCAGCTCCACGTGCTGCGCCTGGTCGTCACCGACGGGCACCTCGTCCGCCGAATACGCCAGGATGTCTGCCGCCATCAGCACCGGATAGGTCAGCAGTGAGAGCCGCACGCTCCCGCCGGCCGCGCGCTCGCGCGCGGATTTCTCCTTGTACTGGATCATGCGCCGCATCTCGCCGTCGGCCGCCGTGCACTCCAGGAGATAGGAGAGCCGGGTGTGCTCGTCCACATGACTCTGTACGAACACGGTGCACCGGGCCGGCTCCAGGCCCGCGGCGAGCAGGAGCGTCGCCGCCTGCCTACTGAGCCTTCGTACCCGCGCCGGGTCGTGGTCCACGGTCAGGGCGTGCAGATCCACGACACAGAACAGGGAGTCGGCCTTGTGCTGGTCCACTTCCACCCACTGGCGGACGGCTCCGAGGTAGTTGCCCAGGGTGAGGTGGCCGGTGGGCTTGATGCCGCTGAAGATCCGTGTCATCGGGTTGTGCCTCTCTGTGAAGAGGGGCCACCGCCACGGACAGCAAAAAGGCCGCCGAGGCGGCGGCCGTAGGTTGCATGCGCAGATCGGGCCGCCGGTCAGGCGGCCCACCACTGCTGGGTGCAGCTGCACGCATGCTGAGTCATGCCATCGACGGTACGCCGCCGAAACCCCCTTGCGCCACGGGTTTGATGGTGTCTACGGGCTCGTGTAGAGTTCTTCGAGTTGCCACGGCGTCCGCGAGGACGGCGAGGCCGCACTTCACGCCTCACTGGCGGCACTCTCTACCGCACGGCCCTTGAACGGGATCGATTTC
>NZ_JBVHJJ010000030.1:0-1541 GCF_055560115.1 Streptomyces sp. NPDC023527
TCAGCGAGGACGGTGTCGAATCCGAGAGAAAGGTGCCCTGTGACGTTCTCAAAGACCGCGTAGCGGGGTCGTAGAACGCGAAGGGCACAGACGATATGGGGCCAGAGGTGCCGGGCATCAGCGATCCCTTTCCGTAAGCCGCAGAAGCTGAAGGGCTGGCACGGGTAGCCCCCGCACAGCAGGTCGACCGGCTCCAGGCCCTGCCAGTCCAGGGCCGTGATGTCGCCCAGATTCGGGACCCGGGGAAGGCGGTGGGCCAGGATGCGGGACGCGCCGGGATCGTTGTCTGCGACCCATGCGAGCGATCCGCCGAAGACGGTCTGGACAGCCATGTCCAGGCCGCCGTAACCGGTGCACAGTGAACCGATCCGCAGCCCGCTCACGGGGCGGCTCCTTCAAGGGCCCGGGGCACCGGGGTGGAGGTGTCGCGAAGTTCCTGGTAGCGGGTGGAGACCCAGCCGGTGGACCAGCCGGTGAGCTCGGCCGCGGTCCGCACGGGCAGGCCGGCGTCGAAGGCGGCGCGGACGACCGCGCGGGCCCGGTCCTCCGGTTGCTTCTCGGCGGCCGGTCCAGTGGCCAGCAGCGCGGCCCGTTCACGCTCGGCCCGCTCAGCCCGCTCCTGGTGTTCACGGCGTTCACGGGCAGCGCGCTCCCGCTCCTCGCGGGCCCGTTGCTCGGCGCTCTCGCGTTCACGGCGTTCACGCTCGCGCTGCTGCTGTGCACGCTCCCGTTCAAGGCGTTCACGCTCGGCGCGTTCCTGGGCTTCCCGGTCCTGCGCGAGTTCCCTCTCCTCCCTCCGCGCATGGTCCTCGCGCTCGGCCCGCTCACGGGCGAGCCGGGCCTCGTGTTCGCGGCGTTCACGGTCGACCTGGGCCTCATGCTCGCGCTGTTCACGGGCAAGCCGGGCGTCGTGCTCGCGCTGCTCCCGCTCCCGGCGGACGGCCGCCTCGGCCCGGTCCTCAGCGGCCTTCTGCACCGCTTCGCGCCCAGCGCGCTGCCGGGCTTCCAGGGCTGTCACAGCGGCGGCGATGGCCCGCCGGTAGGCCAGTCCAGTCTCGGCGGTGACGATCAGGAGCAGCGGTGCTACCCCGTGCACGGCCACGCCGACCATGTCCTTCAGCAGCGCGGAGTCCGCGACGTTCAGGGCCAGGGTCATGCCGCCGGTCATCCACCGCAGCGCGACCGGCCACCGGCCACCGGACCCGCCGAGGCGGGCCAGGGCCGAGTCGAGCCAGACCACGATGACCACAGCGGCATCCACGACGAGCGGCAGGATCGGTGCCGTCCAGTCCCACGCGTCCGGGGTGTGGGAAGCCATGAGCGGGGTGACCGTGAGGACCGAGTAGAGCATGGCGCCGAAGACGATCAGCCACATCCCCACCGACAGAGCGCGCTCGGCTGAACGGATCTGATCAGCGTTCACCGGATGCCCGCCCCTCATGAACACCCCCACCACGAGTGGGGATCTGGGCGTAGCCGAGCAGACGCACTTGGGCGCCGGCGTAGCCGGTATCGGCCGTCAGCAAACGAGTGCGGCCACC
>NZ_JBVHJJ010000031.1:0-1456 GCF_055560115.1 Streptomyces sp. NPDC023527
GTGACCATGTTGCGGGTGTACTGCACATGCCCGGGAGTGTCGGCGAGGATGAAGCGGCGGCGGGGGGTGGCGAAGTAGCGGTAGGCGACATCGATGGTGATGCCCTGCTCCCGCTCCGCCCGCAGCCCATCCGTCAGCAACGCCAGATCGGGGGCTGTCTGGCCCCGGTTGCGGGAGGCGTGCTCGACCGCCTCGAGCTGGTCGGCCAGGACCGACTTCGAATCGTGCAGCAGCCGGCCCACCAGCGTCGATTTGCCGTCGTCGACGGAACCGGCGGTGGCGAACCGCAGCAGCGAGGTCTCGGTAATCGTGGTCATGGTCAGAAGTACCCCTCGCGCTTGCGGTCCTCCATCGCGGCCTCCGACAGCTTGTCGTCGGCGCGGGTTGCGCCCCGCTCCGTCAGCCGCGATGCCGTGATCTCCGCGATGACCGCCTCGATCGTCACCGCGTCGGAGTCGACGGCACCGGTGCAGGACATATCACCCACGGTGCGGTAGCGCACCAGGCGTCGTTCCACCCGCTCGGTGTCCTTCGGCCCACCCCACCCGCCGGGGGCCAGCCACATCCCCGAGCGGGAGAACACCTCACGCTCATGCGCGTAATAAATAGCCGGGAGTTCGATCTTCTCGCGGGCGATGTACTGCCACACATCCAGCTCGGTGAAGTTCGACAACGGGAACACCCGCACATGCTCACCCGGCGCATGGCGGCCGTTGTAGAGCTGCCACAGCTCCGGACGCTGACGGCGCGGATCCCAGCCGCCGAACTCGTCCCGCAGCGAGAACACCCGCTCCTTCGCCCGCGCCTTCTCCTCATCCCGCCGCCCCCCACCGAACACCGCATCAAAACGATGCCGCTCGATGGCATCCAGCAACGGCACCGTCTGCAGCGGATTACGCGTCCCGTCCGGGCGCTCCCGCAGCCGGCCGCGGTCGATGAAGTCCTGCACCGACGCCACATGCAACCGCAGCCCGTGCTCGGCCACCACCCGGTCCCGATACGCCAGCACCTCGGGAAAGTTATGCCCGGTATCCACATGCAACAACGCGAACGGCACCGGCGCCGGCGCGAACGCCTTCAACGCCAGATGCAGCATGACGATCGAATCCTTACCACCGGAGAACAAAATCACCGGCCGCTCGAACTCACCCGCCACCTCCCTAAAAACATGCACCGCCTCCGACTCCAGCGCATCCAGATGCGACAGCGCGTACGCGTCACTCATGCCAACCCCCGCTCGCTCAGCAGCTCGTACAGCACACTCGCCGAGTCGTCCACGCTCAGCTCATGCGCCGCGATCCGCACATCGGGCTCCAGCGGCATCTCATACGGGTCGTCCACACCCGTCAGCCCCGAAAGCTCCCCGGCCGCCTGCTTCGCGTACAAACCCTTCACATCCCGCACCGAGCACACCTCCACCGGCGTCGCCACATGCACCTCCACATATCCGGTGCCG
>NZ_JBVHJJ010000032.1:0-451 GCF_055560115.1 Streptomyces sp. NPDC023527
CGCCCGGTTACATTCCGAACCCGGAAGCTAAGCCTTTCAGCGCCGATGGTACTGCATGGGGGACCGTGTGGGAGAGTAGGACGCCGCCGAACAATATTTCAAGGACCCTTGGTCCCCAGCGTTCACGCTGGGGACCAAGGGTCCTTTTGTTTTTGCCGAAGCGCGGCCGCCAGACGGTTGCGCGAGAATGACTGCGGTACCCGAAGACAGGAGCACGTCATGTCCACCAACTCTCCCGACGATCGATCGGGCGGCGAGCCGCGGAACGGTGGCCCTCGCGGGCCGCGCCGCGATGACTCGCGTGGCGGCTCCCGTCGCGACGACCGTGGCGGCCGCCCCTCCGGTGGCGGCTACGGCGGTCCCCGTCGTGAGGACGACCGTGGTGGCTTCCGCCGTGACGACCGTGGCGGCCGTCCCTCGGGCGGTGGCTACGGCGGTCCGCGCCGTGAGG
>NZ_JBVHJJ010000032.1:550-1233 GCF_055560115.1 Streptomyces sp. NPDC023527
GATGACCGTGGTGGTCGCCCGTCCGGTGGTTACCAGGGTCGCGACGACCGTGGTGGTCGCCCCTCCGGTGGCGGCTATGGCGGTCCGCGCCGTGAGGATGACCGTGGTGGTCGTCCGTCCGGCGGTGGCTATGGCGGTCCGCGCCGTGAGGATGACCGTGGTGGTCGCCCGTCCGGTGGTTACCAGGGTCGCGACGACCGTGGTGGTCGCCCCTCCGGTGGCGGCTATGGCGGTCCGCGCCGTGATGACGACCGTGGCGGTCGCCCGTCCGGTGGCTACCAGGGCCGTGACGACCGTGGTGGCCGTCCCTCCGGTGGCGGCTATGGCGGTCCGCGCCGTGATGACGACCGCGGTGGCCGTCCGTCCGGTGGCTACCAGGGCCGTGACGACCGTGGTGGTCGCCCCTCCGGCGGCGGCTACGGCGGTCCGCGCCGTGATGACGACCGCGGCGGCCGTCCGTCCGGTGGCTACCAGGGCCGCGACGACCGTGGCGGCCGCCCCTCCGGTGGCGGCTACGGCGGTCCCCGTCGTGAGGACGACCGTGGTGGCTTCCGCCGTGACGACCGTGGTGGCCGTCCCTCCGGCGGTGGCTACGGCGGTCCGCGCCGTGACGATGACCGTGGTGGCTTCCGCCGCGATGACCGTCGCGACGACCGTGCTCCGCGCCGTGACGACGACCGTGG